>CAMDLT010000010.1 GCA_945901855.1 Asaia bogorensis | reverse complement strand
GGGACGCGGGCGGCGCGATACCGGGCGGCCGGGGCTGGATCGGCTTCCGTGCCAATGGCGAATACGTGGTCACGGGCGTATCGCAAACCCCGCTGATGCCGGGGTTGCTGACGTTCCTTGCGTGCTTGGCGCTGCTGCTGGTCGCGTGGCGTCGCGAGGGGCGGTAGGGCTCAACTTCCATGAGGGGCTGCCTTTTTGGCATCACCTGACTTAATAAACGTTTCAAGAAATGCAGCTGGAGATGCGTCATCTCGCCCCGCAGACACTACAGGTCGGAAAAGCGCATTTAAGATGAGAACTCTCTCCTCTGGTGTAACACCAGATTTTTCATCCGCGACAAGAGCCAGATACGTCTTCATCATTACACTTCTTTGATCTGCGTCCGACAATTGTGCAAAGTGATCGATGAGGTAGCGACTCAAGTGCCGTAGAATCCAGACAACCAGTAGACTCGGAATCGTCACCACAACAATCGAGACCAGATTGATCGCCTTATCCGTTCCAAGGTCTTGAAGCAGCGTCAATCCAAGCCAGATTTCACCCACGTTTCTATAACCGAAAATCAATAGACCGATCACAAGAGCTGCGAACAGCGCGGACGCGAGATACGCATGCCAGGCGTGATGCGTAGATTTGGATCGCCAGTACGTAGATGCTTCATTCAAAACTAAACGGTCGTTCAATGACCGAGAAAAATCATTTATCTTTTTCTCAGTATCTACTCTAGCTGTCTCAACTGCCTGTTGGACGACTAGTAGACGCGTATTCTGGCTCTCAATAGCGCTGTTTAGCTTTTGGTTCTTTTCGCTGATCGACCGCGCATCATTGCCAAGTACCGAAATCTGAGCAATTGCTTTTTCTGTCTCAATGTTACGCGTCGCGGAATCGTTTCGCGTACTTTCACGCAACTGATTTACCGCATTATCTGCCTCATGCACTGATATACTTAAGGACGCTAATTTGGACTTTAACTTTTTTATTTCTGCTTTTCGTCGTAAGTTCGAGTTTTTTGTATAAATTACGTCAGCTCCAACAACTCGTATGACCTGCAAAATCGCGGGTTCTAGTCCATTCAAAAAAGCTTCGTTCTTGTATTGCGCGATCAGTATCGTATGCGTTGAGGACCAATCCCTTTCCATAACCTCCAATTGCCGGTCAGCCTCATTAATCTCTAGATTTTCGAGCGAACCAATGTATCGAATCCCGAACTTCGACGAAGCATCCACCCATACTGATTGATGGTCAGCGAGTGCAGCACGTGCAATTAAAATTAGCTTATTTAGTACTTCAGGCGTCTTCGTATTTCGAGAAACGGCCCTTATCATTCTGCGAAAATGTTCAATACGCTCAATCTGTGACCCTGCACGGCGTTTCGCGGTATCGATTTGCGGGGTTTGGTTTGCGATACGATCAATTCTTTCACGTACTTCACGCCACTGTCTTAATGCATCATCAAGATACTCCAGTAAATCTCTTATAGACTTGGGCCTAATGATGGCATCGGAGCCAAGTGGAAAAATCGAAATCGCGTTGTCATTCGAAGAAAAGAAAAACAAGATTTATCTCCAATCTTTGGCACGTGACCCATAGTCATTACAATTTATGTACGTTGAGGTCTATAGGTGCATATCAAAAAATTCACCGCCGCCCGAACAGCTTTTCGATATCGGCGAGCTTGAGTTCGACGTAGGTCGGGCGGCCGTGGTTGCATTGGCCGCTGTGGGGGGTCGCTTCCATCTGGCGCAAGAGCGCGTCCATTTCCGCGCCGTTCAGGCGGCGGCCCGCGCGCACTGCGCCGTGGCAGGCCATCGTGCCGCACACCTCGCCCAGGCGTTCTTTGAGCGATAGGGCCGATCCGTGTTCGGCGATCTCGTCGGCCAAATCGCGGATCAGGCCTTTGATATCGAGTTCGCCCAGCATTGCGGGCGTTTCGCGCACGGCGACGGCGCCGGGGCCGAAGGATTCGACGCCCAAACCAAGCTCGCCCAGCTCGTCGGCTTTGGCGAGCAGGCGCGCGGCGTCCGCTTCGTCGAGTTCGACGATTTCGGGGATCAGCAGCGTCTGGCGTTTGACGGACCCCGATGCCAGCGCTTCTTTCATGCGTTCGTAGACCAAACGCTCGTGCGCCGCGTGCTGGTCGACGATCACGATGCCGTCGGCGGTTTGCGCGATCACGTAGGTTTCGTGCAGTTGCGCACGCGCGATGCCGAGTGGCAGGTTCTGGGGCGGCAGGTGGGCGGGCGCGGTTGGCGCGGGCGCGGCCGATGGAACGGATGCGCCAAAACCCGCCGACGGCGGCGCTTGGTAAGCCACGCTCGCCTCGGCAAGCCAGCGCGAGATCGGCATCGCGCCGCCGCCCGCAAACGCATATTGGGGAGTCTGCGGGCGGGCCAATTCCAGCGCTCCGATCGCGACATGGCTTGAGGCACGAAAGCCCGCGCGGTCGAGCGCTTCTTTGAGGCTCGCGACAAGGAGGCCGCGAATGCGCGCAGGATCGCGAAAGCGTACTTCGGTTTTGGCCGGATGCACGTTGGCGTCCACCTGGTGCGTTGGCAGTTCCAAGAACAGCGCCACGCACGGGTGGCGGTCGCGCGCTAGGAAGTCGGCATAGGCGCCGCGCACGGCACCGGCCAGCAATTTGTCGCGCACCGGGCGCCCGTTGACGAACAGATACTGGTGCATCGAGGTGGCGCGATTGTAGGTCGGCAAACCCGCATGGCCCGACAGGCGGATGTCGCCGTCGTCGTCCTGGCGGCGCGCGTCGATGCCGACGGCATTGTCGAAAAACTCGCGCCCGATCACGGCCGCGACGCGCGCCAATCGCGCGTCTTCGCCGCGCGCCGTCTGGGCCGGCAGTTTCAGGAACGAGCGTCCGTCGGCGGTCAGATTGAAGGCAATCTGCGGGTGCGCCATCGCCAGCCGCGCGATGGCGTCTTCGCACGCGTCGCGCTCGGCGCGCTCGCCTTTGAGGAATTTGAGGCGCGCGGGCGTCGCGTAAAACAGATCGCGCACTTCGACGCGCGTGCCGAACGGCGCCGCTACGGGCACGGGATCGTGTTTGCGCCCGCCTTCGATCGCGATCGACCACGCGCTGTCGGCATCGCGCGGGCGGCTGGCGATCGACAGGCGCGCCACAGCGCCGATCGACGGCAACGCCTCGCCGCGAAAACCGAGCGTGGCGATCGCCAACAGATCGTCGCCGGGAAGCTTCGAGGTGGCATGGCGTTCGACCGCCAGGGCAAGCTCGGCCGCATCCATGCCCTTGCCGTCGTCGGCGACCGCGATCAATGCGCGGCCCGCTTCGCCCAACATCACGTCGATGCGCTGGGCCCCCGCATCGATCGCGTTTTCGACAAGCTCTTTGACCGCCGCCGCCGGGCGTTCGATCACCTCGCCCGCCGCGATGCGGTTGACGAGCGTTTCCGGCAATCGGCGGATCGTCACGTCACGCCATGCCTTGCAGATATTTGCGCGCCAGGATCTTGCCGTCCTCGACGGCGGGCTGCTCGAAGGGCTCGATGCCGAACAGATCGGCCGCGATCACGGTCTCCAGCATGAAATGCATCAGCAGCGCGCCCAAGCTCAGCGCATCGAGCCGCTCGACCGCCATGCGGCGCACGGGCCGACCGTGCCGTGCCAAGGTTTCGGCCGTCGCCCGGCACGCGACATCGAGCACGTCGCCCATCGTGCGCCCGTCGAGATAGCCGAGCGCGGCATCGCCAAGCGCGGCTGCGTCCATGCGCGGGCCGTGGCCGAGGCTGGTCTGCGAGACGATGGTGACAAGCTTGTCGGCCGGTCCGTCGAGCCAAAGCTGCAACTGGCTGTGCTGGTCGACGGTGCCGAGCGCGCGGATCGGCGTCGTGCCCTGGCCGTTTTTGCCCAGGCTCTCGGCCCACAATTGCGCGTACCATTGGCCGAAGGGGCCAAGCGCATCGACATAGGCGCACAACACGCTTTGGGTGTGGCCGGTCTCACGGGCGGCGACGGCCAGCGCTGCGCCTTGTGCTGGCAACGAAGTGTGGGGATCGCCAAGGGCCGCGTCGCGCGCAAGACGCGCCCCTGCGCGCAGTGCTTCGATGTCGATGCCAAGCAGACATGCGGGCAGCAAACCGACACTCGAGAGCACCGAATAGCGCCCGCCCAGCGTCGGCGGGTGCACGACGCGCGGAATGCCCAGCCGGTCGGCCAAACGCCCGAGCGGATTGTCGTGTGGTTCGGTCACGACGCAGATTTGGCGCGCACCCAACGGCAGATGCGGCAACAGCGCGTGAAGCTGCGCCAAGGTTTCGACCGTGCCGCCGGATTTGGAAACCGCCAGCACGCCGGTCCGTTTGAGGTCGATCGCGGCCAGCAATTTTTGGAAGCCGAACGGATCGACATTTTCGGCAACGACAAGGCGCCGCGCGCCCAACGGCCACAGCCCCTGGCCGCCATCGACGAGGGCCGCGAGCGTGCGCGCCCCCAAACTGGAGCCGCCGGTGCCGAGCAGCAAGATCGTCTCGAAGCCGTCGAAGCGTTTGGCGGCCGCGCGGATCTCGGCGAGGTCGTCGGTCCGATCGGGCTGGTCGAGAAACGCGTAACGGCCCGTGCCGAGCGCCGCTTTCAAGCGCGCCAAAGTGGGGGCGGTTTTTGCCAGTTCGGCCGCGAGGGCCGGGGTGTGGCAATGGCGCAAATCCTGGGTGTAGGGCAACTGCATGGCGACTCGTCTCCGGTCGCGAGTTTAGCCTATTCGCTGGCGGCCAAGCCAACCGGTTGGCCGACGGCGACGACCAGCAATTTGGCCGGATCGAGCAGGCGGGCGGCGACCCGGCGCGCATCGTCGAGCGTTACGCCCGCCACGCGGCGCTGGCGTTCCTCGAACCAGTCCAGGCCGCGCCCGTCGAGCCGGGCATTGACCATCAGGCGCGCGATGCGCGCACTGCCGTCGAATTGCAGCGGGAAGGACCCTGTCAGAAAATCTTTGGCGCCCTGCAATTCGTCCGCCGAAGGGCCGGACTTCGCCATCTCGGCCCATTCGGCGCGCACGAGGTCGAGCGCGCGCGCGACCGTGCCGTTTTCGCTGGAGGTCGAACCTTGCACGATCGCCGCCGCATCGAACGTCGCAAGGCCGGTGCCGATGCCGTAGGTAAGCCCCGCACGCTCGCGCACCGACAGCATCAGGCGCGAATTGAACCCGCCGCCGCCCAGAATATAATTCACGACCGTCGCGGCGAAGAAGTCGGGGTCGTCGCGCCCGATCCCTTGATGGCCGAACAGCGCGAAGGTCTGGCTGCCCGGACGCTGCAAGACGAGCGTTTTGCCCGCCCCCGACGCTGCGACGGGCGCAATCGCAACGGTGCGTGCGGCCGCAGGCAATGCGCCGAACGCGCGGTCGAGCAAGGCGCCCAGTTCGCCCGCGTTGCTGTCGCCGACGACCGCGACCACCAGATTGTCGCGCGCATAGACGCGGGCAAGCAGCGCTCGCATGTCGGCCGACGCGATCGCCTTGACGCTTTCGGGGGTCCCGCGCGACGGGCGCGCATACGGATGCTCGCCGAAGGCAGCGCGCGCAAACGCGCGCCGCGCGATCGTCTCGGGGCTGGTCTCGTCGCGCGAAATGCCCGCCAGAACGTTGGCGCGCAGGCGCTCGACCTGCTCGGCATCGAAGCGCGGACGCGCGAGCGCATCGGCCAGCAGTTCGATGCCCAGCGTCTTGTCGCGCGACAGCACGCGCAAGCTGCCTTGCGTCGTATCGAGCCCGGCGGAAAAGCCGAGCGCGATCGATCGGTTTTCAAGCTCGGCCGCAAACGCCTGCTGGTCGCGCGATCCGGCCCCTTGGGCGATCATGTCGGCGGTAAGGGCGGCCAAACCTTCGAGCCCGGCCGGGTCCTGCGCAGAGCCGCCGCGCCACGAAAATTCGATCGCCAGCAGCGGCAGCGAATTGTCGCGCACGAACCACGCTTCGATGCCGCCGGGGCTGACCACGCGCTCGATGCGCTGGTTTTGCGCGACCGCCGGGGCTGCCAGCAGCAGCAGCGCTGCGAGAAAGACAAACAACGCGCGCATCAGCTGCCCGGTTTCGGCAAGAGGATCGAGGTGACGTGCGCCTCGTTCGACAGCACGGCGCGCAGCGCTTGGTTGACCTGGGCTGTCGTTACCGCCGCCAGACGCTGCGGCCACGATTCGACATAGGCAACGTCGCGCCCGGTCGTGAAGGCCGTACCAAAAGCGCGCGCTCCAGCCTGCGCGGAATCGCGCGCCAGGATCGCCGAGTCCGCCAGACGCGTCTTGGCGCGCAGCACTTCGTCGTCGGTGAACCCGTCGGCCAGCGTTTCGCGGATCAGCGTTTCGATGGCGGCTTCGAGCGCCGCCACTTCCACGCCCGGACGCGGACTGGCGAACACATAGAAGGCCGTCGGGTCGAGGGCGCTCGAATCGTAACCGGCCGCCGCCCCGGTCGCCAGCGCCTTGTCGTGCACGAGGCCGCGTACGAGCCGGCTGGTGGCGCCGCCGCCCAGCAATTCGGCTGCAAGATCGAGCGCATCGACCTGGTCCGGACCCAGCCCCGCAAACGCCGCCGCTTGCGAGGGCGCCATCCACGCGCGCGACCACGAAGGCTGGCGCACGCGCACGTCGCGAAGCTCGATGCGCCGCGAAGCGATCGGCGGCGGCTCCTGCGCGCGGACGCGCGTGGGCACCGCTTTGCGCGGAATGGGGCCGTAATAGCGTTCGGCCAAAATCTTTACCTCGGCGGCCGACACGTCGCCCGCGATCACCAGCATCGCATTGTTAGGCGCGTACCATTTGCCGTACCAATCGAGCGCGTCCTGGCGCGTCAGGCCGCGCATCTCGTGCTCCCAGCCGATGATCGGCCGGCCGTAAGGGTGGTTCAAAAACAGCGCTGCGGCCGATTGCTCGCGCAGTTTGGAAGCGGGCCGCTGGTCGACGACTTGGCGGCGCTCTTCGACAATCACGTCGCGCTCGGGCGTCACTTCGGCTTCCGAGAGCACGAGATTGGCCATGCGGTCGGCTTCGAGCTGCATGACGGTTTCAAGCCGGTCGCGCGCGACATTCTGGAAATAGGCCGTGTAGTCCCAGCCCGTGAACGCGTTGTCGCGGCCGCCCACGCGCGCGACGCGCCGGCTGAATTCGCCCGGCGGCACCGTGGGCGTGCCCTTGAACATCAGGTGCTCGAGGAAATGCGCGATGCCCGATTTGCCCTGCACTTCGTCGGCAGCGCCCGCCTTGTACCAGACCATCTGCACGACGACGGGCGCGCGGCGATTTTCGACCACGACCACTTGAAGGCCGTTGGCAAGTTCGAACGTGACGGGCGAGAACACTTGCGCGTTCGCCGGGCCGCCCGAAAGCGCGGCGGCAACGCACGCAGAGACGATGCCAGCAGCGGCCAGAAAGCGGCGCACGGGGATCAGAAGATCCCTTCGAGCCAGCCGCGTTTGCGCGTGCGGATCGTTGCGACTTCGCCCTCGTTGGCGGCGCGGCCCGCAGCTTGGGCTTCGCGCAGACGCTGGGATTCGCGCCCGGGATCGAGCTCGCTGCCGGCCGGAGCTTGCGGCGGTTGCCAGAAAATCAGCCGGTCGACAAAGGTGCGGTCGGCATCGGCCAGGCTTTGCGTTTCGCGGTCGATCGTGTCGCGGATCGAGGCGTCGGCGCGCTCGGCGCCGGCTCTGCCAAGCAATTGGCGTTCGCCTGCGCTGAGCGCGGCGTTGCTGGCAGCGGCGTTTGCCGGGCGCTCGGCGCGGAACACGGCCGCGCGCGCGGATTCTTGCGGCGAGGATTCTTGCGGGCGCGCCGTGCCGGGGGCGGGCGGACGCAGGCCAAAATCGGGCGGCAGTGTCAGCGGTGCGCGCGACACGACACGAAACTCGTCCGGCGTGGATTTCTCCCAGCCGATCGCTTTGCGCGTGTCCGCGCATGCCCCAAGCGCCAGCGTCGCCGCCAACAGCAGAGAAGCAGGCACCCATCGCGAGGTCGCAGTTTTGTTTTCCATAGGCTCTATTTTAGGCCATTTTCGCGGCCAAAGAAAGAGTCATAGAACAGGCAGGCAACCCCAAGCGTAATGCCCGCATCGGCAATGTTGAACGCCGGCCAATGATAGCCCCAGACGTGGAAATCGAAGAAGTCGAACACGGCGCCAAAGCGCAGCCGGTCGACCACGTTGCCGATCGCGCCGCCGACAACCAGACCAAGTGCCAGCACGACCGTGACGTTTTCGGCGTTGCGCAGCCACCACAAAAGCCCCGCGACGATGGCGAGCGCCAGCCCGGCAAACAGATACGCCGCCGACGCCGAGCCTGTGTTGAACATGCCAAAGCTGATGCCGTAGTTCCACACGACGACCAGATTGAAAAACGGCAGCACTTCGACAGACGGGCGGAAGCCGTCGATCAGATAGCGCAGCATCGCGAACTTGACGAGCTGGTCCGCCACCAGCACGCCGAACGCGATGGCAAGGCCGCGCCGCAGTCGGTCGGTCTGGGTCATGCGCCTACCACCTCGGCGCAGCGCCCGCACAAAGCCGGATGCGCGGCATGGGTCCCGACATCGGGCAGCACTTTCCAGCAGCGCTCGCATTTGGCGCCGCCCGCAAGTTCGACCGACACGGCAATGCCGGGCGCATCGGGCAGCGCAAAAGCGCCCGCAGGTGCCCGCGCCGCTTCGAAGCGATGGCCGGAGACGATGAACAACTCGTTCCAGGCTTCGCCCGACAGCAACGATGCCGGCGACGGGCCCTCGACAAAGACGACCGGCGCCGCCTGCAAGGACGAGCCGATTTTTTTGTCCGCGCGCGCGACTTCCAGCGCGCCCGTTACCGTGCGGCGAAGATCGCGCAGCTTCGTCCATTTTTCGGCAAGCGCGTCGTCCTGCCAGGCGGGCACGGCGGCCGCAAACAGCTCGGCATGCACCGAGGCCGCATCGTCGCCCTTGCGCGTGCGCCAGGCTTCTTCGGCCGTGAACACCAGCACGGGTGCGAGCCACTTGGCCAGACGGTCGAACAGAATGTCCATCAGCGTGCGCGCCGCGCGCCGACGCAAGCTGGTTTTCGCGTCGCAATAGAGCGCGTCCTTGCGGATGTCGAAATAGAATGCCGACAGATCGACCGCGCAGAAATTATGCAGCTCGACATAGAACGCCGTGAAGCCGAACCCGTCGACAGCGGTCTTCAGCGTCGCGTCGAGCGCATTGGCGCGGTGCAGGATGTAGCGCTCGAGCTCGGGCATGTCGGCCGACGCGATTTTTTCGCCGTCCGAAAATCCGTCGAGCGCGCCCAGCAGATAGCGCAGCGTGTTGCGCAGGCGCCGGTAGGTTTCGGCCTGCTGTTTTAGGATCTCGGGCCCGATGCGCAGATCTTCCGAATAGTCAGAGGCAACAACCCACAGGCGCAAAATGTCGGCGCCGTACTGTTCGATCACCTGCTGCGGCGCCGTGACGTTGCCGAGCGACTTCGACATTTTGCGGCCCTGCTCGTCGAGCACAAAACCGTGCGTGAGCACGGCTTCGTAGGGGGCAACGCCGCGCGTGCCGCACGCTTCCAGCAGCGAGGAATGGAACCAGCCGCGATGCTGGTCCGAACCTTCGAGATAGAGCGAGGCCGGCCATTTCAGATCCCAGCCCGTTTGCGATGCGGGCGGTTCGAGCGTGTAGGCGTGGCTGGAGCCGCTGTCGAACCACACGTCGATCACGTCGCGCACTTGCTCGAAGCCGTCGGCATCGTAGTCAGGCCCCAGGAAACGTGCGGGCGGCGAGGCGTACCACGCATCGGCGCCTTCTTTTTCGAACGCGTCGGCGATGCGCTTGAAGACCGCTTCGTCGCGCAGCAACTGGCCGCTCTTTTTGTCGACAAAAACTGCGATGGGAACGCCCCAGGCGCGCTGGCGCGAGATGCACCAGTCGGGGCGCTGTTCGATCATCGCCTTGATGCGGTTCTTGCCCGAGGCCGGGACCCAGCGCGTGGCTTCGATGGCGGCCAAGGCTTTGGCGCGCAGATCGTTGGCCTGCATCGAGATGAACCATTGCGGCGTGTTGCGGAACAGCAAGGGCGCCTTCGAGCGCCAGGAATGCGGATAGGAATGCTGCAAGCTGCCCGTGGCGACGAGCAGGCCCGTGGGATCGAGGGCCGCGACCACGGCCTTGTTGGCATCGCCCGATTTGCCGTGCGGCGTGTAGACGCGCTTGCCCGCGAACAGCTTGACGTGGTCGTAATAGCTGCCGTCGGCCGACACGGTCTGGGGCACTTCGACGCCGTTTTTAAGACCAAGCTCGTAGTCGTCCTCGCCGTGGCCCGGCGCAATATGCACGAAGCCCGTACCCGCTTCGGTCGTCACAAAATCGCCCGTGAAAACCTTCACGTCGAAATCGTAGTACCCGTCCGCCCCGTCGACGCCGCGCAGCGGATGCGCGCACACGGTGCCGGCAAGTTCGGCGCCCGTTGCGCGATCGTCGGGCGAAACTTCGACCTCTGCGATGCGCGCGGCTTCGAGGAACGCGTCGGCGAGCGCGCTCGCGACGATGTAGCGCGCGCCGACTTTGACGCGCGAGTCCGCATGCACGGATTTGACCGCGAGCAGGTCGTACGCGATCTCGGCCCCGGCTGCGAGCGCGCGGTTGCCCGGAATGGTCCACGGCGTCGTGGTCCAGATCACGATCGACGCCCCGGCATGGCGCGGATTTTTGGGCGCCACGATCGGGAACGCCAGATGGATCGTCGCCGATCTGTGCTCGTGGTACTCGATTTCGGCTTCGGCAAGCGCCGTCTTCTCGACGACCGACCACATCACGGGTTTGGAGCCGCGAAACAGCCCGCCATTCATGGCGAACTTGGCGATCTCGCGCGCGATCTGGGCTTCGGCGGCGAACGACATGGTCGAATACGGGTTCGACCAGTCGCCCGCGATGCCCAGGCGCTTGAATTCCGCCTTCTGGATCTCGATCCATTTGGCGGCGAAGTCGCGGCATTCGCGGCGGAACTCGACGATGTCGACCGCATCCTTGTCTTTGCCTTTGGCGCGGTACTCTTCCTCGATCTTCCATTCGATCGGCAGGCCGTGGCAGTCCCAGCCGGGCACGTAGTTCGCGTCCTTGCCCGACATTTGCTGCGTGCGGACCACCACGTCCTTGAGAATTTTGTTGAGCGCGTGGCCGATATGCAGATGCCCGTTGGCGTAGGGCGGGCCGTCATGCAGCACGAATTTCTCGCGGCCCTTGGCTGTGCGGCGCAGGGCGCCGTAGATGCCGGCCGCCTCCCACTTGGCGAGCGTATCGGGTTCGCGCTTGGGCAGATCGCCGCGCATTGCAAAGGCGGTCTGCGGCAAAAAGACGGTCGCTTTGTAGTCGTTTGCTTTGGGCGGGGCGTTCATGGGGTGTCTCGCAAAAACTAGGCGTCAGGCGGCGCGCAACGAGCGCGCAAGCAGATCCCGCTTGGCGAATCGGCCGGGAATGCGTGCGGGCAAGCCGACAGTCGGAGCGGCACGCACCGCAAAACGGAACAGCTTAGACGCTGCTGACGGGCTGGATTGGGGCATGGCGGCGAAACTCCCTCGAGCACAGTGCAAAACGAACCAACGCGTCCCGGTTCTTGAGCAGAACCGGGCGGTTAATTCGCGCTTGCAGGCACTGAACGAGGTCGCACGACATGCCAACACTATAAAGAGATCGCAAAAATCGTCAACAGAGGGCCTCTTTAATAGGTTTTAAAACAGTAAAGAGACTATTGACAATGTTTTGTTTAAGTTCCAATTTGAATTCACCCTGTCGCGATGCACGCCATCGTCGCGACAGCCCACGCGCACCGGACCGCGCTGCGGGGCCAGGCTTGCATCCCGCGCGGGCAGAATTGCTTGCAGTCGGTTGTATGCGCCGCGCTCTGTTTGCCAACGGTTGGCGCTGCCGCGATCGGGCGCCCGTTTCGCTGCATCAAGCGCAGCGAAACGGGCGGGTCCGATTTGGGATTTGGCGGCGCCGGTCGTCAGACAGCGCGCTCGCTTCAAGCGCGCAGGACAGCGCCCGTTGCCTTGGCGACGGCAGCGACGATTTTGGCGGCAAGCGCTTCCAGATCGGCCTCAACCAAGGTGCGCTCGCCCGGCTGGTAGCGCACCGCGATCGCGACCGACTTTTTGCCGGGCTCCACGCCCTTGCCGCGATAGACGTCGAACACGCCTGCGCCGCTGACCAGCGCTTTGTCGGCCCCGCGCACGGCGCGCAGGATCGCATCGGCTGCAACCGCTTCGTCCACCACGAATGCAAAATCGCGTTCGAGCGGTTGCAGGCTCGCGAGCTTCAAGGGCGCGCGTTGGCGTCCGGCTTTGGTCTTGGGGGCGGGCAGCGCGTCCAAAAACACTTCGCACGCCACGACCGGGAAATCGATGTCGAGCGCCGCGAGCGCGCTTGGATGCAGTTCGCCGAACTGCGCCAGCACAGTCTTGGGGCCGAGTTTCAAGACGCCGGAGCGGCCGGGGTGGTACCAGCCCGGCGCCTCGCGCGCGACCGCGACGTTCTCGACCGAGAGCCCGAGTTGGGCGAGCAGCGCCAGCGCATCGGCCTTGGCGTCGAACGCGTCGACGCCGCGCGCCTGCTGGCCCCAATGGCGGCCCAGCATCTGGCCGCTGCGCACGGCGGTTGCAACCGTGCGCTGTTCGCTCTCGCCGGGCCCTGCGAAGATCGGGCCCACTTCGAACAGGGCCGCATCGCTCCAGCCGCGATCGGCATTGCGCCTTGCCGCATTGGCAAGGTTCGGCACGATCGACGGGCGCATATAGTCGAGATCGGCGCTGATCGGATTGGCGAGCGCCAAAGCAGGATTGGTACCGCCAAACGCCTTGGCCTGGGTCGACTGCATGAACGAAAACGTCACCGCTTCGACCAAGCCGAGGCCGGCCCACACGCGCTTGGCATCGCGCACGCGGCGCTGGCCTTGCGTCAGCGCCAAGGGCGGCATGGCGCCGTCGCGCGGCAGTTTGGCGGCCGGGATCGCATCGTAGCCTTCGATGCGCAGCACTTCTTCGACCAGATCGGCTTCGCCCTGGACGTCGGCGCGCCAGCCCGGCGGCGATACGTCGAGCGTGTCGCCCTGGTCGGCGACGCCAAAACCAAGGCGCGTCAGAATTTCGACCTGGCGCGCCTTGGGCATGTCGAGCCCGCCAAGGCCGAGCACGCGCGACGTGCGCAGCGCGTAGCTGCGCTGCCAGCGCGGAACCGCGCCCGCAATCACAGGTTCGGAGGCCTCGCCGCCGCATAGCTCCAGCACCATGCGCGTGGCGGCTTCCATGCCGTCCATCACGAAGTCGGGATCGAGGCCGCGCTCGAAGCGATAGCGCGCATCCGACAGAATCTGGTGGTGGCGCCCGGTGATCGCCACGCGGATCGGATCGAACAGCGCGACCTCCAGAAACATCTCGCTCGTTTCGGCGCTGCACCCGGTGCTGGAGCCGCCCATCAAGCCGCCGAGCGACACGGGTCGGCCCGAGCCGTCCATGATCAGCGTTTCGCCGCCGGCCATCGTATAGCTTTTGCCGTTCAGCGCCGCGAAGCTCTCGCCGCCTTTGGCAGTACCGAGCTTCAAGCCGCCGTGGAGCTTTGCGGCATCGAACACGTGCAATGGCCGGTTGGTGTCGAGCGTGAAGAAGTTGGTGATATCGACGAGCGCCGAGATCGGCCGCAAGCCCACGGCCAGCAGCCGGTCGGCAAGCCATTTGGGCGAGGGACCGTTTTTGAGGCCGCGAAAATGGCGGCCGACAAACAGCGGGCAATGGCCCGGCTCGTCGAGCGCCAACTCCACGCCGATCGGGCTTTTGTAGCTGCCGGCAACGGGGACGATCGGCATCGGCTTCAGCGTGCCAAGGCCCGCCGCCGCCAGATCGCGCGCAATGCCGCGCACGCCCAGCGATTCGGCATGGTTGGGCGTGATGGCAATGTCGATCAGCGGATCGTCCTGGCCCAGCAGCGGCGCAAAGGGCGCGCCGACGGGCGCGTCGCCCGGCATGTCGATGATGCCGTCATGGTCTTCGCCCAAGCCCATTTCGCGCATCGACACGAGCATGCCGTTCGAGGCTTGGCCGCGAATCTGGCCCGCTTTCAGCAGCAAGCCCGTGCCCGGCACCACCGTGCCGGCGGGCGCGAACACGCCCTTCATGCCGGTGCGCGCATTGGGCGCGCCGCACACGACCTGCACGATGCCGTTGCCGGTATCGACCTGGCACACGCGCAATCGGTCGGCATCGGGATGCGGCTTGGCCTCGACGACATAAACGACCTTGAAGGCTGCGAGCGCCGCCGCGCGGTCTTCGATGCCTTCAAGCTCGAGCCCGATCGCCGTAAGTTTGTCGGCGATTTCTTTGAGCGATGCGTTCGTCTCGAGATGCGTCTTCAGCCAGGACAGCGTGAATTTCATCGGGCAAGTCCGCCAGCCAGAGTGGGAACGTCGACGGCCAGGAAGCCGTAATGTTTGAGCCAACGCAGATCGGCTTCGTAGAAGGTGCGAAGGTCGGGGATGCCGTATTTCAGCATCGCCACGCGCTCGATCCCCATGCCGAAGGCGAAGCCTTGGTATTCGTTGGGGTCGATGCCGCACATGGCAAGCACCTTGGGGCTGACCATTCCGCAACCCAAAATTTCAAGCCAGTCGTCGCCGACGCCGAGCTTCAGCTCGCCGTTGCCGCGCGTGCACGCGATGTCCATCTCGGCCGAGGGTTCGGTGAACGGAAAATAGCTCGGCCGGAAGCGGTAGCGCAGATCCGGGATTTCGAAAAACGCGCGCACGAACTCCACAAGGCAGCCCTTGAGATGCGCCATGGTCGAAGTTCTGTCGATCAGCAGTCCTTCGATCTGGTGGAAATTGGGCGAGTGCGTCGCGTCGGAATCCGACCGGTAGGTGCGCCCCGGCGCCACGATGCGGATCGGCGGTTTTTGGCCCAGCATCGTGCGCACCTGGACGGGGCTGGTATGCGTGCGCAGCACGTTGCCGTATTGCGCGCCGTCCTTGCCGACCAGATAGAACGTGTCGTGGCTCTGGCGCGCGGGATGTTCGGGGGGAATGTTGAGGCGCGTGAAATTGTAGTCGTCGCTTTCGATGTCGGGGCCTTCGGCGACGGCAAACCCCATTTCGCCGAAGATCGACACGAGCTCGTCGATCGTCTGGCTGATCGGATGGATGCGGCCCTCGGGGCTCGGGCGGGCGGGCAGCGTGACGTCGATCGTGTCGGCGGCAAGCTTGGCGTCGAGGGCGGCGGCGGCCAGCGCTTCTTTGCGCCGGGCAAGCCTGGTTTCGATCGCCGTCTTCAGAACGTTGAGGGCGGCCCCGCGCGCTTTGCGCTCGTCCACGGGCAAGCTGCCGAGCGTTTTCATAAGCTCGGTCACTTGTCCCTTTTTGCCCAGCAGGTCGATGCGGCACGCCTCGATCGCGTCGAGGTCGGCGGCCGCGTCGATGCGCGCGGCAAGATCGGTTTCCAGCGCCGTAAGATCGTTCATGCGTGTGCTCGCTCAAAGAAAACAAAAAAGGGGCCTGGCCCGTTTTGGCCAGACCCCCTCTTCGGGTCGAAAAGAACGGTTAGAGGGCGGCCTTGGCCTTTTGAACCAAGGCGCCAAAACCCGCCGGATCCGTCATAGCGATATTGGCTAGAACCTTGCGATCGATTTCGACCGAGGCTTTTTTGAGGCCCGCGATGAGGTTCGAGTAGGTCAAGCCGTGCTCGCGCGCACCGGCATTGATGCGCTGGATCCACAAGGCGCGGAATTCGCGCTTCTTGTTGCGCCGGTCGCGATAGGCGTATTGCAGGCCCTTTTCGAGCCGCTCCAAAGCGGCGCGGAAGGTATTGCCGTTGCGGCCGACAAAACCGGCCGCTTGGTCGATGACTTTCTTGTGGCGAGCACGCGCGGTGACGCCGCGTTTAACACGAGCCATAGGTCGCTCCTTCTTTCTGTCGGCGGATCAAGCGTAGGGCAGGAAGAAGCGCTTCACGCGCACTTCTTCGCCGTGCGTCAGCACGAACGTGCCGCGCGAGCTGCGCTTCATCTTTTGGGGACGCTTGCGCAGATTGTGGCGCTTGGCGCCGACGGCGGCGAGCACCTTGCCGCTGGCCGTGACTTTGAACCGCTTTTTGGCGGCCGACTTGGTCTTCATCTTGGGCATTTTGATCTCCTTCATAGTTCCTGCGGTTGGGCATGCCCTGTTGGAACCGCGCTTGGAACAAGTCCAAGGGGTTCCGCGCCATGGCCGCAGCGGATTTAGGGACGCGCGTTATACAAGGGGCCGCCCGGCTTGGCAAGCCGAGCTTGGCGACGAAAAAACGAGGACAAAAAACTTAACCGCGTTGATTCTTCTCGTATCCGGTGCTCACGCGCAGCGCTACTATGCGCCTAACGACGGAGGATTGGCGATGGATGGCGAACGGGACGAACGCGGCGGCGGGCCGCGCGGGGCAAAGAACGTGCTGGGATTGCCGCTGGCCGAGTGCGGGCGCACGCCACTGACGGGCTTTTTTCGCGACGGCTGCTGCAACACGGGCCCGATGGATCGGGGTCTGCACACGGTCTGCGCGATCGTGACGGCCGACTTCCTCGCTTTTTCCAAAAACGCGGGCAACGACCTGTCCACGCCGCGTCCGGAATACGGGTTTGCGGGCCTCAAGCCCGGCGACCGCTGGTGCCTGTGCGCCGCGCGCTGGCAGGAAGCCTTCGAAGCGGGCAAGGCGCCCCAAATCGTGCTCGCGGCCACGCACGCGAATACGCTGGACGCTTGCGCGCTCGACGATCTCAAAAAACATGCGGTCGATTTGAGCTGAACTTCGCGCGGCTTGACACCGCGCGCTGCTGCGCGCGAAATACCAGCGACAGTTTGTTGAATCCTGAGGGGCGGAGCGAAAACATGAAAATGCAAACCCATCTGGCGGGCGCGGTCTTGGTTGCTCTGCTCGCGGCAGGCTTCGTTGCGCCGCAAACGGCAGCCCAAACGCCGCGCAACACGGTCGTGATGGCCAAACAGATTGACGACATCATTTCGCTCGATCCAGCCCAATCTTTCGAATTTTCGGGCTCGGAAGTTGTCGCCAATCTCTACGACCGGCTGATCGGCTACGACCTCAAGGACGTCACCAAGATCAACGGCGAGCTCGCCACGAGCTGGTCGGTCGCACCGGACGGCGTGACCTATACGTTCAAGATGCGTCCGGGCGTCAAATTCCATTCCGGCAACGACGTGACGGCGGAAGATGCCGCCTATTCGTTGCAGCGCGCGGTGATCTTGAACAAGACGCCGGGTTTCATCCTCACGCAGTTCGGTCTCAACAAAGACAACGTGATGCAGCGCGTGCGCGCGAGCGCGCCCGACACGCTTGTGATCGTGACCGACAAAGCCTACGCGCCGAGCTTTTTCTTCTACTGCCTGACCGCGCCCATCGGCGCGATCGTCGACAGCAAGCTTGTCAAAGCCAACGTCAAAGACGGCGATTTTGGCAATGCGTGGCTGTCGCAGAACTCGGCCGGGTCGGGCGCCTATCGCCTGCGCAGCTGGCGCGCGTCCGACCAGTATACGCTGGAGGCCAACAAGAACTGGTTCCGCGGCGTGCCCAAAAACGACCGCGTCGTCGTGCGCCATGTCGCCGAAACCGCGACGCAGCGCCTGCTGCTCGAAAAAGGCGACGTCGACTATGCGCGCGATCTGTCGAAGGACGACATCGCGACGTTGCGCAACAATCCCAAATTCACGGTCCAGAGCGGCGACAAGGGGGCCATTCTCTATCTGGGCCTCAACGCCAAGAACCCGAACCTCGCCAAGCCCGAAGTGCGCGAAGCCTTGAAGTGGCTCACCGATTACGACGCGATCGAGCGCAACTTGACCGCCGGTCGCTTCAAGACGCACCAAGCCTTCCTGCCGATCGGGTTCTTGGGCGCCATCGACGACAAGCCCTACAAATTCGATCTCGCCAAGGGCAAGGCGTTGTTGGCGGCTGCGGGCTTGCCCAATGGCTTCACGGTGACGATGGATGTACGCACCGTGTCGCCGATCCAGGACATCGCCCAAGCCATCCAGGCGCAATGGGCCCAGGCCGGCATCAAGCTGGAATTGCTGCCCGGCGACGGGCGCCAGACGCTGACCAAGTATCGCGCGCGCAACCACGACATCTATATCGGCCAGTGGGGCCCCGACTATCAGGACCCGCACACCAACGCCGAAACCTTCGCGATCAATGTCGACAACACCGACGATGCGCGCTCCAAGACTCTCGCCTGGCGCAACGCGTGGGACATTCCGCAGATGAGCCAGGTGGTTCTGGCAGCCGTTCTGGAGAAGGATTCGCTCCGCCGCAAGGCGACCTACGAAACGGTCCAGCGCGACCACCAGAAGATCTCGCCCTTCGTGATCATGTCGCAGCAGATCGAAGTGGCGGTCAGCCGTGCGGGCGTCACGGGTTACGTGATCGGACCGTCGTTCGACAACAACTACTACCACGAGATATCGAAGAAGTAGGGTGGCAGCGGCGCAAGCGCTGTTTGCCGGAAAGTTCGGCAACGTCGTCGCGACGGTTCTCTCCGTCGCGGCGACATTGTTGGGATTGCTGCTCGTCACGTTCCTGATCGGCCGCGTCATGCCGATCGATCCGGTGCTGGCCGCCGTCGGCGACCGGGCGCCTGCCGAAGTTTACGAGCGCGTGCGCCTCGAACTCGGCCTCGATCTGCCGATCTGGCACCAGTTTTTTCTGTTCGCCCAAAAGGCCGTCACGGGCGATTTCGGGCGCTCGGTGCTGACCTCCAACAGCGTCATGGACGACATCGTGCGCGTTTTCCCCGCCACGGTCGAACTTGCCACGATCGGCACGCTGATTGGCGTTGTGTTCGGCATTCCCATGGGCGTTCTGGCCGCCGTGCATCGCGGCCGCTGGCCCGACCAGCTTGTGCGCGTCTTTGGGCTCGTGGGCTATTCGGTGCCGGTGTTCTGGCTTGGGCTCATGGGGCTGCTGCTGTTCTATGCGACGCTTGGCTGGGTTGCGGGGCCGGGGCGCCTGTCGGTCGGCTTCGACGATATCGTCGAGCCGGTCACGGGTCTCATTCTGCTCGACGCCGCGATGGCGGGCGAGTGGGAGGTGTTCGGCGACGCGCTCGGCCATTTGATTTTGCCCGCCAGCCTGCTCGGCTATTTCAGCTTGGCCTATATCAGCCGCATGACGCGCAGCTTCATGCTCGAACAATTGCGCCAGGAATACGTGACGGCCGCGCGCGTCAAGGGTCTGTCGGAATTTCGCGTCGTATGGCGCCATGCGCTTGGCAACGCGATGGTGCCGCTCGTGACGGTGATCACGCTGTCCTACGCCAACCTGCTCGAAGGCTCGGTTTTGACCGAAACCGTGTTCGCGTGGCCGGGCCTTGGGCAATACATCACGCAATCGCTGCTGGCCGCCGACATGAACGCCGTGCTGGGCGGCACGTTCGTGGTCGGCACGGTGATTGTCGGCCTCAATCTGCTGTCGGACCTGCTCTACAAACTCGTCGATCCGCGGGCGAAAGGATGAGCGGGGCTTTGCGCAGTTGGCTGCTCGACGAAGCGCCGCAAAGCCGGGGCCAGGCGAGGGCCGGCGCTTTCTATCGCAACTGGCTCGATTTTCGCCAGAACGGCCTTGCGATGGTCGGGCTTGGCATCGTTCTGGCGCTCGTTTTTGTGGCGATCTTCGCGCCGCTGCTGGCCCCTTTTGGCCCCAGCACGCAGGATCTCGATTTCCGCTTGCAGCCGCCCTCGGCGCGCCATCTGCTCGGCACCGACGAATTGGGCCGCGACATTTTAAGCCGACTGATTTTCGGATCGCGCATCACGCTTGCGATTGTGCTGCTGGTGGTCGTGACGGTGGCACCGCTGGGCCTGGCGATCGGCACCTTGTCGGGCTATTTCGGCGGCTGGGTCGATGCGGTTTTGATGCGCATCACCGACGTCTTCCTCGCATTCCCGCGCTTGATCTTGGCGCTGGCATTTGTGGCCGCACTCAAACCCGGCATCGAGAATGCCGTGCTCGCGATTGCCCTCACGTCGTGGCCGCCTTATGCGCGTCTCGCACGCGCCGAGACCTTGGTGGTGCGCAAGGCCGACTATATCGCAGCCGTGCAGGCGCAGGGCGCTTCGGGCTTGCGCATCGTCTTGCGGCATGTGGCGCCGATGTGCGTGTCCTCGACCATCGTGCGCATGACGCTCGACATGGCCGGCATCATTCTGACGGCGGCGGGATTGGGGTTTCTTGGCCTCGGCGCGCAGCCGCCCAGCCCCGAATGGGGGGCGATGATCTCGTCGGGCCGTCGCTTCGTGCTCGACCAATGGTGGGTCGCAACGATGCCGGGCATCGCGATTTTCGTCGTGGCGCTCGGCTTCAATCTGCTGGGCGACGGGTTGCGCGACGTGCTCGACCCCAAGCGCGATTGACGGTGCCCGTGGAAAAACCGCTCGTCGCGATCGAAGATCTGCATGTCACGTTCCGCTTGCGCAACCGCACGGTGAATGCGGTGCGCGGCGTATCGTTTGCCATGGGCAAGGAGAAAATCGGCATCGTGGGCGAGTCCGGCTCGGGCAAGTCGGTCACGGGGCGCGCACTGCTGGGGCTCGTGCCGTCGCCGGGACTGGTCCAGGCCAAGCGTCTCGAATTCGACGGCCAGGATCTGCGCGGCCTCGCGCCGTCTGCGTGGCGCAAGCTGCGCGGCAAGCGCATGTCGATGGTCATGCAGGATCCGAAATTTTCGCTCAACCCAACCATGACGGTCGGGCACCAGATTTCGGAAGCCTATTCCCTGCACGCGAATGCGGGCCGCGCGGAAGCGCGCGAGCGGACGCTTGCCATGCTCGATGCCGTGCGCATCGCGAATCCTGCGCGCGTCTTCGACCTCTATCCGCACGAGGTCTCGGGCGGCATGGGCCAGCGCGCGATGATCGCGATGATGCTGGTGGCGGAGCCCGATCTTCTGATCGCGGACGAGCCCACCTCGGCGCTCGACGTGACGGTGCAGATGCAGGTGCTCGCCATCCTCGACGATCTGGTGGCGCGGCGCGGCATGGGGCTCATCTTCGTAAGCCACGATCTGGATCTGGTCGCGGCCTTTTGCGACCGCGTGCTGGTCATGTATGGCGGTCGCGTGGTCGAAACCTTGAAAGCGAGCGAGCTTCGCAACGCCCGGCACCCCTACACGAAGGGCCTGCTGAACTGCGTGCCGCGCCTTGAGCGCGCGCAGAGCGAACTGCCCGTGCTCGCGCGCGAGGCAAGCTGGATGGACGGCCCATGAGCCTGCTGGCGGTGCGCGATCTTGGCGTCGCGTTCGGCGACATGGTCGCGGTCGATCGCGCGTCGTTCGTCGTGGCGAAGGGCGAAAGCTACGGCCTTGTCGGCGAGTCGGGCTCGGGCAAATCGACCGTGCTGCGCGCCCTCGCCGGTCTGATCGGCGACTGGACGGGCGAGGCGCGTTTCGACGGCGTGGCGCTGTCGAAAAAGCGCAGCCGCGCGTTCTATGCGCGCGTGCAGATGGTCTTCCAGGACCCCTACGGTTCGCTGCATCCGCGCCAGACGGTCGACCGCGCGCTGGCCGAGCCGTTGGCGATCCACAAGATGGACGACCGCGAGGGCCGCATCGTGCGTGCGCTCGAGGAAGTCGGGCTCGGCAAGGGGTTTCGGTTCCGCTATCCGCACCAATTGTCGGGCGGCCAGCGCCAGCGCATCGCGATCGCGCGCGCGCTGATCGTCGAGCCCGAGCTGCTGCTGCTCGACGAACCGACCTCGGCGCTCGACGTGTCGATCCAGGCCGAAGTGCTCAATCTGCTCGATGCGCTGCGGCGCAAGCGCGGCCTCACGTTCGTGATGGTCAGCCACAATCTGGCGGTGGTGGCGCATATGTGCGGGCGCCTGGCCGTGATGAATCGCGGCCGTATCGTCGAAGAAATGCACACGGCCGCGCTGCGCGCCGGGGACGCGAAGGACCCCTACACCCAGCGCCTGATGCTGGCCGCGCGCGGCTACGACCGCGAACTTGCGGCGCGTTTTGCCATACCCGAGTGATCGGCTAGAGTGGACGCCATGTCCGGCTCGCCGTCGTTCGTTTTGTCGCCGCTGCCTGCGTGGGCGTCCATGGAGGCGTCCGCCTTGCTGATGGCGTGCCTTGGCCCGCAGGCGCGCTTCGTGGGCGGGTGCGTGCGCGACGCGCTGACGGGCCATGCGCCGAACGATCTCGATCTTGCCACCTCGGACGCGCCGGAAACCGTCATGGCCAAGTTGGTTGCGGCCGGCTTCAAGGCGGTCCCGACCGGAATCGCGCACGGCACGGTGACGGCCGTGGTGCGCGGCCGCACCTTCGAGATCACGACCTTGCGGCGCGACGTGGAAACCGACGGGCGCCACGCCACGGTCGAATTCACCGACGATTGGCCGGCCGACGCGGCCCGGCGCGATTTTACGCTGAACGCCATGTCGATGGATGCGGCGGGCGGCGTCTTCGATTATTTCGGCGGGCGTGCGGACCTGGCCCAGCGCCGCGTGCGCTTTGTCGGCGACGCGGCCGCGCGCATCGCCGAGGACTATCTGCGCGCCCTGCGCTTTTTCCGCTTCCAGGCGCGCTTTGGCGGCGACGTGCCCGATGCGCAGGCGCTGGCCGCTTGCAAAGCCGCAGCGCCGCAGCTGACGAAACTTTCGGCCGAACGCGTGCGCAGCGAACTTTTCCGCCTGATCGAGGGCCCCAACGCGTCCGCGATGCTGCGCTCGATGGCGGAAGCGCACATGTTTGATTTCTGGCTGCCCGAACTCGGCGATCCTTCGGCGCTCGACCGTTTGCAGGCGGTCGCGGCCAAGGTCGGCGCGCGTGTCGATGCGGTGCTTGGGCTTGCGGCGCTGGTGCCGGCGATCGGCGCTGCGGCGGCCGCAAAGCGCCTGCGCTGTTCGAATGCGGACGCTGCGCGGCTCGTCGCATTGACGGCGCCGTCGGTGGCGCTCGATCCGGCGTTCGACGAACGCCAGCGGCGGGCGGCGTTTTACAGGCTGGGCGGCGATCCGGCACCGTTCGTGCTGCTGGCGTGGTCGAAATCGCCCGGCTTCGACGCCATGTTCGCAAGCGCCGCCGCCTGGGTGCGGCCCAAATTCAAGCTGAACGGCGGTGCCGCGCAAGCGACCGGCATCGCCCCCGGCCCCGCCATGGGGGCCTGGCTCAAGGCCCGCGAAGAAGAATGGATCGAGGCGGGCTGCCCGGCCTAGGGCCAGGCAACGTCGGGCGGCAGGCTCATCAGGATCGCTTCGACATTGCCGCCGGTTTTGAGACCGAACGTCGTGCCGCGATCGTAGAGCAGATTGAACTCCACATAGCGCCCGCGCCGCATGCGCTGGTGCTGGCGGTCGGCGTCGGTCCAAGGATCGTGCATGTGCTGGCGCACCAGCGGCGCGTAGCCGACCAGGAAGGCGCGGCCGACATCCTGCGTGAAGGCGAAGTCCTTGGCCCAGTCGCCGGTATCCAGATTGTCGTAGAAAATGCCGCCCACGCCGCGCGGCTCGTTGCGGTGCTTCAAAAAGAAGTATTCGTCGCACCATTTTTTGAAGCGCGGATAGTAGGCCGGATCGTGTTTGTCGCACGCGGCCTTGTAGGCGGCGTGGAAGCTTTGCGTGTCGTCGTCGTTCGGCACCATGGGCGTGAGGTCGCCGCCGCCGCCGAACCAGGCTTTTGTCGTCACGATATGGCGCGTGTTCATGTGCACGGCGGGCACTTTGGGCGAGCGCATGTGCGCCACCAGCGAAATGCCCGATGCCCAAAAGCGCGGATCGTCGGCAGCGCCCGGCATCTGCTTCGCAAATTCGGGCGAGAACGCGCCATAGACGGTCGACACGTTGACGCCGACTTTTTCGAACACGCGTCCGTGCATCACGGCCATCGTGCCCCCGCCGCCGTCCTCGCCGTTGGCGTCGAGCCGCGGCCAGGGCGTGCGCTTGAAGCGGCCAGCCGGCAGGTCCTTGTGCGGGCCGTCGGCCAAAGCGTCTTCGATCGCCTCGAACTCGGCGCAGATTTTGTCGCGCAATTCCGCGAACCAGGCTTTGGCCATGGCTTTGCGCGTGGCGGTCAGTTCGGCGTCGTTCATGAATCCTCCCCCGGATACAGACAAAGCTGCCGCATCGCCTCGCCCAGCGCAACCGCTGCGGCAACCGCCACGTTGAGCGAGCGCGCCGTCGCGACCAGCGGAATCGCCACGCGCGCATCGGCCTCTGCATGCACCGCATCGGGCACGCCTGCCGACTCGCGGCCCAGCAGCAGCGTGTCGCCGATTTGGAACGAAAAATCGGGCAGCCGCGTCGCCCCCTTGGTCGTCAGCAGCACCAGCCGTCGGGGCGGTGCGATCAAGCGATACTGCGCCCAGCTCGTATGGCGTTGCAGATCGACCTGGTCCAGATAATCCATGCCGGCGCGGCGCAATTTGGGCTCGGACCAGACAAATCCGCACGGCTCGACAATATCGACGCCCACCCCCAAACACGCCGCCAGGCGCAAAATGGTGCCGGTATTCTGGGCGATATCGGGCTCGAACAGGGCCAAGCGCAGCGGGGACGGCGGGCGTATCACGATCGCGGCAGACTAGCGGTTCTTTTGTCGCTTTGCATCCGGCCCGTAGCTGGACTATACCCAAATCCGACATGGCGCGTCGGGGCGCCTGCGACATCCGGTCGCAGTCCGGCGCGATCTAGTGCTGTACGCCGTTCGCGGCCTAGCATATCTGTTGAACCGACTTCGTCGAACCGGCGCCCGATCGGCGCCGCCAACCAAAAGGGTCTACTTGCGATGGCTCAGCCCGGTCCTTCCGCACTTGCCGACGACGGTTCGCGCAAACACCCCGACGGCACGCCGCGCCGCGATTTCCTTTACCTCGCCACGACCGCGTTCGGCGCCACGGGCGCCGTGCTGGCGGGCTGGGCGTTCGTCCATTCGATGAACCCGTCGGCCGACGTGCTGGCGCTGTCGTTGACCGACGTCAACTTGGCGGCGGTGCAGCCCGGCATGGCGATCACCGTCATGTGGCGCGGCAAGCCCGTGTTCGTGCGCAATCGCACGGCCGAGGAAGTGGCCAAGGCCCAGGCCGACGATACGGCGGCCCTGCCCGATCCGCAGCCCGACGCCAAGCGCGTGCAGAAGCCCGAATGGCTTGTGCTGCTGGGCGTGTGCACGCATCTGGGCTGCGTCCCGCTCGGCCAGAAGCCGTCGGATTCGCGCGGCGAGTACGGCGGCTGGTTCTGCCCGTGCCACGGCTCGCACTACGATACGTCGGGGCGCATCCGCAAGGGACCGGCGCCCAAAAATCTCGACGTGCCGCCCTACGCATTCAGAAACGACACCACCATCCGCATCGGTTGAGGCAACAAGCCATGGCCAAATACGATTACGTCCCGTCGCCGTTCCGCGCGAACCCCATCGTCAAGTGGGTCGATCACCGCCTGCCGATCTTCGAGATGATCGACGAGCAGCTGATCAAGTATCCCGCGCCGCGAAACCTGAACTACATGTGGAATTTCGGTTCGCTCGCGGGGATCTGCCTCGTGATCATGATCGTGTCGGGCATTTTCCTCGCGATGAACTACCAGGCCTCGACGATGCACGCGTTCGACTCGGTCGAACGCATCATGCGCGACGTCAATTATGGCTGGCTCATCCGCTATATCCACATGAACGGCGCCTCGATGTTCTTCATCGTGGTCTATATCCACATCGTGCGCGGCTTCTATTACGGCTCCTACAAGGCGCCGCGCGAGATCTTGTGGTGGCTGGGTCTGGTCATTTTCCTGCTCATGATGGCGACGGCCTTCATGGGCTACGTGCTGCCTTGGGGCCAGATGAGCTTCTGGGGTGCGACGGTCATCACCAACCTGTTCTCCGCAATTCCGCTCGTCGGCGAAGCGATCGTGACCTGGCTGTGGGGCGGCTTCTCGGTCGACAATCCCACGCTCAACCGCTTCTTTGCGCTCCACTATCTGATGCCGTTCGTGATCGTGGGCGTGGTGTTCTTGCACTTGTGGGCGTTGCACGTGCACGGCTCCAACAACCCGCTCGGCATCGATGCCAAGGGGCCGCAGGACAAGATCCCGTTCCACCCGTACTACACGGTCAAGGACGCATTCGGCCTCGGCGTGTTTTTGATCGTCTTCGCCTATTTCGTGTTCTTCAACCCCTACGTGCTGGGCCATCCGGACAATTGGATCCCCGCCAACCCGCTGGTCACGCCGCCGCACATCGTGCCCGAATGGTACTTCCTGCCGTTCTACGCGATCTTGCGCGCGGTGCCGGACAAGCTGGGCGGCGTGCTGCTCATGTTCGGCTCGATCCTGATCCTGTTCCTGCTGCCCTGGCTCGACACCAGCCGCGTGCGCTCGGCCAAGTTCCGTCCGGTCTTCCGGCTGTTCTTCTGGCTGTTCATCGCGGTCTGCTTGGTGCTGGGCTGGGCTGGCGGCCAACCGGCCGAAGGTCCGGCGCTGCTGATCGGCCGGATTGCGACGATCCTTTATTTTGCGCATTTCCTCGTCTTCCTGCCGCTGTTGGGCTGGTTCGAACGCCCGACGGCATTGCCAAGTTCGATCGCGGAGCCGATCTTTGGCGGCGGCAAGATTGCGGGTGCGGCTGCGATGGAGAAGGCCTGATGCGTTTTTCGAAGTCACTCTTGGTTGCGGCATTTGTCGCCTTTGCGGCGCCCGCTTTTGCGGCCGGCGAAGTGCCGGTACCGCCCAAGCAGCAATGGCCGCATAGCGGGTTCTTTGGCACGTTCGACCGGGCGTCCGCGCAGCGCGGCTTCCAGGTCTACAAAGAAGTGTGCTCGGCCTGCCATGCGATGAAGCAGATGCGCTACCGGAACCTTGCCGGTATCGGCCTTTCGGAAGCGGAAATTGCGGCGATCGCGGCCGAGTACGAAACGACCGACGGCCCGAACGACGAGGGCGAAATGTTCCAGCGTCCCTCGCGCGCGTCGGACCGTTTCAAGTCGCCCTTCGCCAACGAACAGGCGGCGCGCGCGGTCAATAACGGCGCCTATCCGCTCGATCTGTCGCTGATCGCCAAGAACCGGGCGGGCGGCGAGAACTACATCTACGCGCTGATGACCGGCTATGTTGACCCGCCCGCCGGCGTGACGTTGGGCGAAGGCATGCACTACAACAAATGGTTCGCGGGCAACCAGATCGCGATGGGCCAGCCGATCCAGCCCGACGGCGTGCAATATGCCGACGGCACCCCGGCAACGGTCGAGCAGATGTCGAAGGATGTCTCGACATTCCTGGCCTATGCCGCCTCGCCGCATCTGGAAGCGCGCAATTCGCTGGGCCTCAAGGTGATGATCTTCTTGTTCATCTTTACGGGCCTGCTCTACGCGACCAAGCGCAAGATCTGGAAGGGTCTGCACTGAAGTTTGGGTTTGCTTCGGCGCGCCGACAAAAGGCCGGTCTTTCAAGACCGGCCTTTTCTTTTGGTCGGATTTTCGATGTATATTGTATATATCGCGAGGCCCACCGATGACGCTTATCTTCGACCATCCGGTTCTTGAGACCCGTGTGCGGCGCCTTGCGAAAAAGCAGGGCGAGACCCTGACGCAAGCCGTGCTGACGGCCGTCGAAGAGCGCGAAGCGCGTCTCGCAAGGCCCAAATACACGCCCGAAGAGCGCGATGCGATCGTGAAGGCGCTGCTCGCTGAAGCGCGTAGTGAACCCAGCCTCGACGGCCGCACGCCCGACGAAATCATCGGCTACAACGAATACGGGATTTGAGAGAAAAACGCTCACTTTCCTCCTTGGGGTAAGAGAAAGAGCATTGCATGTAACAATTTTATGTAGTTCAATCGGACCTAATAATTGTGTGCTGAGGAATTGCATGACCGAAGATAAAATCTTTATTTGGCCGATCGGCGCCGAAGAGCCGTTTGTGTTCGATGAATCAAAACAACCTGAAAAATACCTTACCGAGCAGCTTTACGCGTGGAGGAAGGAAAGAGACATTCCGTCAAATGCTAAAAGTCTCATTTCATACTCATCTGAAAACATACGAAGGATAAAGTATTTTAGGTCCCTCTTACCTGGATTGAGTGCTCCATCTGAACGGCAAGATTTGCAGACTCGTGATCGCATTGTGAGCACTGCCCGAAATCAAGATGCAATGTGGATAGACGCAACGAGCCGAGCAGGAAAACGGTTGATTGATTGTTTAGTGAAAAATGATCAGAAGGGTTTTGAACAGATTCAGGCAGAAGCCCATCGAGACTGGGATTTGCGAATAAAAAATTTGGACGCTGCGCTAAGTCAATCATCGATTAGATCATTTAAGACACCAGATCGAAGAGCGGTAGCTCTCGCTAACGCTTTGCTTGGCGGTTCGCGAGATGTTGAACCTTCTACCGAAAAGGCGGAGGTGGGAAGCGCTAGTAATATCGAGTGGCTCCAGGCTGAAATCGGGAAATTAGTTCCCCAAGTGCGCAATCTGATAGATTCGAATGTGAGACCAGCAATAGAGAGTGCAGTTGGTTCTATCGACAAGAAGGCCGAGGAAATCGTCGCGGCGCTTCGATCCGCAGAGGCGGAAACAATTGAAAAAGTCGGTCAAGCACGTGCAGAGCAAGCTCTTCTCGTCGGACAACTTTCTTCCAAGATCGAGAACCTGAAGAATACTCTCGCAAACCTGACTGTCAGCCTTGACGAAAAGTCCGAATCGATTCCCAAAATCGAGTCGGAACTCGTCCGAATGGCGACTGAAATTGCTGCACATATCGAAGCCAGCGCGGCGTCGATTAGATCTCACGAGCAAGCCCATCGTGGGCAATTGGTGCTGCGTGCGCCCATTGCCTATTGGAGCGATAAGCAAGTGTTGCACTATTGGTTAGCCGGTGCCGCCTTCGTCTCTTTTGTAATTGTGATCGCATCAAGCGCGTTAATCGTTTTTTTTAACTTTGGGTCAATTTCAACGCACCTCAAAGAGATTCAGCAAAGCCACGGTGAAGGCGTCTTTAATTTGACCGGGCTTGCCATAATCTCGATGCCGTCGGTCGCATTCTTTTGGATACTCAAACATATCAGTCGTGTGTTCGTGGAGAACTTGGCCCAGGCAAACGATGCAGGCCAACGCAGCGTCATGATGAAAACCTACCTTGCTTTGGTTGCCGAGCCCACTGCGAAGGTTTCGGAGCCCGAAAGATTGCTCGTTCTAAACGCGCTCTTCCGTCCATCTGCTGTTAGCGGGTCCGACGATGCGCCGCCGTCAAATCTTATGGATTTGCTCACAAAATCGGCTGATCCAAAAAAACCGTAACGGAGAGATCCCCTAGTTCGCTTGCGCAGATAGCATTTCTGGCTTAGCAAAAAAGGTCTCTCGGGATATATATCGTGTATATAACGAGGCCCCCAAAGACGCTCATCGTCGACCATCCGGATCTTGAGACCCACGTGCGACGGCTTGCCAAAAAGCAGGGCGAGACGCTGACGCAAGCCGTGCTGACGGCTGTGGAAGAGCGCGAAGCGCGTCTTGCAAAGCTCAAGCTTACGCTTGAAGAGCGCGACGCCATCGTGCAGGCGGTAATCGCGCACGCGCGCGTCGAACCGCTCCTGGACAACCGCACCGCCGACGAAGTTATTGGCTACAACAAAATGGACGTGCCCGAGTGATCGTCGCCGACTCTTCGGCACTGGTATCCGTTGTTCTGGGCGAATTGGATGCGCAAACGATGCACCGGGCGCTGCTGACACGCGGGCCAGTCCGTGTTTCGGCGGCAATTTTGCTAGAAACGTCGATTGTCGTCGAATTTGGCCGTGCCGCGCGCCGACTCATCGACCTTGATGCGACCTTGGAAGCCTACGAAATTGAAATCGTCCCATTTGACGCCGCGCAGCTTTTGCTCGCGCGCTAGGCGTTTTCGCGCTTCGGCAAGGGACGCCATAAGGCGGCACTCAATTTCGGCGATTGCATCTCCTACGCGCTGGCAAAGTCGCTTAACGCCCCCTTGCTGCACAATGGGGCGGATTTCGCCGCCACGGATTTGAAATCAGTCCTCTAACTCGTAGCTAAGTCTCGGGCGGCGGTTCGACCAGGCGCGCGACCAGTTTGCGTACCAGCGGCAAAATCACCAGCACGCACGGGAAGGCCACGACGAAACTCGTGGCCCAGGCAAACGCCACGCGCGTCGCGATGTCGGGCGGCACGCCCACCGCTTTCACGGTCGCGATCGACGAGACGATCAGCGTCATGAACAGCGCCAGAAAAAACGGCACCAGCCACATGGCGGCGCGATGCGGCAAGCGCCGAAACAATCGCATTTTCATCCGCCCGATTTAACCGGTTTCGGCCCCTGCGTCAGCGGCGATTCGGCTGAGCCGCCCCCAAGAGGATTGCAACGGAATCATCGCCGTGTTAGGTTTTAAGACCGCAATCTAGTCAAAAAAGGTGTGCTATGGAAAATTTACAGAAAAACGCCAACGACGCCGTTAATTCGTCTTATGTTCTAAATACCGAAAACCCAGCGCCCCAAATGCCTGCGCGCGATCCGGCGCCATTGCGGCGCGGGCCCCGGCGGCGCATCGATTGGGGCGAGGTTGCGACATTGCTGGCCGATGGCGTGCCAACCATCGAGGTTGCCCACTTCGTGGGCTGTTCGCGCCAGCATGTGTGGCGGATTTTGCGCTCTTCCAATGCGCTGCGCTTGCGACTGGGCGAGGAGCGCGCGCGCATCGCCGCCGAATGCGGGTCGCAGATCGAGGGCCTGCGCCGCACGATCGCCGACAGGATCGAGCGCGAGGTCAATGGCGGCAATATCCGCGTGCTGCTGTGGGCAGCGGACCGGCTGGGGATAACCAACCATGCGCTGCCCAGCCGCCAGCTTGGCGACGGAACGCAAGAGACCCTCGATACCGACGCACCCTATTTCGACGAAGCGCTGGACCCCGAATTCCAACCCGAACCCCAACCCGCGCCCGAGCGCGTGCCCGCGCCCCAATCCGCGTTCGTCGGCGAGGCGACATTCAAGCCAAATCAAACAGATAAATTGGCGACCGACGCGCATGGTCGCCTTGCGTCGCCAATTTCGGCGAGCACGGCCGCCAAGCCCCAAGCCAAGATTGATCGCAAGCCCAAATCCGCTACAAGGAAGCGCCAAAAACCATCCGCCAGCGGAGCCCCACGCCGATGACCAGCGCCCCTCGAAGCACGATCCCCGGAACCCCGCCCAAGCTTGGCGTGATCGGCGGTTCGGGCGTGTACGACATTCCGGGCCTCGTCAACACGCGCTGGCAGGCGGTCGAAACGCCGTGGGGCAAACCGTCGGACGATCTGCTGTTCGGCGAGCTGGACGGCCAGGAAATCGTCTTCCTGCCGCGCCACGGTCGCGGCCACAAACTCTCGCCGACCGACCTCAATTTCCGCGCCAACATCGATGCGCTGAAGCGCGCGGGCGTGACGGAAATCGTTTCGGTGTCGGCGGTGGGCTCGCTCAAGGCCGAACTTCCGCCGGGCCATTTCGTGATCGTGGACCAGTTCATCGACCGCACATTCGCGCGCGAAAAAAGCTTTTTCGGCACGGGCCTCGTCGCGCACGTGTCGATGGCGCATCCGGTGTGTTCGCGCTTGGGCGATCATCTGGTCGCGGCCGCGCAGTCGCTGAAGCTGCCGCATTCGCGCGGCGGCACCTACATGGTCATGGAAGGTCCGCAGTTTTCCTCGAAGGCCGAAAGCGAGCTCTATCGCAGCTGGGGCTGTTCGGTGATCGGCATGACCAACATGCCCGAAGCCAAACTCGCGCGCGAAGCCGAGCTTTGCTACGCCACCGTCGCGATGGTGACCGACTACGATTGCTGGCATCCCGACCACGACCACGTGACGGTCGATGCGGTGGTCAAGGTGCTGCTGGAAAACGCCGACAAAGCGCGCGCATTGGTCAAGGCGGTGGCGCCGGGGCTGCGGGCGCGCGATGCCGCGTGCCACGCCGGCTGCCACACGTCGCTCGAAGCAGCCCTCATCACGGGCCCGGCTTCGCGCGATCCGGCGATGGTCGCGAAGCTGGGTGCGGTCGCGGGCCGCGTTTTGAACAAACAAGGTTGAGGGCGATGAAAAATCTCTATTCCCAAGCCGATGCGAACGCCGCGATCGCCAAATACGGCGCGCTCGGCGCCAACGAAGATCTGGCGATCCGCACCTACACCACGCGGCTGATCGGCGGGGTGCCGGCGCTGGTGCTGCATGGCGGGGGCAACAGTTCGGTCAAGACGCGCATGAAGGATACGCTGGGCGACGACGTCGACGTGCTCTGCGTCAAGGGCTCGGGCTGGGATATGGGCACGATCGAGCCCGCCGGTTTGCCGGCCGTGCGCCTCGACCCGTTGCGCAAACTGACCAAGCTCGACCGGCTGTCGGACGAAGATATGGTCAATTTCCAGCGCTTGAACCTGCTCGATGCGGCAGCACCCAACCCGTCGGTCGAAACGTTGTTCCACGCCTTTTTGCCCGCCAAATTCGTCGACCACACCCACGCCAATGCCGTGCTGTCGGTCTCCGACCATGCCAACGGCATGGATCTGCTGCGCGAAATCTACGGCGATCTTGCCCCCGTGGTCGATTACGTGATGCCGGGTTTCGATTTGGCCAAGCAAGCGGGCGAGGCGGCGGCAGCGCATCCAAACGCGATCGGGCTGGTGCTGCACAAACACGGGATTTTTTCGTGGGGGGCCGACGCCAAGCAATCCTACGACCGCATGATCGATCTGGTCACGCTCGCCGAAAACCGCATCGCCAAGGTCGGGCGCAAGGTTTTTGCGGGCGTCTCCTTGCCCGCCAAACTCGCCAGTGCCGCCGAGATCGCCCCGCTGGTGCGCGGCGCGCTGGCGCTGAAGCAGGGCGAGGGCCGCTTCAAGCGCTTCGTGCTCGATCTGCGCCGCAATGCGGACGTGCTGAACTACGCCAACGGCGCGGACGTGCAGCGTTACGCAAGGGCCGGTACCATCACGCCTGACCACGTCATTCGCACCAAGGGCAAGCCCATGATCGTGGCGGCCCCGGCTGCGGGCGATCTGGCCGGGTTCGCGCAAAATCTGCGGGCCGCGCGCGCCGCGTACGATGCCGAATATCGCGACTATTTCGAACGCCACAACAAGCGCCTGGGCGGCACCAAAAAGATTCTCGATACCAGCCCGCGCGTGGTGCTGGTCCCCGGCATCGGCGCGTTCTGCGCGGGCATCACCGCGAAGGACGCCAAAATCGCAGGCGATTTGCTGGACAATTCCGCCGCCGCGATCGCGGATGCCGAAGCGCTGGGGCCGTTCGAAAGCGTGTCCGAGGCCGATCTGTTCGACGTCGAATACTGGTCGCTCGAACAGGCGAAGCTCGGCAAGGCGGCCGAAAAGCGCTTGCAGCGCCAGGTAGCACTTGTCACCGGCGGCGGCTCGGGCATCGGGGCTGCGTGCGCCGCAGCGTTCGCGGCCGAGGGCTGCGAGATCGTCGTGCTCGACCGCGACGGCGCGTCGGCGCAGGCGGTGGCGCGGAAATTCGGCGGGCTGGGGCTTGCCTGCGACGTGACGCAAGCAGGCGACGTTCGCGCCGCTTTCGATGCTGCCGCCGTGCGCTTCGGCGGCATCGATATCGTCGTTTCCAACGCCGGCGCCGCGTGGCAGGGCAAGATCGGCGAAGTGGACGAAAAATTGCTGCGCGAAAGTTTCGAGCTCAATTTCTTCGCCCACCAGCACGTGGCCCAGAATGCGGTGCGCATCTTGAAAGCGCAGGGGACGGGCGGGGCCTTGCTGTTCAACGTCTCGAAGCAGGCCGTCAATCCGGGGCTCGATTTTGGCCCCTACGGTCTGCCCAAGGCTTCGACCATGTTCTTGCTGCGCCAGTACGCGGTCGATTACGGGGCGATCGGCATTCGCGCCAACGGCATCAATGCCGACCGCATCCGCACGGGCCTGCTGACCGATGCGATGATCGCCAGCCGCTCCAAGGCGCGCGGCCTTTCCGAAAACGAATATATGGGCGGCAATCTTCTGGGCCTCGAAGTGACGGCCGAAGACGTGGCGCAGGCCTTTGTCTTTTTGGCGCTGGCCGAAAAGACGACCGGCGCCGTGCTGACCGTCGATGGCGGCAATATTGCCGCCGCCCTGCGGTAGTGTCGTGATCGGCCCCCTCAAAGGCATCGACCACACGATCGTCGGCACCGACGATCTGGAAGGCGCGCGCCGATCTTGGGAACGGCTGGGTTTCCAGCTGACGCCGCGCGGTCGCCACAAAGGGTGGGGGACCGGCAATTACTGCGCGATGTTCGCGTCCGACTATGTCGAACTGCTGGGCTCGGTCGATCCCAGCCAGTTCGACAACGGGCTTGCCGACATGCTGGCAGCGCACGGGCCGGGCTTGCTCGGCTTTTCGCTGGCGGCCGATTCGGCGGCCGAGGCTGCTTTGTGGCTCGGCGCTCGCGGAATGCCGCATGCCGTCAAGCAACTCTCTCGCTTCATCGAACTGCCGGGCGGCAATGTCGAGCCGCATTTTGCCCTCGCGATGCCCGAACGCGCCTATGCCGGCGGGCTCAAACCTTTTGTGACCGAGCATTTGGCGCGCGAAACGGTCTGGCAACCGGCCTGGTGCGTCCATCCCAACGCCGCGATCGGCATTTCGAGCGTGACCTGCGTTGCCGAAGATCCGCTGGCGCTGATCGAACCGTTCGAGGCGATTTTCGGCCTCGGTTCCGCCACTGCGACCGACGAGACGGTGGCGCTGCGCTTCGGGCGGGGCGGCGGTTTTTTGCTCGTCGTTCGGCCCGCCGACCTTGCCTTCATGCACCCGGCCATCGCATCTGACGCGCCGGTACGCGCGGGCTATGCCGGCATGGGGATAAGAGTTGCCGATATCGGGGCGTGCGAAGCAGCACTTGCCGACGGCGGCATCGAATTCGAGCGCGACCGCCTGCACACGCTGCACGTTGCGCCGTCCGAGGCGGGCGGCGTCGCGCTGGCGTTCTCGGCCGGGTAGGGGCGGGCGATGCCAAAACCCAGCCGTTTGCCCGGTCTTGCAACCTGGGGTTTAGTTCGCGTAGCGACGCAGGAATTCGCGCGTACGCTCGCGGGCTTTTTCGGTCGAGGGTTTATCGTAGCTGCCGCGCGCGTCGCACGCAAAGCCGTGTCCGGCCGGATAGACGAACATGTCGGTGTCCGGCTGCAACCGGCCGATTTTATCGACATCCGTCATCGGGATCGACGCGTCGGTCTCGCCGAAATGGAACAGCACCGGGCAGCGCGGCATTTCCTGGGCATGCTCGGCGATGCCGCCGCCGTAGTAGCTGATCGCAGCGTTCAGGCCCGTGATCCGCGTGGCCGCAAGCCAAGCAAGCGTGCCGCCCCAGCAATATCCGACTACCGCAATTTTGAGGCAGCCCGCCCGCTGCAGGGCCGCAGCGCACGCCGCGATGTCGGCCAGCGCCTTCGGTGCGGCAACTTTGGCGCGCAGCTCGCGGCCCTTGGCGATGTCGTCCTCGGTGTAGCCAAGCTCGATGCCCGGCGTTACGCGGTCGAACAAAGCCGGGCACAGCGCCAAGTACCCGTCATAGCCGAAGCCTTCGGCGGTTTTGCGCATATGCTCGTTGAGGCCAAAAATCTCCTGCACCACGACGATGCCGGCTTTGGGCTTGCCGGGCGGATCGGCGCGCCACGCCTGGAAGCTATGGCCGTCGTTGGCGGTCAGTTCGATCGGATGGCCCATCCATATCCTCGCTGGCAGACGAAATTCGACCATGACTATGGGGCTTTAGCCCCGAGTCGGGCAAGGGGGCTGTCAGTTGCCCGGAACGCGCAGTCCGGCCAGCATGCGCTCGATCTCGGCCCGGTCGCGCTCGAAATAATAGGGCTCGGCCGCGTGGAAAACGATCAGCGTCAGCTTGTCGTCGTAGGTAAAACCGGCCCCCAGAGCCCGCCGGTCCGTTTCGACGCCCCGGTCGGTCGCAAACGTGAACTCGAAGCGAAACCCGTCCTGGCCCGCTATTTTGGCCGGCGAAAGATCGATCAGCGCAAAATCCTGCGCCCCGATCGAATTGGCCAACTGGCGCTGGAGCAGCGTCAGCGTATCGGCCGGGTCTTCCTTGAGCTTGAAGCGCGGCAAATTGCGCACTTCTTCTTTGCTCATAAAAGTCTCCGACTGGCTGGCTTCGAGCAGCAGCTTGTCGTCGCGCACGGCCGTGAAGGCGATCAGCGCATTCAGCAACGGCCCGTCCTTGGTCCAAAAATGGCCCCAATTTTTCTCCGGGCCTTCGATCGCGCGGTTCCAGCGCTGCTCGAACGGCACGACGACGCGCCCGTCCAAATTGGCGTTGGTCGGCTCGAACGCCGCATAGTGCGTGCAGCCGGCCAGCGACAGAACAAAAACCAGAAGGGCAAAGCGGCGCATATCGGCTCCGGATGTTCAGCTCGAAATCATGGCCCGGATCGCCTGACGATCCGGGGCGACGGGGGCAAGTTCCAGATAGCGTTTGAAATTGCGGTCGGCCTCGCTGGCGCGGCCCTCGCGGCGATGGAGCTGGCCCAAGGCGCGGAACGTTGCCGGCGGCGCGCCTTGAAGCCCTGCCGCCCAGTCGAGCGCCTGGCGCGCATGCCGCGCGTCGTCGTCGCGGTTGCGCAGGCGGAACGCTTCGCCGCGCGTAAAATGGGCCAGGGCATCGCGCGGATCGTCGCCGATCCAGCCGTCGCAAATCGAAATCGTCCCGGCATAGTTGCCCGTCCGCAGTTCCTCGTCGAACAGCGAGGGGCGTATATCCGCGATCGCGGCCAGATAGCGCTCTCGGCGTGTGAGGCCCGTGCCCAAATCGCGCGCGCGTGCCCGCAAGGTCGCGATTCGCTCGGACGTCGCCGGATGCGTCGACAGCGGATTGTAGCGATCGCCTCGGACGCCAATCGCCCCCAGCTCCGCGACCAGCGATTCCCATGTTTTGGCCGCTTCTTCCGGCGAAAGACCCAGTTCGGCCATCCTGCGGATACCGATCTCGTCGGCTTCGCGCTCATGGTCGCGCGAAAAGGCAAAGCCTTGCAGGTCCAGCATATGGGCAACAGAAGCCGACGTGCCGTTGATGCCTGCCGCGCCAAGGAGCATCTGAAGCGCCATAAAAAAGTCAGAGGCTCCTCTCGAATTTTCGTGACGCTCGATGCCGTGGCGGCGCACGTAGTGGCCAAACTCGTGGCCAAGCACCGCCATCATCTGGGCTTCGTTGCGGCAGCGAACCAAAAGGCCGGTTTGGATGTGCATCATACCGTTGGGGAATTGGCTCGCATTGAAATTGGGCGCGCGCATCACGTAGGGGCGAATGTCGCGCGCATAAGGTCCTGCGACTTCGGCGACGCGCGCTTCGATGTAGGCAACCAATTTGGGATCGCGCACGCGCGCCCGCGAATTGCGGATGCGCCCTTCCTCGCGATCCAGCACGGCCCGGAAACCTTCGTCGAGTGGCGTCGGATCTGGTTGCTCGGGCGTGCGTCGTGCGCCGAGATCGGCATTGGCATCGATGCCGGTTTGCGGACGTCCGTCCGTGGGCGTGCAGGCGAGCAGACCAGGGCCTGCGCACAGCGCGCAAAATCCGCTGGTCAGGAAGCGGCGCCGTTCGATTCCCATTTCGGCATGCCGGTCAGCAGCATCTTCATCGTCTCGCGCGCCGGACCGTCGGTGCGCAGATCGCCCTCGCCGCGCTGCAACCGGTTGAACCAAACGACCTTGCCGGTTTCGAGGTCGACCAACGAAACCAGCCCGACTTGGATGCCGCCCTGCAAGGTATGGCCGAAGACGACTGCGGCGACAACTTGTGCGGCCACGCGCGCCCCGCTCGAATAGGAATCGCGGACATGGAAAAACAGCCCATAATTGGCGTTGGTACCCTCGCGCAGTGCGGCGACTTCGGGGCCAAGGCTCCAATCGAACGTTCCGCGTTTGGTCGGCAGGGCGGCCGGCCCGTCATACTGATGAGCCTTGATCGATTCGCCGACCGCAGCGTTCATCCGCAGGATCTTCGCGACTTCGTCGGACAGAGTCTCGGGACCAACAAAATTCACGAAATCGACTTTGGCTTCGCTCAACTCGAGTTCGAGCGCTTTTGCCATCGTCGCGCGCGCAGCCTGCGTCCAGTCGGCGCGTGGCGACGGATATCCGCCGAAACTCAGTTCCGACAAAACGACGTCGACGGGCATGACCAGAATACGCGGCGTTTCGACGCCGTCGCTGCCGCGGGCCAGAGCATCCTGCGCGCGAAAATTGGTCTGCGCGCACGCCCCAAGCCCAAGCATAGCCAGGACAACGAGAACGACACGAAAACTATACATTTCGAATCCCCTGCGCAACCAAATCGCGAACGTGGTGCTTGGGGACAAATAAACCTTAAGACAGTATCTGCGTCAAGCAGACAATTGCGCCTATACGTTGAAGCGGAACAGGAATACGTCGCCGTCGGCGGTCGTGTAGTCGCGCCCCTCGGTGCGCGCTTTGCCCGCTTCCTTGGCGCCGGCTTCGCCGCCCAGCGCCACATAGTCGGCAAAGGCGATCGTTTCGGCCGCAATAAAACCGCGTTCGAAATCGCTGTGGATCGCGCCAGCCGCTTCCGGCGCTTTGGCACCCCGGCGCACGGTCCAAGCGCGCGCTTCCTTGGGACCCACCGTGAAAAACGTCAGCAGTCCGAGCAGGCCGTACCCGGCCTGGATCACGCGCGCCAAACCGGTTTCGGCAAGACCCAGAGTCTCGAGAAATTCCCGTCGCTCCTCGGCGCTGCCGAGCTGCGAGATCTCGGCTTCGATCGCGGCCGAGATCACAACGCTCGAAGCGCCTTGGCGCTTGGCCATTTCGGCGACTTTTGCCGACAAAGAATTCCCTTTATCTGCGCTTTCCTCTTCGACATTGCAGACGTAGAGCACAGGCTTGGCGGTGAGCAGCTGGAGCAGGCGCATCGTCTCGCGCTGTTCGGCCGTCGGCACGAACGTGCGCGCAGGCTTGCCCTCGCGCAGGGCCGCCAGCACGGGCTCGATAATCTCGATCTGCGCTTTGGATTCTTTGTCGCCGCCTTTGGCCTTTTTCTGCAGATTGGGCAGGCGCTTTTCCAGGCTGTCCATGTCGGCGAGCATCAGTTCGGTTTCAACCGTCTCGGCGTCGCGGATCGGATCGATCGAGCCTTCGACATGCACGATGTCGCCGTTTTCGAAGCAGCGCAGCACGTGTGCGATCGCGTCGACCTCGCGGATATGGCCCAGAAACTGATTGCCGAGACCCTCGCCTTTCGAGGCGCCGCGCACGAGGCCCGCAATGTCGACAAACTCAAGCTGGGTTGGCACCACGCGCTGGGACTTGCCAAGCTCGGCCAGTTTGTCGAGCCTCGTGTCGGGAACCGGGACGCGGCCCACATTGGGCTCGATCGTGCAGAACGGATAGTTCGCCGCCGCCGCCGCGGCCGTTGCGGTCAGCGCGTTGAACAAAGTCGATTTGCCGACATTCGGCAGCCCTACGATCCCGCAGCGAAAACCCATCGAACTGTTCCTTCAGGCGTGTGTCGGCGGCGCGCTCAGGCGCGCCACCTTGTTCATGAAACCCGCGTCGTTGCCGTCCAGCAGCAGCGAAGCGCTTTCGGCGATCGCATCCAGCAAGGGTTCGACCCACAAACGGTCGCCTTTGCCAAAATCGTGCAGCACATAGTCCGATACCAGCGCCTTGTCGCCGGGATGCCCGATGCCGATGCGCAGCCGCCGGTAATCCTTGGTGCCAAGATGCGCATCGATCGAGCGCAGCCCGTTGTGCCCGCCATTGCCGCCGCCGCTTTTGGTGCGGATTTTGGCAGGCGGCAGATCGAGCTCGTCATGTACCACGACGATCGAACCCGGTACGATCTTCAAGAACCGGCTAGCCTCGCCGACCGAGCGGCCCGACTCGTTCATGTAGGTAAGCGGTTTGAGTGCCACCGTGCGATGACCGAGCACATCGCCCTCGGCGGTCAGGCCGCCCAAGCGCTTTTTCCACGGCCCGAATTGCCAGCGACGCGCGATCGCATCGAGCGCCAGGAAGCCAACATTGTGCCGGTTGTTCGCGTATTCGGGGCCTGGATTTCCAAGCCCGACAAGGAGCTTCATGGCCCAGGCCCCGAAATGCGCGAAACGCCGTCCGCCTTACTTTTTGGCAGCCGGTTTGGCGGCGGCGGCCGGTGCGGCAGCTCCTGCCTTGGCATCGCCCGCCTTGGCGCCGCCAGCGGCAGCAGGTGCCGCCTTGCCGTCGGCAGCCGGTGCGGCTGCTGCGGTTGCTGCGGCTTCGGCCTTCTCGTCGACCTTCGACACGCTGGGGGCGCGCAAGGCCACGACCGTGAAGTTGCGCGCGATCGTCGGTTTGACGCCTTCGGGCAACTTGATCGTGGCGATATGGATCGACTCGCCGATATCCACGCCCGCCATGTCGATCGCGATCCGCGAAGGAATGTTGCCGGGCATCGCCCACACTTCGATCGCGTGCTGCACAAGATTGACCACGCCGCCGCGCTTCACGCCCGGCGATTTGTCGAGGTTCTCAAGCTTGATCGGCACTTCGACGCGCACGCGGGTGGTTTCGCCCACGCGCTGGAAATCGACATGCTCCGGCTTGTCGTTGACCGGGTGGAACTGGATGTCGCGCGGCAGCACGCGGTGTGCTTTGCCGTCGATTTCCACGTCGTAGAGCCGGGTGAAGAACCCGGCCTTGGACGCTTCGCGCATGACGTCGCGCGGATCGAGCGAGATCAGAACTGGGGCCAATTTGTCGCCGTAGATGACGGCCGGAACGCGGCCCTCGCGACGGACGGCGCGGGCGGCCCCTTTCCCAGCCCGCTGTCTCGCGGTAGCCGCGAGCTTGGTTGCAGTAAGCATCGTATCTTCTCCTCTACCAGGGTTCCGCCGCCGGCCTCCAGGGGTGCCGAGCGTCGGTCGTCAGCGGTGCCAAGCCGGGTTCAATCGAACAGGCTCGATACCGAACGTTCTTCGCTGATTCGCTTCATTGCTTCGGCCAGCAGGGGGGCGATCGCCACTTGGCGAATATTTGCCGCCGCCTTGACGGCGTCGGTTGCCAAAATGGTGTCGGTCAGCACGAGTTCTTTGAGGGGCGAAGCGGTGACGCGTGCCACGGCCGCGCCCGACAAAACGCCATGCACGACATAGGCCCAGACTTCCTTGGCCCCTTCGTCCATCAAGGCCACGGCCGCATTGCACAGCGTGCCCGCGCTGTCGACAATGTCGTCGACAAGCACGCACGTGCGCCCTTTGACGTCGCCGATGATGTTCATCACTTCCGACACGCCCGCGCGTTCGCGCCGCTTGTCGATGATCGCAAGATCGGCCTCGACGCGCTTGGCGATCGCCCGCGCGCGAACGACGCCGCCCACATCCGGGCTGACCATCACGACGTCGGCGCCCTTGAAACGGTCGCGCATGTCTTTGACGAAGGTGGGCGCCGTGAACAGATTGTCGAGCGGAATGTCGAAGAAGCCCTGAATCTGGCCCGCATGCAAATCCACCGTCACGACCCGGTCGGCGCCAGCCGTCGTGATCAGGTTTGCAACCAGCTTGGCCGAAATCGGCGTGCGCGGACCCGATTTGCGGTCCTGACGCGCGTAACCGTAATAAGGCAGCACGGCCGTGATGCGGCGCGCCGACCCGCGGCGAAGTGCGTCGATCGACACCAGCAATTCCATCAGATGGTCGTTCGCCGGAAAGCTGGTCGATTGTACGACAAATACGTCTTCGCCGCGCACATTCTCGAGAATTTCGACGAAGACTTCCTGGTCGGCAAATCGTCGGATATTCGCGCGTGTCAGCGGAATATCCAGATAAGCACCGACAGCCTCGGCCAAAACCCGGTTGGAATTGCAGGCGAGAATTTTCATTCGCGTCGACCCACCGCGCCCGACAGGCGCAAAGTCTTGAAACCGATGCCAAAAACGACAAGCCCGCGACGGGCAGAAACGACCCCAGCGCGAGCGGCCGGGAAATTAACAGCGCTCCGGGGCGCTGTCTATGGCTAGTACAGCCAAAACTATGAAGCCAATTCCCGCGCCCGCTTTGCCGCCGCCGCGACCGCGTTCTCGAGCAGTGGGCCAAACCCGTCCTCGGCCATCAGGACCGCCAAGGCGGCGGCGGTTGTCCCCATCGGGGAAGTTACGTTCTTGCGCAATTGCTCTGCAGATTCAGGGGCTTGATGCAAGAGCTCGCCCGCCCCTGCGACCGTTGCGCGGGCCAAACGCTGCGCCAAGTCTGCGGGCAGGCCTGCTTTTGCGCCGGCGGCTGCCAGCGCTTCGGCCAGCAAAAACACGTAGGCCGGCCCCGAACCCGAGACGGCGGTAACTGCATCGATCAGGTTTTCCGACGCCACCCATTCGACCGAACCCACACTGCGCAGCAGTTTGTCGGCGAGGTCGCGGCGCGCAGGCGAAACGCCTGGGCTGGCAAATGCGCCGGAAATTCCGCGCCCGACGGCGGCGGGAGTATTTGGCATAGCGCGCACGAGCGCAATGCCCGCACCCAAATGCCGCTCGAATGCGGCGATCGTCGTACCCGCTGCGATCGATACGAACAATGCGCCCGCAAATCGTTTGTAGGCCGGGATCACCTCGTTCATGACCTGCGGCTTGGTCGCGAAGACGATCGCATCTGGTGCAAAATCGAGCGGTACTGCGTCGGCGTTCGCGACATGGATCGCGCGCGCATGGCGGGCGGCGGGCGGCGTCGGGCCGGGTTCTACCGCGACAAACGGCCCAAGCGCTGGGTCGGCCAGCCAGCCTTGCAGCATCGCGCCGCCCATTTTGCCGCAACCGACGAGCAGGATTTTGGGAGAGATCATCGCCATACCTTCAAAAAAGTTTGCCGCCATTGGGTACAGCCAACGACGGCTGGACCAGCACGACCGCCCCGTTTGCGTCGGGGAAACCGAGCGTGAGCACCTCGCTCATGAACGGGCCAATTTGACGCGGCGGAAAATTGACGACTGCCGCGACCTGGCGGCCCAGCAGGCCTTCAGGCGTGTAATGCACGGTGATCTGCGCAGAGCTGCGTTTGATGCCAATTTCGGAACCAAAATCGATGCGCAGCTTGAAGGCGGGTTTGCGCGCCTCGGGAAACGGCTCGACCCCGACAATCGTGCCCAAACGGATATCTACGCGCTCGAAATCGGCGAAACTGATGAGGTCCATGGCCCGGCTCCTGAAACAAAAAAGGCCCTACCGTTTCCGGCAGGGCCCGTTTCATAGCATGGTCGCGAAGCTTATTTCTTTTTCGCGATGACAGTCTTGATTTCGTCGAGGCTGTCGGCCACGCGCTTCTGGACGACTTCCATCGCGTCGGTCTGCGACTTCGCGACGAGTTCGGCCAGTTCGCGCATGTTGACGACCGCGCGCTGGAAAGCGTCCTTGACGATTTCGGTCTGCTTGGCGGCCTTTTCTTCGGGGCTGCCGGCAGCCATCACTTCGCGCATCGCGACCGAGGCTTCTTCCATCATTGCGCGGAAGATTTCCGACTGGCGGCGGGCGATCGCCTGCATGCTTTCGGCTGCAAGCTGGTTCGCCTTGGCAAGCGCTTCGATATTTTTGCGCTGCGTGGCGACTACGCCGTCCATGTCAACGGGCGTGAACTTGAATTCGCCCATCTGCTTCGACATATCGAATTTCGACATGTCGAACATCTTACCGAAATCGAAATCACCGAACGGCATTTTACTTCCCTTCATCATGGTCGTGGGCCTTTTGCAAGCGGGTCAGAATCACGAGCCTGCGCAAAGGCAAGCTTAATCCTTAGGCAAGGTGCCGCACAGAATGGGACACGTCAAGCGATTTTGTGCAGTGCAGCAGAAAATTTTGGGCGATTTTTACGCAGCCGCACTTCTTAGAAATGCTGGAATACTCGATGTCCAGCCGTCTAGACGTCCAAGCTGCTTGTCGAGATGCGCCATCGTTTTTGCTGCATCTGCGCTGTCGTCTTTGACCCAAACGCGCAACGTGCAAATATAGACGCTCGCTAACGCATTGATCTTGATCGGACCCAGCAGGCCGGTTGCTTTGATGCCGGCCGCTTCAGCCAGATAGCGCATACTGTGGACGAGTCCTGGGCCCATGCTGAAAGTGATGGCCGGATCGCGCATCATACCGTCAAGAATGCCCTGCACCGCGTCCCGGTAGGGGCCAAGCGCGTCAAAGCGTCGCATCAGCAAGTCGAACAGCCGATCTTTAACCGGGCTATCGGACTCGACCGGCTGGGCCAGCATGGCGGCATCGAGGCGGCGCGCGAACACGCCCAACAAGGCATTTTTGCAGCGCGCGTGGCGCAGCATGTCGCCAAGTTCGAGCCCCGCTTCGGCCGCAATCTCGCCAAGCGCGATATCCGACCAGCGGCGCGTTGCGGCCAAACGCAAAGCCGCATCGAGTGCACGATCTTCGATCGGCAGCGCTTCCGCAGTCGACGGCGCTTCGGGGGCGGTTTTGGTCTTGGGACGTTTGGCGGACATGGGGCCTCGCAAAACTTGGGGTCGACTAAGAGAGGTAGGGTGCGCAACCGCGCGCGTCAATCAGTTCGCGCGAATTCGGAAGCGTTCGGCGATGTCGAGGATGCTGTCGGCGGACGCATTGGCAATCTCGAACGACATTTCTGACCATTGCCGCTCGATAACGGCACGCAGTACGTGGTTTTGCATATCGACGCGCCCCAACTCGGCGCCGTCTTTGTCGACCACGCGCCACGAGACGGCCACGCGGCGCATTTCGGATCCGATTTCGACGATCGTAACCGTCCCTTCGACGCCGATCGTATCGTCGTTTGCCGCATCGGCGACGCGCAAGCCTGCACGCGCCAGATGGAACCCCAAATTGCGCGCCAGCACGTGCCCCCCATCGCCCGGCGCCCCCACGATCTTGCCGATCAGTACGGCCGGCAGGCGCCGCGCGATGACGGTTTCGGGCTTCATCGCCAGCACTACGGCGCGCGCCAGCGGCTGGGCATAGGCGCGCCACGATTCGGGCCGTTCGGGATCGCCTGGCACGTCGCCTTGGTTCTGGTCTTCGAGCATCGAAACGCCAGCCGGATCGGCAAGGTTTGCGGCCAGCAATATGCGTCGGCCTTGCGCAAGCACTTGCAGGTCGAGCACAAGGCTCTGGGAATTGCCCAGGCGTGCGCTCGCGGGGATATCGTAGCTGCGCAAGGCCTCGGCAACCGCTTCGGCCAGCGCGACCGCTTGGGCGCGCGGCAAGCCGCCTGCAGGCGGCACCACGACGCCGCCATGGTCCGGCAAACGCAACAGCGGATTTTCAAGCTCGCTCTTGTCGTCGGGTTTGAACGGGCGCGGCACTGGGCCGCACGCGGCAAGACCGCACAAGATGGCCATCAGCGCCAAGGTCGGCGCCGCTAGGCGAAACACGAAACGACCAAGCCCAAAATCAATACCAGCAAAAAGACGAGCATGTAGGGCATCGCTCAAGGCTCCAGCACGATGGCGGAAAGGCCGCGGCCGTAATCGGGCTCGCCGTTGTGGCAACTTCGCCGATAGCTGAAAAACCGGTCGCTTTCCGCGCAGGTATCGTTGGGCGCCACATCGACCGAAGCGAGTCCGGCCTGGGCCAGCCGATCGGCGGCGTAGCCGCGCAGATCGAACAGAAATTTGCCTGCCGCGCGCGCGGGCGCAAAAAAACGCGCGGCATTCTCCGAGCGCGCCAGAAAAGGCGCCGGAAACTCGGCTCCAACTTCGTAGCTGCGCTGGGCAATGCACGGGCCGATGGCAGCGACAATGCGCGTGCGGTCTGCGCCGAGCCTCGCCATGGCGTCGAGCGTCGCTTCGAGCACGCCGCCAAGCGCGCCCTTCCAGCCGGCGTGCGCCGCCCCGACGATGCGTGCCTGCGGATCGTAAAACAGCACGGGCGCGCAGTCGGCTGTCAGAATGCCGAGAATGACGCCCGGCGTTTTGCTCACGAATGCATCGGCCTTGGGGCGCGCGTCGGGGGCAAGCGGCGCATCCAGTTCGACGACCGCAGTGCCGTGAACTTGGTAAAGCGTGGCGACGGGGGCGTCGGGAAAATCGAGCATGGCTGCCGCACGGCGGCGATTTTCCTGCACCGCTTCGGGTGCGTCGCGCGAGCCTAGACCGCAATTGAGCGAGTTGTAGATGCCCGTGCTGACGCCGCCTTGGCGCGTAAAAAATGCGTGGCGCATGCCGTCGAGTTCATTGAGAGATCCGAGCGTGACAAGCGACATGTCAGATTTCGAGCGCGGCGGTGAAGCCGGGCGGAACGGGCTGTGATTTGGGTGTTATGGCCATCACTTTGAATAGCGTGCCCATTTCGAGCGGATCAAGCAAGCGTCGGCTCGCGGCGACAAGGTCGTGCTGGTGCGGGTTGGCGCGTAGCAGTCGCTCGAGGCGCAAAGGCAGGCCAAGCCGCGCCAAAAATGCGCCCTGGCCGACGATACCGTGGCACGCAGCACCTTCGGCTTGCGCAGCGGCCGCGAGGGCTGGGAAATCGACATGCGCCGTCAAGTCGCACTCCCCCGGATATTCGAAGATGCTGCAGGGCTGATGTCGGCGCACGGCTTGCAGCGTGTCGCCCCAGCCAGAGACGGCCGTTCCGTAGTCGATCGCAAGGGCGCCGCCGCCATGGCGGCGAATACGCCGCGCGATTTCGCGCGCGATGTCTTCGCCCAGGGGGCAGGTTTCTACGATGGCCCCATCGGGCGCCGCGTTGCGCGCGAAATCGATGCTGGCGCCGTCGGCGAAACGAAATGCGCCGCCCGAGCAATCGACCACACGTTCGCGCCAGATCGCGCCGCGCCGTACGAACTGGCGAACGGGCAGCGCGTCGAAAAATTCGTTGGCGACCAGAAAAAGTGGCGCTTCGTTTGGGACGTCGAAAAGACTTTCGCGAAAGACGGGATTGTGGATTCCCAGACGGCGGCGTTGTTCGTCGCGCAAGGGTAGGGAAATATCGACCAAGTGCAGCCGTGCGGCGGCAGCGAACGCGGGCAACGCCTGGCCCGCTGCGCGCAACGCGTCTTGCATCAGCACGCCGCGCCCCGGACCAAGTTCGACGAGTTCGAAAACTGCCGGCGATCCGGAAGCTTGCCACCGATCGGCAAGCCACAGCCCGATCAGTTCGCCAAAAATCTGCGAGATCTCAGGCGCTGTCGTGAAATCGCCCGTAGCGCCGATGCCCGCTTTGGTTCGGTAATAGCCGTGCTGCGGATCGCCCAAACACGCGCCCATATAGACGTCCACGCCGATGGGACCGGCAGCGGCGATACGCGCGGCCAGCAATTCGCCAAGAGCAGTCACGCGCGCGCGCGGGCCGTCGCGATCAACCACAGCCCGGCGGCGATCATCGGCACCGATAGAAGCATGCCCATCGTCAGCGGGCCCAGCAGGTAGCCTAGATGCGCGTCGGGTTCGCGGAACATCTCGCCCGCGATCCGCGCGAGCCCGTAACCCGCCAAGAACGCGCCCGCGATGGCGCCCGGCGCCTCGCGCCAGCTAGGTCTGCGCAACAGAACGAAGGTCAGCGCCAGCAGTGCCAGCCCTTCGAGGCCGGCCTGGTAAAGCTGGCTCGGGTGGCGCGGCTCGGGCCCGCCATGCGGAAACACCATCGCCCACGCAATGTCGGGTGCCGTGCGCCCATAGAGCTCGCCGTTGATGAAATTGGCGATGCGCCCGAAAAACAACCCGATCGGCACAACCGCCGTCACCAGATCGCCCACCCGAAACAAATCGAGGGCGTTGCGACGCGCGAATAGCGCGATCGCGATCCCCACGCCCAGCAGCCCGCCATGGAAACTCATGCCGCCGCGCCATAGCATCAGGGCCTCGAGCGGCTCGCCGAGATAGTACGCTGGTTTGTAGAACAGCACGTAGCCGAGCCGTCCCCCCAGAATGATGCCGAACGTCACCCAGACAACGAAATCGTCGAGTTGCTCGCGCGACATGACATTCAATCTGCCGCTATTGAGACCGGCCGCGTAGCGCCATCCGCCCAAAATCCCGGCAATGTAGGCGAGCGCGTACCAGCGCACGACGATAGGCCCGATTTCGAGTGCGATAGGGTCGATGGCGGGAAATGCGATCGCCATCTAGAGATACGGATCTGCGGCCGAAAGATAGTCGCGCACGTAGCGCCTGATCCCTTCTTCGAGCTCGGTGAATGGTTTCGTGTAGCCGGCTTCGCGCAGGCGAACGGTCTGGGCCTGTGTCAGATACTGGTATTTGTCGCGCATCGTCTCGGGCGTGTCGCGCCAGGCGATCTGCGGCGCGCGCCCGACGGCGGCATAGACGCCGGCGGCAAGATCGAGAAAGCTGCGCGCCTTGCCGGTTCCCATGTTGAAGAGCCCGGATATCTGCGGGTTGGCGCTGAACCACAGCATCGCATCGACCGTATCGCCGACCCAGATGAAATCGCGCTTCTGTCCGCCGTCCTGAATACCTGGTTTGTGCGAGCGGAACAGCGGGAACGCTTCGCCCGCCACAGCAGCCGGGTAAATTTGGTGCACGACTGAGCGTTGCGCGTCTTTGTGGTATTCGTTGGGCCCGTAGACGTTGAAGAATTTGAGGCCCACATGCTGGCGCGGCTTTTTGGCTTTGGGATCGGCCAGCGTCGCTGCGATGCGCCGATCGACCATGTGCTTGGACCAGCCGTACGGGTTCAAAGGGGCTAGCTTGGCCAATGCTGCGGGTGCGGGATCGTCGACGAAGCCGTGTTCGCCGCCGCCATACGTCGCCGCCGACGAGGCATAGATGAAGGCCGCACCGTTGGCCGCACACCAGTCCCACAAATCGAGCGTGGCGCGCACGTTGCTGCGCACGATCTCGTCGACGTCGGTTTCGGTCGTGCTGGAATTGGCGCCCATATGGAAGACCGTTTCGATCCGGCCTTTGTTCGCCGCTAGAAAGGCCGGCAGATCTTCCGGGCGCACAAGGTCGTGCAAATTGCGCTTGGCAATGTTGCGCCATTTGTCGCCGCGCCCCAGGCGATCGACGCATACCAACTGCGGCGCTTTTTCGCGGTCGAGCCCGGCCAGCAAATTGGCGCCGATAAAGCCAGCCCCGCCCGTTACAACGATCATTGCAGTTTAATCCCTTGGGCACGCTTCAAGCGCCAGAAGGCGGTTATAGGAGCATCGCTTGTGCCGTTGCAACAGCACTGCCTGAAAGGCCATACTGTATCCATGCAAACCGACAATCGGATTCTCGACGATCTTTCGCGCGCCGCAACGGGCGCTTTGTCCGCCTTTGGCGCCTTGCGCCAGGAAATCGACGCGCAAGCGCGCCTCGTGCTCGAGCGCTGGCTGCAAAGCCAGAACTTAGTGGCCCGCGAGGAATTCGAAGCCGTCAAGGAAATGGCTGTGAATGCGCGCCTTGAAAACGAGCGCCTCGCCGCACGGCTCGAGACATTGACGGTCGAACTCAATATGTTGAAGGGCGCGCCGCACGTGTCTGACTAGCTGTTTTTCGGTTATTTGGGGGCGGTAGGGACTGCCGCCCTCGATATATTGGGGGTAACTGCGAAATTTCGTTGCTCCCTTGACTCGGCTTTGGCACCCTAAGTCTTGTGTTCCTTCGCCGAGTCGCAACCTTCGGGCCAAGACTGGTTGGGAATCGTTGTAGTAGACCCAGCGTCCCCCAGGAGCGCCCCGGCATGGCCGACGTCTCGGTACACCAGACTTCCGAAAAAGCCGTCAACCCGCTGGATATTATCGAAGAAATCGTGACCTCCAACGAATGGCCGTTCGAACGCGCGGCCGATGACGAACTGGTTGCCCAAGTGCCGGGTCGCTGGTGCGATTATCGCGCGTTTTTCGCCTGGAACGAGGATATGAGTGCGCTGCATTTTGCCTGCGGACTAGATCTGCGCTTGCCGCGCCATCGTCGCGGTGTGGTTATGGAATTGCTAGCGCTGATCAACGAACGTTTGTGGCTGGGCCATTTCGATCTCTCGGGCGAAGAAAATTTGCCGACTTTCCGCCATGTCGTGCCGTTGCGCGGGGCACGCGGGGCAACGGTCGAGCAAATCGAAGACATTGTCGACGTGGCGCTGACCGAGTGCGAGCGCTTCTACCCGGCGTTCCAATATGTCGTGTGGGGCGGCAAAGACCCTGCCGAAGCCGTGGCCGCCGCGTGCCTGGAGCCGATGGGCGAGGCGTAACGCGTTATACGGTTTCGCCGACCGCTTGGACGGTCTTGGCGGTTTCGGAAAGCGGCAACCATAGCATTGCGCGCGCGCCGCTCCCAGGTATCGACGCATTGCAAATCTCGAAGCGGCTGCCTTGCATGGCGGCGAGTTTCACCAGGATGAAAAACCCCAGACCCGTTCCTTCGTGGCTGGAGACTTTCGGGTTGTTGACGCGCATGAACGGTTCGCCCACCTGGACAAGTGCGGAAGGCGCCATGCCCGGTCCGTAGTCGCGAACGACAAACGCGACATGCATGCCGTCGCGCCGTATCTCGACATCGATGCGGTCGTGCGCGGGCGAGAACTTGACCGCGTTCGACAGCAGATCCAGCAGGCACTGGCGCGTTGCGCGCGCATCGTCCGCCGGTGTGGCGAGCTTGATGTCCAACGCTTTGTCCTGCGCAAGCGGACGGACAAGTTCGGCAGCGCTGGCAAAGATGCTCTGGGCGCTTTGCGACGCGCATTCGACCGAAAAAGCGTCATGTTCGATCCGCGACAGGTCGAGCACGTCGTTGACGATCGCCAACAGATGCTGGCCGCTGCGATGAATATCGCCGATATATTCGGCCGACTGGAATTCGCCGCGATCGAGCTTGGCCCAAAAATCGGCATCGGCAGGCGCGCTTCGCTCGGCCTGATCGACAAACATGCTGTGATGTTTGCCTTGAACCTCCACCAGCGAATAGCCCTGCATATCGAGAAAGTTTTTGTTCGCCGCCAGAATCGTGCCGTCGAGTTTGAATTCGATAGTCGCTTGCGCTCGATCGAGCGCGTCGCGCTTGCCGCGCATTTTCGAAACGATTGTACCAACGTTTAATCCAAACTTTTGTCGCCTCCCGTTTTTGCTCGATCTGAGGTTTCGAGCCGTAGAAACGAAAGCCGCGTAAGCCCAAATTTTTCACAAACAGTTAGTGTGATTCGCCGAACGGATTCAGTTTCTTCAAAAATGCCGAGACTTTGTGGCGGCCTTCTTCGCGCTGTTTGGTCGCTTCGTCGACCATCCAGTTCATCTGCAGGACGTGGCGCGGACCTTCGTAGCTGGCATGGCCGTGCCATGCATCGCGCGTGCATTTGAAGATCAACATTGTGCCGTCGACGGGTTCGATCTCGGCCGTGTAGTTGTCGAGGCTTTCGGGGCCGCGCAGCAAGCGCAACTTGCCGCCTTGGTCCTGCCAGCCGCCCGTCGGTTTGTTCAAGTAAAGCAGCAGCGTTACGACCTTCGTTACTGAGTCCGTGTGGATCTGTCCATCGCGCGCCCGACAGCGGTCGCGAAACGTGATCATGGTCGGCAGGTGGGCGAGCGCTATGCCGAGCTTGGCCTCGATCGGCGCGCAGAAACCCGGGCTTTCGAGAGCCGAGACAAGCTCGCTTGCAGCCCCTTTAAGCGTTATCGACGATGTTGGAAACGCGCCCGGTTTGCCGATTTTGGGCCAGTCCGCATCGATACGATCCACTGCCGCAGGCCGGACGAACTTGGGCACTACCGCATGCGCGAACGGATCGCTTGAAAGCGGCGTTGCGGCGAGAGCCGAAAAATCGAACAGCGAGTCGAGGGCGTGCGTTGCCATCATGGGATCAATCCAGTTTGAAACCAAGCTTGGTTATATACGCGCTAAAATCGCCGCGTTCCAATGCGGCGTATTGGCGCGCTTTGTCTTCGGACCAGCCATAGGGTTCCTGATGGCCAAAGCGCCTCTCGTCGCGTTGAGTGGCATAGGGGCGCGTGCGGTTGCGTCTTGCATCGTATGCCGCAATGGCGCCGTCCAGGTCGCCCTCGTCATAGCGGTCTTTGTGGACGCGCAAGCTCGTCGGCAACCGCGGCGAGATGCTCCCTGTATGTTTGGGCCAGCCCACGCACAACCCCGCGACCGGAAAGACGCGCGCTGGCAGACCTAAAAGTTCTGCTACATCTTCCGCGCGATTGCGGATGGCCGAAATCGGGCAAGTCCCTAGCCCCGCCAAGTCGGCGGCGGCCACGAATGCGGCGAGGGCAATGCCCGCGTCGACGGCCGCGTTGAAAAACGCGTCGAGATGGTCGTTGGCAAATTCGCGGCCGCGCAGCGTATGGATGCGCTGCTGACGGCGGTTGTTGGCCAAGAAGACCAAAAATACCGGCGCCGCACCGACCCACGGATTCTCGCCGCAATAAAGGTCGAGCATTGCGCGCGTGGTTTTGTCTTCGACCACCAAAATATCCGCCTGCTGCAAATCGCTTTTGGTGGGCGCGCTGAGGGCGACCGCGCATAGCAGTCGCACAAGATCTGCAGGGACAGGCGTGTCGGCATAGGCGCGCATCGAGCGGTGGTCGGCCATTTGGGCCAAGCCCGCAACCCCGCCTGCGACATGCGGGATCGCAAACTCTTCGCCGAAGCGCTCGGCAAGGGCGGCAGCCAACTTGGTTCTGGAATCCGTCATTTCACTAGCCTAGCAGCGAAACGCGCGGAACGTATCGGGAAATGCCGCAGGCGGCTTGCAAAAGCAACGAAGGCGGGGTTTAGTCGCGCGCCTCCGTTTTAGGACCCTGAAAATGACCGTCGATTCGTTGCTCAAGACCCCTTTGAAGGTGGTCAATATCGGGCTCGAAAGTTTTGCCCGCGAACTCGCCGCTGCCGCCGTTCCCGTCGTCGATCTCGATTGGCAACCGCCCGCGCGCGGCGATGCCGTTTTGGCGGCGCTGCTCGCCAAGCTCGACGGCTTGCCCGCGATCGAGGCCGCCAACGATGCAGCGCTCAAGCGCTTTTTGACCGCCGATCCGGTGCTGGTCGATGTGCGCCCGGCGGGCGAAGTGCTGAACGGGCTCGAAGACCGGATGATCGGGCATGCAGGCCCGCCCATCGACTGGCCGCAAATGTGCGGGCCGCTGCGCGGCGCCATTCAAGGGGCCATCGTGCTGGAAGGCTGGGCGAGCGACCTTGAGGCTGCCGACAAACTTGCGGCGTCGGGCGCGATCAAGTTCGTTCCCAACCATCAACTTGGCGCGGTTGGCCCGATGACCGGCATGATCACGCGCTCGATGCCCGTGATGGTGGTCGAAAATCGCACCTTCGGCAACCGAGCCTACTGCACGCTCAACGAGGGCCTTGGCAAGGTCATGCGCTTTGGCGGCAACGATGCGGGCGTGCTGAAGCGGTTGCGCTGGCTCGAGAGCGATTTGGCACCGGCGATGGCGGCAGCGCTCAAGCTTTCGGGCGGGCTCGGTCTCAAAAACATCGTCGCGCGCGGTCTTACGATGGGCGACGAGATGCACCAGCGAAATGTCGCGTGCACAAGCCTGTTCGTGCGCGCGATGGCGCCGCACTTGGCGCGCGCGATACCGGATGCGGACAAACTTGGCGGCGTATTCGAGTTTATCGGCGGCAACGACCAGTTCTTTTTGAACGTCGCCATGGCGATGGGCAAGGCGATCGCCGATCCCGCCAAGGGCATTGCCAACGCAACGATCGTGACCGCCATGTGCCGCAACGGCACCGAGTTCGGCATTCGCGTGGCGGCAACGGGGGAGCGCTGGTTCGTGGCGCCCGTCGAACAGCCCACCGGGCTCTATTTTGCGGGCTATTCGGCGGCCGACGCAAATCCCGACATCGGCGACAGCGCGATCGTGGAAACGGTGGGGCTCGGCGGTTTCGCGATGGCGGCTTCGCCTGCCGTCGCGGGGTTCGTTGGGGCGGGTTCCGCGTCCGACGCACTCGACATCACGCGCGCGATGATGGATATCGCGGTCGGACGCAGCGCCGACTGGACCATTCCGGGACTCGATTTTGCGGGCGTGCCCGTGGGCATCGACATTCGCAAGGTTGTGGAAACGGGCATCGCGCCGACGATCAACACCGGCATTGCGCATCGCAAACCCGGCATCGGGCAGGTCGGGGCCGGCACCGTCAAAGCGCCGCTCAAATGTTTCGACGATGCGCTGGCGGCGGTTGCCAAGACGATGGGGATTGCATGATGAGCAATGTCGCCAACCGCGTGCGCAAGGGTTTTTATCTCGACTCTGTCGCGCTCATGCGGCTCTCGCAAACTCTGTCCGCGTTGCCGGGCGTGACGTCGGCGGCGCTCATGATCGGCACGCCCACGAATCTTCGTATCATGGACGATGCGGGACTGCTCGACGCGACGGGCAGAGCGGCCAGCGCCAACGATCTGGTCGTGGCGGTGAAGGCCGTCAGTGCCGAGGCTGCTGGCGCAGCGCTCGACGAAGGCGATGCGATGCTCGCGCGTCCCAAACAAGCCTCGCGCGGCCATGCGGAACGGCGTCCGCGTTCGCTGGATGCGGCCGTGCGCCAGTTGGGCGGCGGCAGCTTGGCGCTGATCTCGGTGCCCGGCGCATTTGCGGCGGCCGAAGCGCGCAAGGCGCTCGCGCGCGGCATGCATGCGATGATTTTTTCCGACAATGTGACCATCGAAGATGAACTCGCGCTGAAGCTCGAAGCCAAAGCGCGCGGGTTGCTCGTCATGGGGCCCGATTGCGGCACCGCGATGATCGCTGGAACGCCTTTGGCATTCGCCAATCAAGTTCCGCAAGGGGCTATCGGCATCGTTGCGGCGGCGGGCACGGGCTTGCAGGAAGTCGCGTGCCTGATCGCGCGCGGCGGGGCTGGCGTATCGCACGGCATCGGCACGGGCGGGCGCGATCTGTCGGAAAAAGTTGGTGGCCTTACGATGCTGGCCGCCATCGACGCGCTGGATGCGGACGAAGCGACCGCGCACATCGTCATCGTGTCTAAACCGCCGTCGGCTTCAGTTGCGGCCAAGATTTTGGCGCGTGTTGCCCTCAGCGCCAAGCGTTTTACGATCTGCTTTCTGGGTGCGGACGGCGCGGGCATGCCCGACAACGCGCGCTTTGCGCCGACCTTGGCTGCCGCTGCGGCCGATGCGGTAGGCGCCAACAATGTCGAAACGGGTTTCGATGTCGATGCAAAAGCGGCCGAAGCGCGCGAGCAGCTTGCGCCGGCGCGCCGCTGGGTACGCGGCGTTTACAGCGGCGGCACGCTTTGCGCCGAAGCTCAGCTTGTACTGCGGGCAGCGGGCGAAGCATTCTGGTCGAATGCGCCTGTGCCGGGCGCTCTGCCCGTCAAGCCTGCGTCGGGCCACAGCTTCGTCGATTACGGCGCCGACGAATATACGGTCGGCCGCCCGCATCCAATGATCGATCCGACCGTGCGCGATGCGGCCCTTGCCCAAGCGCTCGAGGAATCGGGCGTGGCAGTCGTGCTGATCGACATCGTGATCGGCTTCGGCGCACACGAGGACCCGGCCGGTGCTGCCGCCCGCGTTGTGGGGGCGGTCGGCGATCAGCGCCCGGCAGTGGTGGCTTGCGTGGTCGGCACCGATCTCGACCCGCAGCACCGGGCGAGCCAAGTTCGCAAACTCGAACAGGCCGGCATTTTGGTGGCACCGTCGAATGCGCGCGCGGCCGAACTTGCCCTTGCCATTTCGCGGCTGCGCTGAACGTACCATGACGCGCGCGTGCGGAATCGATTTTGGCACGTCCAATTCGTCGGTTGGCGTGTGCGCGGCAAACGGCCCGCATCTGCTGGAACTGCAGCGCGGCGCGACGTCCGTGCCGACCGCGTTGTTTTTTGCGGCCGACGGCAGCCCTGCCGCTTACGGGCGCGATGCGCTCGAGCGCTATTTCGAGCGCGAGCCGGGGCGTTATCTGCGTGCGATCAAGAGCGTGCTGGGTACGTCCTTGTTCGACGAAACCACGCTGGCCGGCCGCAAGCGCTATGGTTTTGGCGAGATCGTCGCGGCGTTTTTGCGCTTCTTGCGCGCGAAAGCGGGCGAGCCCGCCAGTGTGGTGCTCGGCCGCCCGGCGTTTTTCGTCGACGACGATCCTGCGGCCGATGCGGCCGCTCAGCGCCAACTCGAGGACGCCGCGCGCGTTGCAGGCTTTTCGAACATTGCATTCCAGTTCGAACCGATCGCCGCCGCACTCGACTACGAACAGAGCGTGCGCGGCGAAGAGATCGCGCTGGTTGCGGATATTGGCGGCGGCACCTCCGACTTTTCGGTCGTGCGCGTATCGCCCGTGCGCGCCAAAGCCCGCGACCGGCAGAGCGACATTCTGGGTTTCACGGGCGTGCATGTCGGGGGTACGGATTTCGACCGGCAATTGTCGTTGGCCTGCGCGATGCCGGAACTGGGGCTCGGCAGTCCGATGTTGCGCGCGGAGCTCGCGGCCCCGTCCTGGTACTTCTTCGATCTTGCGACGTGGCATCGGATTAACTTTCTCTACGAGCCGCGCGTGCTCGCCGAGATTCGTGGCGTGCTGCGCGAGTCCGCGGCACCCGGCAAAATCGAGCGTCTGGTGGCCGTGCTCGAACAGCGCCGGGGCCACGAATTGCTCGCAAGCGTCGAAGCCGCGAAGATCGCGCTTTCGCATGCGACGCACGCGGCGATCGAACTCGATGCGGGCATCGCCATCGAGATCGTGCGCGCGGATCTCGACCGCGCAGTGGCGGACAATCTCGCCCGCATTCAAGCGCGCATCAGCGACGTGCTGCGATTGGCGGGACTCGCCCCCGATGCAATCTCGGTCGTGTTTTTGACTGGCGGGGCCACGCGCATGCCCGCCGTGCGCGACACGATCGCCGCCGCCATGCCCAATGCGCGCCTTGTCGCGGGGGACGCGTTTGGCAGCGTAGCGACGGGCCTTGCTCTGGATGCAGCCAAGCGTTTCGCCTAACCCAAGACGGCGACGACACCCGCCAACGCATCCCACCCGGACGAATGGCCAATCGCATCGAGCGGGGCGAGATTGGGCAGAGTTCCTTCGAGCAAGGTCGCGACGATTTTGTGAAATGCGGCCGCCCCCGTGCCATTTGCTGCCGCCAGCAAATGTGCAGCCGAAATCGCGTTTGTCGCAGCCCGCGCTTCGCGTTCCAGAAACGCGCCAAACGCGGCAGCTTGTTCAACGCGCCCGGTCGCATGCAGCGCGAGCGCTGCCCCGCCCAGCGCATCGTCGCCTGCAGGCGTAAGACCGATGCCAAGTCCCAGCAAATCCCTCAAAATAGGCGGAACCGGGCCGTTCCGCCATGCGGCCAGCGCTGCCAACGGCGCTTGGGCGGCGCGCTTGAAGGGGTCGTTGCCGGGTGCAGCGAGCAGTCCTTTGTTGCGCGGAATCCGCGTCAGGACCGCTTGGCATGCAGCCTTGTCGTAGGCGGGCCAAGGATCGGGCCGCCAGATCGAAACGCCGGTCAAATCGAAAGCGATTTTGGTGCCGGGATCGGGCAGCCGCGGACACGAGGCGTACACAATGTTCAGCGGGCCGTTGCCAATTTCGGGGCCGCCCGCACAAACCAGGCGCCCGCTCGTGTCGAGGGCATAAAAACTGCGCTCGAAAACGGCAAAAACAAGACCTGATCTAAAACCTGTTGTTTTTTCGCCTGCCGACAAGATCGTGTGCATCTGGATAGATTGCATGGCGACGCGCGATTTGCGACAGTCGCGTCCTTGGAAATTCGAAGGGACATATAATGAGCCATTTTGGGAAAGCCCAGACGCCGCGCCGCTTGGAAGATGCCCGCCTGCTCAAAGGAGCAGGGCGCTATCTCGACGATCTGGCGCTGGCGCGCCAATCCTACGCTTTCTTCCTGCGCAGCCCGCACGCCCATGCCGACATCAAGAGCATTGATGTATCGGCCGCGCGCGACATGCCGGGTGTGCTGGGCGTGTTTACGGGCGACGATCTGGCCAATGCTGGTATCGGCAACGTGCCGTGCATGGCGCCGCTCAAAAACCGCGACGGTACCAGCTTCGTGCCCCCGCCGCGCCCCGCCTTGGCGCGCGGCCGCGTGCGCTTTGCGGGCGAAGCGGTTGCCGTGGTCGTGGCCGAACGCCTGGAAGATGCGCGCGACGCGGCGGAAGCCATCGTCGTCGACTACGCGCCGCTCGCGGCCGTGGGCGACATTGCCGCCGCGATCGCGCCGGGCGCGCCGCAAATTTGGCCCTCGGCCGACGGCAATATCGCGTTCGACTGGACCATTGGCGACGAAGCCAAAACCAAGGCGGCATTTTCCAAGGCCGCCAAGACGGTCGAAATCGACATCGTCAACAATCGCCTGATCCCCAACTCGCTCGAGCCGCGCGGCGCCATCGCCGACTATGCGCGCGGCGAAGACCGGCTCACGCTCCATTGCAGCACGCAAGGCAGTTTTGGCATGCGTCGCGTTCTGGCAAACGAAATTTTCAAGATCCCCGAAAGCCAGCTACGCGTCATCACGGGCGATGTCGGCGGCGGATTCGGCATGAAAATTTTCGTGTTCCCCGAATATGTCGCGGTGCTGTTTGCGGCGCGCGCGCTCGAACGCCCGGTACGCTGGATTTCGGACCGCAGCGAAGCGTTCCTGACCGACACGCACGGCCGCGACCATCTGACCAAGGCCAGCGCTGCCGTCGATGCGAACGGCAAGATCCTGGGTTTGCACGTCAAGACCAATCCCAATCTTGGCGCCTATTGCTCGCAATACAGCACGTTCGTTGCGACGGCCGCAGGGGCCACGATGCTGGTCGGCGTCTACGCGATCGAAGCGGCCTTTGTCGAATACAAGGGTGTGTTTTCCAATACCGCCCCGGTCGATGCGTATCGCGGGGCCGGCCGACCCGAGGCGAACTACGTCATCGAACGGCTGATCGAAAAGATCGGCAAGACGCTGGGCGTCGCGCCCGACGAAATTCGCCGCCGCAACTTCATCGCGCCGACCGCGATGCCCTACAAAACCGCGCTCGGCAACACCTACGACAGCGGCGAGTACGCCAAGAATCTCGACGATGCGATCCAGCGCGCCGATTGGGCTGGGTTCGAATCCCGCCGTGCCGCGTCCAAGAAGAACGGCAGGCTGCGCGGCATCGGCATGGCGATGTACACGGAGGTTTGCGGTGGCGGCGGCGACGAATCCGCGCATATCCAGTTCGATCCGTCGGGCGGGGCGTTCGTGCGCGTCGGCAACCAGACCAACGGCCAAGGGCACGAAACCGCCTACGCCCAGATCGTAGCCGAAGCGCTCGGCATTCCGATCGAAAAAGTGCGCGTAATCCAGGGCGATACGGACGTGTCGATCTACAATGGCGGGACCGGCGGCAGCCGCGCATTGGCCGTGACCGGAACGGCCGTCAGCCTCGCGACCAAAGACGTGATCGCGCGCGGGCGCAAGCTTGTCGCGCATTTGATGGAGGCGGCCGAAGCCGACATCGAATTCGCCGACGGTTCGTTCAAGGTGGCGGGCACCGACAAGGCGATCACGGTCGCCGAACTTGCCAAGACGTCGCACATGAAAGCGAAACTGCCTGCAGACCAAGCGCTCGGCCTTGAAGGCCAGGCGACGCATCTGCCCAAGGGGGCCACGTTCCCCAACGGCTGCCACATTGCCGAAATCGAAATCGATCCCGACACGGGAAGCGTGTCGTTCCAACGCTACACGATCGTCGACGATTTCGGCAACGTGATGAACCCGTTGCTGGTCGAAGGCCAGGTGCATGGCGGAACGATCCAGGGCATCGGCCAGGCCCTCTACGAAGGCTGCAGCTACGATCCCGACAGCGGCCAGCTTTTGACCGGCTCGTTCATGGATTATTGCATGCCGCGCGCCGACCAGATGCCGACGATCGATTTTTCGTACAACGAAGTGCCGTGCCTGAACAATCCGCTCGGCGTGAAGGGGGCGGGCGAGGCGGGTTCGATCGGCGCGCCGCCAGCCGTCATCCACGCAGTGCTCGACGCGTTGAAGCCCTACGACGTCGCGCATATCGACATGCCCGCAACGCCGCAAAAAATTTGGCGCGCGATTCACAAAGCATAATGCAGATGCCGCGCGATCTCGATCTGGCGCCCGAGGTCGCGACGGCATTGGCAGCAGGCCGCGCGGTGGTGGCGCTCGAATCCACCATTCTCGCGCACGGCATGCCGTATCCGCAGAATCTGGAAACCACCTGCGCGATCGAGCGCGATCTACGTGCGGACGGCATTGTGCCTGCCACGATCGCGGTGATCGCGGGCCGTTTGCGCGTCGGTCTCGACGACGATGCGCTCGAATTGCTGGCGCGCGGCCGCGATGTGGCCAAAGCCTCGCGCCGCGATTTGGCGGCGCTCGTCGCGAACCGCGCGCACGGGGCGACGACCGTTGCCGCAACCATGGCGATCGCAGCGATGGCGGGTATCGCGATCTTCGCGACGGGCGGCATTGGCGGGGTGCATCGGGGGGCGGAAACCACGATGGACGTATCCGCCGATCTTTTCGAAATCGCGCGTACGCCAGTCGCCGTTGTTTGCGCCGGCGCCAAATCCATTCTCGATATCCCCAAAACGCTCGAGTTTCTTGAAACCCTGGGCGTGCCGGTGTTGGGCTATCGCAGCGACGATTTTCCGGCCTTCTACACGCGCACTAGCGGACGGCAGGTCGACAAACGCTGCGACACCCCCGGGGAAGTCGCTTTGTTGATCGCCGCCCAGCATCGTTTGGGGCTTGGCGGCGTTTTGGTTGCCAATCCAATCCCCGCCGAATATGCGCTCGATGCCGACACGATCGAACGCGAGATCGCGACGGCGGTTCGCGCTGCGGATGAAAAAGGCATTGGCGGGGCCGCTTTGACACCGTTTTTGCTGAAGCGTCTCAACGAAGCGACCGCCGGGAAGTCGTTGGCGGCAAACATTGCGCTGGTTCGCAACAATGCGCGCGTCGCGGGCGAAATCGCCGCAGCCTATGCAGCTCTTTAGTCGAGCTCGACCGAGCCGCGCGCGGCCTTTACCGCCGAGCGCGCAGCCTTGGAGGCCAGGCGTCGGCGCTTCGAGCCCTTGGTCGGCTTGGTTACCTTGCGCGGTTTGGGCTTGTGGCGCGCGGAGCGCAGCAACTGCGCCAATTTTTCGAGCGCATCCTTGCGGTTCATCTCCTGCGTGCGGTGGCGCGAGGCATCGATGATCAGATGGCCTTCACCCGATACGCGCTTGCCTGCGATCGCAACCAGCCGCTCGGCTATTTCGGCGGGCAGGCGCGTGGCCGCCAAATCGATGCGCAGTTCGACCGCCGTCGAAACCTTGTTGACGTTCTGCCCCCCCGGACCGCTCGCGCGCACGAAGCGCCATTGCAGGTCTCGGTCGTCGAGATCGAGTTCGGGAATCACGCGCGGCATGGCGGTCAGAGTCGCGCGCCTTGCGCTCGCATGCAAGCGGCTTTAGGAAGACGGCATGTCCGGCGTCACGCTGCTTTGCACCGTCTACAACAAAGAAAAGTTCCTGCCCCAAGTGCTGGATGCGATCTGGCGCCAGGTGCCGGACCGGCCGCGCGAGTTCATCTTCGTCGATGACGGCAGCCGCGACCGTTCGGTCGAAATCGTGCGCGAATTCACCAAAGACTGGCCCAATTGCCACATCGTCGAACAGCCCAATGGCGGGCCGTCTTCCTCGACGAATACGGGCATCAAGCTCGCAACACAGACTTATTTGAAACTCGTCGGCTCCGACGATGTGCTCGCCCCCTACGCGACCAAGCGCCTGATCGAGATTTTGGAAACCACGCAAACCGGCGGCGTGTTCGCCCGCATCGGTTTCTATCTCAACCCCGGCGAAATCGCTTTCGACGAAGCGGCGGCAGATGCGATGCAGCCTGACGTACCCAAAGATGCGCTGGGCGAAGTCATTCGCTGGGGCGTGTCGGGTACGTCGCCGACATTGTTTCGAACGTCGCTCGTGCAGCAAGCAGGCGGCTGCGATCCGGCGATCTTCGTTGAAGATTTTGCGCTGGCTTTGCGCGTCGCGCGCTTGGCCCGCATTGCGCGCTTCGACCATGTCGTGACCTGGGGGCCTGCAGCCGACGACACGCGCATCATGGTTGGCCAAGGCCATCAGGCGCACCACGATTTTGCGCTCGCCCTCGTGAATTTTCTGCGGGCCCACCCGGAACTCGTCGCCGAATATGGCGCGCTTGCGTGTCGGCGTGCGGCCGGACGTGCATGGAAATATGCGCGCCGCGCGGCCGGACTTGGCTGGACGAGCCGCTATCCATGGCTCAATTTGCAGAGCTACGTAAAAGTGCCAAGCGATCCGGCCGCCTTCGTCGAAAAGACGTTGCCGGTCTACCATTTGGGGGCAGGACCAGCCGCTAGACCGATTATCCGCGTGCCGAAGCAGCCATGAAACCGCGCAGTCGACGGCCGCCGACGATTGTCGCCGCGATCGTGGCGCTGGTTTTTTTGAACCAGCTCTATTCGTCGGGCGATTTCGTCGAACAGTCGCTCCAAATTCTCCCATCGGCTATTGCGATCGAACTTGTTTTGGTGGTCGTGCTGTTCGTGTTCTTCGTACAACCGCCAACCGTGCTTTTGTGGGGGCTTGCGGCGGCGAGCGTGGCGTTGTTCTTGTTGCGCGTTGGCGACATCGCAATCCCCTGGTTCTTCGGACGCAGTCTGAATGTCGCGATCGACGCGCGATTTGTGCCGTTCTTCGTAAAGCTGTTGGCCAACTCGATGCCGCCGCTTGAGTTCGCGGCACTTGTAGCGCTGGGTGCGGCCATGCTGCTGGCAGCGATCGCGCTTGTGCGCGCCGCACTGCAAACCGTCTGGCGCACTGTCGCGATGCAGGGCTGGAGCGGACTCGTTCTTGGTTTCGCCGTACTCGGTGCCGGCTGGTTCTTGATGCCCAAAGCGCAATCGACCCCCGACGTGCGGCCTGCGATCTCGGCCGATGCGCTGGGGGCTGCGACCAACGCCATCGACTCGGTTTTGCGCGCCGAGGGTTTGCGCGGCGCGCATCGCGCGCGCATCGACGCTGCACAGGCAGCGCTGCCCGTAAAAAGCGATTTCGCGCCGCTCGGTGGGCGCAGCGTCGTGCTGATTTTTGTTGAATCCTACGGCCTCGTCACTGCGCGCGAACCCGCCTTCGCCGCCACGATGGATCGGATGCGTGCCGATCTGCAGATCCGTCTCGACGTGGCGGGTTTTGCGAGTGCGACAAGTCTGCTGCGTTCGCCGATCACGGGCGGCGGCTCGTGGATGGCGCACGGCACGCTGCTGGCGGGCGCCAAGATTTCGGCGCAAGACGCCTACGAGGTTATGCTCGTGTCGGGCGTCCGCACGCTGGCGCATCGTTTCGCGGAAGCGGGCTACCGCACGCTGGCCTTGATGCCGCGCATCGATTTGCCGTGGCCCGAAGGGAAGCTGCTCGGTTTTCGCGATGTCCGCCTGCAGCCCGAACTTGATTATCGCGGCCCGCGTTTCGCGTGGGAGTCGTTGCCCGACCAGTGGGTCCTTGCGCGGTTCGGGCGCGAAGATTTGAAGCCCGCTCCTTTGTTCGTGAAGATCGTGCTGGCCTCAAGCCATACGCCGTTCGAACGCGTACCGACATATGTCGATGACTGGGACGCACTCGCCGCGCCCGAGCCTTACGCGGATTTGCCGGTGCGCGAGTTTCCGGTACGTTTGGGGCAGATCTTCGAGCAGGATGCGGGCTACCTCGCGTCGGTTTCTTACGCGCTCGAATCGGCCGTGCGGTTCGCCGCCGAGCGCACCGACGACGAAACCTTGTTCGTCGTCCTAGGCGACCATCAGCCGCCGTTGACGACCGCGCGCAAGACCGGCGATTTCTCGGTGCCGATCCATGTCTTCTCGCGTAAGGCCGAATTGGTAACGCCGTTCAAGGCGCGCGGCTATGTACCCGGCTTGCAGCCGCCTGCGGGCACGGCCACGATCGGGATGGAAAATTTTCTGGCGAGCTTCTTGGCCGATTTCGGGTCGGTTCCATGACGCGTGTCAAAACGCTCGAACGGTTACTTGTCGTCACGTTTTTCGGGCTTTTGCTCGTAACCGCTGTTTTTGGCCCCGCGATGGCAGCGAGTTTGCCAGCACTGGGCATTTTATGGCTCGGTGCGCGGTGGGGTTTGGCCGACCATCCGTTCCCAAGCTTCGGACGCGCCAATACGCTGACATTTGCACGCGGGGTATTTGTTTGTTTTCTTACGGGCTTGTTGTTGGCGCCCGACTTGTCGCAGGACGCGCTGTGGGTCGTCGTGGCGTGCAGTTCTCTCGTGCTCGCGCTCGACGGTGCAGACGGGTGGCTGGCGCGCAAAGATGGCGAGACCTCGCCCTTCGGCGCACGCTTCGACATGGAAATCGACAGTGCCTTTATGCTGGTTGTGTGTTTGCTTGCTGCGCGCTTCGGCGAAACCGGTGCGTGGGTCGTACTGCTGGGACTGCCGCGCTACCTGTTTATTGCGGCCGCGTGGCGCTACCCGTTTCTGGCCGACAAGTTGCCGCATAGCGAGCGGCGGCGCATCGTTTGCGTGCTGCAAGGCGTTGCAGCCCTCGCGGCACTAAGCCCGCTTGCCGAAGGGGGACTGGTGGCGTTGGCGGGGCTTGCGATTTTGCTGTGGTCTTTTGCGCTCGATCTTGTCTGGTTGTGGCGCAATGCTGACAGCCATGCGCCGCAGCCGTTTCTGGTATCGGCCGTGGGGTTGGTGCGCTCGCTTGCAATCTACCACGCGATACCCGGCCGCGCTTCGCAGCTCGATCGGTTCTATGCCCGCTTCGTGAAGCCGGGTGCACTTGCGTTCGATGTTGGCGCCCATGCCGGCAACAGGGTTGCATCGTGGCGGCGGTTGGGCGCGCGCGTCGTTGCGATCGAACCGCAGCCGGTTTTCGCCGACATGCTGCGTCGTTTCTTCGCCGACGATGCGGCGGTACGCATCGACAAGCTGCTCCTTGATGCAAAGCCCGGCACTGTCGCGCTGCATTTGAGCGACCGGCATCCCACGCTCGCCACCGCCAGTGACGAATTCAGACGCGACGTGGGTCAAGCCGAATCCTTCGACGGGGTTGCGTGGAACCGCGCGATCCCGGTTGAGGCGACGACGCTCGATCTGTTGATCGCGCGCGAGGGTCTGCCGGACTTCGTCAAAATCGACGTCGAAGGGGCCGAGCCACGCGTACTCGCCGGCCTGTCGTACGCGGTGAAAGCGTTGTCGTTCGAATACGTTCCCGCTGCCAAAAATTCCGCGATCGCCTGCATCGACCGATTGGCGGCATTGGGTGTATATCGGTTCAACAGGTCGACAGGCGAAAGCCAGCGCTTGGCACTTTCCGACTGGATCCCGGCACAAGACATGCGCGCATGGCTCGACGCGCTTACGCCCGATGCGGCGTCCGGCGATATCTATGCCGAGTTGCAAGCAGATCCAGGTGGCCGACCAGCAGCGTGAGTTTCCCCGACACGATCTGCGCGCGCCGCAAACGCTTCCACGCGACCAGATCGAGCGACGGATCGGCTTCGCAGGCAGCATCGGCAAGCCCTTCGATCATCGATTCGAGCATGGCGGAATCGCGCAAATGCCAGTCGCTCGCGGCAAGTTGCACGCGGTAGCCAGCGTCGCGCGCGATGCGCGCAAGCGCTGCGGGCGCCCTCGTGCCCAATGCGAACCCCAGCCCCTTGTTGCGCTGCTGGTGGCGCGCAAACGCCGAGAACACGGCTGCGTCCTGCGCATGCGGCGGGTCGAACACGTGCCGTCCGTCTACGGCCAGAAACATCATCAAAGGTTTGCCGCGTGCGACCGCGACCAAGCGCCGTAACCACGCGATCCCGGCCAAGTCGATCAGAGCGCTCGACGCGTAACCATCGGCACGCGGCAGGCGCGCCAGCAGGCTTTGGCGCTGCTTGCGCGCACGCGAAGGCGCTTGCGCCAGCAAGGCCGCATCGCCATCGACGAGCAGCCAGCGTGCGGTCGGCATTTGCGGGGCAAACCATCGCATCAGCGCGCCAGTTCCGGCCCCCAGATCCGCAACAAGCGCGTTCTTTGGCAGGCTTGCAGCAAAACGACGGGCGAGCTTGCGATTGCGAGCACCCGCATCGGCAGCGGCGCGCAAGGCGAGCCATGCGGCGGAAAAGCCGCTCACGCCAGAATCCTCAAAAAGCGTTCGGCCTGAAGCGGCCACTCGGGAAACCGCAGGCCTGCGGCATTGCGCGCGTAACGTTTCCCGGCGAAACCCAGCAGACGTCGCAATGCTTTTGCAAGAGCGCTCGCGTCGCGCGGCCGTACAAGAATGCCCGCCCGCGACGGCACCACGCTTGGCACGGCGCCTGCGCGCACGCCGGCCACGGGCAAGCGATGCGCGAGGGATTCGGCAAATGCCATGCCGTAGCCCTCGTGCAGCGAGGCCAGTGCAAAGACATGCGCGCGGCGATAGTGCTGGGTCAAGTCTTCCGCCGTACGCTCGCCCGCCAAACGCACGCGGCCGGCGAGTTTGAGCCGCCCGCGTTCGGCGCGAATGCGGGCGGCGCAGGCCGCATCGCGCAGCGTGTTGCCAACCAAATTGGCGCGCCAGCGGAGGCCGCGAATCTTTGCAAGGGCACGCAGCAATGTAACATGGTCCTTGCGCGGCGTGAGCGTGGCAACGCACAGAATGGTCGGGCATGTGCGCCGCACGAGCGGCATGCGCGCGGCCGAAGTTCCGGGTTCGACGACCGCGATCTTGCCGCGCGCAACGCCCATGGTTTCAAGATCGCGTTTGGTGGCTGCACTGGTCGCAACGATCCTCGCGATCTTTGCCAGACGCGCGGTCTCGTCGGCGAGTTTTTGTACATCGACGCCGGTTTCCAGACCCAGCGGATGGTGGATCAAAGCGACTACGCGCGCGGGCAAGACCAGACCGTCGAAGATCGGCAGCGCCAGCCCGTCGATCAGCAAGGTTTCGTCTTCAGCGACGCGACCCAGGCACGCGCGCGCCGACGCGGGCGTCAGCGCGATTTCTTCGAGCGCGACGCGATGGCCCGCGCGGCGCCACTCGCCGAGCATGGCGGCGGCATAGCGATAGCCGCCGGTCGCCTGGTCGATTCTTCCCGGAACGACGAGCCGCAGATTCACGCGAGAGCGGCCTCGTACGCGGCCCAGGCAACAGGCGATTCGCGCAGCGTGATTTTCATGCTCGGAAATACGCCGACCGCCTCGGTGCCAAGGCCGCCCGACGCGATCTTGCCCTTGAGCAGTTCGAACACCAGACCTGCCAGAAACTCGGTCGTCGTGTTGGCGCCCTTCAGCGGTTCGACATCGTCGAGATTGCGGTAGTCGAGATCGTCGAGGGCGGCCCGCAGGATTTGGCGCATCAGGCCGATATCGGCGATGAGGCCATATTGGTCGAGGGCGACGCGGCGCAGTTCCCATTCGACGACGAACGTGGCGCCGTGCACGCGTTGTGCCGGTCCGAAAATTTCGCCCTTGAACGAGTGGGCGATCATGATGTGGTCTTGCACGGTCAGGCTATACATCGGAATCTCCATAGGCCACGAGCGGCAGCGGCGATGCGGCCGGATCGTCAAGCAGTTGCGAGTAGCGTTCGGGCAGTTGTTCAAAGCGCGTGGCCGTGCCCAAATCCAACCGGTTGGCTGGATCGGCCAGCAGTCGCAGGGCAAGTTCCAAGCGCGTTTTGTGCGTGTGTGTCGCGCGTCTAGCTTGTGCAAGCGTGCCGACTTGCGAAGCTGCCAGCGTCAAACGCTGGGAATGGAAGGCGCCGCCCAGCGGCACTTTGGGGGCAAGCGCGCCGTACCACGAAAGCTCGACAATGGTCGCTTCGAAGCCGGCCAATTCGATCGCCCGCGCGAGCCCAGCCTCGGTTCCCGATGTATGGAACACCAAGTTGCACCGACCAGCGCATGCGTCGGCCAAGCCTGCGCGTGCCCGCGCGTGCGGCGACGGGTCGATGCCATAAAGCTCGACGCCCGGTATGGCGGCGATCAGCTTTGCAAGGCACAGCCCGACGGCACCGAGCCCGACGATGGCGATACGGTCGCCGATGCGTGGCGGCTGGTCCCACAACGCATTGATCGCGGTCTCGAGATGGGCGGCAAGCGGTGCCGCCTGCTCGGGCAAGGCGGCGGGCAACGCAAATGCTGCGTCGCCAGGGATGTCGAACACGTCTTGGTGCGGGTGCAATGCGAACACGCGTTCGCCCAAGCGTGCGGCATCTCCCGCGACGATTCGCCCGACCGCGCAATAGCCGTATTTGACCGGCCCCGGCAGGTCGCCCCCCTGGAACGGGGCGCGCATGCGCGCAAACTCGCTGGGCGGCACGGCACCCGAATGGACAAGCCGTTCGGTGCCGCGGCTGATGCCGCTATATCGCGTTTGCACGCGCACATGGCCTGGCGCTAAGGGGGGCAGCGGTGTCCGGCGCAGTTCCACGCGGTGTGGACTTGCGATCCAAAACGATGTGGCCTCAGACATTGCCAAGCTGGCACTCGAACAAAGTGTCGGCTCCCAGAGCAAACCGGCGTGTGGGCGGGCGCAAGGCGTCGTCCAGTCGCTCGATCGGCGGCAAGTCGATCGACGGCCGACCGGAGCCGATCACCATTGGTGCTATCGCTAGCTGCAAACGATCGACGCGACCCGCCGCCATGAACTGCGATACGGTTTTGCCACCGCCCTCGACCAGTGCCAGCCGTACGCCACGCGCATAGAGATTGGCGAGCAAGGCCGCGATATCCATCGTCGCGTCGGGCTTGCGCGGCAGCTCGACGATCTCGGCCTTGCCGCACGGCGCGGCCGAACCGCTGCGCATGACGATCGTCTTTGGCATATCGGATGCGAAGATGCGTCGCTCGGCGGGGGCGCGCGCATCGGGATCGACCACGACGCGCAAATTCGTTTGCCCTGCGCAGCGCCGGACGGTCAGCAGCGGATCGTCGAGGGCGACCGTGCCTGCCCCCACGATCACCGCGTCCGCGAGGGCGCGCATGCGATGGAGATGCAGCAGGGCCGAGTCGCAATTGACGTAATGCGAATGGCCCGAAAGCGTCGCGATGCGTCCGTCCAGGCTTTGACCCAGCAGAGCCACGACCATTGTGCTTGCGGCGCGCGCACGCGCCGCAAGCAGCGGCACGTAGATTTCGAACAGAGCGCTTGCCTCGGGCGAAATCGGACCAGCGCACTGCCAGCCGCCGTCGGCTGCCATGACAAGCGCACCCGTACGACCCGTAGCGGCACCGCCGTCGCGCAGGGCTAGAACGAGCTGCCAAGCCGTCTCGACATCGAGCGTGCGCGGTGCTGCGCGGATATCGGGCTCGATATTCATTTCTGGACCTCGGCGCCCCACTTCAGAAGGCTTCCCGCCACCGGGACCCAAGCGAGCCCGGCGACCAGGTAAAAGACCAAATCGACTGCCCAATGGGCGGGCAGCCAGTCGCCCAGCGTGACGGCAAGCCACACATAGAATGCGAGAAAAACCAGGATCGCGACGAACGCCAGGGTGGAGCGCAAACGGGGCATGCGTCATATAGATGCGATGGAACGTCCAAATGTCCAGTCCGAACCGGCGCTCGGGCGCTACTACGACCGTCTGGCCCACTACGGCGCAGCCATGCGCTGGCTAGGCTTGGGCGGCGGTTATGCCGAGGCGACCGTCCATCGTGCGTTGACGCCTGAATTCGCCAATGAACCGCCGACTGGCGTCGTGCATCGGTTAATCGGTGAGCAGATCGGCGATTTGGTGGGCAAGCGGCTGCTCGATTCGGGCTGCGGGCTCGGCGGGACAAGTTTTTATTTTGCGCGCCAGCACGGGGCGCTCTGCGAGGGCATTGGCCTGTCGCATGCCCAGATCGCGCGCGCGACCAAGATGGCGACCAAAAAAGGCCTCGCGGCACAATGCCAGTTTAGGGTCGCAAGCTACGACGATCTGCCGGCCCTGCGCCGTTATGATGCGGCCGTCGCGATCGAAGCATTGGCGCATTCGAACGATCTTGCTGCCAGTGTCGCCAGCCTTGCGCGCTCGCTTGTACCGGGCGGACGCCTGGTGGTTGTCGACGATGTGGCAGAAGTTGGGGTCGACGCCAAAGATGCGGCAACCTTCAAGGCCGGATGGGCCGTGCCAAGCTTCGTGGCGCGGGCCGTTTGGCAGGATGCGTTTGCGCAAGCAGGGTTGCGTGTGGTCGCCGATATCGATTTGAGCGCTCGGATTGTCGCGCGCCGTCCGTGGGTACGCGAAGCGTTGACCGTTCTCAACCGTTCGGCATCCGCCCTCGTGCCAGTGCCCGGCGTTCGCGCGGTGCTTGCATCGCATCTGGGCGGTTTGGCGCTCGAGCGGCTTTATGCGACGGGCGGTGCGTCCTATCGGCTGTTTGTGGCGCTATAGTCAGGCATGCCGATTCGCGACCGCCAACCCGAGCGCCAAAATGCGGAAACCGTTGCAATCCAGGCCCTTGGCTGGATTGCCGGTGACGAAGACCGGCTCGCGCGTTTCATGGCGCTGGCGGGCTTGTCGGTCGGCGAACTGCGCGGACGCGCGGCCGAGCCCGAGTTTTTGGGCGGCGTAGTCGATTTTGTGTTGAACGACGAAGCGCTGCTGCTCGCCTTCGCCCAAGAATGCGAACTGAAACCCGAAGCGTTGCTGCGTTTGCGCCGCCAATTGCCCGGTGCGCCGGTATGGGATTGACCGCACTGCCCATCGACAGCGTGCTGGACGAGTTGCGCACGCGTTTGCGCGCGGGTTCGAACGCGGTGCTGGAAGCTCCGCCGGGGGCAGGCAAAACCACGCGCGTGCCGTTGGCCCTGCTCGACGAAGACTGGGTTCGCGGGCGCAAGATACTGCTGCTCGAGCCGCGTCGCATTGCGGCGCGCGCCGCAGCCAGGCGCATGGCCCAAACGCTGGGCGAGGCTGCGGGCGAAACGGTCGGCTATCGCGTTCGTATGGACAGCAAGATCGGGCCTGCGACAAAAATCGAGGTCGTCACCGACGGGATATTTGCGCGCCGCATCCAGCGCGATCCCGCGCTCGAAGACGTCGCAGCCGTGCTGTTCGACGAATTCCACGAACGCGGTTTGGAAAGCGACATGGGACTTGCGCTGGCGCTCGACGCGCAAGCCAACCTACGTCCGGATCTGCGTTTGCTCGCAATGTCGGCGACGCTCGACGGCGTCGCCGTCGCGAAGATCATGGGCAACGCCCCCGTCGTGCGTGCCGAAGGGCGGATGTATCCGGTTGGTGTGGAATGGCAGCCCCGACCGGATCCGCGCGACATGGCGGATGCGATGGCACGCACGATCAGCCGGGCTCTCGACCGTAATGCGGGCGACGTGCTGGCATTTTTGCCCGGTGTCGCCGAAATTCGTCGTGTCGCAGATCGTTTGGCGGGATTAGGTGCTGGCATCGACGTGCTGCCGCTCTATGGCGATTTAGCGGCCGAAGCCCAGGACCGCGCGATCCAGCCTGCGGTCGCCGGGCGGCGCAAAATCGTGCTTGCCACCGCGATCGCCGAAACTTCGCTTACCATCGACGGGGTTGGAATCGTCGTCGATTGCGGGTTCAAACGTGCCCCGCGTTTCGATCCGCGCAGCGGCATGTCGCGGCTTGAAACCGTGCGCGTAAGCCAGGCGTCGGCCGAACAGCGGCGCGGGCGTGCGGGCCGCGTGGCGCCGGGCATGTGCTGGCGACTGTGGGGCGAAGCCGAACATCGCCAGCTTGCACTGTTCGACCGCCCCGAAATCGCCGAAGCGGATCTGGCGCCGCTCGCACTCGAGCTTGCCGCGTGGGGAATCGGCGATCCGGCGTCGCTGGCCCTGCTCGATCCGCCGCCCGCCGCCGCGTTTGGGCAAGCGCGCGGCCTGCTGGTCGAACTTGGCGCCATCGATGCAAACGCGCGCATCACGGCACACGGGCGCGCGATGGCCGAACTTGCCGCACATCCGCGCCTTGCCCACATGATGCTGGCCGCCAAGCGCTATGGGGCAGGCGCAATGGCGGCAGAGCTTGCGGCGCTGGTCGAAGAACGCGACATTTTGCGCGGCTGCCGCGAAGCCGATCTGCGGTTGCGGCTCGAAATCCTTGCGCGCGACCGCGATACGCGCCTGCCGGCGGGCGCTTCGCTCGACAAAGGTGCAGTCGCACGCGTGCGCGAAGCTGCGCGCGTGTGGCGCAAACGTTTGGGCGTAATCATCGATACGGCGGCAGTTTCGGCATCGGCCGGCGCTGTTTTGGCCTATGCCTATCCGGACCGAATCGGCAAACGGCGCGGCGGCACGGCAGCGGGTTATTTGCTCGCGAACGGGCGCGGGGCCGCATTTGCAGCACCCGAATCGATCGCAGCCGAAGATTGGATCGTTGCGGCCGATCTCGACGGCACGGCGCGCGAGGCACGCATCTTTTCGGCCTTGCCGACCACCAAGGCCGAAATCGAAAACCAATTTTCCGAGCGTATTGTCGCCGAGCGCATCGTCGCGTGGCAGCCGCGCGAGCAGGCCGTGTCGGCGGTGGCGCGCCGACGCCTGGGAGCGATCGTTCTCGACGAACGTCCGGCGAAAGACGCGAGCCCGGCCGAGTTGCTGGCCGCCATGCTCGACGGCGTGCGCGAAATGGGGCTCGCGTGCCTGCCTTGGACGAAGGCGTGCGAAAACTTGCGCGAGCGCGTTTCGTTCTTGCGCCGCGTCGAGGGCGAGATATGGCCTGATCTTTCCGATGCCGCGTTGCGCGCGTCGCTTGGCGAGTGGCTCGGACCGTCGCTCGACAAAGCGACGCGCGCGAGCCACTTGGCTTCGATCGATCTGTTCGCGGCGCTGCAAAACGCGCTCGATTGGTCGATGCGCAAAAAACTCGACACGCATGCGCCCACGCATTGGGAAGTGCCGACCGGCAACCGTCTGGCGCTCGATTATTCGGGCGAGGCGCCGGTGCTTGCCGTGCGTCTGCAGGAAATGTTCGGCTGCCGCGAAACGCCGCGCGTGGCGGGCGGCAAAATCCCTGTTTTGCTGCACTTGCTGAGCCCCGCACGGCGCCCCGTGCAGGTTACCAAAGACCTCGCCGGGTTTTGGAGCGGCACCTACAAGGATGTCAAACGCGATCTGAAGGGCCAGTATCCCAAACATGTCTGGCCCGACGATCCGCTGGCGGCGTTGCCGACGGCGCGCGCCAAACCGCGGGGTACCTGATGCTGGCAGAAATGCTGCTCTATCGGCTGGCGCGCACTGAAAAGTGGATTGATCGGATCGGCTATCGCGCGGGTGCCGTGCGGCTGTGGTCGCGCTACGGGCGCTGCAAGAAAATTTGGGCGCCGCATCTGGACCATACGCGCCGCTTCGTGCGCGACGCGGCGCTTGCAAGTCGAGGGCGCAGAACCGCAATTGTTTTTGGTTCGGGCCTGCTGGCCGATCTGCCGCTCGAAGAACTTTGCGCCCAGTTCGAACGCGTCGAACTTGTCGATATCGTGCATCTGCCCGGTGCGCGGTGGCGCACGCGCCGCTTTGCCAATGTCCATCATCTCGTCTGCGACCTGACGGGGGTGGGGTCGGGGTTGGTCGCAGGCGATTTGCCCATCCCTCAAAGCACTTATGGACTTGGCGATGCAGCGATCGATTTCGTCGTGTCGCTAAATTTGATTTCGCAACTGCCGCTGGCCGGCATCGATTGGCTCGAATCCCGCCGCGGTTGGACGGCCGAACGATGCGAGGCTTACGGCGCTCAAATCGTCGCGGCACATTTGGCGCATCTGCGGGCCTTCGATTGCCCGGTCTGCCTGATCGGCGATGCGGCGCGCAGCTTCATGCTGAAGTCTGGCACCCCCGCCGAACGCCAGGACGCGCTGTTTGGGGTTGCTCTGCCACCCCCCGACGCAACCTGGGACTGGGACCTTGCACCGCTTGGAGAAATTTCAAGCGAATATGCCGTGCGCAACCATGTTGTCGCGATTCGAGAGCTGCGCTGCTCCAAGCAAATCGTTTAGACTTACCGAGTCGCATTGGGAGAAATTTGTCCATGACCGGATTGGCGCGGATCGTTCTGGCCGTATTTTTGGTTTTTCGAGCGGCACCTGCCGCAGCTCAAGAGTTGGGTATGGGCCTCGACGCGCTCAAACACGGCCAATGGGAAATTGCTTTGCGAACGCTTATTCCGCTCGCCGAAGCCGACAATGCCGATGCGCAATATGCGCTTGGAACAGTTTATGCCAATGGCGACGGGGTTCCCGTCAATCTCGCGCGGGCCGACCAACTGTGGCGCCAAGCTGCTCAAAAAGGCCATGCGCGGGCGCGCGAGCAGCTGGCCTTCTTGCGCAGTCTTGGGCCAACAGCACAGACTGCGGCAGCCGCAAATGCGGCTGGTGATTTGTGGCGTGTGCAAATTGCGACAGTGCCGACACCCGAGTCAGCGCCGCGCGAATTCCGCCGGTTGACCCGTCAATACGGCGAAATTTTAGCTGGGACCGACTTGCAGGCACCGCTCTTTACACTTCCCGACGGCAGCCAGGTCGTCCGCGTGCAAGCAGGCCCGCTCTCCGAGGAGCGTGCGCGCGATATCTGTGCAAAATTGCGCGATATGAACGCGAGTTGCCGCGTTATCCGACCCGAGGGCTAAACTAGGTCGCCGTTTCGGGCGTTGCAGCTCTGCGAAACATTTCAGGGTTCAGCAGGGCCGCAAACGAAAACGTTCGCTGGATCGAAGTGTTGTCCAGTCGACGCAACCGAGCATGCGGAATTTTGTTGGGATCCTGGAAAACAAGCTCGATTTCCCAGTTGTGCGTTTCTCGGCCCATCGTGATGAACCGATCACCCACCTTAAACCCATCATTCTTATTGCGAAACATCGACATTTTTCGACGGAACCCCACACTGTTCAAAGAGCAATCTTAGTCGCTTGTCGGCGTCGCGTAAAGGCTCGCTCGCACAGGATTAGATGACAGTGGATTTGCATTTTGCAAATCACCGCGTCAAAACGCACAAGCAGGTCTTGCGACTCGCGAAAAATGATAGAATCGCAGTCGATTCGCAATTCGGCTCGATCGCCGCAACGGGACGCGTTTTCATGATTTTTTGTACCCCTGCAAGGCGGGTATTTGCGCTGCTTTTTGGAGTTACTTTGGTGCTCGCCTCGTTTCTCGCGCTTGTGCGTGGACAGACCCAGCCATTTCGTTGGGCGGTCTATTACGGCGACGCACTCTCGAGCGATGCGTTCGACGCTTTCGACATGGTGGTGTTCGACAGCGACAAGCACCCTGACTTGGCGCCGATCCAGGCGCGCAAGGGCCTGACGGTCGGCTATCTGAGCCTCGGCGAAGTGCATCGCACGCGCAGCTATTTCGCCGAAGTCGAGCGCGAGGGCATCTTGGTCTACGAGAACCCGACATGGCCCGGCGCTTTTGCGGTCGATGTGCGCGACAAGCGCTGGCGCCAGCGCGTGCTCGACGAACTGGTTCCGGCGATTTTGGCGCGCGGCTTCCAGGGCGTCTTCCTCGACACAATTGACACCGCGACAGACCTTGAGCGGCGCGATCGTGCCAGATTTGCTGGCGCGACGCTCGCCACGATCGACCTCGTGCGGGCCATCAAGCGGCGCTACCCGCAGGCGGTCGTCGTGCTCAATCGCGGCTACGACATTTTGCCGGCAGTCGAGGGCGCGATCGACATGGTGCTCGCCGAATCGCTTGTCACCGCTTGGGATTTTTCCAACGCTCTGCCGCGCCTTGCAAACGACGACCAGCATCGAAGCGAAACCGCCGTGCTGAAGGCGGCGGCCCAGCGCAATCCCAAGTTGCGTTTGCTCGCGCTCGAATATTGGCCGCCGGAAGATGCGGCCAAACTTCGCGAAATCTACGCCAAAGTCCGCGACCTTGGGTTTGCGCCTTATGTTGCAACCGTAGAGCTTGATCGCGTGGTGCCGGAACCGCGATGATTTCTCGAACGTTCCTTGCCGCCGCGCTATGCCTCGCGTTCTTCGTGTCCGTACCGGCCGACGCGCAAACGCACGCGCGCCAAGTGCTGGTGCTGTGGGACTCGAGCGTCACGCCGCGCTGGCGGGATACGTTGGCGCACACGATGCTCGAAATGCCGCTCAACCGGCTTGGTTATATCGCCCAACCGCTGGACCTTGCGGCCAAGCTGCCAGATCCGGCCGAGTTTGCGGATGCGCGCGCGGTCGTTGCGTGGCTGCAATCCGAAAGCGTGCCGGATCCGGCCGATGCGACCGGATTCTTGCGCGCGGCCGTCGCGCGCGGCCTCGGCTTCGTGTTGATTGGCGAGCCTGCGTTCCTGCGCGCGCGCAATGGCGGCGGCGGAATTCCGAATAGCGAGGCCAACGCGCTTTTTGCGGCCGCCGGGTTCTCGCGCGGAGCAGCGCCCGCACGCCTTGCCATCGACGTCGATATCGACCGGCGCGAGCCCGCGATGCTTGACTACGAACGCAAGCTCGACCTGCCTGTCGCCCCGTTTGCGGTCTGGCGGCCGACCGATACGCGCATGGTCTCCTCGCTCGTCCTGCGACGTCGCGGCCAACCCGACAGCGAAAGCCATGTTGTGATGGCGGGCCCGACGGGCGGCTTGATTGCAGCTGGCTTTTCGCATTTTCTCGAACCCGACTTGAATCGCCGCCAATGGCGCATCGACCCGTTCGCGTTTCTGGCACGCGCCTTAGCGCATAGCGAAGCACCCGTCCCCGATACGACAACGTTTGTCGGCAGGCGCCTCTATTTCAGCCATATTGACGGCGACGGCTGGCGCGACGTCACCCAGATTTTGCCGTGGAGCCGCCAGCGCAAACTTGCCTCTGCCGTCGTGCTCGACGAGATTATTGCGCCGTTCCCGGATCTGCCCGTGACGGTGGCGCCGATCGCGGCCGATCTGCATCCCGACTGGTGCGGTACCGAGGAAGGCCGCGCAGTCGCCCGGCGCGCTTTTTCGTTGCCGCAGGTCGAAGCCGCCAGCCATACCTGGACGCATCCCTTTGACTGGCCATTTTTCGAGCGGCCGGATGCGGCGGCGATCGAACGCGCGATCGCCGCGCGCTTTCCCGGTTGCCATGAAAAACCGCCATGGTACGCCGCCGTTGTCGCGCGTTTGGTGCGGCGGTTTTCCGGCGCGAGCGGCGATCGCCAGCTCGAAATGGAATTTGACGGGCAATATGCAGAAGCCGGCGCCTACAACACGCCGCGCGCATACGCGCAGAAGCCCTATTCGCTCGAAGCAGAAATCGTCGGTGCGGCTAGATATCTCGAAACGCTTGCGCCGACAGGCAAAAGAATCCGCATCGTGCAATGGTCCGGCAATACGTTGCCGTCGGCCGGCGCGCTTGCGGCTGCCGAACAGGCGGGGCTGGGCCATATCAACGGCGGCGATACGCGCTTCGACCGCGACTTCAATTCCGTTTCCTACGTGGCGCCGATCGGGCGGCGCGTCGGCGCGTATTGGCAGATCTACGCGCCGTCGTCGAACGAAAACACGTACACCGATCTTTGGACGGACCGGTTTTTTGCCTTTCGCGACTGGGTCGAAACGGTCGAGCGTACGGGCGCGCCGAAGCGTCTGACCCCGGTCAATCTCTACTACCATATCTACTCGGGCGAAAAGGAAGCTGCCTTGCAGGCAATACGCGACAATGTCGCGTTCGTGCGCGCGCTCGAAATCGCGCCCGTTGCCGCGTCGCGCTACGCCGAGATCGCCTCTGGCTTCTACACGGCGCGCATCGCGAAGGTGGCCGAGCGGACGTGGCGCGTGGAGAATCGCGGCGCGCTGGCGACTTTGCGCTTCGATGCGCCCAACGACAGTGCCCGCGTCGATCTCGTCCGCTCGTCGGGCGTGCTCGGCTACCGGCGCGATGCGGGCGCGCTCTATGTCGCGCTTGATCCGGCGCACGAAACGCCGATCGTGGCGCTGGGCGGGAGCGAACCGTCGCTGCCGATGCTCGTACACTCGCGCTGGGCAGTCGCCGAACTGCAGCACACGGCAGCCGCGTTTTCGTTTGCAGCCGAAGGTTTTGGGCCGGGCGAAATGCTGTGGCGCGTGGCGCCGGGCCGCAATTACGCGCTGTCGCTCGATGGCCGTCCCTTTGCGACGGTAAGCGCGAATGCGGGAGGTGAGCTCTTGTTCACGCTGCCTGCTGCGGCCGGACGGCGCGTCGCAGTTGCCTTGGCCGAGGTCCGGCCATGAGTGGCCTCTATCAGCGCATGGCAGGCCAGTACGCGCTGGTGTGCGCACTTGCCGGCGCAAGCTTGGCTGCAAGCTTTCTGATCCTGCCGGGCGAGGCCGAGCGCGCTGCGATGCATTTGCGCGACCGCGAGTACACCCAAGCGCTCGCGCTGTTTGAAGCGCGTCTGGCAAAAAACGGCACCCAAGTCGCAACGGTTGCGCCGCTTGCCCGTCTTTATGCCCAGCAAGGTGATTTGGATCGCGCGATCGCCATGCTCGACGGGTTGCTCGCCGACGGGGCGCTCGAACGCGCCGATACGATCGAGACCCGCAAACTGCTCCAAATCTATCTGCGCTGGGCAGGGCGCGATGCGGTGCGGCGCACGAACCTGGTCGAACTGACGCGCCTGGAGCCAACGCTTGCTGGGTTGCGAGAGCTTTCGGCGCTCGCGAGTTTCGCGGGCGAGGACGATCTGCAGATCGAGAGCTTGATCCAACTCGTCGCGCTGCCCGATGCGGAGCCTGCCGATTTTGTCGAGCTGGCCCAAATGCAGGCGGGTCGCCGGGCGTTTGCCGAGGCCAGCGCAACCCTCGCCGATTTGGTCGAACGGTTTCCCAACGCGCTCGGTCCAAGCGTGCTCGAACTTGCGATCGTCGTAGCGCTCGAAATGCCAGACCCGGCCCGCGCGGTTGCACTGGCACAAGCAAGATTGGCGACAGCGCCAATGCCGCCGATCGTCGGTGCCATTGCGGTGGCTTTTCTGGGCCAAGACCGGGCAGCCGATGCGCTCCGCGCCTTGGCGCCGATTGAGTCGCGGCTGGGCGCGGATGCGGACGTCAATCTTGCGCTGATGCGCGTCGCAGCCGACGCGCCGTCCCTGCCGCTGGTGGGACGCCTGTTCGATCAGCAACTTGCACGCGGCACAGCGGGATTTCAGCCGCGCCATTTGGCCCAGCTCGTAGAATTCGGTTTCGCATCCGGCCGCGATGCCCCGGCGGTAGCGCTGGCCGCCGCGCTCGATCCCGATGCGCTTGCGACTTCAGCGTTGCTGCAGCTTGTGGCGCAAGCGCTGGACCGCGGCCAGTCGAGCCTGCTGCAAGCGATCGCGCGTCGGATCGATCCGACGCGTTTGGCGGAGGAACCTGTGCTGGCCGCGCGCATGTATCTGGCGGTAGGCGACCGCGCGCAGGCGTTGCGGGCAGTTGATCGGGCGGCTGCGCAGGGGGGCGATCAGGCACGCGGGCAAACGCCCCTCGCGCTCGATGCCGCCTTGGCGTTGGTCGGCATCCTGGCCGAGCTAGATCTGCCTGCGCGTGCGCTACGCATTCTCGAAAGCGTGGCAAACGCAGCTGACCTGCCCGAAACGGCGATCGGCGACATGGCGCAACTTTATTTGACACTGAGGCGCGCGACCGACGGCGCCGCAACGTTCGAGCGGTTGCGCCTCGAACGTCCGAACTCGCGCGCGGCAGCGATCGGCTGGGCGCTCACAAATGCGATGGCAGGGCGCGACCGCAGCGTTGCTGGCTGGCTCGATACCAACGCGATGGCACTGCCCGCCCAGGTGCTCAACGATCTGTTTTTCATCGGCGCCGATACCAAATCGGCAATCCTGCAACTGGCTGCCGCTAGGCGCTTACTGGCCTTCGAAGGGCCGACATTGGCGGCCCGATTGCGGCTGGCACAGGCGGCGCTTGCGGCTGGTCGGTCGGGCGAGGCGCTGGCACAAGCGCGCGATTTGCGCGCCGAACAGGGCACTGCCGAAATCGAATTTCTCTACCGCGAAGCGCTGGCCCAAACCGCGCGAACCGATGCGAATGCGCGAACCGAATTGCGCGGCTATTGGCGGACGCGACTGGGCGACGTGAATCTGCCGCCGACCGCGCGCGAGGAAGCGCTTTATGCGCTGATCGACCAGCGCGCTTGGGACGACGCGTTGCCCGAACTCGCGCGCCGCGCGCGCCGCGGGCCCGACGAATGGCTCGGCGCGTATGTATCGGCGGCGCGTGCGGCCGGTCGCCAAGGGGCGCTCGTCGACATGCTGGAAGGGCTGGCAAGCGACGCGAGCTTGGCGCGCGGGGCGCGGGCGCAAGCGGCATATGCGTTGCTGGACGTTGCGCCCGCCCGCTCGCTGGACGCGCTGCGTCGCATGGCAAGCGATTTCGGCGGTGAGTGGCAGGATGCGCTCGATATCGCTCTCGAGCGCGCCAATTTGCGCGACGAATTGCGCGCAAGTTTGCTGCGTCGTGCGCAAGAGACGGCATTGGCGCCAACCCAGCGCCGTGCCCTCGGGTTTCGCCTGCTCGATCTGAGCGACAAAGCGGCGGCGCTCGCTCTGTTTCAGTCGATGGCCGAAGGTGGTCCGGCGGACGCACCCGATGCGCAACAGGTGCTATTCTTGATGGGGCCGCGTCCGGAGCCTGCGCAACTCGACTGGATCGAAGCCCAGGCGCGTGCCGCTGACGGAGCCGTGCGCTTGGGCTGGGTGCAGGTTTTGCTTAATGCCGGCGCGCCGCGGCGCGCGGCAACGCTGCTCGAAGCCGATGCTGCCAGGCCCGATCGCGCGGGCGGCGCCGCAACCGTCGCCGCAAGCGAAGCCTATATCGCTGTGGGCGACAGGGTGGCGGCAGCGCGCCTGCTGGCCGCGCGCATCCCGCGTGAATCCGATCCGAATCTGGTGCAGCGTCAAGGCGAACTTTCGCAAGCTCTTGGACGCGCCGATTTGGCGCGCCAAGCTTTCGACCGGCTCTACTTGCTCGAGCCTTCGCGGCCTGCAGGCCAAAGAGCTGCAGGGCTCCAAGCCTTTGCCGACGGCGACTCGCCGCGCGCACGCGATCTGCTCGGGCGCTATCTTGCGGGACCGAACCAAGTCGACTGGGAGGTCCATTACGCATTTGCCGAAACGCTCGTGCGATTGCGCGATCGCGCGGCTGCGCAACCGCACCATGAGGCTGCGATCGCGACAATCGACCGTCTCGACCAAGCGCCGGTGTTTGCGCGCGCGGCGAAGGCCTACGCGCTCTACCGTTTGGCCAAGTTCGACGAATCGCTGGCACTGTTCAAGCAACTGCTGCGCGAGCAGCCCCGGAACCTCGATCTGCGCGCCGACTATGCGGGCGTGCTGATCGAACTTGGTCGCACCGCCGAAGCGCGCAGTGTGCTGGAGGGCCGGTCGTGAGGCGCGTCTGGTTCGCAATGTTGCTGGCGCTGCTGGCGTCGGGCGACGTTCTGGCACAGACGCCGCCTGTGCGATTGGAGCTTACCTGGTCGAGCGAGGGGCCGCTTGCCAATGTGCGCATCGCATGGGTCCCGCCCGTTGCTGTGCGCCTCGAGATGAGCGGGCGCGAAGCGCTGCTGCGTTTCGACGGTCCTGTGGCGGCGCTCGAGGCGCGCGATCTGCAGCGCGACCTCGCCCGGTTCGTCGAAACGGCGAGCACGGGTTTCGATACGCTGCTGATTGTTGGCACGTCCGGCACCGTCGCGACGATGCGCCGCGAGGGGACGGGCGCGAACGAGAGCGTCGTTCTGGTGCTGCGCGTGCCTGAGCGGCCGGTGGCCGACGAAACCGCACCCGACGGCATCGTGGTGGAGCGCGCCGAGCGTCGGCTCGAGCGGCTGCGCGCGAGTCTCGAATCGCAGACCGGCAAGAGCGACATTGCGCGCGGGCGCCTCGCCCGACTGGCCGAGCAAGATCCCAACGATGCCGATACGCTTCAGCAATGGGCGGCCGTCGAGCGTCAGATCGGTCGGCCGATGCGCGCGGCCGCTTTGCTCGCGCGCGCCGACCTGCTTGATCCCGACAATGCCGAGATCGCGCGTGCCCGTGCCGAGTTGTCGCGCGCCGATGCGCCAAGCTTGCGCGTCGAACCCGAGTATCGCCGCACCAGCGCGGCCGAAAAACGCTATACGCTCGGCACGGCAATCGAAGCGCCGATCAGCGATGTGTGGCGCGCGACGGCGGTTTTCGACACGGTGCTGCTCGACAGCCCCGGCGTGCGCCGCCCAAACGGGTATTCGTCGTCCTTCAAAGGCGGACGCCAGCGCGGCGCCATCGGCCTTGTGCGGCGCAACGAGGATGGCGGGCGCTTGCAGGGCCAGCTCTTTGCCAATGCCGCCCGGCTGGGGGCTGGATTTTCGAGCGAAGTCGTCGGTGACTTGGCGCGCTATGGCCTCGGCATTGAAATTGCCAAACCCTATTGGGATTTTTCCGAAAGCATTGTCGCCGACGGTACGCGCGATCGGATTTCTGCCGAGTATGTGCGGCCGTGGCTCGTTGGTTTGTCGGTGCGCGCGCGTGGCGGTTTCAGCCGTTACAGTCTGCCCGGCTATGTCGATGGCGCGCGTTCTGCCACGCTCGACGGGGAAGCCCGCTTGCCGCTCGATGGTCTGGCAAACGGAGCCTCGCTTGCGTACGTGTTCGACGGTGAGTACCCGTTCCGCATCGTGCGGGCGCAAGATCCGGCCGCAGCCGGTACGGAATTCCGGCCTGTGCCGCTGCGCTATCGCGAAGTGCATGGGCTGCTGGCGGGCTACATGCTCGATTTTCGGCGCGCGTTCGACAGCCAGTGGCCGGTCGTCGCGGATGTTTCGGCCGGTCCAGCCTACGACCGCTACGGCCATCGTGGTGGGCCGTTGGCGGGGGCCAGTCTTTCTTGGCTTGGCGACGATGCGCTTCAAGCGGGGCTGCGCGGATTCTATGGTCGCGGCGTCGGCCGCGATTCTTCAGCTTCAATCACCATCGGCGGATTTTTGACATGGCGGATGTAGCCTCTATCCCAACAGCGCCTGCACCGGTCGTACCCAAAATGCTGTTTGGCTTGCGCCAGTCGGCGCTGGTCGAAATTACGCTGTTCCTTGGTTCCGCTCTGGCGATCGACTTGCTGTTTTTTGATTTCACGCGGTTCGCGGACGTCAAACCGCATCCTTTTTGGGCGATCGTGCTGCTGTGTGCTGTGCAGTACGGCACCAGCGAGGCGCTCGTTGCGGTGGCGGCGGCCAGTGCGGCGCTGCTCATCGGCAATACGCCCGCCCAGGGCTTCGACGAAGACCTGTACGCTTGGCTGCTGCGCGCCACGCTCGATCCGTTGCTCTGGGCGATTGCAGCCGTGCTGTTCGGCGAGTTGCAGGGCCGGATGCGGCGCGAGCGCGACCAATTGCGCGAGGACGTCGCCCAGTCGCGCCGACGCGAGGATGTGATCGCTGCTGCTTACCGGCGACTCGATCTGCGGCGCGAAGGGCTGGAAGCGCGCGTTGCCGGCCAGCTGCGCACGGTCTTTGCGATCTACAATGCGGCCAAAGGCATCGAGCGGATGGCCGTCAACCAGATCGAGGCAGGCGTTGGCGACCTCGTGCGCACGGTTATGGCGCCAAGACGCTATTCGCTGTTTTTGCTGCGCGGCGAAACGCTGGTCATGGCCATGAACGAGGGCTGGGAGAAAAACGAGACGCGCAACGCAGCCGACTTCGACGGCCAGTCAGCGCTGTTCCAGGCGATCGTCGGTTCCAGGCGAACGCTCGTGGCCGCTCTGGCTGCCGACGATGCCGTGCTGCGCGGCGAAGGGCTTCTCGCCGCGCCGCTTCTCAATGTTGATACCCAGGAAGTGATCGGCATGCTCAAGATCGAGGAGATGGGTTTTCTCGATCTTACGGCCACGACCATCGAAAACTTCCGCCTGCTGTGCGAATGGATCGGCACGGCCTACGCCAACGCGGCGCGCGCTGGGCGGGAGGCCGGGAAATCTTGAGTCAGAGCGCAACCAGCGAACGACGGCAGGGACGACGCGACCGCGAACACGCGGCAGCACTCGCGCGCTTGTCGTCGCTTGCGGATTCCGCGCCGGTCGCGGAAACCGTTCTGCTGGGATCGTCCGCTGCCGCCAGCATCGCTGTGGGCTGGTATGCGGCGATCGCGGGGCATGTCGGGGCGTTGGCGGCGTTGGGCGTGCATGCCGGTGCGGTTGCCGTTCTCGGCCTGTGGTGCTGGACGGTGGCCCGACGCAAGCGCGATCTGCGGCTGCCGTATCTGCTGCTCGGATCGGCGGCGCTCGCGGGACCGTTCGGGGCCTGCGGCACGGCGCTGTGCGCGGTGCTGTTCGCGATTTTCCGGCGCAACGCCACCGATTTCGAAGAGTGGTATGCCGCCTTGTTTCCCGAACAGAAGGTCGAGAGCGCCCGTGCGTTGTTCCAGGAAATCGTGGCGAGCGGCACCGACGACGATGCGTCGGCGCGTTCGATCTCCTCGTTTACCGACATCCTGTCGTTTGGCACGTTCGACCAGAAGCAAGCCTTGCTGGCGCTGATTGCGGCCTATTTCAAGCCTGCGTTTGCGCCCGCCCTCAAAGCTGCGTTGGCGCATGAGGAGCCTGCGATCCGCGTGCAGGCTGCAACGGCGGTGGCCCAGATCGAACAGCGGTTCGTGCGCCGATCGGTCGATCTCGAGCAGGAGATGGCTCGCCGACCGGGCGATGCGCCGCTGATCGGCGCAGCCGCACGCCACTACGACGACTACGCATTTACGGGGCTGCTCGATGCGGACCGCCAGGACGAAAACCGCGCGCGCGCGCTGGCGCTCTATTCGGCGGCGCTCGAACGCACGCCTGACAATGGCGCACTTGAACTTGCCAAAGGCCGACTGCTTGTGCGGGTCGGCCGCCATGCCGAGGCAAGCGCGCTGCTGGCACGTTCGGCCGAAGGCGGGCGCCTGCCGCAGACCGGCGCGATATGGTATCTCGAGTGCCTGTTCCAGTTGCGCGCCTTCGATCGCTTGCGCGCGGTTGCCCAGCGCTTGGCGCCGCTACTCGACAAGGACGAGGCCGCCGATCCGATTTTGCGCGATGCGGCCCGCCTGTGGGGCCGGGAGCGCGCGGCATGAACGGAGGGCTGCCCAATAAAGATTTTTCGACCTTCCCAAGCGCGGATGTCTGCCTGCTGCTCGAGGGCACCTATCCCTACATTTCGGGGGGCGTGTCGACCTGGGTCAACGACCTCATTCGGGCGCAGCCGCATTTGACGTTCCATTGCGTGTCGCTGTTGGCCGACCGCAAGGAACGCGAATTCAAATATCCGATCGCCGAAAATGTCGTGGGCCTTACGCACGTCTATCTGCAGCAGCCGGCGCAAGGGCCGCGCTTCGTGCGCGGGCTTGCCAAGCTCTTTGCGGCCCTCGAGCCGCCGCTGCTGGCGATCCAGGCGCGCGGCGGCATCGAGGATCTGGCGGAGGTCGTGCGCTTGCTGGCCCCCTTTCGCGGACGCATCGGCGCCGACGCGCTGCTGAATTCACAGACGGCCTGGAACGCGCTCGTGCGCATGTACCATGGCAGCGTTCCGGACGGCTCGTTCCTCGACTATTTTTGGACTTGGCGCGCCCAGCTTGGCGGCCTGTTCGCGGCTTTGCTGGCGCCGCTGCCGCAAGCGCGCGTCTACCACACGATTTCGACAGGCTATGCCGGGCTCATGGCCGCGCGGGCGTCGATCGAAACGGGGCGGCCGTGCTTCGTCACCGAGCACGGCATCTACACGAACGAACGGCGCATCGAAATCACGATGGCCGATTGGCTCGCTTCGGGCCGATTGCGCATGTTGGCGGTCGAGCGCGGACGACGCACGCTCAAAGATCTGTGGATCGACACCTTCGTGGCCTATTCGCGCTGCGTCTATTCGTCGGCGCACGCGATCGTGACGCTCTACGAAGGCAACCAGGCTATGCAGCGGCGCGACGGGGCTGCGTCCGACCTTTTGCGCGTCATTCCCAACGGCATCGACTACGACCTCTACGCAGCCGTCCCGCGCGCGGACAAAGGCCGCCGACCGACCGTGGCGCTGATCGGGCGCGTCGTGCCGATCAAGGACGTTAAAACCTTCATTCGCGCGGTGGCGGTGGCTTTGCGCGACGTGCCCGATCTCGAAGCTTTGGTGCTGGGCCCGGAGGACGAAGATCCCGCCTACGCCGCCGAATGCCGCGACCTCGTGAAGCTGTTGAAGCTCGAGGGCACGCTCAAATTTATGGGTCGACAGAAATTGACCGACTGGCTCGGGCGGATCGACGCGCTGGCGCTTACATCGGTATCGGAAGCCCAGCCGCTCGTGATTTTGGAAGGCGGTGCGGCGGGCGTCCCGACCGTTGCGACCGACGTTGGGGCGTGCCGCGAAATGATCGAAGGTCGCTCGGACGAAACTGAAAAACTCGGTCCCGGCGGCGAGATCACGGGGCTTGCGGATTCGGTCGCGACGGGTCGGGCCCTCGTGCGCCTGCTTCGCGACAAGGCATGGCACGAACGCTGCGCTAGCGCGATCAAGCGGCGCGTCGAGCTCTACTACAACAAAAAGACGATCGACGGCATTTACCGCGAGCTCTACGAGTCCTGCCGCGATGCGCCGACGCGCCAACGTTCGGCGGGGGCGGCGGCCTGATGGCGGGCATCGGTTTTTCGCTGCGCGAACTTGCCAAGGGCGACGATCTGCTCGGCACGCTGCGCGCATTCATGCACGCGACGCTCGTGGCTGCCGGGCCGTGGCTCGTCACGATCCTGTCGCTCGGCACGTTGTCGGTGATGGCCGGGGGGCTTGCCGACGATTCCGACGTCGCGATTTTCCGCATTGTCGTGATCTACAATTTTGGTTTCTCGCTCACGCTCGCTGGCCCCGTGGCGATCGTGGTGACGCGGTATTTGGCCGACCGTATCTACGAGCGGAACGTCAGCGAAGGCCCCGGCATGCTGCTGGGCGCCTTGGCCGTGATGGCGGCCACGCAGATGCCGCTGGCGATCGGTCTTTACGGTTTTGCGATCGACGCCACGCTCGAGGTTCGTCTTGCTGCGATCGCGAGCTACCTAGCGACGGCGGCGTTGTGGGTGGCGGGCGTGTTCTTGTCCACGCTCAAGGATTTTCGCGCCATCACCTTCGCCTTCATCGTCGGCATGGCGTGCGGGTTGGCGGCGGGACTGGCGCTTGCGCCTTATGGCGCTGCGGGGTTGCTGTCGGGCTTCACGATCGGACTTTGCATCGTGGTGTTTGCGCTGATCGCGCGGATTTTCGCTGAATATCCCTATCCCGTGCTGAAGCCGTTTGCGTTCGTGGCGTATTTTCGCCGCTACTGGGATCTGGCGGCAACTGCGCTCGCCTACAATCTGGCGATTTGGGTCGACAAATGGATCATGTGGCTCGAGCCGGGCCGCACGGTCGAGGCGGGCGTGCTGGTGTCGTATCCGCTCTACGACAGCGCGATGTTTTTGGCCTACCTCACGATCCTGCCCGCGATGGCGATGTTCGTGCTGATCGTCGAGACGGCGTTCTTCGACCGCTATCTCGTTTTTTTCGACCAGATCCGCAAGCACGGCACTTGGGCCCGCATCCGCGCCGCCCAACTCGATCTGATCGACACGGTGGGCGAGGGATTCCGCGTGCTGATCGTGCTGCAGGGGGCGCTCACGTATCTGGCGATCCTGCTCGCGCCGACGCTGTTCGTGGCGCTTGGTGTCAGCTTCGCGGAAATGGGCATGTTCCGTTTGGGCGTGCTGGGCGCTTTGTTCCATTCGCTGCTTTTGTTCGTGCTGATCGTGTTCGCGTATTTCGATCTGCGCATGCTGGCCCTCAAGCTGGTCGTCTTTTTTCTGATCGCCAACACGGTCCTCACCTTCGGTACGCTCGTTGCGGGCTTCGCTTGGTACGGCTACGGCTATTTCTTGTCGGCCCTCGCCAGTTTCATGATCGGCTACACGATCCTGCTGCGCAAACTGGCGAACTTGCCGTACCTCTCCTTCATCGAGTCCAACCCTTCCATTCGCGTGCAGAAAGCGGACTGAGCATGGCGACAATCCTCGTGACCGGCGGCGCCGGTTTTATCGGCTCGCACGTGTGCGACGCTTTGCTGGCGGCGGGCGACCGCGTGCGCGTGCTCGATGATCTGTCGACCGGAAACCGCGCCAATCTCGATCCGCGCGTCGCGTTCTTGGCGGGCGACGTGGGCGATGCGGGTGCGGTCGATGCGGCCGCCGACGGGGCGGACGGGATTGTGCATCTGGCGGCGGTTGCGTCGGTGCAGCGCAGCAACGAAGATTGGGCGGGGACGCACCGCGCGAACCTGACGGGCGCGATCCGCGTGTTCGATGCGGCGCGCCGCAGCGGGCGCATTCCGGTCGTCTACGCTTCGTCGGCGGCGGTTTTTGGCGACAACCCGAACTTGCCGCTGCGCGAAGACAGTGCCGTGCGCCCGCTCTCGGCCTACGGCGCCGACAAGCTCGGCTGCGAATTGCACGCCCGCGTGGCGGGAACAGTGCATGGCGTGCCGACGGCAGGGTTCCGGTTTTTCAACGTCTTTGGGCCGCGCCAAGATCCGGCGAGCCCGTATTCGGGCGTGATCTCGATCTTCGCGGCCCGCGTGCAAGCGGGCCAACCCTGCACCATTCTTGGCGACGGCGCCCAGGCGCGCGACTTCGTCTATGTCGCGGACGTCGTGGCCGCTTTGCGCGCCGGGCTCGAAGCTGCCAGCACCGACGCCCCGATCTTCAATGTCGGCACAGGCGTTTCGACCAGCGTGCTCGATCTTGCCAAGACCTTGCAGCGTCTGGCGGGCTCGGCTGCGGATCCGATCTTTGCGCCGCCGCGGGCGGGCGATATCCGCCTATCGCTGAGCGACTGCACCAAGCTGCGCCGCGTCGGCTGGGCGCCGCAGGTTTTGCTGGAGGCGGGGCTCGAGCGAACGCTCAAATGGCTTGCCCAGCGTAAAGATTAGGCCGGGCGCAAAGACTAGAACGACATCCAGCACAACTCGTGTTTGTTGTGGTGCAGGTGGCGCAGACGGCTGCCCGGAATGGCGGCAAAACGCCGGGCGGTTTCGTGGTCGGTCGGGCCCTGGAATTTGAGGGTGCAGACGATGCGTTTGGCGAGCCCCAGCGCTTGCCAGCGCTGCACCAGTTCGAGCAGGCGGGCCGGATAGCAAATGACGTCGCTGAACAGCCAGTCGACCGGCCCGATTTCGGCCGGATCCAAGCCGAAGGCACTGGCTTGGCGCCATTCGACCCCCGGCATCGCCGCGATCCTTTGATCGAGCGGCGCTTTGTCGATCGCCAAAACATGCGCGCCGAGTTTGGCGAGCACCCAGCTCCAGCCGCCCGGCGACGCGCCCAGATCGACGCAGCGCTCGCCCGGTTTCGGCAGTTCGCCTGCGAGCGTCAGCGCCTCCCAAAGTTTCAGATAGGCCCGGCTCGGCGGGCCTTCGCGGTCTTCGACGAAGGCGCATTCGCCGTTCGGAAAGGCGCTCGAACAGGCTGGGCTTATCAGCATGCGGTCGGGGGCGAGCAGCGTCCACGAGCCCAGCGGCGATGTCGGGGCGGGCGCGCCGAACACCAGGGGCTTGGCCGATACTTTGGGCAGTTCGCCCGCGATCAGCGCCGCGCGGCGATGGTGCAGATGCGGATAGAGCGCCCAGCTGCGCTGGATCGCGCGCAGCGCCTTGGCGGCTTGGCCGATCGACGGGACCGCGATTTCGCGGGTGTCGAGCCAGATGTTTTGCGCCCACGCGGCGGCTCGCGGTGCGCCGGGCGCCACCAGCAGACGTCCGTATTCGGCCGAAATCTCGCCCAACTCCTCGCGCAGCGGTTCGACAAATCCTTCGGCGGCGAGATAGGCAGTGCTTTGGGCCATGATCGGCGGGACTATAGGCCGAACGGAGCGGCACTTGCCAGCGTCGCTGCGCGCGAGCCACACTTGCCGCCGTGCGCTTTTCCAATTTCCGCGACGGTTTAGCCGTCTGGCTGCCCGTTGCCCTGACGCTTGCGACCCTCGCCCAGTGCGCGGTCGGATTCGCGCCGCTGCGGGGGCTCGCCCTTGCGTTGCTGGTCGTGTGGCTCGCCGCCGTGTGGCCCCGAATGCGCACAACCGAGCGGCTGTTTTTGGCAGCAGCACTGGTGGGCGCCGTCGGCGTCGTTTGGCTCGATGCGGACTGGCCTTCGACGCTGGGAACCGCCCTCGACCGCGGCACCACGTTTGTGGCGCTGATGACGGCGCTTGGCCTGCTGCGCGATGCCGCCCGCACGTCGCGTGCGGTGCGCCGCTGCGGACAATGGCTGATTATGCAGTCGCCAAGCCGCCGCTTCATGGCGATAGCGTTGGGCGGCCATGGTTTTGGCATCGCCCTCAACATGGGGGCGGTGACGCTGCTCGGTACGCTGATCAACCGGGCGAACACGCTGGCGGCAGCGGGCGGCGATGCGGCGATCGTGGCGATCCGCGAGGAACGGATGAACGTCGCGCTGTTGCAAGGTTTCTTCGCGATGCTGGTGTGGTCCCCGATGGCGATCTCGGTGGCCTTCACGCTGGCGATGGTGCCGGGCGTGACGTGGTTCCAGATGGGGCCGCCCGCGATGGCGCTGGCAGCGCTGTTTTTGGCCGTCGCGTGGATCGTCGATCGGCTGCGCTGGCCGCCGTCCAAACGCCACGCCCCGCCGCGCTTGGGTCCGGTTCCGCCCGCAACGGCAGCCCTGCCGATGCTCGGCATCGTTGTGGGGCTCGTTGCGAGCGTGCTTGCTGCCAAAGCCGTGGCGGGCATCGGCATGGTCGAGGCGATCGCGTGGATCGCCTGCGTCTTTGCGATCGGCTGGCTCGCGGTCCAATACGCGCGGCGCTGGCCGCGTGTCGCGCTGCCCGCGCTGGTCCGGCGCTTGCGCCGCCACGTGCGCCGCTATGTGCCCGATGCGCGCGGCGAGCAGATCGTGCTCGGTTCGGCGAGTTCGCTTGGCGTGACGCTGACCTTTCTGCTGAAGGGCTTGGGCGTCTCGGCGCTGCTCGATGCGGCCGCGTTGCCGGGCCCCGTGCTGGCGCTGGCGGTCGTGATTTTTATCATCGTGGGTTCGCAGCTCGGCATTGTGGCGCTGGTCACGAGCGCCGTCGCGGGGGCGGCGGTGCTGGGCATGCAGGCGTCGCCGTTGGATGCGCTCGGGCTTGTGCTGGCGATCCAGGTCGGCTGGTCGCTGTCGGCGACGTTGTCGGCCTATTCGGGCGGCTCGATGATTCTGGCGCGCATCCTGGGCCGCAACCCCACCGTGTTCCGGGTCTGGAATCTGCCCTGGGCGGCGGCGTGCCTCGCGCTTTACGGCGCCTTGCTGGTGCTGCTCGACTGATCCAGCAGCACGGCGCCGATCGCGTCCCATTCGGCTTTGGAGGCGGCGTGCAGCAGCGGCCCCGTGTGGCGGCGAACGTCGTAGGCGGTGCGGTCGTCGAGAAACGCGCTCGTTCCGCCCATTTCGGCCACCGCCAGCGTGCCCGCCGCATGGTCCCAGGGCAGCGTGCGGGTGAAGGCCCCGAAGCCGATGCGCCCGCGCGCCAGATCGAGATAGACCGAGCCCGCGCAGCGATCGTCGACGAAGCCCTCGAACGCGCCGCTGGACGAGGCGCGCTTGCGCAGTTTGTTGCCGTAGACGGCCCCGGCGCGTCCGCCCGAAAGAACGGCGGGTACACCGTTGAAGCGCGCGCCCAAACCCAATCCTGCAACCAAAAGATCGCCAGTCAGCGGTTCCAAAATCCAGCCTGCGACGGGTTTTCCTGCCACCGCCAACGCCACGATCGAACAGAACGGGCGGCGGCCTTGCGCAAAATTCCCGGTCCCGTCGAGCGGATCGACGATCCACACCGGCGCATTTTGGCCAAGCCGTTCGAGCACGGTCGGATCCTTGGCGACGGCTTCCTCGCCGACCACGACGCTGCCGGGCACGATCGCGGCCAAGGCCGGGGCCAGCAACGCCTCGGCCTCCAGATCGGCGGCGGTCACGTAGTCGCCGGGCCCTTTGAGTGCAATTTCGTGCGCCGCCAAAGCCTGGAAGCGCGGCACGATGGCCGTCGCGGCAATCTCGGCGATCAAGCTTGCGACGCGATCGATTTGAGCTTGCTGGAGCATGGTTCGGGGTTAACGCAACGCCGGGCTGCAAGCAAGGCGAATTAGGCAACGGCAGGCGACCAGAGGCGACGGTTACCTATTTATCGCCTTGATATTGCTGACATGTAACCACGCCGACGATCAGCGGGTGACGCGCAAACGGCGTCCTTGGCCCAAAATCCTCTTCACTTGTCAAACAGCGCCCGCCCGCGAGAGACGATGGCGGCAGTGGAATATTTTGTTCTGGTATTTGCAATGTATAAGTTTTTATACCGATATCAGATTTATTACTTTATCTTTGGCCCGAAACCTTGCCGGCCGATCGGCGCACGTCGGATCGAATGCGTCGAGGGTTGCGTGGACCAAGCACAAATTCTGGCATTTGCCGCCGGCCTTTCGCAGCGCGAAAAGTTCCTTGGCGATCGCCCGCCGTGCAGCCGCTTGGCGTGCTGAAACTCGATGCGTTCGGGGACAGATCCAAGTCGCGCGCGAAAGCGGATGGAACGACCCCAAATCCCAGGCGACGCAACATCGGATTCTCCGCATGAAAGACGTGGCTTCCCGACAAGTCGGTCGAATGCTAACGTTTATTGAGTTCTTCCGGCTATCCGAGGGATGTCGGTTCGGACCATGTGCGTGTGCCGTCGAAGGCTCGGGCGTTTGCCCGTCACCGGCGCGGATGGGTCCAAAGCGATGGCGCTGTCTGCGGTTTTCGATCAAACCCTGCCGGCTTGAAGGCTGCCGTTCTGGCACTATGCTCACAAAGCGCTTTGTCATTTCGAAAGTTGCATCAACAGGAGAAGCCATGTCTTTGGCCCCGACCGCGATAGACCTCACAAAACTGCCGGACAAGTTCGATATTCGGGTGGCCAAGAGCGACTTTGCGCTTATCGCTGCAACGGGCGGTTTCGCGTGGCTGGCAAAAGAGGCGTGGCGTCACTATACCGCGACGGACAAACCCGACGTTGCAGCGCAGGAAGAAAATTTGCAACGCCTGATTTCGGACGCGAAGCTCCACAATATTGGCGAGTTGCATGTGATCCTGCATCCGAATGCGTCCGTGCTGCTGCCGGATGGGGCGAGCGTCCGCGAAATCGAACGAACGCCGTCGGCGGTGCAATACAGCATCTTTTTTGCCTGGGCGAAGTTTCAGCAAAAAACATAGATTTCGGGATCTGTCGTCCGGTCGCAGGCGCGCACGAACGGCGGCTGCGTCCGGACGCCGCTTGCCGCTCGCCGAACAAAGCGATGGCGAAAGCGCGGCGTTGTTGTGCGCATTAAACAACCGCCAAGCAGCAGGGTTACATATTCTTAGGGCCGATCTTCAGGCGGAAATTCGCCGATCGGCGTCCTCGGCCGCGCTGCGGACCACGGTGGTCAAATTTTCGCGCAGATCCGCAACGCACCGGCTGGCGGTCTGGATGGTGGCGCGAATGTCGGCAACGCCCTCGCCGACCGCGTCGGCCGCGCGGCTGATGCCGCCAATCTTGGCCGAAACATCGCGCACCGCATCGATCGTCTGGCCGACATTGCGCGAGATTTCCAGGGTCGACGCGTTTTGTGATTCGATGGCCAGCGCGATCGCGCCCGCAACCTCGGCAACGTCGCGAATGCGGTCGCCGATTTCGGCCACCGCCGCCACGGCCGCTTGGGTCGCGGTGTTGATCTCCCCGATCTGGCGGTCGATGTCTTCGGTCGAGCGGCCGGTCTGGTTGGCAAGGTTCTTGACCTCCGAGGCCACGACGGCAAAACCTTTGCCGGCATCGCCCGCGCGCGCCGCCTCGATCGTGGCGTTGAGGGCGAGCAGATTGGTCTGCCCCGCGATCGAGCCGATCAGCTTGGCGACTTCGGAAATTTTCGAAACCGATTCCGACAAGGTGCGGATCGTGTCCTGGGCCTTGTCGCCGCTGTCCACCGCGCTTCTGGTGATGTCCGCGGCGCGCGCCACTTCGGATGCGATGTTGCGAATGGACTCCGACATTCCCTGCGCCGTGGTGCCGACCGACTGGACGTTGGCAAGGGCGAGTTCGGACGATGCAACGACGCTGAGGCTGTCGTTCGAGACGCCGCTGGCGCGCTGCGACAGGTCGCTTGCCGTGCCGTCGGCTTTGCCGGTCGTCGCGGCGACCGCATCGGCCGCGCGATGCGTTTCGCGCTCGATGACGTCCGCCATTTCCAGGAGCGCCCTTTTGCGCGAGACCCGAACGTCGCGTTCGAGGGCGGCTTGCGCGTCTTTCAGGCGTCGGTTTTCCTTGGCGCTGGTCTGGAAAATCAGGACGGCGCGGGCCATGTCGCCGATTTCGTCGCGCCGTCCGGTGGCGGGCAGTTCGATATCGATCTCGTCCTGCGCCAGACGCTTCATGCCCTCGTTGAGCCGCAAAATGGGCGTTGCCAGCACGTTGTGGATTGCGACCGCGCCCAGGACCAGCAGCGCAAGCGCGAAACCCGCGCTGAGGGCGAGCATTTGCGGAAACTGCGCCGCCCGCAGCTCGCCCGCCGCGCGCTCGCTTTCGGCGAACGCGACGAACTGTCCGCTGATCTCCTCAAGGGCGTCGGCCAGTTCTTCGAAGGCCGCATCGAAAGCAGCCTCGTCGCGTTCGGCGCGCTGGGGATCGGCAAAGGCGGCGGCGACCAAATCCTTGGCCATTGCGATGTAGCGCTCAAGCGTGGGTCTGACGGCGCGAACTTCCGCGAGCAGATCGGGCGAAAGGTCGAGCGCTTGCACATCGCGCATGGATTCGAGAAAGCGCGTCGCGTTGGCCTCGGTCGCTTCCATCGCGTTCTTTTTGGCGTCGGCACCCGCCGATTGCCCCAGGCGCAGCGCGCCTTGGACGTTGGCAGCGAGCGCGTCGTGCATCATGTCGCCCGTCATGAACAGCCGCGTTCCGGCTGTCGTCGTGCCGACGCGGGCGAGGCTTTGCGCAAGATCCGTTGCGATCGCAAAACTCTGCCACGCCACGACGCCGATCCCGACCGCCGCCAAAAAAATCATGAAGGCAAGTTTGCCGCGGATCGAGATATTGACGAGGAGGCCCATTGCTTTCTCCACCTTGCTGCGAGGACATCGCAATTAATGAGCGAGCTTCCTTAACAATCCCTTAGCGCACTAAAAATTGTGCAGGAAATACGCATCGTCGCGCGCGTCACGTGCGCTCGACGCCTTGCGTTGCGAAGCCGACTTGATGAAATCAGCGACGGCAAGTCCTATGATCGGCGCACCCTGCGAATGGTCAAATTACTGATATACTTTGTATTTTATCGAATTCTTGCCGTCTGCGTGGGCGGCCGATGACTTTTTTGACGGTTAATTTTCGTAATTTGTGAGTCATTGGGCGCAGGGGTATCCCTCTACGTCGCCTGACTTAAAAATTTCTCAAAAGCGGTATCGCGTTGGCGACCGGCCGGTAAGCCGGTGCGAGCACGATCTATTCAAGATCGAAGTCTATATCGACAGAACTGCCAAACATAGACCGCTATTCGACGCGGAACGGTTTTTGGCGCGCGGTTTGGCCCAGCTCGTCGAGCAGGGCGCGCGCCATGGCGCCATAAGCGCTTTGCTCGTCGCCGGGCGTGCCAAGCAGCGTTGCCGTGCCCTGCCACACGCGGTTGCCGCGCGCGTCGTCGAGCGATATCACCATCGTGTACTGGACCGAACCCGAGCTGCCCAATTCCGCGCGGCGCGGATTGGTCAGGCTGTCTTCGGTGTTCGAATAGAGATTGAGGCGCAGCCGCGCATCGTCGCGATCGGCCGTGAAACTGCCGATGCCAGTCGGCGGGCCGGCGCGGCCGATCTGGCGCACCTCAAGCTCGAAATTGAGCGCCAGTTCGCCCGCCCGGTTGTCAACCTTGCGGCCCTGCCGTTCGACCGCGCGCTCGATTTGCGTTTGCAGGCGGCGATTGTCGCGCGTGTCGTCGTAAGGGCGCACGCGGAACGTACCCGCCGTCGGCATCTCGCGGTACAAATGCGCGTTGAGACGCCCCGGCGCCCGCACGTCGCCGACATTCGTCTGCGCAGAGGCGGGGGCCTGGACGATGGCCATCGACGTCACAGCCAAGGCCGCGACAAAACGCAAAACCGAGAACAGCATGGGGACGAATCCGCTAAACGGGTCGAAACGCGAGGCCGACTTATACGCCAAGCGGTGCGCGCTTGCGATTCTTTCGGACCGTTTGCGCGGCATTCTGCGACGGGCCGCAATAAAGCGCGTAGAGCGTTTCGATCAGCGCTTTGGCCTCGTCGCTGGCCATCCGGTAGTGGATCGTCTGGGCTTGGCGGCGCGTGGCGACCAGCCCGTCGGCGCGCAGGCGCGCCAGATGCTGCGACAACGCGCTCTGCGACAGGCCGACCTGCGCTTCGAGATCGCCGACCGAGCGTTCCCCCGCCAGCAGCAGGCACAGCACCTGCAGACGCTTTTCGTTGGCCAGCGCCTTCAACAGCGACGTGGCGCGGCGCGCATTGGCCGCAAGTTCGCCGGGGTCCATCGCCGCCGTCCCCAGCCTAAGCCGCGAACCGGCCAGGGCCGATATCCGCCCAGGCGATGTTCGCCGCAAGGACGTCGTCGGGCAGGTTTTGGCCGCATACGCCCGCTGCCACGATGCGGCCGACGGCCGGGCTTGTCATGATGCCGTAGCCGCCGACTGCTGCCGCCCAATGGAAATTGGCGCAATGCTTGTCCGGACCCAGCACCGGCACTTTGTCGGCAACGAAGCTGCGCAAGCCCGCCCATTTGCGTTTGACGCGCGCGATGCGCAGCGCGCTTGCCGCTTCGATGCGGGCCGCGCACTCGGCGATGTCGATGTCTTCGGGCTGCGCGTCGCACGGCGGCGAGGGCGTTTCGTCGGCGGGCGAGGCGAGCAGTTGTCCCGCCTCGGGCTTGAAATAGAAGGATTCGTCGATATCCACGACCATCGGCCAACGCGCCAGCGTGGCCGCGTGTTCGGGGGCGTCGAACACGAAGGCCGTGCGGCGCTTGGGCACCAGACCGACCGTCGAAAGCCCGGCCAGTGCGGCGATTTCGTCGGCCCAAGCGCCCGCCGCGTTGACCAGATGCACAGACGCGAAGCGCCCGGCGGTTGTCGCGATGTGCCATATGCCGTTCGCTTGCGCGATTTGCGTCACGCGCGCGTCGCACACAAGTACGGCACCCGCCGCCTTGGCGCTGCGCAGATAGCCCTGGTGGATCGCGTGCACGTCCATGTCCATGGAGCCAGGTTCTTCGATCACGCGCTTGATCCAGCCCGGATCGAGCGCGGGGCAGGCGCGCACGGCATCGGCGCTTGAAATTTCGCGCACTGTTCCGGGCAGGGCTTGGGCCAGCGCTTCGTCCGCTGCCGCTTCCCGGCCGGCCGGGGCCACGAACAGGCAGCCGCGCGGCTGCAGCAGCGCCGATGCCGCAAAACCCGGCGGCGGCGTTTCAAGAAAGGCGCGGCTGGCGCGGGTGAGTTTGCGTACGATCGCTGGGCCGTACGCCTCCTCGAACAGCGCGGCCGAGCGGCCGGTCGTGTGGTAGCCCGGCCGGTCCTCGCCTTCGATCAGCAGCACGCGATGCGTGGCGGCCAACCGCATCGCGACCGAGGCGCCGACGATGCCCGCACCGACGATCGCGACATCGACACGCATGGCATCGCCGGGCATCAGATCGCCGACAGCCATCTATTCGGCCGCGTGCGGCGTGGGGTGGGCGCCTTGGTGCGAGCGTTCCTGCTGGGCCAGGCGCTGGGCGATGGCGCCCACGGGTTTGGTGAACCGGGCCAGCAGCAGATAGAGGCACGGGATCACGAAGCTGGTCAGCACCGTGGCGAACGAAACGCCCCCGATGATGACCCAGCCGATCGCTTCGCGGCTCTCGGCGCCTGCGCCGTGCGCGTCGGCAAGCGGAACGGCGCCGAACACGGTGGCGATCGAGGTCATCAAAATGGGCCGCAAGCGCGCAACCGACGCTTCGAGCACGGCCGTGCGCACGTCGGCCCCTTCGTCGCGCAGCTGGTTGGCAAACTCGACGATCAGGATCCCGTTCTTGGCCATCAGCCCGATCAGCAAGATCATGCCGATCTGGCTGTAGACATTGAGCGAGATGCCCGTGAAGTAGAGCGCGCCCAAGCCCCCGGTCAGCGCCAGCGGCACCGCCAGCATGATGATCAGCGGATGGATCCAGCTTTCGAACTGCGCCGCCAGCACCAGGAACACCACCAGCAGCGCCAGGCCGAAGGTGAAGTAGATCGACGAGGCCGATTCCTTGAACTCGCGGCTCTGCCCGAGATAGCCGATGCGCACTTCGGGCGGCAGCACTTCGCGCGCGAACCCTTCCATCAAGGTCAGCGCTTCGCCCAGCGTGAAGCCGGGCGCGAGCGAGGCCGAGATGGTGATCGAGCGCAGCCGGTCGAGCCGGTTGAGCTCGGCTGGACCCGCCGCCTCGGCAAGCGTGACGAGCGTCGAGAGCGGGATCAGCTGCTGCGTGGTGCCCGAGCGCACGAAGACGCTGGCAAGATCGCGCGGCGTGGCGCGGTCTTCCAGGCGCGCTTGCAGGATCACGTTGTACTCCTCGCCGCGATCCACGTAGGTCGAAACGTTGCGTGCACCGAACATCGTCTCGAGCGTGCGGCCGATCGTTTCGACCGACACGCCGATGTCGGCCGCGCGCGCGCGGTCGATGCGCACGCGCAGTTCGGGCTTGGTCTCGCGGTAGTTCGAGTCGACGTTGAGGAAACGCGGCTCCTGGGCCGCGCGCTGCATCAGCAGATCGCGCCAGCCGCGCAAGGTTTCGTAGTCTGAGCCGCCGAGCACGAACTGCACCGGCGGCTGGAACCCGCGCTGGCCCAGCGACGGCGGATTGAG
>CAMDLT010000009.1 GCA_945901855.1 Asaia bogorensis | reverse complement strand
GTGGCGCCAACGCGCGCGAGGTCCAAGAGAAGGCGATGGAAGCCGTCATGCGCCGCAACGAAGCGCAGCTAAAGGCTTTTGGCGCCGACGCAAAGATCGGCACCGAAGTGGACGGCATCAAAGAAAAGTTCCAAATCAGCGACGCCGGTTTAGCCGCCGCTGCGCACCGCGCGGGTGCCGGTGCGGTCAAAAAATACATTGACCGAATGGAACAACATGGTTGGGACTCGAATAGGGCAGTCCAAAATCTGTCGGTCGATGATGACCGAGACCATCGCGCCGTTGAAACCCGACTGCGCGAGTTTTCAAGAGTGCAATACCGAACAAAAGTGGGACCGTGATGCGTACCGTAATTTTGGCAATGCTTGTCGTAGGGCTCGTCGCAGGGTTTTTCGGCGCCTCCATCGGCCTTGCGCAGAACGCGCCACCGATCAAGTTTCCCGCGCAAATTCCAGAAACTGAAGAAGTCCCCTTACAGCCGCTGATTGGCCATGCCGATGCGCAGATCGTCTTGAATTTTATCCAGGCGAATCGCACGAAAATTGAAAATTCGTATAAAGCAAAGGAGTACTTCGATCCGCAGCGTCTGTTTGTCGGGCGCCACCGAATTGCCCCCGGCACCGAGGAACAAATCCTCTTCCTAGTTTATGAGGAGGACGGCTATTCCATGCTCGGTCGTTCAGGTTATGCGCTTACCAAAAAAGGCGATGACTGGGTTGAGGTCGGTAGCATTATCGGCTATGGCGACGGCAAAACCGCCGGCGTGAGTCTTGCAACCCAACCGATCGAGGCACGCCTCTACAACGACGCGACCGACAAAAGCGACATCGCGATCGTCGTCCAACCGGTAAATGACGGTTATCGGACATTCGTTGGCAGCGAAATCGGCTTTTATTGGGACGGCACGCGCATGGCACTTTTTTGCTGGTGGCACGAATGCGATTAACGCGATCGCGCGGTTGACGTTTGCGGACCGCCGCCGTTCGCCGCGCTTTTCACGCCCCGAAAAATTCCAACTGCCATTTGAGTTCTTCTTCGGTCAGCGGCCAGCCGTCCCATTTCGTGCCGCTCAGCACGCTCTTGGGCGGCATCGACAGCGTTTTTTGCTGGATCGCCACCGCCGTCGGAAGCTTCAACTTCGCCTTCCAGCATACCGCGATGATGCCCTTGGCCGAACGCGCCGTCAGAATCTTGTCGATCACTTCGGCGCGAATGCCGGCAAGGTCGGCGAGGGCGAGTTTGACGAACAGCTTTTCGCCCGCCTGCGCCGCCGCCGTCACGGCCCCGTCGTCGAGCTTTTTTTCGCGGCGCAGGCGCTTGACCTTGTCGCCCACGGTTTCGCTTGCCCCTTCGCCCCCGGCCCCGGCTTTGCCCGTCGCCCACACCGGGTCGGCCAGCGTCGTACGCTTGCGCGCATCCGCATCGCCGCCGGTCGCCGCCGCTGCCTGTGCCAGGCGCTTGCGCACTTCGGCCGTCACGGCATCGCGTGTCGCAGGATCAAGATCGGGGCGCGCTTGCAGGCGTTGGGACAGGGCTTCGGCAACAAACGCCGCGATCTTGAGGGCGGCTTTGGGCGTGAGGCTTGGTCGGTCGACCAACGGGCCGTGCCATTCGGCGCGCGTGGGCGCGCGATCGACGATCAGGTCGAGCGTTTCTTCGCGGATCTGCGCCGATTTGTTGGCAAGCAAGCTTGCGACTGCCGCGCTGTCGTCGGATTCGACGAGCGCGTCGGAGATCGACTCGGCGACGTTCGAGCGGCGCGCGACGGCGGAAAGCGCCCCTTCCGCATGGTCGCCCCGGATGATGTCCAGCAGATCTTCGTCGGTCAGCAGCGGCGAAAATTGCAGGATCGGACTTGCAACCGAAGGTTCGGCATCGCGCGCGAGCTGGCGCACGAGGTCGGGGGGCGCGTCGGGCACGTCCTTGAGCGTTTGGGCCACGACGGCGCGAATTTGGACGACCGTGTCCTTGGCCAGCACCTCCAGCGTCTGCATCACGCGCGCGCGCGCGGCGTCCTGCTGGCCTTGCGGCATTTCGGGCAGCAGGCGCTGCACCTTGTCGGCAAGGCCCGCGCGCACTTCTTGCGAGCGGTCGCGCGCGAGCTTCAGATTCGCGTGCAGGGGCGAGACGGCATTGTTGGCGACGGCGGCGCGCACTTCGGCGCTGTCGTCTTCGGTGAGGTAGTAGAGAATCTCCGGCCGCACATCGGTGCGTTTGGCCAGATTGGCGCGCACGAACACGTCCGGATCCTGGATCAGGCGCTTGGCGGCTTCGTAGTCGGCATCGTCTTGGGTGTGCATGGGTTTCTCAGGTCGCGGAATCGGGTGCGCCAGAATCAGGGGCGCCAGAATTGGGGGCGGGCGCAAGCGCGTAGGTGCCCTTGCCTTTGCGTTTGACGTCGTACATCGACGCGTCGCCGCGCGCGAGCAGGGCATCGACGCTTTCGGCAAGTTTGGGATCGTGCACGGCAACGCCGGCCGAAAACCCCAGCGGCTTTTCGGGGCTGGCGGAAACAGGCAGCAATTCGCGGCGCGATTCCAGAATCTGTTTGGCTTTGGCGATGGCGCCGTCCCGGTCGGTCTGGTCGAGCCAGATTGCGAATTCGTCGCCGCCCAAGCGCGCCAGCAGATCGTTGGCGCGAAGCGCCTTGCGCAAGGTGCGCGCGACCGCCTTCAGCGCCATGTCGCCGGCGTGGTGGCCCAGCACGTCGTTGACCGCTTTGAAATTGTCGAGATCGACATAGACAAGCGCGCCCCAATCGCCGTTGCGCTTGCAGCCGGCCAAACGCGCGGCCAGTTCGGCCGTAAAACGGCGACGGTTCAAAAGGCCCGTGAGCACGTCGGTCGAGGCCTGGCGGTCGAGCGTTTCCAGCACGTCGAGCTGGGCATGCGCGATGCCCAACTGCGCGGCGATCTCGGCCAGAACGTCGCGTTCGCCCTCGCTCCAGGGCGCGCTTGCCTCGCCCACCGCATCTGGCAGGCGGAACAGCGCCACCAGCCCGTTGATTTTGTGCCGGAACGCGGTCGGCGCCACCAGCGCGAAACCTTCGTGCGACCGGAGTTCCACCAGCGCGTCGGCGCCATCGTCGATCGGCCGGTCGGCGCGCAGGCGCGCTTCGAAACGCCGCTCGATATCCAGACTGGCGGGCAGTTCGCCGCCATGGCACGCGGCGGCAGCGAATTCGGGCAGTTCGTCGGGGGCCGCCTGCACGCGCCAGATGGCGCAGCCCGCCCCCAGCGCGTTGGCGGTTTCAGACGCGGCCGCACGCAGCATGGCGCCCGCTTCCATTTCGTCGCGCACCGCGCGCACGATATGCGCGATCAGGCGCTCGCGGTTGCGCGCTTCCGCAAGCTCGCTTTCGCGTTCGCGCGCGTCGGTGATGTCGCGCGCGAGGCCGCGTGCGCCGTTCCAACTGCCGGCGGGCGCAAACAACGGCACGGCCGAAATCTGCACGCACGCGTCTTTGCCGTCGGCGGTGCGCACCCATTGTTCGGTCTGGGCAATCGGCGTTTGGGTCAAGAACGGATCGGCGACCGACAGATCGTCGGGATCGATCGCGAACACCACGGGTTTGCGCCCCAAAAGATCGTCGGCCCGCCAGCCGAGCGCCCCTTGCGGCGAGACAAACGCAAAGGCGCCGCTCGCATCGGTCTCCCACGCGAAGTCGCTCGAGATTTCGACGATGTCTTTGTAGCGGCGGCGCGAGTCGGCGAGGGCGTTGCGCATGTTGGCGGCCAAGCTTACGTCGCGCGCCAGCAGCATCGCCCCGTCGCCCAGCGGCACGCACGTGACATCGAGCGTGGTCGGCGCCGCGTTGCCGGGCACGACGACCGTGTCGAGGCGCGCGGCTCCGCCTTGCGCGATATCGGCCGCGAGCGCGCCAAGATCGCCCGTGCGCGCGGCAAACTCGTTCAGCATCGGACGCGCCTGTGCGTTGGCGCCCGCGATCCGGCCCTCGTGCGTGAGGCGCGCAGCCGGGCCCGGCCAATCGGCGATCAAGCGGTCGAACGGCGAATCTTTGGGGGACGAGTTCAGTCTTTGGCTCCAAAACCGGAACGGACCCGAACATTAGCCACATCGCCCGCCCCGCGCCAAGCCGACATTGACAGCGCGCCGTCCGCAGCCCATTTTCCTGCCTCGATTGGCCCCCTCGCGCAGCGGAAAACCGTCATGAGCCTCGCACAATTGCAGACCACGATCGACCAAGCCTGGGAAAAGCGCACCGAACTTTCGACCGCCACCACAGGCGGCGTGCGCGCGGCGGTGGACGCCGCCCTCGAAGCGCTCGATGCGGGCGAAGCGCGCGTCGCCGAACGCCAGGGCGGCAAATGGATCGTCAATCAGTGGCTCAAAAAGGCCGTGCTGCTCTCCTTCCGTCTCAACGACAACATGCTGGTGCCCGGCGGCCCCGGCCCTTCCGCATGGTGGGACAAGGTGCCGTCGAAATTCGTCGGTTGGGACGAAGCGCGCTTTCGCGCCGCCGGCTTCCGCGCGGTGCCCAATTGCGTCGTGCGCAAATCGGCCTTCATCGCGTCGAACGCGATTTTGATGCCGTCTTTTGTGAATGTCGGCGCCTATGTCGGCAGCGGCACGATGGTCGATACGTGGGTCACGGTCGGCTCCTGCGCGCAGATCGGCAGCAACTGCCATCTGTCGGGCGGCGTCGGCATCGGCGGCGTGCTCGAGCCGCTGCAGGCCGAACCCGTGATCATCGAAGACAATTGTTTCATCGGCGCGCGCTCGGAAGTGGTCGAGGGCGTGATCGTCGAAGAAGGCTCGGTCCTGTCGATGGGCGTATTCATCGGCCAGTCGACCAAGATCGTCGACCGCGCGACGGGCGAAATTTTCATGGGTCGCGTGCCCGCCTATTCGGTCGTCGTGCCGGGCAACCTGCCGGGCAAACCCTTGCCCGACGGCCAGCCGGGGCCGTCGACCTATTGCGCGGTCATCATCAAGCGCGTCGACGAGAAAACGCGCTCTAAGACCTCGATCAACGAGCTTCTGCGCGCGTGAGCGGGCTCGATCCGGTCGCCTTTGCAGCCGACCTCATTCGCTGCAAGTCGGTTACGCCCGCCGACGACGGCGCGCTTGGCACGCTCGAGCGCATGCTGGCGGCGGCGGGTTTCGTGTGCCATCGCCTGCCGTTCAGCGAGCCGGGCACGCCGGACATCGACAATCTCTATGCGCGCATCGGCACGAAAGGTCCGCATTTCTGTTTTGCGGGCCATACCGATGTGGTGCCGGTGGGCAATGTCGCGGGCTGGAGCGTCGATCCCTTCGCCGCCGACATCCAGGACGGCTATTTGTACGGCCGCGGCGCCGTCGACATGAAAGGCGCCATATCGGCGTTCGCGGCGGCGGCGCTTGGTTTTGCCGAGGCGCGCAAATCGGGCGGCCTGCCGGGCTCGATCTCGTTTCTGATCACGGGCGACGAAGAAGGCCCGTCGATCAACGGCACCAAGAAAGTGCTCGATTGGATGGCCGCGCACGGCGAGATCCCCGATCTTTGCCTCGTCGGCGAACCGACCAACGAAACGGTTCTGGGCGACATGGCCAAAATCGGGCGGCGCGGCTCGGTCAATGTCGAGCTGACCGCCAAGGGCGCGCAGGGCCACGTGGCCTATCCGCATCTGGCCGACAATCCGATCCATCCCTTGATCGCGCTGCTGGCCGATTTGGTCGCAAAGCCGCTCGATGCGGGCAATGCGCATTTCCAGCCCTCGTCGCTGCAGGTGACGACCGTGGATGTCGCCAACCCGACCGAGAATCTGATTCCGGCCAAAGCGCACGCGCGCCTCAATATCCGTTTCAACGATCAGCACAGCTCGGCATCGCTGCTCGACTGGATCGCCGGTCGCATCGCGGCGCTGGGCGGCAAGATCGACATGGCCTCGCGCGTGTCGGGCGAGAGTTTCATCACCGCGCCCGGCACGCTTTCGGGCCTGGTATCGGACGCGGTCGAAAAGCGTTTGGGCCGCAGGCCCGCGCTGTCGACCACCGGCGGCACGTCGGACGCGCGCTTCATTTCGCGCCATTGTCCGACGATCGAGTTCGGTCTGGTCGGCCGCACGATGCACAAAACCGACGAGCGTGCGGCCGTGCAGGACATCCTCGATCTCTCGGCGATCTACCGGCACATGCTCGATTCGTATTTCGCGTGAGCCTGTGGGGCGCCGTCGCGCGGCCGATGCAAGGCGTGCTGCGGTTGCTGGCGGGCGACCGCACGGGCTTGGCCTTGCTCGGCGCCGATACGCGGGCGGGCTGGATCGCGTCGTTCGTGGGGCCGGGCCTGCTGCTGCTGCCGGCCTACCTCTATCTGGCGCTGCCCGATCTGGACACGGACGAGGCGATCGGCCGCACGCTGGCGGTCGAGGCGATCGCCTATGTCGTCGGGCTCATCTTGTTTCCGGTCGCCGCCCATCTTTTGTGCGGGCAATGGAACAAAGCCGCGCAATGGTTCGACTACGTTCCCGCCTACAACTGGGCGGGCGTGCTGCAGATGGCGATCTACGCGCCCGCAACCGTTTTGGGGCGCGGCGAAGCGCTGGCGCCGGGCGCATTGCTGGCGCTGGCCCTGCTGGCTTTGGCGGCGGCGGTGTTGGTGCAGTACCGCATCGCGCGCACGGTCCTGGGTATCGATGCGATGCAGGCGTTCGGCCTGGTGGCGCTCGAACTTTCGCTGGGCCTGACGCTGCACCAGATCGCCGACCAGTTGCACGGTTCCTGACAAGACGGAGAGGCACAAAATGCAAGCCCATGTCTGCCGCCTGCCGATGCGCGATCCTGCCGATATGTCGGCCCTCGAAGCCGCGTTCGGCGACGGCACGCTCGATCCGCGCAACGTCGTGGCGATCTTGGGCAAGACCGAGGGCAATGGCTGCGTCAACGATTTCACGCGCGGCTACGCAACGCTGGCAATGAAGCTCGCGTTGGCAAAAGCCTGCGCCATCGCGCCTGCCGACGTCGGCAAACGCGTGGCGCTCGCCATGTCGGGCGGCACGGAAGGCGGGCTCAATCCGCACATGACGGTATTCTCGGTCGATCCGCAGGCGCCTGCGGGCACCGGCGCCAAGCGTCTGGCGATCGGCACGAGTTTCACGCGCGAATTCGCGCCGCACGAAATCGGTCGCCGCGCGATGGTCGAAGCGACGGCGGCAGCCGTGCGCGCGGCGATGGCGGCGGCGAAGATCGACGATCCAAGCGACGTGCATTACGTGCAGATCAAATGCCCGCTGCTGACGGCCGAGCGCATCGCGTCGGCAAGCGCGCCCGTCGCGACTAACGACACCTACGAATCGATGGGCTATTCGCGCGGCGCTTCGGCGCTGGGCGTCGCGTTGGCGCTGGGCGAGATCGCCGCCGTCGACGACGCCGCGATCTGCGCCGACTGGTCGCTCTATTCGGGCGTCGCGAGCGCCTCGGCCGGCATCGAGCTGATGCGCAACGAGATCATGGTGCTGGGCAATTCGGGCGCTTGGTCCGGCGATCTTGCGATCGCGCACCGCGTGATGCAGGACAGCATCGATGCGCCCGCTTTGTGGGGCGCGCTCGAAGCGCTCGGTCTGTCCGGCAAGGGCCAGCTCGACGCGGCCGCGCGCCGACGTTTGGTCGCGGTGCTCGCCAAGGCCGAGCCCGCGCGCACCGGCACCATTCGCGGCCATCGCCATACCATGTGGGACGACAGCGACATCAACGCCACGCGCCATGCGCGCGCGCTGGTCGGCGGCGTGCTGGCGGGCGCGCTCGGCGACACGCAATTGTTCGTCTCGGGCGGCGCCGAACACCAAGGCCCCGACGGCGGCGGCCCAGTCGCGATTGTCGCGCGCGTCTGACATGGTCCCGATGAAAGCGGCGGTCTGTCGCCGCTACGGCCCGCCGTCGCTCGTAACGCTCAAAGAAATGCCCAAACCCGTTCCGGGCCCCAAGGAAATTCTGGTCAAGATCCGCGCAAGCCCGTGCTGGGAACCGACTTTGCGGGCGATGTCGAAGCGGTCGGCGCAAACGTCGAAAAATTCAACGTCGGCGACGCCGTGATCGGCTTTCCCAGCGTCGGTTTCGGCGGGCATGCCGCCTATTGCACGATGGCGCAGGACGGCGCGCTTGCACGCAAACCCGACAGGCTCAGCTATGCGCAGGCCGCTGCCGTGCCGTTTGGCGGCATGGCAGCGCTCGCGTTCCTGCGCGACAAGGGCAAGCTCAAAGCAGGCGAGCATGTGGCGATCGTCGGCGCATCGGGCAGCGTCGGCAGTGCCGCCAATGCCAAGATGGCGCTTGCCATCGGCGCCGACCGCGACGGCAAGCGCCAGATCGCGCGCGTGGCAGCCGAACGCGTCGAGGATCTGCGCTTTTTGGCAGCGCTTGCCGAAGCAGGCCATTTCACGCCGTTCGTCGACCGCGAGTACGATCTGGCCGACGCGGCACAAGCCCATGCCTACATTGCCACGGGCCGCAAACGCGGCAACGTGGTGCTGACGATGGGCTGACGAACGCGCGCGCGGCGCCTCAGCCCGGCACGGCCACGCCAAGACCGCGCGCCAGTTCCACGAGCAACGCCCAGTTGCCTGCATCGATCGGAATCGTTTCGGCGCGTGCCTTGCGTGCGCGCCGTTCGGGTTCGCCCGGCAGCATCACGTTTTCTTGGCCCGATTTGAGCCAGGCTTCGAGCTTCAAGGCCTCGTCGGCCACAAAATCGGCCGTGCCCAGTGCCGCGGGATCGATCGCGACGCCGATCGCGTTGTTGAGAATGCGCGTTTCCTCGGGCTGCCAGGTGGCGATGGTGCCCCCGCCGCCGAGCGCGCCCGCAAAAAGCTCGATCAGCGCCGACAGCGCGTAGCCTTTGTGCGCGGCCATGGTCAGCAAGGCGCCCGCCGGATGCGTGTACATCGTCGCGGGGTCGGTGGTGGGTTTGCCTTCGTGGTCGATCAAAATGCCGGGCGGCAGCTGCACGCCTTTGTTGAACGCGACGCGCACCTTGCCGACCGCGATCTGGCTTGTTGCCATGTCGGCGACGATGGGCGCGTGGCCTTTCACGGGCAGCCCCAGGCAAATCGGGTTGGTGCCAAGCCGCCCGGCAATGCCGCCCGTGGGCGCGACCTTGGCGTCCACGCCCGCAACGTCGACCACGAAGAACGAGGCGAGGCCGTGCGCCGCCGCCTGTTCGGCCCAAGCACCCACGCGTCCGATATGGTGCGTGTTGCGCAAGGCGAGCACGGCCGCGCCCGCGTCTTTGGCCTTGGCGCACAAAAGCTCGGTCGCGTCGCGCATGATCGTCTGGCCGTAGCCGCGCTGGCCGTCGACGACGAGCGTGGCGGCGGTCTGGCTCACGATCTTCAGCGAGGCGCCGAGCGCCACCTTGCCGCGCTTCACCGCGTCCAGATAGATCGGCAGCATGCCGACGCCGTGCGAATCGTGGCCGGTCAGATTGGCCTCGACCAGATTGTCGGCGACGCATTTGGCTTCGGCGGGCGACGAGCCTGCGGCCGCCACCAAGGCGGCTGCAAACAAGCGCAGCTTGTCGGGCGAGATTTGGATATCGCTCATGTCTATGCCACCCATTCGCTGACGGGGGCCTTGGCTTCGTGCAGCGGTTGGCACAGCACGTCGACCAAGGTCGGCCCCGGATGTTCGAACGCCGCCTTGAGCGCGGCTTTGAGATCGCCCGGTTCTTCCACGCGCCAGCTTTTGACGCCAAAGGCGGCGGCAACCGCCGCGTGGTCCGTGCGGTTGAAATCGACCGAGAAATAGCGCCCGCCATAGCCGGTCTTTTGCCCGGCTTTGATCCAGCCATAGACCGCGTTGGACACCACCACCAGCGTCACGGGCAGACCCAGCCGCACGATGGTTTCCATCTCGCCGCACGCGAAGCCGAAACTGCCGTCGCCCATGACGGCCACGCATTTGCTTTGCGGCCGGCCGATCGCAGCACCCACAACCGCAGGCAGCGAATAGCCCAACGCCCCGTGCGCGCGGTTGGTCACAAACCAGCGGCCCAGCCGACGCTTGGGGTAGAAGGCCGAAAAGTACGGGCACGGCGTGCCGGGGTCCGCGACGATTACGGCGTCGTCGGGCAGCAGTTCGGCCATCGTATGGACGAGGCGTTCGGGCCTGATCGGCGTGTCGGCGGAATGCGCCAACGCAAAGTAGGCGTCTTCGCGCGCCGCCCGCGCCGCCGCCACGCGCTTGATGGCGTCGCCTGGGGCGCGCTTGGCGCCCAGCGCATCGGCAAGTTTGCCAAGCGCAAGTTTGGCATCGCCCACGATGCCCGCTTGCGTCGCATAGATGGCGCCAACGACGGCGGGATCGACATCGATATGCACGATGGGCGTACCGGGGGCGGGGTAGCGCCAGCGTTCGGTCGTAACCGAGCCCGCACGGCAGCCGACAAACAGCACGAGGTCGGCGGCTTCGACCAGGGCGCGCGTCGGCAGCGTGCCGCCGTTCGAGCCGACGACCCCCGCCGACAAAGGATGGCTGTCGCAGATCGAGCCCTGGCCCGAGATCGTCACGAGCACGGGCGCATCGAGCGCTTCGGCGACGCGGGCGAGCGCGTCTTCGGCGTTGGCGAGCACGACGCCGCCGCCCACAACGATGACGGGCTTTTCGGCCCGGCTCAAGGCCGCGACAGCGGCCGCGATCGCGCTGTCTTCGGGCGCCACGCGATGCGAGGGCGCTGCCGCGTTGATCGCATCGCCCCAGATGTCGCTTTCTTCGACCGGATCTTTTTGCACGTCGTAGGGCAAGCCCAGATGCACCGCACCCGGCCGCCCGCTGGTGGCTTCGCGAAAGGCGCGGCGCAACGTCGCCGGAATTTCGGCGGCGCGGTCGATGACCTTGTTCCACTTGGTCACGGGCTTGAACAAGGCGGCCTGGTCGAGTTCGGTCAGCACGTAGCGCCCGCGCGAGGACACCGAAATGTCGGTCGTGACCGCGAGCAGCGGGATCGAGCTTTCGTTGGCTTCGGCGACGGCGGGCAGAATGTAGGTGGCCCCGCCGCCCGACGGGCCTTCGCACACGCCGACCTTGCCCGTGACGCGCGCGTAGGTATCGGCCATGTAGCCGGCCGAGCGTTCGTCGCGCGTGAGGATATGCGAAATGCCGTGCCCGCCGGCCCCGCCCAGCCGCGCCAGCGCGTCGTACAACGGCAGGCTCGTGTCGCCGCACAGGCCGAACACGTGTTCGACTTTATGCGCCGCCAAAAGCTTCACAAAGGCTTCCGCCCCGTTCGGTTTGTTCATTCTCGCGTTTCTCCCCGAACTCGACCTTATCGTTCCGCAGGCGCGCACTCAACCCGCGCGCTTGCAGGCCGGGGCGGAGCGCACGCAACCTTGCGACCGCCGCCCCCAATCGGCGCAACGAATGCGAACGCGATCTGAGCGAGCGTCATTGGGCAGTCGTATCGAAATTGTGAACCGGATTCACGCGCAGTCGGTCGACGCCCCCGTTTTGCTCGACAACAGACACGCCTCGACGAAGGCAACGCCCGCCACGCCGTCGTCGATGCCGGGGATATGCAGTGCCAGCGGATCGGGCGTCTGGCCCGTCAGGCGTGCGGCCAAAATATCGGCGAAGTCCGACATGAGATTGGCGAACGCCTCGAAAAATCCTTCCGGGTGGCCGGCCGAAATGCGGGATGCGCGCCGGGCCAGCGGATGCAAGCTCGCAAGCCCGCGCGAGCGCGTTTCGAAGGCCGCCATCGGGCGCATGATTTTGAGGACGTTCATCGACGCCTGCTCCCACAGCAATCCGCCTTTGTCGCCGTAGAGCTCGATCGACAGCGCGTTTTCCGCACCTGTCGCGGCTTTGCTGGCAAGGAAGCTTGCGCGCGCGCCGCCTTCAAGGCGCAGGAGCGCGCTCGCCGTATCGTCGGCGGTGCGCCTGTCGAACGATGCGCCCACGTCGGCGCGCACAGAGGCGACCCGCGCGCCCGAAATGTAGGTCAGTAGCTGGTGCGCGTGCGTGCCGATATCGGCCATCACATGGCTGCCGCCGCGCGCGGGATCGAGACGCCATTGCAGGCGCGGATGAAGGCCGTCCATGCCCTCGGCTTCGACATGCTGGCCAAGGCTGCCTTGCAAATAGCTCACGCGCGCAAGGTTGAGCTTGCCAAGCTCGCCCGCTGCCACGCACGCACGCGCCTCGCGCACCATCGGATAGCCCGAATAATTGTGCAGCAGCAAAAACGGCAGGCCCGTGCGCCGCACGGCCGCTTGCAGCGCTTGCGCTTCGGCCAGCGTGTTGGTCAGCGGCTTGTCGCAGATCACGGCGTAGCCGGCATCGAGCGCTGCGCGCGCTTGCGCCAGATGCAGATCGTTCGGCGTCGCGATCGCGATCGCATCGGCCTTGTCGGCGCGCGCGGCTTCGCCCGCAATCAGCGCCTCGAAGCTCGCATAGGGCCGTGCGATGCCAAGGGCGGCACCCTCGGCCACGCTGCGCGCGGGATCGGCCGACAGCGCGCATGCGACGGGTTCGTAAAAATCGTCGAGGCGCGCGGCAAGCCGATGCACCGGTCCGATCATGGCCGTGCTGCCGCCGCCGACAAATGCGATGCGCAAGCGTCGCCCCAAAATTGCCCGAATGCGATTGCCCGACATTTTTTTCTCGCTTTCTAGCGCGCGTCTTCCAGCATCATCGCGGCGGCTTTTTCCGCGATCATGATCGTGGGCGCGTTGGTGTTGCCCGACGTGATGCTGGGCATCACCGACGCGTCGGCGATGCGCAGGCCGCCAAGTCCGTTCAAGCGCAGCCGCGCATCGACGACGGCGCCGGGATCCGCGCCCATGCGGCACGTGCCGGTCGGATGGAAGATCGTCGTGCCGATGCGCCCCGCCGCTTCGACCAATTGTTGCTCGCTGTCGAATTCGGGACCGGGGCGGAACTCTTCGGGGCGGAAACGCTGCAAGGCCGGCGCCGCGACGATGCGGCGCGTGAGGCGGATCGCTTCGGCGGCGATGCGTTTGTCTTCGGCGGTCGAAAGATAGTTCGGCTGGATCGCGGGCGCGGCCGCAGGGTCGGCGGATTTGAGCCGCACATGGCCCCGGCTCGTCGGCCGCAGATTGCACACCGATGCCGTAAAGGCGGGGAACGGATGCAAAGGCTCGCCGAACTTGTCGAGGCTCAAAGGCTGCACGTGGTATTCGAGATCGGCCGTGTCCTTGTCGGGCCCCGATTTGGCGAAGGCGCCAAGCTGCGAGGGCGCCATCGTCAAAGGGCCGCGCCGGAACAGCGCGTATTCGAGCGCCATCGCTGCCTTGCCGAAAAGCGAGTTTGCGCGCTCGTTCATCGTCCTGGTGCCCTGCACCTTGTAGGCGCACCGGATTTGCAGATGGTCCTGCAAGTTGGCGCCAACTTCGGGCAGGGCATGGCGCACCGCAATGCCGTGCCGGGCGAGCAGCGCCGGATCGCCGATGCCCGCAAGCTGCAGGATGTGCGGCGAACCGATGGCGCCCGCTGCCAGCACGGTCTCGCGCAAGGCACGCACCGCGTGCAGCGCGCCGCCATGGAACACGCGGACTCCCGCAACGCGGCCCGCTTCGACGATCAGGCCGTGCGCCGTGGCATGCGTCAGCACGCGCAGATTGGGCCTTGCCATGGCCGGGCGCAGGAAGCCTTTGGCCGACGTCCAGCGCACGCCCTTGTTTTGGTTCACCTGGAAATAGGCGCAGCCGAAATTGTCGCCGCCGTTGAAATCGTCGATCTTGGGAATGCCCGTCTCGGCGGCGGCGTCGCGAAACGCGTCGAGAATCTCCCAGGACAGGCGCATTTCTTCGACGCGAAATTCGCCGCCCGTCGCGTGCAGCGCATCGCCTTCGAAGCGCGCATTGTCTTCCGAGCGTTTGAAATAGGGCAGCACGTCGTCCCAGCCCCAGCCCGCAAGTCCCAACTGGCGCCATTGGTCGTAGTCGGCGGCCTGGCCGCGCATATAGATCATGCCGTTGATGGCCGTGCATCCGCCCAGCACCTTGCCGCGCGGATAGCCAAGCGTGCGGCCGCCAAGACCCGCTTCGCTTTCGGTCTTGAAGCACCAATCGACGCGCGGATTGCCGTGCGTGTAAAGATAGCCGACCGGAATATGAATCCACATGTAATTGTCATTGCCGCCCGCCTCAAGCAGCAGCACGCGGTTTTTGGGATCGGCCGACAGCCGATTGGCGAGCACGCAGCCCGCCGACCCCGCCCCCACGACGATGTAGTCGAACTCGCCAAACGATTCGGGCATGCGGCTCCTTGTTCCGAAAAAAGGCCGGTTATTCGAACAGACGCGCCGCAAAAAATCCGGCGGCCACCGCGATCAGACAGAGCCCGACCGACAGCGCCACGTTGAGCGCGGCCAATCCAGCTTCGCCCTGGCGCGCGAGGTCGAAGGTTTGCAGCGAGAAGGCCGAAAAGGTCGTGTAGCCGCCAAGGATGCCGACCGTCAAAAACGTGCGGACCGTTTCGTTTTGCGGCCAGATCCCGTCGGCAGCGGTGGCAGCCGCCGCGAAGCCGATCGCAAAACTGCCGGTCGCGTTGACCAGGATGGTCCACCACGGCAAACCGTTGGGATCGGCGAATTGCTGGATCGCCAGCGACGCCGCGTGGCGGCCCATTCCGCCCACAGCGCTGCCAAGAGCGATCCAAAAATAGAGTGCGGCCGTTGCGGTCATGCGATCTCGTCTTGGCAGCCTCGTCTGGGTAGTCTCGTCTTGGCAGGGCGCACGAAGCGGGTTTAAGCTTGCGATCTTGCGGTGGGCGCCGGGCTTAGGCAAGGCCGCTCGTCGTACACAAAAAACAAGATCGGGAGAGACCCATGCCAGCGACGCTCGCGCACCGTTTGGAACGCTGCTACAGCTCGGCCGTGCACGACGTGCTGCGCGCCATGGGGCACGAGCGTTGCGTGCTGCCCCCGGCCATTCGCGCGCTGGCGCCGGGAATGCGCCTGGCGGGCCCCGTGTGGACCGTGAGCGGCCATATCGACCGCAGCAAAACGAGCCACGACACGCTGCTCGCGTGGACGGCGCTGCTCTCCAAAGCGTCGCCGGGCACGGTCGTGGTTTGCCAGCCGCACACGCACGAGATCGCGCTGATGGGCGAATTGTCGGCGGCCGCCTTGAAGCTCAAGGGCGTGCGCGGCTATCTGGTCGACGGCGGCACGCGCGACGTCGACATGATCGTCGAACTGGGCTTTCCGGTGTTCTGCAGTTTCGCGACGCCGGCCGATATCGGCGGACGCTGGATCCCCGATTCGTTCGGTGCACCGGTGACGATCGGCGCGGTGACGGTGGCTTCGGGCGACTACGTGCTGGCCGATGCCGACGGGGCGGTCGTCATTCCGCAGGCGGTCGCCGAGGCCGCCGTGACGCGCACCGAGGAAGTGGCGCAGACCGAAAACGCCGTGCGCAGCGCCATCCTGGGCGGCATGGACCCGCAGGCGGCGTATCTCAAATACGGCAAGTTCTAGAACCAGCCGCGTTTCTTGAAATACAGATAGGGCAGCACGGCGGACGCCAGCATCAGCGCGATCGCCCACGGATAGCCGAACGCCCATTCGAGCTCGGGGATGAGCTTGAAATTCATGCCGTAGACCGTGCCCACGAGCGTGGGCGGCATCAGCACGACCGAGACCACCGAAAACAATTTGATGATGCGGTTCTGCTCGATATTGATCAGGCCCAGCGTCGCGTCGAGCAGGAAGTTCACTTTGCGGCTGTCGAAATCCGCATGCTCCATCAAGGAGGTCAAGTCGCGATTGAGCGACTTGAAGCGCGCATGCATCTCCTTCGACTGTTTCTTGGTCTCGCCCTCGGCCGAGACGTCGAGGAAGCGCACCACGCGCTGCAACCCCAGCATGCTTTCGCGCGCGGTCGAGCAAAGATCCTCGATGCGCCCAAGTTCGCGCAGCACGTTCTGCATGTCGCGTTCCTGCTTGCTTTGGGCGGTCTGGCGCGCGGGCCTCGAAAAAATCGCGCGCGAGATGGCATCGAGATCGGTGCCAGCTTTTTCCAGAATGTCGGCGATGCGGTCGACGAACGCATCCATCAGCCCGATCATCGCCTCCTCGCCGTTCGCGCAGCCGCCGGGCAGGCGCAGCAGCCGGTTGGCGAACTGCGTCACGGGCCGGGGATCGTGGTAGCGCACCGTGACCAGACACCGGTTGGTCAAGACGAAGGTGAACGCGTCGGCGGTGGGGTTCGGCTCGTCGGCGCGCGCCAGAATCGTCGCGGTCATGTAGAGCGCGCCGTTTTCCGAATAGAGCCGCGCCGAGGGTTCGATCTCGAGCATTTCTTCGTGCGTCGGGATCGCCAGATTGAACGCCGCATCGACGCGCGCGCGGTCGTCGGGCGTCGGCGAAAACAGATCGATCCACAACGCCGCCGTCGGCACAGGCTGGGCCGCGTCGATGGTGCGTTTCACCACAATGCCATCTTGCGGGACATAGGCAAAAATCATCGACGCTCAATTCCATACTTTGGTGCCGTGCGCAATCGCGGCCTGTTTCAAGCGCCGGCGCCAACGCCAGATATAGAAAGTTACCCACAATCTATTGTGTCGGGGGCTTGACTCGGGCGACTCGGAACATCAGTATGTGGTATAGCTCAAGTGGAGTTATCCACAAGGCCTAGCGCTGCACGACAGTCGATCAAGAAAACCGGCGCTAAATCAAGGGGATGCGAAATGGATTGGACGCCAGAGCAGATTTCGGATCTGACGCGACTGTGGGGCGAAGGCCTGACGACCGCAGAAATCGGCAAGCGCCTGGGCATTTCCAAGAATGCGGTGGTGGGCAAAGCGCATCGCTTGCACCTGCCCGCCCGCCCGTCGCCGATCAAGCGCACGGGGCCGCGCCCGCAAGTCTATCGCCCGTCGACCCCGCGCCAGCCGTCGGCGCCGCGCGCCCCCAGCGCGCCGCGCGAGCCGCGTGTCGCAACGCAAGCCGCCCAAACCAGCGCCGCCGCGTTGCGCGCCTTGGCCAACCAACCGTCGGCCAAGCGTCTGCCGATGATGGCGCTGTCGGCCAGCACCTGCCGCTGGCCGATCGGCGATCCGGGCGACACGGAATTCCATTTCTGCGGCGAACGCTCGCTCGACGGCAAACCCTATTGCTCGTCGCATGCGGCCATCGCCTACGTGAAGATGAAGCCGCGCACCGAAGCAGCCTAGTCGGCCCTTCATGTCCGCGCCGCATCTGCTGATCGCCAAGGGCGAGGAGCCCGCGTTGCTGCGCCTGCCCATGGCCAATCGCCATGGGCTTGTTGCGGGCGCGACGGGAACCGGCAAGACCGTAACGCTGCGCGTGATGGCCGAAGCGCTCTCGCAAGCGGGCGTGCCGGTCTTCATGGCCGACATCAAGGGCGATCTGTCGGGCCTTGCCGTGGCCGGCGCCGAAAACGACAAATTCCGGTTGCGGGCGGCCGAACTCGGCGCCGACGATTTCGAGTTTGCGGCCAGCCCCGTGTTGTTTTGGGACGTGTTCGGCGAGGCGGGCCACCCGCTGCGCGCCACGATCTCCGAGGTGGGGCCGCTGATGCTGGCGCGCCTGCTCGATCTCAACGACATCCAAAGCGGCGTGCTGAACATCGTCTTCAAGGTCGCCGACGACGACGGCTTGCTGCTGTGCGACCTCAAAGACCTGCGCGCGATGCTGGCCTACGTTGCCGCGAACGCCGCCGCGATCGGCGCCAAATACGGCAACGTGTCGCAGGCGTCGGTGGGCGCCATCCAGCGCGGCCTGTTGGCGCTGGAAACGCAAGGCGGCGACAAATTCTTCGGCGAACCGGCCGTTGCGGTCGGCGATTTGATGGCGTGCGATGCCAAGGGCCGCGGCCGCATTTCGATTCTCGCCGCCGACAAGCTCATGCACCGCCCGCTGCTTTATGCGACGTTCCTGCTGTGGCTGCTGGCCGAACTCTACGAAAATCTGCCCGAGGCCGGGGATATCGACAAACCCAAACTCGCGTTTTTCTTCGACGAGGCGCATCTGCTCTTCGCAGACGCGCCCAAAGCGCTGGTCGAACGGGTAGAACTGGTCGTGCAGCTCATTCGCTCGAAGGGTGTCGGCGTTTATTTTTGCACGCAGAGCGCGCTCGATCTGCCCGACAATGTGCTGGGCCAGCTCGGCAACCGCGTGCAGCACGGCTTGCGCGCCCTCAGCCCGCGCGACCAGAAAACCGTGCGCGCGACGGCCGAAACCTTTCGCGCGCGCCCCGGTCTGGACGCGGCCACGGCGATTCTCGAACTCGGCGTGGGCGAGGCACTGGTCTCGCTGCTCGACGACAAGGGCACGCCGACGCCCGCGATGCGCGCGCGGATCTGCCCGCCGCGCTCGCGCCTGGCGCCGCTGTCGGCCGAGGAACGCCAGACGCTGGTCGACAAAAGCGCTTTGTTCGGCAAATACGAAGACGCGGTCGACAATGTTTCGGCGTTCGAGCAGTTGCGCGACGCCAAGACGACTGCGTCGACCCCGGCGGATGCGCGACCGGCAGGCGGGATTGCCGACGCGCTCGGCACGATCTTTAGCGGCTCAAACAATGGCAGCAGGGAACCCGCCCAAAAGGGCCGCGGTCGCGCGCAAAAATCGATGGGCGAACAGGTCGCCGGTGCTATCGTTCGTTCCGTCACCAGTTCGATCGGCCGCCAGATCGGCACGGCGATCGTGCGGGGCGTGCTGGGCTCGATCCTGAAACGATGAAACGGTTTTTCCTGCTGTGCGCGTTGCTGGCTGCCGCTCCTGTCGGCGCCCAAACGCCCGTGCGCGTGAACCCTGCGCAAGCCCCGATCTGCGCGCCGGGCGAGATCGCATGCACCATCGCGCAGTTCTTTTTTTGCGCCGCCAGCCAGGACACGCAAGCCTGCGCCGACCTTGGGCTCGTCGAAATTCCGAAGATCGTCGAAGCCCCGCAACCGGTCGAGTTTTTGATCGAGCGCATCGGCAAGATCGAGGCGAAAGACATCACCGACGATCTCAAGCATCTGGCCTGGTATCGGGCGGGCCATTTGCTGATCGAAGCGCTGGTGCGGCGCTGCCCGGTCGCTGGCAGTTGCGCCGACGAAAGCTGGGACGATTTGCAGATCTATCTGCGCCCGGAAGACGCGCATTTGCGCATCGTCTATTGGCGCGGCGACAGCGAGCCCGACCAACCGCCCGACATTCCCGACAATTTCCGGGCCCCCGCAGCACCGCCCGCCGTCGAGCAACCGACGGGCGAATAGATCGACTTTCTGCGGTTTTTTGGCTTAAGTTCGAAAACTTGGCGCCCCCGCGTACTGTTGCTCGGCCGCCACAGTTCCGAGGATCGATCGTGACAGACAAGAATAAGCGCCACCTACAGGCGTTGTGCTGGTGTCGAGGAGCTGTTTCGTGAACGACGAAACGCTCGCCCAATTGCGGGCCGAAATGGTTGCCTTGCTGCCGCGCTTGCGGCGCTTTGCGCGCGGTCTGGCGGGGGCACCCGACCAGGCCGACGATTTGGTGCAGGCCGCGTGCGAACGCGCCTTGCGCCGGATCGACCAGTACCAGCCCGGTACGCGGCTCGACAGTTGGATGTTCCGCATCGTCCAGACGATCTATCTGGACGACCGGCGGGCGGCCAAGGTGCGCACCGGCGAAGGCCGGATCGACGCAAGCTTGGTCGAGGACGAACTGGCCTTCGACGGCGGGCGCGGGCTCGAGGCGCACATGACCTACGAAGCGGTGCGCGCCGCGATCGCCAAACTGCCGGAGGAGCAACGCGTGGTACTGACGATCGTGTGCGTCGAAGGACAAAGCTACAAGGAAGCCGCCGCCGCTCTGGAAATTCCCATCGGCACGGTGATGAGCAGACTCGCGCGCGCCCGCACGGCGCTTTCGAAAATGCTCGGCGAAAGCGGCCACGCGCTGGCTTCGCCCGCCGAATAGAAAAGACAGGAACTGGACAACGCAATGGACCCGACCGCCTGCAAATTCGACGACGAAAGTCTGATGCGCTATGCCGATGGCATGGCCGCCGCAGACGAAGCGTCGGCGATCGAAGCGGCGCTGCGGGGCGATCCAGCCTTGGCCAAACGCGTGGCGATGTTCCGCGACATGGCAGCGCTCGCGCACGCCGCGATGAACGAGATCCTGCTGGAGCCCGTGCCCCAGCGTTTGCTCGATGCGATCGCCAAAGCGCCCGCCACGCGCACGCATTTGTTCGACGACGAAACGTTGATGGCATATGCCGACGGCGCGCTGGATGCCGCGCGCGCCGCTGGCGTCGCCGAGCACGCCATGCGCGATGCCGACACGCGCATGCGTATCGCCGCCTTCCGCCAGACCGGCGCGCTTGCCAAAGCGGCTTACGTGTCGGTCCTCGACGAGTCCGTGCCCCAGCGTCTGCTGGATACGGTCGCGAACACGCGGCCTGCGGGCTCCGTCGTCGCGTTCCGCACAAAAGCCGTCGCGCGCAAATGGGTCGGCGGCGCTATCGCCGCGTCGTTGCTGCTGGCCATCGGCCTTGGTGCGGGCGGTGTGTTTACGGGCAGGCTCGATCCCGTCATCGGCGGATTGCAGCTCGCCTCGAGCGACCGCTGGCTTGAAAATGTCGCGGGCTTCTATGCGGTTGCCGAAGCGACGCAAGCCAGCGAAGGCCGCTTGCTCGTCGATTTCACGGCGGCCGACCTGCCCGAGCTTGGCAAATGGTTCGGCGCCAAACTCAATCGCAACCTTGCGATTCCCGATTTGGCGCCGCACGGCTTTGCGCTGCAGGGCGGTCGCATGGTGATCGTCGGCGGCAAGCCTGCAGCGCAGCTGATCTACACCAACGACGCGAACGAGATGGTCGGACTGGTGATCGCCTTTTCGCAGTTCAACGAACGCGGCGCGCGCAGCGAGGCGCGCCAGGGCGTCAACCTCGTGCATTGGCATCGCGGCGGCTATGGCTACGCATTTGCGGGCCGCATACCCGCCGAACGCCTCAAAGCGCTCGCCGACCAGGCGTGGAACGATCTGGAAGCGATCTGAACGGGCCTGCCAAGTCCGCTATCGCAGCACCAGCCATGCGATGCCTGCCAGCACGAGCGCCGCGAGCGTCCAGCCCATCGCGGTGCCGTGTCTGCGCACCAGACCGTCGATGCGGCTGCCCTGATTCTTCAATAGCCACGCGATCGCGAAAAATTGGATGCCGCGCGCCAGCGTGCTCGCCACGACGAAGGGCAGAAGCGCGTATTGCGCGATGCCCGCCCCAATCGTGACGATCTTGAACGGAACGGGCGTCAATCCCTTGGCGACAATGAGCCAGAAGCCCCATTCGGCGAACACCGCTTGGAACATCTCCATCTGCGTTTCGTAGTGCAGCTTGACGATCAGCCATTGGCCCAGCGTGTCGAACAGCACATCGCCGATCGCGTAGCCCAAAAGCCCGCCGGCGACCGATGCGACCGTGCACAAGCTCGCATAGTAATAGGCGCGCTTGGGATCGGCCATCACCAGCATGGCGAGCAGCGGATGCGGCGGGACAGGAAAAAACGAGGAGTCCGCAAACGACACTGCGGCCATCGTGGCCGCCGCATGTCTGCCGCGCGACAGCGCCAGGGTGCGGTCGTAGAGCGCCGCGAGCACGCCGCTATCCCTTGATGAGGGTGCCGACGCCCTTGTCGGTGAAAATCTCGAGCAGCGTTGCGTGGCGCACGCGCCCATCCAGAATGATCGCTCCCGCTACGCCGCCGTCGACCGCCAGCAAGCAGGTCTCGACCTTCGGGATCATGCCGCCCGAAATCGTGCCGTCGGCGATGAGGGCGCGCACTTGGGCGGCGGTCAGTTCCTGGATCAGCCGCTTGTCCTTGTCGAGCACGCCTTTGACGTCGGTCAGCAGCAGCAGGCGCTCGGCCTTCATGGCGGCCGCGATCGCGCCTGCGACTGTGTCGGCATTGATATTGTAGGTCGCCCCGTCGCGTCCGATGCCGATGGGGGCCACGACCGGGATGATGTCGGATTGCTCGAAGCTCTCGAGGAACGACGGGTCGATCTCCTCGGGCTCGCCCACGAACCCCAGATCGAGCACGCGCTCGATATGCGAGTCCGGGTCCTTCTTGGTGCGCGTCACTTTGCGCGCGATCAGGAAATTGGCGTCCTTGCCCGAAAGGCCGACGGCGCGCCCGCCCGCTTTGTTGATCGCGGCGACGATCTGTTTGTTGATCGTGCCCGACAGCACCATCTCGACGATCTCGACCGTCGCCGCATCGGTCACGCGCAAACCGTCGACGAATTCGCTTTTGACCTTGAGGCGTTCGAGCATCGCGCCGATCTGCGGACCGCCGCCATGCACCACGATCGGGTTCATGCCGACCTGCTTCATCAGCACGATGTCGCGCGCAAAATCGCCCGCAATCTTCTCGTCGCCCATCGCGTGGCCGCCGTATTTCACGACGATGTTCCGCGCGTTGTATTCGCGCATGTAGGGCAGCGCCTGCGACAGGATGCGGGCGATGGTCTGCGGATCGTCGTCGGAGGCGGGATTGTCCATGGGCTGATTCCGTCGTTGCGGGGAACGGTTCGCTTCTTAGCAGGGCACGGCGAGGGCGGCTAGCTCGGCCCGCAGAATTTCGATGCCCGTGGTCTTTTCCGACGAGGTCGGCAGGATGACGGGGTGCGCGCCCAAGCGTCCTTCAAGTTCGCTGCCGGTTGCAGCAATGCGCTGCGCCAAACCCGCAGCACCCAGCGCGTCGCACTTGGTCAGCACCACTTGGTAGACCACGGCCGAACGGTCGAGAATGTCGAACAAGGCGCGGTCGAGATCCTTGAGGCCGTGGCGCGAATCGACGAGCACGAGCGCGCGGCGCAACGTCGGACGGCCTTTGAGGTAGCGCAGCATCAGATCGCTCCACACGGCCTTGGTGGCCTTGGAGACGGCGGCGTAGCCGTAGCCCGGCATGTCGACCAGCGACAGGCGTTTGCCGAGCGCGAAAAAATTGAGCTGCTGCGTGCGGCCGGGATGGCGCGACACGCGGGCCATGCGCCCGTGCCCGACCAGCGCGTTGAGCAGGCTCGATTTGCCGACATTCGAGCGCCCGGCCAAGGCGATCTCGGGCAGCAGCGGATCGGGCACCGCTTCCAGCGTGGCGGCTCCGGCGGTGAATTCGCACGGGCCCACAAACAGCTTGCGCGCCGCTTCGATCTCGTCGGGCGAGTAGGCGGGCGCGTTCACGCCTTCGCCCGTTCCTTCTTGGACGGTTCCTTGGGGCCGGGCGCGGCCTTTTCGATGCCGCGCATGATCACCCATTGCTGGGCGATCGACAGCGTGTTGTTGACCGCCCAATAGATCACGAGCCCGGCCGGGAACGACGCCAGCATGACCGTGAACACGAACGGCAGCGCCAAAAACATCTTGGCTTGGATCGGATCGACGGGCTGCGGGTTGAGCTTCTGCTGGATGAACATGGTGGCGCCCATGATCAGCGGCCACACGCCGATTTCCAGGATCTGCGGCACGTCCCACGGGATCAGCCCGAACAGGTTGAACAAGGACGTCGGATCGTGCGCCGACAGATCCTGTATCCAGCCGAAGAAGGGCGCGTGGCGCATTTCGATGGTGACGAACAGCACCTTGTAGAGCGCAAAGAAGACCGGGATCTGGATCAGGATCGGCAAGCAGCCCGCGAGCGGATTGGCGCCCGAGCGCTTGTAGAGCTGCATCATCTCCTGGCTCATGCGCTGGCGGTCTTCGCCGTATTTTTCCTTGAGCTTCTCCATCTCGGGCTGGAGCAGCTTCATCTTCGCCATCGCGCGGTACGATTTGTTGGCGAGCGGGAAGAACAGCGCCTTGACGAAGATCGTGAACAGAATGATTGCGACGCCGAAATTGCCGACGGCCGCGTAGATCCATTCGAGCGCGATGAACATCGGCTTGGTCAGCCAATAGAACCAGCCGAAATCGATCGCGCGGTCGAACAGGGGAATCGCGTATTTGCCGCTGTACTGGTCGAGCAAGCGCACTTCTTTGGCGCCCGCAAACAGGCGCGTGGCGTGGGTGATGCTCTGGCCGGGCGCCAGCGTTTGCGGCGGCGTCAGGTAGTCGATTTGGTAGCGGTCGACGCCGCCCACCAGCGCATGGGCGAAACGTGCGCCGACTTCCGCGTTCTGTTCGGGCACCAAAGCCACGAGCCAGTATTTGTCGACTACGCCGATCCAGCCGCCGCGCGTGGCGAACGGCATCTGCTTCTTCTCGCGCAGATCCTGGTAGCTCGGCTCTTTCAAGGTGTCGTTGAAAACGCCGATCGGACCTTCGTGCAGAATGTAGTAGCCGCCGAGCGTCGGCGTGCCCACGCGGCTTGCCAGCGAATAGCCGTGCAGCGCCACGGGCGCGTTGCCCGTATTGGTCGCGCGCTGTTCGATGCGGAAGAAATAGTCTTCGTCGAGCGAGATCTTGCGTTCGAAACGCAGGCCCTGGCCGTTGTCCCAGGCGAGCGTGACCGGGTTGCCGGGCGCAAGCGTGGTGCGGTCGGCGGTCCACACGGTATCGGCGTCGGGCAGCGCCAAAGCGCCTGCCGCCGAAACCCAGCCGAACTCGGCAAAATAGGGATTGCTTGCCCCCAACGGCGACAAGAGCACGACGGGCGGCGAATCCTTTTCGACGCTCTGGCGATATTTTGTCAGCTTCAGATCGTCGATGCGCCCGCCGCGCAAGGCGATCGAGCCCGAGACGACCGGGGTTTCGATCGTTACGCGCGCATCGCGTGCCAGGATCGTCGTGCGGTCGGGATTGGCTTGGGCGCCCAGAGTGGCGGCAAGATTGCCCGGAGCAGGCGGCGCGCCCGGCGTTAGGCCCGGCGTTAAAATTGCCGCGCCGGGAATGCCGGGTGCGGCCGGCGGCATGGCCTGTTCGGCCGAGGCGCGTCGTTCGGCTTCGGCTGCGCGCTCGCGCTGGGCGCGCGGCTGGTTCCACAAGAACTCGAAGCCGAGCACGATCACGATCGAGATGACGATCGCGATGATAAGATTTTTTTGATCGAATTGCTGCATGGCGACGGGACTACTTCTTCTTAAAAACGCGGCAGATCGCCGGAACGCGGCGGGACGGGGTCGAAACCGAAGCCGCCCCACGGGTGGCACCGGCAGATACGCTTGGCCGCCAAGGCCGATCCTGCGAACGCGCCGTGCGTGCGCAAAGCCTCGCGCGCATAGTCGGAGCAGCTTGGCAGATACCGGCAATTGGCGCCCAGCAGCGGACGCAAAGTCCATTGGTACACAACGACCAGCATGTCGATCAGGCGCGCGATCATCGCGACGCCCCCGCGACGACCGAGAGCTGGCTGGCCGCGTCTTCGAAGGCTGCGATCAGCTGCAAAAACGGCGTTGCGCCCGTTTCGGCGCGCGCGATCGCGACATAGTCGCTGCCCGCAACGCCCAAACGCGGCAGCACGGCGCGCGCGGCCTCGCGCAATCGCCGTCGCGCGCGATTGCGCACCACCGCGTTGCCGACCTTTTTTGTCGCCGTAAAACCGATGCCGATCGCCGGGTCGCCGTCGTTGCGCGCGCGGATTTGCAAGACCACGCCCAGACGCGCGCATTTGCGTCGCGTGGCCGCAACAGCCAGAAACTGGCTGCGCGCGACCAAACGCCGGAGCAAAGCGTGGGGCATGGCTTCCCTTTTCGCCGCCAAAAAACCCCCGGCGCGGAATAGGGGGGCGCGAACTAGGCCGAGAGGCGCTTGCGGCCCTTCGCGCGGCGGCGTTGCAGAACCTTGCGGCCGCCGACCGTTTCCATGCGCGCCCGGAAACCGTGCCGCCGTTTGCGGATGAGCTTGCTGGGCTGATATGTACGCTTCACGACGGTCTCTCCGAATGCCAAAATCCTCGAAACGAGCGCGGGTTATACAGACCCTCCGGCCTTGCGTCAATCGAGGCATTTTACCTTGTTTTTCAGGCGATTGTTTGCGTGCCGGGGGGCGCAGCCTGTAACGTTGCCGCCCGATCGCCCGAATTGGACGCAGCCGATGACCCGTTTTGCACCCCTTATTCTGATCGCCGTCGCCCTGGCAATCGCCTTTTTCCTGGGGCTCGACCGCTATCTGAGCTTCGACGCGTTGGCCGCCCACCGGACGCAGCTTGTCGATTGGGCAACCGACAATCGCGGGACGGCGATTTTGGCCTATGTCGGCGTCTATATCGTGGTGGTGGCGTGTTCGCTGCCGGGCGGGGCGGTGGCCACACTTACTGGCGGATTCCTGTTCGGCACGCTGCTCGGCGGCAGTTTGGCGGTGATCGGCGCAACGATCGGGGCGACGCTGCTGTTTTTGGCCGCGCGAACGGCGCTTGGCGACTTTCTGCGCGCCAAAGTCGGCCCTTCATTGGCGGCGTTCGAGGCCGGATTCCGCGAAAACGCGTTGTCGTATCTGCTGGTGCTGCGGCTGGTGCCGGCGTTTCCGTTTTTTCTGGTCAATCTGGCGCCCGCGTTTTTGGGCGTGCCGCTTGGCACCTATGTCGTGGGCACGTTGCTGGGCATTTTGCCCGCAACTTTTGTGTTCGCCTCGATCGGGGCCGGGCTTGGGGCCGTGTTCGATCGCGGCGAGCAGCCGGATCTGGCGCTTGTCGCCAGCCCTGCCGTGATGCTGCCGATGCTGGGATTGGCAGCCCTTGCCTTGATTCCGGTGGCCGTGCGCCAATGGCGCAAAAGGAGCGGGCGATGAGCGAGGCGATCAAAGCCGATATTTGCGTCATCGGCGCGGGTTCGGGCGGTCTGTCGGTGGCCGCCGGCGCCGCGCAGCTGGGTCTCAAAACCGTGCTGGTCGAAGCGCACAAGATGGGCGGGGACTGCCTCAATTACGGCTGCGTGCCGTCGAAGGCCTTGATCGCGGCGGCGGCGACGGTCAAGGCGGCGGCGGGAGCCGAACGTTTCGGGCTGCAAAGCAGCGGACGTGTCGATTACGCCGCCGTGCGCGACCGTGTGCGCGCCGTGATCGCCAAGATCGCGCCGATGGATTCGGTTGAACGCTTCGAAGGTTTGGGCGTGAAGGTGATCGAAGCGCGCGCCAAGTTCGTCGCTCGGCGCGCGGTCGAGGCCGGGACGACGCGCATCGAGGCGCGCAAATTCGTGATCGCGACGGGCAGCCGCGCGGCCGTGCCGCCAATTCCCGGGCTCGACGGCGTGCCCTACCTCACCAACGAAACGATTTTCGACCTCGCCGAACGGCCGACGCATCTGGTGGTGATCGGGGCGGGGCCGATCGGCTGCGAACTGGCGCAGGCGCATGCGCGGCTGGGCACCAAGGTAACGCTGGTCGAAGCCGCGACCATGCTGCCCAAAGACGATCCGGCGGCCGTCGCGGTCGTGCGGCAGAGCCTTGCGGACGACGGCGTGGCGCTGCGCGAAAATACGCGCATCTTGCGTGTCGAACGCCATGCGGTGGGCACGGTCGTGGTCCTCGACGACGGCAAAGGCAGCGAGGAGGGGCTGGCGTGCTCGCATCTTTTGATTGCCGCCGGGCGCCGCGCGAACATCGAGAATCTTGGCCTCGACCAAGCGGGCGTCGAAAGCAACGGGCGCGCGATCGCGGTCGATAGACGCCTGCGCACCAGCAATCGCGACATCATGGCGATCGGCGACGTGGCGGGCGGATTGCAATTCACGCATGTCGCGGGCTGGCATGCGGGCATCGTCATCCGCAATCTGTGTTTCCGCATGCCCGCCAAGGCGGATGCCGACGCCATTCCGTGGGTGACCTATACGGCGCCGGAACTGGCGCAGGTCGGGTTGAGCGAAGCGGCCGCCAAAGCCGCCGGGATCGCGTTCGAAACGGCCGTCTGGCCGTTCCACGAAAACGACCGCGCGGTCGCAACCGGCCAGACCCAAGGTTTCGTCAAACTCGTCGTCGAAAAAGGGCGCGTGCGCGGGGCAACCATCGTGGGCGCGCACGCGGGCGATCTGATAGCGCCTTGGGCGCTTGCGGTCGGCCAGCGGTTGAAGGTCGCAACGATGGCCGGCACCGTCATGCCGTATCCGACATTGGCGGAAGCCGGCAAACGCGCGGCTGGCGCCTATTTCGCGCCGCGCCTGTTTTCGCCGCGCACAAAAAAGCTCGTGCGCTTCCTGTTCGACTTGCCGTTCTGACGGGCCGCGCATGCGCCGCCTGCTTCTTTCGTTGCTGGGGATTTTCATGCTGACCGGATCGCTGGGCGCGGCGCCCGCCGCCGACGCGTGGCGCTTTTGGGAACCGCACGATGCGGCCTCCACGCAAACGCTCGACCATGCGCCGTGGACGCGGCTGCTGGAATCGTACCGCGTGACCGGGGCAGATGGCGTGGCGCGCTTTGCCTATGGCCGCGTGACGCGCGCGGATCGCAGCGCCCTGCAAGCGTATCTGGCGGCCCTGCAATCGGTCGCGGTCCGCGGCTTCGCGCGCCCCGAACAGATGGCCTATTGGATCAATCTCTACAATGCCGCGACCATCGAAACGGTGCTTGCGCATTATCCGGTCGCCTCGATCCGCGACATTCGCATTTCGCCGGGCCTGTTTTCGAGCGGTCCGTGGGGCCGCAAGTTTCTGCGCGTCGAAGGCCAGGAATTGTCGCTGGACGATATCGAGCACCGCATTTTGCGCCCGTTCTGGCGCGATCCGCGTATCCACTACGCGGTCAATTGCGCGTCGATCGGCTGCCCCGATTTGGCCCCGCAAGCCTTCGCGGCGGCCACGCTCGAAGCCGATCTGGACCGGGCTGCACGCGGGTTCGTCGGCCATCCGCGCGCCGTGCGGATCGAGCGGGGGCGGCTTGTGCTGTCGTCGATCTACGACTGGTTCAAAGAAGATTTCGGCGGCAACGCCGAGGGACTTCGCGCGCATCTGCTGCGCTATGCGCAAGGCGACGTGGCTGCGGCTTTGGCCAGCGGCGTGCCGATCGCGTCCTACAGCTACGACTGGTCGCTCAACGACGCGCGCCCTTGAGGCAGAACGGACGCGCGCGCGACGGCCAATTCAATGTCCGGCGCGAAAGGCGTGTGCGGATACAAAAGCAACCGAGGCTCGATTTTGCCGCGTCAACCTTGCAGGAACGGGCGCGCTGCCTGGAAGGCTTGTTTGCATTCGGTGTCGATGTCGCCAAGCACCGTTTCCAGCGTCGCCGTTTCCATCCAGAGCCGCACGACGGTGGCCGCCGCCCAGCTTGGTTCGGCCATCGTGCGTTCGGCCAGCAAGGGCGCGCCGCGCTGCGCGCAACTCGCGACCATGCGCACGATCTCTTGCGGGGCCTGGGCCGCCGCAAGTTTTTGACGCACAGCAACGTCGAGCGGTTCGACAAAAAACAACGCAAAAAGACTGGCAATTGTATCGGCGAACATTCGACCCTCGCAGCAGCAAACCGGTAGCCCTCACCGAACAAGTGGGCGTTCGCCAGGCGCCGTGCAAGGGCCGTTGGCGTCTTCGCGCATGCGAATGTTCGTATTGTCGTGAAACCAGTTTTGCGCCTGCACGAAGCCTTCGCCACGCGCGGAATAGGCACGCGGGTTAAGGTCATGCACGACGAACAACGCCGCCGCTTCGTTCTTGAAGCACGTGCGGATATCGACCAGCGTCGTTGTCGACGGTCGGCACTTCGAACGTCACGTCGATGAAAATTACGCGTGGATTTTCTTGCAGATATTCGTTCATCGGCATGGGCGACTCCGCCGAAGGGGTGCGTTCGCGATGTGCCGAACTTTCAAGGACCTCGCCGGATTTGAGGTTTAGGTGTTTTCCGGGGCTGCCGCGTGGATCGGGGCGCCCTTACAAAGAATGCGAAGCGGCGTTACTGCGACGCCCGTCAACGGTGGGAGAGCAAAGTGGGCCTTATCCTTTTGATTGTCGTTTTGGTGCTGCTGCTCGGCGGCGGCGGGGGATATTACGCGCATGGCCGCTACGGCAATGCCGGCGCCGGCGGCGTGCTCGGCACCGTTGTCCTTGTCCTGCTCGTGGTATGGTTCTTCGGCGGCTTTGCCGGTATGAATTCGCCGCCGCCGCTGTAATCGCCGCTCAGTCGAGGGCGATCAGAAGCGCTTTGAGATAGGCGCTCTCGGGCAAGAACGGGTGCAGCGGATGGTCGGATGCCGCCCCCGCCAGGCGCAGCACGCGCGCCTGACGTCCGGTCTCGGCAATGCCGCGCGCGGTTTCTTCGAGGAAATTTGCAGTCTCGACATTGTGCGAGCACGAGGCAGCCAGCAAAAATCCGTTGGGCGCCACGAGCGCGGCTGCCAAGCGCGCGACCTTGCGGTAGCCCTTGAGCGCCATCGGCACGTCCTTGCGCGATTTGGCGAAGGCGGGCGGATCGCACACGACCACGTCGAACCGCTCGCCCGCCGCATCGAGATTGGCGGCGTAGTCGAAAATCTCGCCTTTGTCGAAACGGCATTTGGCCGAAACGCCGTTGGCCTCGGCCGCTTGCGCTGCAAGGTCGAGGGCGGCTTGCGCACGGTCTGCAAACACAACCTGCACGGCGCCGCCGAGGGCCGCCTGCACGCCGAAGCCGCCGCCATAGCAATAGAGATCGAGCACGCGCGCACCCGCCGCCACTTTGGCGACGGCCGCACGGTTGTCGCGCTGGTCGTAGAACCAGCCGGTTTTCTGGCCGCCCGCGACGTCGGCAAAAAACGTCGCTCCGTTTTCGACAAGGCGCACAGGCCCGTCGACGATGCCGTGGAGCGTTTCGCTTGCCGTGTCGAGCCCTTCCAGGCTGCGCGCATGGCTCTCGTCGCGCAGCACGATGGCGGCGGGGGCGAGCACGGCGTCGATCGCCTGGCGCAGTTCCGGCCACAGCCGGTCGATGCCCGCGGCATTGCGCTGGACCACCAGCGTGTCGCCGAAGCGGTCGATGACCAGGCCCGGAAAGCCGTCTGCCTCGGCGTGGATCAGGCGATAGAAGCCGCCCGGATAGAGCCGTTCGCGCACGGCAAGGGCGGTGCGCAACTTCGCAGCACACCACGCCGCATCGACGGTCAGGCGCGGATTGCGCTCCAGCATGCGCAAGGCGATCAGCGTGTGCGGATTGAAAAACGCCGTGCCGAGATTTTCGCCATGGCTCGTCATCACGCGCACGAGCGTGCCGCGTGCCAGCGCTTTGGCGCTGTTGTCCATCTGGATCTCGTTCGAATAGGCCCACGGATGGCCCATACGCAGGCGTTGGTGGCGCTGCGGCTGCAGACGGATTTCCGGCAGCGTGCCGGTCGGCGACGTTTGGGTCATGGCGGACTTTCGGGGGTGAAGCGGAGGAGGTTCGTTGAATGATGCGCTGGCGTCAGTCGCCCAAGGCTTCGCCTTCGCGGCGCGGATCCGCCCCGCCGACGAGCTGCACGCGGCCCTGGCGGCGTATCACTTGGATGCCGTGCAAACCGCTGGCATGGGCCACGAACGCAACTTCGTGGCCCATATTGCGCAAATCGCCCGCGAGCCCTGCGAGCAGCGTGTCGCGCTCGATCTCGGTCGGGCCGTTGAGGCTGAGCGCGTGCGGCAAGGCAACCGCACGCTGGATGTCGAGCCCCCAATCGAGCGTTGCGACCAGCGTGCGCGCGACATAGGGGATGATGCGTGCGCCCCCGGGCGAGCCCAGCGTCATCACCAGACGGTTTTCGCGGTCGAGCACGATCGTCGGCGACATCGAGCTGCGCGGCCGCTTGCCCGGCTCGACGCGGTTGATGTTGGGCACGTCGCCGTCGCGCGGACGCAGGGCGAAGTCGGTCATCTGGTTGTTGAGCAGGAAGCCGCGCACCATCACGCGGCTGCCGAAGGCCTGCTCGATCGACGTGGTCATCGCGACCGCATTGCCGGCTCCGTCGACGATCGAAAAATGCGACGTGGCCGGAATCTCGCTGAGATTGTCGGGGCTGCGCAGGGCGGTGCGCGGCAGCTTCCCGGCTTCTGCGCGGCCCATGCTCCGTTCGGGATTGACGAGCTTGGCACGCGAGGCGAGATAGCGCCGGTCGATCAGTCTGTCGACCGGCACGTGCTCGAAGTCCGCATCGGCGAGGTAGCGCGCGCGGTCGGCGAAGGCCAGCCGCCCGGCTTCGCTCAGCGCGTGCACGGCCGCGAGCGAATTGGGCGCCATCGCGCGGATGTCGACTTTTTCCAGCACGCCCAGAATTTGCGCGATCGCAACCCCGCCCGAGGAGGGCGGCCCCATGCCGCACACTTTGTGCTGACGGTAGGGCGCGCAAACGGGCTCGCGTTTCAGCGCTTTGTAGTTTTTGAGATCGTCGATCGACAGCGTGCCGGGCGTGCCGGTTTCGGCGACAGCCTTGGCCATCGCGCGCGCCAGCCCCCCGTTGTAGAACGCATTGGCGCCGCCATTGGCGATCACGCGCAAGGTTTCGGCCAGTTGCGGATTGGCGAGCCTTGTGCCGACCGCCTTGGGGTTGCCGTCGGCGTCGAAGAAATAGTCGCGCGTGGCGGGATAGTCTTTCAGCTGCGGCGTTTCGCCGATCAGCTGGTGCAAGCGCGGCGAGATCGCAAAGCCCTCGGCCGCCATGCGCATGGCGGGCTCGAACAGGCGCAGCCACGGCAAGCGCCCATGTTCGTCGTGCGCCAGCGCCAGCATGCGCACGACGCCGGGCACGCCCACCGCGTGGCCGCCTTTTGCCGCTTGGGCAAACGCCTGCGGCTTGCCGTCGGCGTCGAGGAACATCTCGGGCGTGGCGCCCGCGGGCGCCGTCTCGCGCCCGTCATAGGTTTCGACCTTGCGCGATTCGGCCGCGTAATGGACGAGGAACGCGCCGCCGCCCACGCCCGAACTTTGCGGTTCGACCAGCGTCAGCACCATCTGCACGGCGATCGCGGCATCGACGGCACTGCCGCCTTGGCGCAAGATTTGGCGGCCTACCTCGGCCGCAAGCGGGTTCGCTGCGACGACCATGTGGCGGTCGGCGGCCACGGCCGCCCGCGTGGGGCCTGCGGGCGATGCAGATTCGGGTTGCGTGCGCGGCGTTTGCGCATTCGCGGTTGCAAGCCCCGCCAAGCATGCAATGCCCAAAGCGGCGCCTCGAGCAAGGCGCCGGCTCCAAACTTGGGCGGCATCGAAGGTCGGCGGCATGGTTCGGGTCGATTCGCTGGCGGCACGGGCAGCCGACAGCTGCTGGCAACCCTGACGCGGAACTTAGGCGCGCGCGGTCCCCTTGGGCAAGAGAGGAGTCGCGGGGCGGCGGGTTTATTTGGCCGAATTGGCCCGCGCGCGGCCACGCGTGCCCGCGATCCGGTTCTGTGGCCGCACATAGGCGGCCCCCCGCAGCCCGGCCAAAAACAGGGCCGCGCCGTGCGACCTTGCGGCGGGCGGGGGATAGATCGCAAGGTCGGCACAGTCGAGCGATCGTGCCAGGGCTTCGATCGCCTGCACCAGCACGGCGCTGGGCCCGGCATTGTCGATCAGATCGATCGCGACAAAATTGTCGATGTCCAAACGGCAGCCGACCTGCAAGTCGGGTTGAACCGCAAAACTGCACAGCGCCTGGATCAGGCCGCGCTGGTTTTCGACCGCGAGCAGGCCCTTTTTGGGCGCGGCCGCGGCGCGATGCGAACGCCGCACGCCCATCGCCCGCGCAAAACGCTGCCACGTCGCGAGCGTCAAATGGCCTGCGGCCAGCCGTGCCAAAGGAAACGCGCGCAGCACGTCCCGACCTGCAAGCACCACGACGCGATAGCGGCGGGCCGAGGGCAAAATATCGACACGATGGGCAAAAAGATTGGGCATTGCCCACGAATATTCCCGAAGTACCGACAGCTTGCGTTGATCCAAATCAACTGGCGCTGGCGGCTTCAGCGCACATGCGCGACCTGTTCGTTGCCAAGGCGCCGATACAAGATGCTGGCCCCACGGGCTTCGAAGGCCAGCGTTGCCCAGCTGCCATCCTCGGCATACCCGAGTTCGGCCTGCAAATCGCCCGTCACGCGGTATTTGGTAACGTTCAAAAGACGGCCATCGGCTTCGATGCTGGCAGGGCCGATCAAGCTATTGGCGGTTGCCGCCATCTTGCCGCTTTGCGTGTCGAGCAGCGCGGTACGATCCAATTTTGCTTTGTTCCAATAGCTGCTTGGGATCGTGTCGGCAGGGGCCACGTAGCTGCCGCCGCTGCCCGAAATCGCGAGCCCGCCTGCCTGCGCCGTCGCCGCAACATTTGTGCGCGTGCCGTTGTCGTCGGTCGAAGCGTCGAGAGCGACCAAGCGGTGCCCGTCCCAGGTTTCCGTCGCGCGATGCGTGTAGCGATAGACGGTCACGAACGCGAACCGCACGGCCATATCGATGGCGATATCAACCCTGCGCATCTCGCCCTGCTCGCGGATGGTCACGCGGTGGGTGCCGATGGGGCTCCCTTGGCGCAACACCTCGAAAGTCAACGTTTGGTCGGCCGCCGCCGGGGTTGCCAGACCCGCCCCAAGCGAAACCAAAAGAACTGCGAGGGCCGATTTTGCGATCATGTTTTTCATAAGAGGTTATACGCGCCGGACCGCCGATCGGTTCACCAAAATCGCGGCACTTGCGTCCGGCGGCGGCCCGACGCAAGATCGTTTGCGGTACAGGGGGGTGGGGCGCAATGTCAAAAACAGCATGTGCAAGTGCGGGTTCCGAGACGGGGCATCGAGCGGCCCTACGCCTGCAGGCGGGCGAGTCGCCGTGCGACGACTGCACCATCCGCGAAACCAGCGTGTGCGCGGTGCTGAACCCGACCGAGCTTGGCAAGCTGCGCGACATTGCGACCATCGTTGCCGCGACGGCCACTTCGACCTTGTTCGACGAGGGCGAGCCGGCCTTGCATCTCAGCAACATGGTCGAGGGCGCGGTCAAGCTTTACAAGCTGCTGCCCGACGGGCGCCGCCAGATCACGGGCTTTTTGTTTCCGGGCGATTTTCTGGGCGTGGCGCTGAACCAGACCTACGCCTATTCGGCCGAAGCGATGACGGACGTGCGCCTGTGCCGTTTTCCGCGCCAGCGCATGGAAGGGCTGCTGCGCGACTTGCCCAAGCTTGAGCACCGGCTGCTTGAGCGCGCGGGCAACGAACTGGTCGCAGCGCAGGAGCAGATGCTGCTGCTGGGCCGCAAGACGGCGCGCGAGCGGCTGGCGTCGTTCTTGCTGTCGCTGTCGGCGCGCGCGGCCAAGCGCGGCCAGCCCGCGTCGCCGCTGGATCTGCCGATGAGCCGGGCCGACATTGCCGACTTTCTGGGCCTGACGACCGAAACGGTCAGCCGAACCTTCACCCAGCTCAAAAAAGCGGGCGTGATCGGCCTGCCGGGCCAAAGCCTGGTCGAACTGTTGCAGCCTGACGCTTTGGCCGCGCTGGCCGAAGGCGGCTAGTTACTTGGGCGCCACGATCGGGCGCACAAACTGCGGCTCGGTATCCCACGGGAACATGATCCAGGTGTCCTGGCTGACTTCCGTCACGTAGGTATCGACCATCGGCTTGCCGGCCGGTTTGGCATAGACCGTGGCCAGATGGGCGCCCGGCAGCATCGCGCGAACGATCTTGGCGGTGGCCCCCGTATCGACCAGATCGTCGACGATCAGCCAGCGCGGCCCCGACGACGCGTCGCAGGTCGAGGCGGCCAGGGGTTTCAGAATGTTCGACGTGTCGCCGATCTGCTGGCCCTGGTAGGTCGCGATCGACACGGTATCGACGATGCGCAGCTCCAGCTCGCGCGCGATGATGCCAGCCGGGATGAGCCCGCCGCGCGTAACGGCAACGATGCCGCGCCACGGCCCGCCCGCCACCAGCTTCCACGCCAGCGCCTTGCAGTCGCGATGCAGCTCCTGCCAGGAGACGGTGAACATTTTTCGATAGGTATCGTCCGCACTCGACATGGGATCGCGACTCCGCAAAGCATTGTTGGGGCCTTTCATGCCGCGCGAACCCGACCTTGCGCAAGGGGGGCGCTCAAACGCCCGGACGTTTGGCCGGCAGGATTTCCACGCCCGCGCTGCCGTCGCCGGCGCCAAGCGATTGGGCGTGGGCGGCGAAGCTTGCGAGCAGCGCTGCCGCAAAAATCAAAAAGCCTTTGCGCATCGGGCAAGCCTCCCTTTAAACAACACCGGTTCGCTCCTCTTACAAAGGCAAGCCCCATGCTCAGCACGCCGCGCGGCTACCGCGGAATGGTCACGGCCCCGCACCATCTTGCCGCACAAGCCGGGCGCGACGTGCTGGCCGAAGGCGGCAACGCGATCGAAGCCATGATCGCGATGGCGGCCGCCATTCCGGTCGTCTATCCGCACATGAACGCGATCGGCGGCGACGGGTTTTGGCTGATCGATGCGGGCGACGGCAGGCCGGTGGTCGGCATCGACGCGTGCGGGGCGGCGGCGATGTGTTTGTCGCCTGCATGGTACAAAAAGCAGGGCCACGCCGCGATCCCGTCGCGCGGGCCGCTTGCTGCCAACACGGTCGCGGGCACCGTATCGGGCTGGGGGGCGGCGTTCGAGCTTTCCAAGACGCTGGGCGGCACGTTGCCGCTGAGCCGTCTGGTGGAACCGGGCGTCGACTACGCGAAAAACGGATTCCCCACGAGCGCAAGCCAGGCCCGCTTCACGGCCGACAAACGCGCCGAATGCCGGATCGCCCCCGGTTTCGAAAAGGCGTTCGTGCCGGACGGCAGAGTGCCCGCCCCCGGCAGCCGCTTCGTGCAGGCGGCCTTGGGTGAAACCTTGCGCCGCATCGGGCGCGAGGGCACCGAGAGTTTCTATCGCGGCGCGCTGGCCGAAGCGATCGCGGCCGATCTCAAACGCGCGGGCGCTCCGGTATCGCTCGACGATTATCGGCGCCACAAGGCCAAGATCGTCACGCCGCTGACCGTGCAGGTGTCGGGCGCGCGGCTCTACAACATGACGCCGCCCACGCAAGGCTTGGCGGCCCTGCTGATCCTGGCGTTGTTTGGCCGCTTCAAGCCCGAACGCGGCGACGGCGTGGACTACGTGCATGCGCTGGTCGAGGCGACGAAACTCGCGTTTCGCGTGCGCGACAAGCACGTCAAGGATCCGGCCTATATGGCGCTCGAAGCGCAGTCGCTGCTGTCGGATGCGCGCATCGCCAAACTGGCCGCCCAGTTCGATCCCCATCTGGCCGCGCCCTGGCCGCAAGCCCCGCAAAAGAGCGATACGATCTGGATGGGCGCCATCGACGCGCAGGGCCGCATGGCGAGCTTCATCCAGTCGATCTATTGGGAGTTCGGCTCGGGCGTGGTGGGCGACCAGACCGGCATTCTGTTCCAAAATCGCGGCACGTCGTTCAGCCTGGAAAAGGGTGCGGCGCAGGAGCTGGCGGCCGGGCGCAAACCCTTCCACACGCTGAACCCCGCGATGGCGCATTTCGACGACGGCCGCAGCATGGTCTACGGCACGATGGGCGGCGACGGCCAGCCGCAAACCCAGGCGGCGATTTTCTCGCGCTACGCCTATTACGGCCACACGCCGCAGGAAGCGATCACGGCGCCGCGCTGGCTGTTGGGCCGCACCTGGGGGACGGCCACGACCAAGCTTCGCATCGAAAGCCGCATGCCGCCTGGCATCGTTGCGGCCCTGAAGGGCATGGGCCACGATCTGGAGATGCTGCCCGATTTCACCGACCTGATGGGCCATGCCGGCATGGTGGTGCGCACGCCCGCCACCGACGGGGGCCCGGCCCTGCTGGAAGGCGGCACCGACCCGCGCAGCGACGGCCAAGTCGGCACAGTTTAGGTTTTTTTGCTGTGCAACATCTGCGCGACACGGACGCGACACAGGCGCGACGCAGACGCGACATCTGCGCGACATAGACGCGACATTTTAGTCGGTGTTGCACAGCAAGTGATTGATATTGCTTATTTGTGTGACGGAATCGCGCCAAAAAATTCGGCGACCCTAGAAAGGACCGGCCAAAAACAGATATTCACTTGTCAAACAGCGCCTGCGGGTACGATCGCATTGAAAAGAATCATATCTGTATTAAGACAATTATCAAGTTTTTTTTGTTCTTTTTACGCTGGTCCTTTGACAGCATCGGTGCGTACACATATATATGCGTACACGCACCGATGAGGCTGCAAATGCTCAGAAATACGACGCTAAATCTGCCGGACGATCTTGTGTCGCGCACGAAGGCCTATGCTTCTGCGCATGGGACGACGATGACAGCCATCATTCGAGAGCATCTCGAGGCTGTTACGTCGAGCGGCGCAGCCTCGGCAACTGACGATCCGTTGCGGGCATATTCGCGAGGACGGCTGTCGCGGAACGACGCAATTCGGCTCCTTGGGCTCCGCGATTTTGCCGGTTTGCTCGTGGCTTTGGGCGATGCGGACCTGCCGATGCCGCTGCCGCCGTCGCACGAGATCGAAAACCAGGCGGTAACGTTCGCCAAGCTCTGGCGGTCCGCGTGAAGCGTTGCACGCTCATCATTCCTGACGCTGGCCCTTTGAATAGTCTCTGGGTCGCCGACCGGCTGGATCTGCTGCTGGCGCTTAAAATGACGGTAATCGTCGTCGATGCCGTCTACGACGAAGCGACCAGCGACCTTTCATATCCAAAAGACCGCGCGGTGAAGGCATTTATCGATTCCAACCGTCCGCCATTCCTGATCGAAAGCACGGAAATCGGCGCCCAGGAACGCGAAAAGCGTCTCGCGGGTAAAAGTTTGAAAAAGAACGCCGGCGAACTTGCGATCGTCGATTTCATGTCTTCGGACGACGGTTTGCGCAAGTATGTCGATCCTGGCGATCCTGTCGCATTGCTGTTCGAAGACGCCGGAATCCGGATCTTCAACAAACCGCCGAATCTGCATCTGCTCTCGACCGTCGGACTGCTCCGCGGCCTGGAGCGAGTCGGCGTTATCGATTCGGCGGATGCCATAATTCAAGAAATGACGCATCCGTCGAAGCCGGACCGCCGTCCGGCCGACACGCGGATTTTTGCTGATCTGCCCGACGGCATCGATGAACCTGCCGCCATTGGCAGCCAGTGGCGACAGCCGTAACCGACGCCAAGGTTCGACGCAGCGTCTTGTTGGCGGTGTCGGGGACGGTCGGACAGGCACGGTTGTTGTTATCGAACCGCGACCGCAATCCGAAAACGATCAACGTTGCGTGCGGAAATTGGCGCGAGCTTTGGCCGGGTCCGAAACCGTCGTATAGCTAGAGAATGTAGATATATAAAAACGCCGTCAACCCGCTCTACGGCACGATCGTCGAATCCGCATCCCCGGCTGCAAGGGCGCGAAAATAGCCGAGGACCAGATCTTCGGTAAGGTACTTTCCGAACGCGGCGATGTCCTCGCGTTTGACGATGGGAAAGGTCGACAGCACGTACCGCACTTCGTCGAGATCCAGGCCGTAAAGATGGAAATAGAGCGCGTCGAGCTTGGCGCGGCCATGGCGCCTGGCGTCGGGGTCCCAGGCGAAGGGCTTTCCGCTGTAGCCCATGTCTTTGGCGAACGGCGCCATGTCGTTCGAAACATAGGTGAGTTTCAAAACCTCGGCGCGCACGATGTCGCGCGCGGTCTTCTTGCCGAACTTGCGCTCGTAGGCCGATTCGGGAAGGACAGGGAGCTGTTCGACGATGTACCAATTCAGATGCTGGCCTTGGACTTTTTGTCGCGCGACGAAGTCGAAGCAAACCGAATTGATGTTCCCGAGCAACAACGGCCCCCATTCGGCAAAAGCCTTTGCGGCTTTGGCCGTTGATCCCGGCATCAAAACCGGAATTGTGTTTCCGGTAGGGCCCTTTGGAATCGCGGCGGAAATCATCGTCCGAACATTGGTCGGCGCAGTCACGTCCTTGTAGCCGATGGCCCAGGCGACCTTTGAAGCCCATACCACTTCTGTTGTTTCGACAAAATACTGCGGCGATGGAAACCAGTTTGGATCGGCGCTTTCTGCGATCGAAGCCGGCTCCTGCTGTGCGGGACGGTTGAGATTTGCAAGGTTCACGACAATGTTTGCCGCCCGGTGGTCGTAGGCCTGGACCATCTTTCCTTCGTAAAGCGGCAGGCACTCAACCGCTCCTTTTTTGAAGCGGTTGCCAGCGACTTTGTAAAATCCGTCTTTCGCAAGCTGCTCCGGCGTTCTAAACAAATGCGAATCGTTGGTCATGTCGAGCATGCGCAGATACTCGACCGGGAACGTCGCCACAGGTTCGGGGCCGCTGCGATCGACCAGTACCGGGACGCGCGCATAGATGGCCGTCGTAAGGTCCGCATCGCGGCGGGTGCGGAACACAGGTGCCGTGCCCGTATTCGGATTAACGGCTTTGAAGTCGGCAGGCTTTAACGGGAAGCAGCGCGCCGGGTTAGCGAGATCGGCCGACGAATTCAAATAGAAGCCGCACAACGCCGCATCGAATTTGCGGTTCGGCGCTCCCGCAATGAGGGCCAGAAATTTGAAACGGCTGTCGACATCGGGAAAAAACGACTCGTCGTGCGGGCGGCGGTTTTCAAAATCCAACAGCGCGTTCAAACGCCCGCCGGTCGAAATCGACCGGAAAAAGGCCGATGCCCCTTTGTCGGATGCGATGCCGGACGGCGTCAGCAAACCGACGAGCCCGGCAGGTTCGAGCAGGGCGAGCGCCTTTTCGACGAACAGCGAATAGAGATTGGTATCGCCGCCCGACAATAGCGGAAAATGCCCGATATCGCGCGCCACGCGCACGGCGGCTTCGGCGCGCGCGCTGGCTTTTTGGTAGTCGTGCCATAAAGGATCGCCGGTTTTTTCCAGCGCCGTTACCATCTTTTTGCGGTCGGATGCGCGCTGGGCGAGCGCGATCTGGGGGCGGCGGGCGGCGAACCATTCGACCTGCTGCAACTTCATGCGGTCCCACGGCGGATTGCCGATCACCGCATCGAAACCGCCATCGGGCGTGTTGCTCGACCAATCGTCCCATACGCCCGGAAAGGCGACTTGCCAGTGCAAAAACCGCTCTTCGGCGGCGATCGTCCGGGCCGCATCCAGAATGTCGACAAAGGCGTCGAACACCTCGCGCCTGCCGTTGCCGTTGCCGTTCGGCGCTTTGGGCATCGCTGTGCCCTGCGCCAGCGCGATCGGATCGCCATAGGCGCCGTCGTAAAAGGACTCGATCGCCTTTTTGCCGGTCGCGTCTTTGCGGTCGAGCCAGCGCAACGCATGCACAAACGACAGGAAACTTGCCAGCGGCGCCGTGCTTGCCTCCACATCCGCAAAAGTCGAGGCGGAGGTTCGTACCTCGGCCAAATCGGCGTCGGTCAGGCGTTCGATCTTGGCCATGCTGCTGGCCGAGCGCTGCGCCTGGCGCAAGGTCGGCAGCAGATACATGCCGCCGCGTTTGTGGATCTCGTCTTCCACGGGGCGCACCAATTCGCCGAACAGGCTGTTGCCGCAGCGCAGATGGTGGTCGAGGAACGACAACGGCGCGCCCACCGTAAAAGTGTGCAGCCACAGCGCGACTTTGGCGAGTTCGACCGCCATCGGATTGCGATCCACGCCGTAGACGCAGCGCTTGAGGATCATGCGCCGCACCAGCAGCCGGTCTTCGAGCTGGCTTTCGGCGACGGCCCAGCCGCCGACTTTTGCTTGGCTGCGAATCTGCGTGCGGATATCCAGCAGCGCTTGGCCCAGCGGCGACGTGTACGGAAGATCGGCATCCGCCCAGCCCACCGTTGCGCGCGCATCGGTCATCGCCTGCAACACGCGGTCGGCAAGATAGTCGACCAACGCCACCAAAAAATGGCCCGAGCCCATGGCCGGATCGCAGATTTTAAGTTCCAAAATCCGCATGGCCGGATCGAGCGCCACCAATTCGCGCAAGCGCTGGTCTTTGGGGCGGCGGTCTTTTGCGAGTTTTTCGGCGGCGTCCTCGAACGCCCGGTAGCGCTCTTCCAGAAGCGGCCCCAAGGTGCGCTCGATGATCAGCGATACAAGCTCGTCGGGCGTGTAGTAGCTGCCGCTGCCCTTGCGCGCGAAAATATTCGGCACGATCTCGATGCGGCCATCGACCAGCGCCACGTCGTATTCCAGCAGCCGTTCGTAGATCGAGCCTAATTGCTGGACCGACAAATCGCGGTAGTTGATCCATAGCCGCTTGCCGTCAAGATCGATGCGCGACAGCGCGTCCAGAATAGGCGCGAACACGGCGTCGGACAGGGCCGCGCGGTCGAGCAGGCCAGCATGCTGCGCATCAAACAGTCCGCCATTGTAGGGCGGCACCTCGATCGCCGTGTCGCCCTTGTCGATCGCGTGGAAGAGCTGTTTGAGATTGCCCCACAGGCGCGTCTGCGTGGCCGAGAATGTGTCGCTATCGTCGATGCGTTTGGAGATGTCTTCGCGCATCGTGAGCAACGCATAATCGTCGTATTTCTTGCTGCGCACCGGCAGCAGATTGCGGTCTTCGGCGTAGAGCACGAACAGCAGCCGATAGAGCAGGATGAGCGCTGATTCGCGCACTTCCGCAAAATACATGCGGTCGGGATCGGCCGGGCGTTTGGGGTCTGCTTGGGCAAGACCCAGCACCAGATCACCGAACACGCGCCCGAACACCAGTTCCGATAGGTTTTTGGCGACTTGCGATTCCCAGCGTCTGCCTTCGGCAAGCGCGGCCTGGTGGAAGCTTCGTTTGTCGGGGCCGGGCAGAAAGGCGCTGCGGCGAAACAGCAGATAAAAAACTTTAAGCCAGTGCGCATACTGGTCGGGCTTGGGCGAAAACAAATCGCCTGCAACGCCTGGGATGCCCAGTATCAGGGGCAGATCGATTTCAACGAAATCCTCGGTGCGGCTGCGTGCGCCTTGCCAATAGAGGCGCCAATGGCGCCCGTTGGTGAGGATGCCCCACATGACGCGGCGCTCGGACTGGATTTCGGCGGCGCTCAGATAGCGCAGAATTTGCGTCGAGGGCACTTCGTCGCGCGGACCCGTCCCCTTGGGTTCACGGTCGAGCGGCAGGTTCCAGGCTTTGTTTTCGGCCAACGCGATGCCGTGGCGGTAGCGCCCCTGGTCGCTCGCGGTTTTGGTCGCGAGCGTTTTGGCCTCGTCGTCGGGGAACAGCAGCATGTCTGGCACGTTGCCGCGCCCCTTGGCGTCCGCGCGCGCTTGCGCAAGCCACCGCGTGCGCGGCCAGTCGAGCGCGTCGAGAATTGGATAGATCAATTCGTCTTCGGTCTGCGCCTCGTTATAGGCGCCCGCGACGTTGAACGAGGCGAAGCATCTGCGGCAGGCGGCGTCGAAGGCGGCAAATTCGCTGTCCGAGACGCTGGCCCAAGCCGCATCCTCGACGATGCCACGCAGCAAATAGTCTTGAGTAAAAAGGCTTCCCTGGCTCATCGAGCGCGCTCCGGCCGTTCAACGTATGGCCGAACTTGTCACGCGTGCCGGAGTCGCTCCAAGGTTCAATCCGCCGTCAGAAGACGGCAGCAAAAAAACGCCGGTCGAAAGACCGCAGCCTTAGCGCACGAACAGATGCACTTCGTTGTTTTGCGCCTGCGTCGAGGTGGTGGAGGACAGCGTCATGCGCTGGGCGGGCAGGCCCATATTGCCGAGGCTGCGCATCACGCCCTCTGCCTGGCGGCGCGCGGTCGTTGCGGCCAAGGCGGCCTGGCTTTGGCCGCCGCGCGTCGGCGCGATCGCGACCAGGTCGAAATTCGCCGTCGGGCTGCGTTCCAGCGCGCGGCTCACGGCCGTATAGAGCGCCTGCTCGTAGGAGGGATTGGCGCGATCGAAGCGGATCACCACCAGCGGGCGGCGGCCCGTCGCTGCCGTCGCCGGGTTGGCAGCCTGCGCCTGGCCGCCGGGAGCGACGCCCAAAATCGCCGGGCTGCCGTCGGCCGGGGCCACGTTGGTGAAGGCGCGATTGTTGAGGCCCGTGCCGAACAGTTCGCCGTTGCGGATGGCAAGCGACAGCGCCGTCAGGTTCGAGCGCTCGCGGCTGGCATAGGTCGATTGGCGGTTGATGTCTTCGTTGAGCTCGTTGAGAACGCGGTCGATCGACACGACCGTGCGGTTCACTTCGTCTTCGACCAGCGCAAGCTGGCGGTGGTCGTCTTCGACCGCGCCGTTGAGCGAATAGGCGGCGCGCGTCGCATCGAGCAGGAAGGCGGCCATTGCGGCATCGCCCGCAGCCTGGCTCGACAGTTGCGCCAAACGGCCGATTTCCGCCGACAAACGGTCGAGTTCGCTTGCCGCTTGCGTCCATTGCGCCTGCAAAATCGGGTTGCCCGGCGTGGTGCCCACTTGCAGGCGCGTGTTGATGCCCGCGACCAGCATGAAATAACGCTGCGCCGTGCCCACCGTGTCGGCGCGCATCTGCTGGATGGTGCCCGAGCGCGCTTGCACCGCGCCCTGAAGATTCTGCAATTCCGTGCGCATCGCTTGCGCGCGAATGCCGACGGCCGTTTGCTGGCCGCCCGGCAAGCGACCCGTATCGGGCGTGTCGATGGCGCCGCTCGTGCGCGCGGGCACGAACATGGGGGCGGCTTGCGCTTGGCGCTCGCCGGCCGAAGGGGAGATTTCCTGGCGCACGCCCGCCGGGGCGCGATTGGGTTCCGCATCCGCAAGCGACGGCCACAGGGCTTCCGACACCATGTTGCAGCCCGCAAGCGGTACGCCCATCGCGAGCAAGAGGCCGAATTTGCGAAGCTGTGCGAACCGATCGGTCATTGTGCGGGCTCGTTCGAAGAGGGTGTGACGCGGAACGCGCCTGCGCAATAGCCACGCAAGCGTTTGGCCGAGCGACCTTGCGGTCGCTTGGCCAGGATCGACTTAAGGTGCGCATCGTAGCCAAGGCATCCGGCTGGCACAAGGCTCATTTTATCCCGGTTTTCCACAGCCTTAGTCATGCGTTTTGCAACGCAGCGCGGGGGCTGCAAATGATCTCGATTATGGCTTGCACGGGCGGCGCGGTTCGACTAGTGTCCGCCGCCGTTTCCCAAGGGCATTGGTTTTGCCCGGCACGAAACGGCGGCTTGCGCGGCCGTAGCTCAACTGGATAGAGCATCAGACTACGAATCTGGAGGTTAGGGGTTCGAATCCCTTCGGCCGCGCCACTTTCCCGCCAAAACCGGGTCTCCCGCTCAAACCCGGGCGCGACCTTGGCGGCTGAACTTTCCAAACCCTCCGCAAATGTGCTAATAGTTCTCCGTTCGGCGAGAAACGTCGCAACCGTCGATTTTCACGCGAGAGTCCAGAATGGCCGGATCGATTTCCCCTGCCGCCTTTTCGACCAACCCGCGCGCCGCGCGGCTCGATACGGCCAGCGGCGTGGCCGGGTTTGTGGCTGCGTTCAACAATTCGATCTGGTCGGCCCGCAGTTTTTCCGACAAGCCGAATGTCAACGCGCCCGATCTTGTGCAGTTCGGCCAGGGCAAGACCTACGATTTTTTCGCGTAACCGGGTTGCCCCAATCTTTCCACAATTGAAGGCGGAATAGCGCGGCCCCCTCCGGCTTTGTCTTTGCGACGACGGCATCGTGCCGCCGCCGAAAAAACCGGAGAGACCCAATGAAGAAGTTTGCCGCCCTTGCCCTGGCTTTGACGCTTGCCGTGCCGGCCGTCGCGTTCGCCCAGACGCCCCAGGTCCAGCCGGCGACGAAGCCCGCCGCGACCGCACCTGCGGTTGCGCAGGCCCCCAAGGCCGCCGAAGCGAAGAAGACCGAAACCGGCGTGCAGACGACCGGCCCGGCAACGGGCCTGACGGCCGGCCCGACGACCGGCAAGGACCAGCCGAAGAAAAACTAAAGACGAAAATATGGTCCCCGTCGCGCTGCCGGTCCCAGCGACCGCGCGCGGCGGGGATCGCTTTTGTGGCACCCAACGCGATTGCGTGTCGCCCCCCTCTTGCAACGGACCCCGTTTCGTTCTCTAGTCGTCCGATAGACACGGCATGTCGATTTCGGGCGAGGGGAAAATGGGGCACTTGTTCAAGAAGACCGCAATTTGGGCGGTCGGTGCGGTTGCGTTGGCGTTGGCAGGGCCAGCACCCGTGCAAGCGCAAGGCGGGCCGCCGCAAGCCCCGCCTGTGACGGTGGCCAAACCGGTCGTCAAAGAAATCGTCGAGCAGGACGAATATACCGGGCGCTTCGAAGCGTCCGAATCGGTCGAGCTGCGCGCGCGCGTGTCGGGCTATCTGGAAGCCGCGCGGTTTCGCGACGGCCAGATCGTGCGCGAGGGCGATCTGCTGTTCGCCATCGACAAGCGCCTCTATCAGGCGACGTTGGCGCGCACGCAGGCGGCCGTGAACGCCGCGCAGACGCGCGTCGATTTCGCCAAGCTCGATTTCGAGCGCTTCGAGCGGCTCGCGCGCACCGGTACCGCACCCGAACGCCAGCTGGAGCAGACGCGCCAGACCTTCCAGCAGGCCCAGGCCGACATGGCGGCCTTGCGTGCCGAGCAGGAAACCGCGCGCCTCAATCTGAGTTTCACCGAAATTCGCAGTCCGCTCGCGGGGCGCATCGGGCGCAAGCTCGTGTCGGAGGGCAATCTTGTGGCGGCCGACCAGACGCTGCTGGCGACGGTCGTGGCGATCGATCCGATCTATTTCAATTTCGACATCGACGAGCGTTCCTACATTGCCTACACGCGCCGCGTGCAGGCGGGCGAGCAGCAATCGGGGCGCGCGGGCGCCGGGTTCGACGTGCAAGCGGGCCTGCTCGACGAGCGCGATCTGCCGCGCACGGGGCGGCTCGAATTTCTCGACAACCGCATCGATCCGGCATCGGGCACGATGCGCGCGCGCGCGACGTTCCCCAACAAAGACGGGCTGCTGACGCCCGGCCTGTTCGGGCGCATCCGCGTGCCGGGCTCCAACCCCTACAAGGCGGTGCTGATCCCCGACGAAGCCATCGCCGCCGACCAGGACAGGCGCTTCGTGTGGGTGGTGGCCGACGACGGCACGGTTGCCGTGCGCCTGGTGCGGCCGGGCCCGCGCATCGACGGCTATCGCATCGTGCGCAGCGGCCTCGACGGCAGCGAGCGGATCGTCGTCGCGGGCTTGCAGCGCGTGCGGCCCGGCGGGCGCGTGACGGCCCAGCCGATCGAACTTCCGGCATCGCGTTAGGCGCGGCCTTCCCCCCCCGGATAAGCCTGCCCAAGGATCAGCAGCCATGCGCTTCACGCATTTTTTCGTCGACCATCCGATCTTCGCCTCGGTGCTGTCGATCATCACGGTCATTCTGGGCGCGGTCGCGTTCGGCGCATTGCCCGTCACCGAGTATCCCGAGATTGCACCCCCCACGATCGTGGTGCGCGCGGCCTATCCGGGCGCCGATGCCCAGACCGTCGCCGCGACCGTGGCAACCCCGCTCGAACAGGAAATCAACGGCGTGGAGAACATGCTTTATATGTCCTCCTACACCACCGCCGACGGCTCGATGTCGCTGACGATTACCTTCAAGGCGGGCACCGATCTCGACAACGCAAGCGTGCTGGTGCAAAACCGCGTCGCCATCGCGACGCCGCGCCTGCCCGAAGAAGTGCGGCGCCTTGGCATCACCACGCAAAAAAGCTCGCCCAATCTGATGATGGTCGTGCACATGCTGTCGCCCGACGAGAGCTACGACCAGCTCTATATTTCAAACTACGCGCTGCTGCGCGTGCGCGACCAGCTGCTGCGCATCGAGGGCGTGGGCGATCTTGTCGTGTTCGGCGCGCGCGAATACGCGGTGCGCATCTGGATGGATCCCGACAAGCTCGCGGGCTACGGGCTGTCGGCCAGCGACGTGGTGCGCGCGCTGCGCGAACAGAACGTGCAGGTTTCGGGCGGGGCGCTGGGAACGCCGCCCGCCGACGCCAACACGGCGTTCCAGATCGCGGTCACCACGCAAGGCCGTTTCGAGGATCTGCGCCAGTTTCGCGACGTGATCGTGCGCAATTCGGGCGACGGGCGCCTGGTGCGCGTGGGCGACGTCGCGCGCCTGGAACTCGGCGCCAAGGACTACGTCACCAACTCGTATCTCAACGGCAAGCCGGCGGTGGCGCTGGCGATCTTCCAGCGCCCCGGTTCCAACGCGCTGGCGACGGCCGAAGCGATTTTGGCGCGCATGGACGCGCTCAAGCGCGATTTTCCGATCGGCGTCGAATACCGGGTCGTCTACAACCCGACCGAGTTCATCCAGGAATCGATCAAGGCCGTGTACCAGACGCTGATCGAGGCGATTTTGCTGGTGGCGCTGGTGGTGCTCGTCTTCCTGCAAAGCTGGCGCGCCGCGCTCATTCCGATTCTGGCGATCCCGGTCTCGTTGATCGGCACGTTCGCGGTGCTGCTCGAGTTCGGCTTTTCGCTGAACGTGCTGACGCTGTTCGGCCTGGTGCTGGCCATCGGCATCGTGGTTGACGACGCGATCGTGGTCGTCGAAAACGTCGAGCGCAACATCGCGGCCGGCATGAGTCCGCGCGACGCCGCCCACGAAACCATGGACGAGGTCGGCACCGCCGTCATCGCCATCGCGATCGTGCTGTCGGCGGTCTTCATCCCGTCGGCGTTCGTGCCGGGCCTGCAGGGCCAGTTCTACCGCCAGTTCGCTGCCACCATCGCGGTTGCGACCGTGCTCTCGGCGTTCAATTCGCTGACGCTCTCGCCGGCGCTTGCCGCGATCTTGCTCAAAAAACACGATCCCCACCATGCGCCGACAAATCCGCTGGCGCGGCTGGGCAGCGGGTTCGCGCGCATCTTCAACCGCAGCTTCGACAAGATGGGCAACGGCTACGCGCGCTCGACCGGCTATCTCGTGCGCCGCAAGAGCATCATGCTGCTGGTCTATGCGGGGCTGGGGGCGGCGACCGTGTGGATCTCCAACGCCGTGCCGACCGGATTCATCCCGCCGCTCGACCGCGGCTATTTGATCGTGGCGATCCAGCTGCCCGACGGCGCGTCGCTCGAACGCACCGATGCGGTCGTCAAGCGCGCGACCGAAATCATGCAGGCGACGCCCGGCGTAAAGGATTCGGTGGCGTTCGCGGGTTTCTCGGGCGCCACCTTCACCAACGCGCCCAATGCGGCGGTGATTTTCGCGGGCCTCAAACCCTTTGCCGAGCGCGTGCCTCAGGGCCTCGATTCGAACCAAATCGTCGGCCAGTTGTTCGGCCGCCTGCAGCAGATCCAAGAGGCGTTCATCCTGGCCATTCCCCCGCCCTCGGTGCCGGGCATCGGGTCGCTGGGGGGCGTCAAGCTGCAATTGCAGGAGCGCAGCGGCAACGAGCTCGAGCGCGTGCTGGGCGCTGCCAACCAGCTGATCGGCGAGCTGCGCCAGACGCCGGGGCTGGCGGGCGTGTTCACCTCCTTCTCGGCCAGTACGCCGCAGATCTATCTCGATATCGACCGCACCAAGGCGCAGATCCTGAACGTGCCGATCGGCAATATCTTCGAAACGCTGCAGTTCAATCTGGGCACGGCCTATGTCAACGACTTCAACGCGTTCGGGCGCGTCTACCAGGTGCGCGCCCAAGCCGACCGCGAATTTCGCCTCACCCCCGACGACATCGCAAGGTTGCGCGTGCGCTCGGCGACAGGCGCGCTGGTGCCGCTCGGCACGCTGGTCGAAATTCGCGACTCGACCGGCGCCGATCTCGTGCAGCGCTACAACGCCTACATCTCGGTGCCGATCCAGGCCTCGGCCGCGCCGGGCGTCACCTCCAGCCAGGCGATCGCGCTGATCGAAAAGGTCGCGAACGAAACGCTGCCGCCGGGCATCGGCTACGAGTGGACCGAACTCGCCTACCAGGAAAAGCTCACCGGCAACACGGCGACGTACATCTTCATCCTGGCGGTCGTGTTCGTATTTCTGGCGCTGGCGGCGCAGTACGAAAGCTGGGGCATGCCGTTCGCCATCGTGCTGATCGTGCCGATGAGCGTGCTCTCGGCGCTCGCGGGCGTGATGGTGCGCGGGCTCGACAACAACATCCTGGTGCAGGTCGGGCTGATCGTGCTGGTGGGGCTTGCCGCCAAAAACGCCATTCTGATCGTCGAATTCGCGCGCCAGCTCGAAAACGACGGCAAGGACACGGTCTCGGCCGTGGTCGAGGCCTGCCGCTTGCGGTTGCGGCCCATTTTGATGACGGCTTTTGCGTTCATTCTGGGCGTGGTGCCGCTGGTGATTGCAACTGGACCGGGTGCCGAGATGCGCCAGGCCCTCGGCACGGCCGTGTTTTCGGGCATGCTGGGCGTGACGTTGTTCGGCTTGTTCCTGACGCCGGTCTTCTATGTGGTCGTGCGCGACCTGTCGCGGCGGCGCAAAAAACCGGCGTCGGACGCGCCTTCCGCATAGGTTTTCGGCCGGTTTCGCATCGCGGGCCATTGCGCCGCCATTCGCAATACGTTATCGAATGAGCGGAGCTTATGGCAGGTGAAGCGGCGGACGCGTGAATGGCCAGCGAATATCGGTGCATCTTGTTCACGTGGCGCGATATTCGCGAGGCGCTGGTCGCCTTCCAGCGGCGGCGCGGCGTTGCGGTGCCCGTGCGCGAACCCGACAATTTTGTCGTGGATCCCGGCAATGTCAGCGTCGAGCTGACCTATCCCGGCACGCCGCGCGCGCTGGTTTTCCGTTTCGAGCGCGACATCGTGTCCGCCGCTTTGATTTTGCAATGCAAGGATCGCGGCATTCGATTGCCGCTCAAATCCAAAAAACAGGTCTATCTGGTCGACACGCGCCTGGCGCTGGTCGTGCATATCGCGGGCCCCGAGACCGAAGAGTTTCTCGCCTTCGAACTGGTCAAGCGCGTCGCATGACCGCAAGCAAATCGGCCCTGCCGGACGGCATGTCGGAATATCGGCTGATCTTTTTTCGCGAAAGCGAAATGGTGCAGGCGATCGGCGCGTTCGCCCGGACGCAGAAAAAACCGCTGCCGGTCGGCATGATCACGCGCATGGTGTTCGACGAGTTGGAGCTGACGATGACGCTGCATCTGGAACCGGATTCGGGCGGCAAGATCCAGCAAGTCTACAACGCGTCCGAGATCGCGGCGGCGCTGATCGGCTATTGCAAAAATGCGCGCATTCCCTTGCCGCGCACGGCAAAAAAGGAACTGCGCATCATCGCCAACCGGCCCGCGTTCTTGATTCGCGAGCATGGCGCGGGCGTCGGCGGCGACGACGCGCTGGTCGATTTCAAGGACTGACTTGCACGCGCGCATCACCCTCGAAGAAACGCCGCTGTTCGCCGATCCGTCGGGGGCTTTGTATTGGCCCGGACGCAAAACCCTGGTGGTGGCCGACGCCGATTTTGCGCCGCGCGCGAGTTTGGCGAAGCTCCAACTGCTGGTTCGCCGCTATGCGCCCGCGCGCGTGGTGTGCCTGGGGCCTGCTTGCGCGCCGCAAGCGCTGGCCCCGCCCGACTGGATCTTTCTGGCCGACGGCACGGCGATTGCCGAAGACAAGCTGGTTCTGCGCCACAAACCCGCATCGAGCGAGGCGCTCGGTTTTGGCGAGATCGTCGGGTCGTTTCGCCCGCAAGCCGCGCTCGAAACCAGGCTTGGACGCATCGAAGGCGCTTGCTTCGCGCTCGACGGGCGACGCATGGCAATGCCCGCGTTTGGCGGCGAATTGGGCGGTACCGACGCGCGGTCGCCTGCGATCGGGCGCTTGTTCGGGCGCGCGCGCACGCGGGTGTTGCTGCTGGGCCGGGACCGTTTGCAGATGTTTTCGCGCGACCGGCTGGTGCCGTTGGCCGCACTGCGCGCGTCTGGAAATACGCCGTCGAATCGCGCTATATGATCCAAGATGCGCGCCTGCGCGTACACTTGAACATACTTACTCGAACATTTGGTTTTTCAATCCCCTATGCAAGCGGCGCCGATTCTCGTTTGGTTTCGTCAGGACCTGCGTCTGACCGACAATCCAGCCCTGCTGGCGGCGTGCGCCGCAGGCGGACCGGTCGTGCCCGTTTACATCCGCGATACGGCCGCCGAGGGCGCTTGGGCGCTGGGGGCTGCGTCCGACTGGTGGCTGCACCATTCGCTGGCGGCGCTGGCGCACGCGCTTGAAAAACGCGGCAGTCGGCTGGTGCTGGAAAGCGGCCCGAGCCTTGAGGCGCTCGACCGGCTGATCGCCCAAACGGGGGCGTGCGGCGTCTATTGGAACCGGCGCTACGAGCCTGCCAGCATCGCGCGCGATACGGCGGTCAAGCAAGCGCTCGAAGCGCGCGGTCTTGGCGCCAAAAGCTTCAACGCAGCGCTGCTGTACGAGCCGTGGACGATCCGCAACAAATCGGGCGAGCCCTATCGCGTTTTCACCCAGTTCTGGAAAACCTGCCTTGCAAGCGAGGCGCCGCCCTTGCCCGCGCCTGCGCCCGAAAAAATCGCGGCCCCTGCCGCATGGCCGAAATCGGCGGCGCTGGGCGCTTGGAAATTGCTGCCGACCAAGCCCGATTGGGCCAAGGGTTGGGACAAAATCTGGCAGCCCGGCGAAGCGGGCGCCAACAAGCGGCTCGATTGGTTTTTGGCCAACGCCGTCGGCGCCTACAAAGAAGACCGCAACCGGCCCGATCTGGACGCGACGTCGCGGCTGTCGCCGCATCTGCATTTTGGCGAGATCGGGCCGCGCCAATGTTTCCACGCGGCGCGCGCGGCCGCGGGCGATGCCAAGGGGGCCACGCATTTTCTGTCGGAACTGGGCTGGCGCGAATTCAGCCACCAGTTGCTCTATCAGCGGCCCGACCTGCCCGAGCAGGCGTTGCGCGCCGATTTCCGAACCTTTCCATGGGCCGACGACGCGCAAAAGCTGCGGGCCTGGCAGCTTGGCCAAACCGGCTATCCGATCGTCGATGCCGGCATGCGGGAGCTTTGGCAGACCGGCTATATGCACAACCGCGTGCGCATGATCGCGGCATCGTTCCTGGTCAAGCATCTGCTGCTGCCCTGGCAGCGCGGGCAGGAATGGTTCTGGGACACGCTGGTCGATGCGGATCTTGCCAACAATTCGGCAAGCTGGCAGTGGGTCGCGGGGTGCGGGGCCGATGCCGCGCCCTATTTCCGCATCTTCAATCCGATCCTGCAGGGGGCGAAGTTCGACCCCAAGGGCGACTATACGCGCCGCTTCGTGCCCGAGCTTGCCAAGGTTCCGACGGAGTATCTGTTCGCCCCGTGGGAAGCGCCGGCGTTGGCGCTGAAGGCGGGGGGCGTCGAGCTTGGCAAAACCTATCCAAAGCCGATGGTCGACCATGCGACCGCGCGCGAAAAAGCGCTGGCCGCGTTCCAATCCTTGAAAGAGGCCGCGTAGATGGAAATCGCCGTCGTCGGTGCGGGCATTTCGGGTCTTGGGGCGGCATGGCTTTTGTCCAAGCGCCACAACGTTACGCTCTACGAAAAACAAGACCGTCTGGGCGGCCACACCAACACGGTGCTGGCCGACGCCACGGCCGACGACGGCACCAAGCGCACGCTGCCCGTCGATACGGGCTTCATCGTCTTCAACGATGCGACCTATCCCGATCTGATCGCGCTGTTCGCGCATCTGGGCGTGGAAGCGCGCGTGTCCGAGATGTCGTTTGCCGCATCGATCGATCGCGGGCGCATCGAATATTCGGGCGGCACGCTTGGCGGGCTGTTCGCGCAGCGGCGCAATGTGCTGCGCCCCAGCCATTGGCGCATGCTCGCCGACTGCTTGCGGTTTTTCCGCGAAGCGACGGCGCTGTGCGCCAATGGCGACAACGATGCGCGCAGCCTCGGCACGTTCCTTGCCGACGGCGGCTACAGCCGGGTGTTCGTCGAAAACCATCTGCTGCCGATGGCGGCGGCGATCTGGTCGTGCCCGGCCAAGACGATGATGGATTTTCCGGCCGTCAGCCTCGCGCGGTTCTTCCGCAACCACGGGCTGTTGCAGATTTTCGACCGGCCGCTGTGGCGCACGGTCAAAGGCGGCAGCAAAACCTATATCGGCAAGCTGCTGGCCGATGCCGGTTCCGCGCTCACGCGCGCCAAGGGCGCCAGCGCCATCGACGCGGCGGGTTTGCGCGTTCGCGATGCCGACGGCGCGTGGCGCACTTTCGAGCGCATCGTGTGCGCGGGCCATGCCGACGAAACGCTGTCGTTGCTGGGCGACGGCGCCAGCGCGCTCGAACGTGAATTGCTGGAGAAGTTCAAGTTCCAGCCCAACCTTGCAGTGCTGCACCAGGATGCGGGCCAGATGCCCAAGCGCAAAGCGGCGTGGTCCAGCTGGAACTATCTGGCCGAGCGGCGCCACCAGCAGATCGACGTTTGCGTCACCTACTGGATGAATCTGCTGCAAGGCCTCGATGCCGACGTGCCGCTGTTCGTGACGCTCAATCCCCTGACGCCGCCCGATCCCGCCAAAACGCTCGCCAGTTTCGACTACATGCATCCGGTTTTCGACGAAGCGGCGATGGCGGCGCAGAAGCGTTTGGGCGAAATCCAGGGCAAGCGCGGCCTCTATTTCTGCGGGGCGTGGACCGGCTACGGCTTCCACGAAGATGGCTTGCGTTCGGGCCTGGATGTCGCCGAAATGCTGGGCATGGCGCGGCCTTGGCGCGATGCCGACCAAAAGCGCGCGGCAGATTGATCGGATTGGCGATGCCCGAAACCTGCCTCTATTTCGGCAACGTGATGCATGCGCGGCTGCGGCCGTTCCGGCATCGTTTTGCCTACGGCGTTTTTTCGATGCTGCTCGACCTCGACGCGCTGCCCGAGCTTGCCGAGCGCTCGCGTTTGTTCGGCTACAACGCGTCGGGACTGTTTTCGTTTTTCGATGCCGACCATGGCGCACGCGACGGCAGCGCCGCCAGCGACTGGGTGCGCACGCATTTGGCGCAGGCAGGGCTGGCGCAGGCGGGGGCGCGCATCTACGCGCTGTGTTTCCCGCGCGTGCTGGGCTACGTGTTCAACCCGATCACGGTCTATTTCTGCTACGCGGCCGACGGCCGTTTGGGCGCCTTGCTCTACGAGGTCAAAAACACCTTCGGCGACCAGCACGGCTATCTGATCGCGGTCGATGCCGGGCATGTGCGCGGCCGCCCGGTGGCGCAGCGCGCGGCCAAAAACTTCCATGTCTCGCCCTTCATCGACATGGCGCAGCTCTACCGCTTCCGCATCGGCGAGCCCGAAGAAAAACTCGCGCTGCTGATCCGCGAAGATGCGGCCGACGGCGAATTGCTGGTCGCAAGCCAGACGGGCGCGCGCGTCGCCTGGTCGGACCGAAATTTGCTGCGGGCGTTTTTGCGCTATCCGCTGCTGACGCTCAAGATCGTCGGCGCCATCCACTGGGAGGCATTGCGCCTGTGGATCAAAGGCGCCAAATACCACCCGCGTCCCGCTCCCCCCGCCATACAGGTCGAAACAGTGCCGCGCCATGCTGAAATCTGAAATTCCCGGTCTTGCCCTTCGCACGTTGCTTGTCGCGGGTTCGCGCATCGAGGCGGGGCAGCTGTCCGTCACCTTGCCCGACCGCTCGGTGCGCGTGTTCGCGGGCCATCGTCCGGGGCCGGTCGCGGAACTCGCGATCCGCTCGAACAAGGCCGCGCGCCAGATTCTGTTCGGCGGCAATGTCGGGTTTGCCGAAGCCTACATGGATGGCGGCATCGATTCGCCCGACATGGCCGCGATGCTGGAACTCGCCGTGCTCAACGACAACGCGATCGACGACATCCATTACGGCCGCGCCAGCAAGATCGCGCCGTTGATCGGTTATGTGCGCCGCCTGTGGCATTCGCTGCGCGCCAACACGCGCGCGGGCTCGCAGCGCAACATCGCCTACCATTACGATCTGGGGAACGCGTTCTACGAACGCTGGCTCGATCCGTCGATGGCGTATTCGTCGGCGGTCTTTGCCGACGGCGTGGCCGACCTCGAATCGGCCCAGCAGGCCAAGTTCGCCGCGATGGCGCGCATGCTCGACATTCGCCCCGGCCAAAAAGTGCTCGAGATCGGCTGCGGCTGGGGCTCGTTTGCGGCCTATCTCGCCAAGGAATTCCAGGCCCGCGTGACCGCGATCACGGTCAGCCGCGAACAATTGGCGCATACCCAGGCCAAGGTGCAGGCCGAGGGTTTGGGCGATCTGGTGGAAACGCGGTTCGTCGATTATCGCGACGTCGAGGGTCGCTACGACCGCATCGCGTCGATCGAAATGTTCGAGGCGGTCGGCGAAAAATACTGGCCGGCGTATTTCGGCAAGCTGCGCGACAGTCTGCAGCCCGGCGGGCGCGCGGCTTTGCAGATCATCACCATTGCCGACCATTGTTTCGAGAGCTATCGCGGCGGCGTGGATTTCATCCAGCGCTATATTTTTCCAGGCGGCATGCTGCCCTCGCCCGCCGCCCTCAAGCGCGAATACGAAGCGGCGGGGCTGCGCCTCGAAGGGCAGAGTTTCCATGGCGAGGATTACGCGCGCACGCTCGCCGAATGGAACCGCCGCTTCCAGGCGGCGTGGCCCGAAATTCGCCCCCTCGGGTTCGACGAGCGTTTCAAGCGCATGTGGGAGTTCTATCTGGCCTATTGCGAAGCCGGGTTTCGCGGCCGCGCGACCGACGTGACGCAGGTGGCCCTTGTCCGGTCCTGAAGCCGCCCGGCTGCCGACCAAAATCCTTGCGGCCTACGCGCTGCCCGCCCTGCCTGCGGCGATGCTGGGCTTGCCGCTGCTGATTTTTCTGCCGACCTACTACGTGCAAGCGACGCCGTTGACGCTGACCGCCATCGGCACCGTGCTGCTGCTGGCGCGGCTGTGGGATGTCGCGATCGACCCCGCGATCGGATTTTTGAGCGACCGCACGCGCACGCGTTTCGGGCGGCGCAAACCGTGGATGCTGGCGGCGCTGCCGCTGGTGCTGGCGGGCAGCTTCATGCTGTTCGATCCGCCGGCCGACGCGGGCACGCCCTATTTGCTTGTGTGGCTGCTGGTCGTCTATCTGGGCTGGTCGATGGTGCAGATCCCGCACCAGGCCTGGGGCGCCGAGCTGTCCGCAAACTATGCCGAGCGCAGCCGCATCGCGGCGTGGCGCGAAAGCCTGACCGTGGTGGGCGTCGCGATCGCGGCATCGCTGCCGGTCTTGAGCGTGCAGTTGGGCTTCGTGCATCCCGGCGGATCGGCCGAGGGCACGGCCCTTCAATTTCTTGTCTGGACGTGCGCGCTGCTGCTGCCGCTTGCGGCGATAGCGCTCGTGCGCTTTGTGCCGGAGCCCGCACCGGTCGCAGGCCAGATCGGCTTTTCCTTCAAAGACGGCTGGCGCTTGCTTGCCGTCAATCGGCCGTTCCAGCGCCTGGTGATTGCCTATCTTGCCAATGGCGTCGCCAACGCCTTGCCGGCCACGCTGTTTTTGCTGTTCGCGGGCGACGTGCTGGGGGCGGGCGAACAGGCGGGCGCGTTTTTGCTGCTGTATTTTTTGAGCGCCATCGCCAGCGTGCCGCTGTGGCTGCGCGCGGCAAAATTGTGGGGCAAACACCGCAGCTGGTGTTTCTCGATGCTGGCGGCGTGCGGCGTGTTCGCGTTCGTGCCGTTTTTGTCGAACGGCGACCAGGCCGCGTTCCTTGCGATCTGCTTGCTGACGGGCCTGTGCTTCGGCGCCGATCTGGCGCTGCCCGCGTCGATGCAGGCCGACGTGGTCGATGTCGACACGCTGGGCGGCGGGGGCCAGCGCACGGGGCTTTATTTCGCGATCTGGTCGGTTGCGACAAAATTGGCGCTCGCTCTTGCGCCGGCCTTCGCGTTTCCGCTGCTCGATGCGGCCAACTTCGTCCATGGCGGCACGGGCACCGAGGGGCATTTTGCGCTGGGCGTGCTATATGCTTGGGTACCGGTTGCCTTCAAACTGGTTGCGGCCGCGTTGATCTGGAATTTTCCGCTCGACGCGCGCGCGCAGGCAGCGCTGCGCCAACGCATCGCCGAAAGGTACAAATCCGCATGATCCGCCGAATTTTCGTATTGCTGGCGACGACGCTGGCGCTGATGGGGTGCAGTGGCATGAAGATCGAAGACTTCGCCGGCCGCACGCCGGAACTGAAAATCGACGCGTATTTCGAAGGCCGCACGCGCGCCTGGGGCATTTTCGAAGACCGCTTTGCCAATCTGCGGCGCGAATTTACGGTCGACATCGAAGGCAAGTGGGAAGGCGACGAGTTCGTGCTCGACGAGCATTTCGACTATGCCGACGGCGAGAAGGACAGGCGCGTCTGGCGTCTCAAGAAAACCGGCGAGAACACCTGGGAAGGGCGCACGCCCGACGCGATCGGCGTCGCGATCGGCAAGCAGGTCGGCAACGCCTTCAGCTTCAAATACGACATCAACTTGAAGATGAACGGCCGGACATTGGCCGTGCATTTCGACGATTGGATGTATTTGCAGCCCGACGGCGTGCTGCTCAACCGCGCCTACGTGTCCAAATGGGGCATCGATATCGGCGCCGTCACGCTCGCGTTCAAGCGCGTACCTTGAGGCGCCTGCGCACCAGCCCGACCAGCCAGCCGAGCACGGGCAGTTTGAGATAGAGATGCTCGCCTGAGTCCCAGTGGTCGATATGGGCGGCGATGCGGCCGTCGTCGGCCAGGCGAATCTCGCTCATGCCGTCGAAGGCGAAGCCCGCACCATTGTCGTAGCGCCACAGCAGATACGCGCCGTTGGCGCCCCGCGCCCGGTCCTTGACCGCAAAGCTTGGATTGCCGTGCTCGAACGCCAGGGCGAGGCACGCGCGCATCGCAGAGACGCCGACAACGTCGTTGAACGGGTCCTTGAAGCGCACGTCCGGCGTTACGAGCGCGTCGAGGTCGCCAAGATTGTCGCGCCGGATGTTTTCGAAAAACGCGATGTAGGCATCGAGCTTGTCCATCACACGCCCGTCATGCGGCGCACGATCTTGAAATAGAGCCCGTAGGGCAGCATGCGCAGCAGCTTTAGCAGCAGCGCGAAACGGCGCGGAAAGACGATCTCGAAGCGCGGGCTGGCAAGCCCCGCGACGAACGCGTCGACCGCATCGTCCACTTCCATCAAAAACGGCATCGGGAAATCGTTTTTGTCGGTCAGCGGCGTGCGCACGAACCCCGGATCGACGAGCTGCAGCTTGATGCCGAGCGCGTCGCATTCGAGCTTCAGCCCCTCGCACATGTTGATGAGCGCGGCTTTGGTGGCCCCGTACGCCGCCGCTGTGGGCAGGCCCGCATAGCCCGCGACGGACGCCACCACAGCAATGTGCCCTGCCTTGCGTGCGCGCATGGCGCCAAGCGTCGGGGCGAGCGCGTTGACGGTGCCCATCAAATTGATTTCGACCAGCTTGCGGAACGGTTCGACCGCAAAGTCGGCAGCCCCCATCGGCAGATGCGTGCCGGCATTTAGCACGGCAAGCCCGATCGGACCGATTTCGGCTTCGATCCACGCGACCGCCTGTTCGCACGCGTCTTTGTCGGTCGCATCGAGCGGCAATGCGGTGAGGTTGGCGCCCGCTTCCGCCGCAAGTTCGTTCAGCGCCGCAGCGCCGCGTGCGGAGGCCACCACGCGTTTGCCGTCGCGCGCCAAGCGCAGCGCCAGCGCCCGCCCGATGCCCGACGACGCCCCGGTGATCCAAACGACCTGCGCCATTTTAGGCTTTCACGCGCAAGGTGCCGCGTCCGCCATCGACGCCCAGAATCTGGCCGGTCATCCAGCTTGCCTGCGGGCCCAGCAAAAAAGCGCCGAGCTGCGCCGCGTCCTCGGGCGTGCCGATGCGGCCCAGCGGATGCATGGCCCCCATCGCTTTTTCCATGGCCGGGTTCGACAGCAAGGGCGCTGCCATTTTGCTGCGCATGAGGCTGGGCGCGATGCAATTGACGCGAACCGACGGCGCCAATTCGGCCGCCAGCGCCAACGCAAGCCCTTCGACCCCGCCTTTGGCGGCCGAGATCACGCTGTGCATCGGGAAGCCCTGGCGCACTGCCACGCTCGAAAACAGCAAGACCGCGCCGCCGGCTTTTGCCAAGGCGGGTTGGGCGGCTTTGATGGCCAAGGCCGCGCCCAGCACGTTCAAGCGAAACGCGTCGAGAAAATCGTCGGCACTGGCGCGTGCCAGCGGCTTCAGCACGATCGAGCCCACGCACCAAGCAAGCCCGCCCAATCCAGCGTCGGTTGTGGCATCCGCCACGGCGGCGGCAATGCTCGCATCGTCGCGCGCATCGAACGTGCTGACGGGCGCGCCCAGCTCGGCCCCCAGGGCCGCCGGATCGCGCGCGGCCAGATGGATCGCACGGCCGGAAGCCGCCAGAGTGCGGGCCAGCGCCTGGCCGATACCGCCGGTGGCGCCGAAGATGAGCAGGGGAGCTTCGTTTGTCATGTCATACAGATGGCGCTTCGCCCTGGAAAAACCAAGAAAATGGCGCTAGTATTTGGGCCATGGAAAACAAACGTCGCAAATTTTTGGCTTTTGCCGTCGGCGCCGTTTCGCTGGGCGCGGTTGGTCCGCGTCCCGCATCGGCCTTGCGCGTCGAAGATCTCGACATGCCGCGCCAGCGTTTGCTGCTGCAGGCATGCGAAACGCGCACCGCGCACGAAAAACTGCTGGCCGACCTCACGGCCGAAATCGAGGGCCGCGGCGCGCCGCCGCAAGATGCGCGCACCCAGGCTGCCCAGTCGGACTGCCCGTTCTGCGGCTGCCGTCTGGCCGCGTTCGACACGCTGCTCGACTTGCCCCAGAACTAACTGGCCAAAGAACGAGCTCGAAAAAATCAGCTTTCGCGTTTGCGCCCGGCATAGGTGCCGGTCTGCGGCCAGATCATTTCGAGACCGATCGGCTGGTCGCCCGGCAGCTTGCGCAAAATGGCCTTGAGGCCGATCGCGTCCGCGTAACGCTCGGCTTCCGATTCCGCATGGCCGCGAATGCGCCGACGCGTGGCGCCCGGCAAACGGTCGAAGGCGGTGCGCGCCAATTCGAAATTGAACGGGCTTTCCTCGTCGGCGGCGGTGCGGATCGCGCGCGCCACATGGTGGTCCGGCCCCAGCAATTCGCCGACCGATTTCGACAGAATGAAGATCGCGCGCACGCGTTCGCGCGGGCGGGCGGCTTGCGTGCGCGAAGCGGTCGGAAACTCGGCCATTGGAACCCTTACCCTTTGTGGCCGGTCCCGCAGGACCGGATCAGTTGAGTTCGGCGCGCAGCTTCTGGCGCAACACGTCGATCGGCACGCGCCGCCCGTCCATATTGGCGCACCAGAAGGTCCACCCGTTGCATGCCGGAGCGCCCATCACCGCAGCGCCCACCTGATGGATGGAGCCGCGATGATCGCCCGCCGCCGTGGAGGCGGAAAGCGTGCCGTCGGCCCGGATGCGCGCCGACCAGCGACCCGTAGCATCGCTCAAGACCTCGCCCGACCGCAAGAGCCCACGTTCGACCAGCCAGCCGAAGGGAATGCGCGGTTCCTCGCGTTTGGCGCGCACCGACACAAAATCCGGATCGTCGGGCAGCGTCTCGCGGATGCGCGCGGAGGCCACCGCCACATAGGTTTCGTCGCGCTCGAAGCCGATGAATTTGCGCCCCAGGCGCTTGGCCACGGCCCCGGTCGTGCCGCTGCCGAAGAACGGATCGAGCACCGTTTCGCCGGGCCGCGAGGAGGACACCAGCGCGCGATAGACCAGCGATTCGGGTTTCTGGGTCGGGTGCGCCTTTTTGCCGTCGGCACCTTTGATGCGCTCGGGCCCGCCGCAGACGGGGATGAGCCAGTCGGAGCGCATCTGCAATTCTTCGTTGAGCGCCTTCATGGCTTCGTAATTGAACGTGTATTTGGATTTTTCCGAGCGCGCGGCCCAGATCATGGTCTCGTGCGCGTTGGTGAAGCGTCGGCCGCGGAAATTCGGCATCGGATTGGTCTTGCGCCAGACGATGTCGTTGAGGATCCAGAACCCCAGATCCTGCAGCATGGCGCCGACGCGAAAGATGTTGTGGTAGCTGCCGATGACCCAGATCGCGCCGTCGGGCTTGAGGGCGCGGCGCGCGGCCAAAAGCCACGCGCGGCTGAAATCGTCGTACGCCCGGAAATCGCCGATCTGGTCCCAGGCATCGTCGACCGCATCGACCTTTGAGTTGTTCGGGCGATGCAGATCGCCCTTCAGCATCAGATTGTAGGGCGGATCGGCGAACACCATGTCGACCGAGCCCTCGGGCAATTGGTGCATCTGCGACACGCAGTCGCCGATGCCGATGATCCCTTCCGGGAATTCGATGCGCGCTTGTTTGGTCATGGCGCGCATCCTGAGTCATCGGGGATTCGCCGGTCAACAGATAAACGAATCAGAGACTTAGTTGACCCTGTGCGAGCGGCGCGAAACTCAATCGGTGGTGGGGCGTGGGGCCCAAAGCCACAATGGATTCGATATGGGCCGCCGCCCCGTAGCCCTTGTTCGTCTCCCATCCGTAGCCGGGATAGCGTACGGCGAGGCGTTTCATGATTTTGTCGCGCACCACTTTGGCGAGAATCGACGCGGCCGCGATCGACAGCGATTTGCCGTCGCCGCCGACAAGCCCGGCCGCGCGGCACGGCCAGTCGCGCGGCAGCTGGTTGCCGTCGATCAAGGCGGCATCGGGCAAAAAATGCAGATGCGCGAGCGCGCGCCGCATCGCCAGATGCGTGGCGCGCAGGATATTGACCGTGTCGATTTCGCGCACGCTCGCAGCCCCGATGCCGAACGCCAGCGTGCCGACATGGCGCTGCACGAACAGTTCCTCGAACGCTTTGTCGCGCCGCGCCTCGGTCAGTTTTTTGGAATCGTCGAGCAAGCCCGCCAGCGCCTTGGGCATCGTCGTGTCGGAAAACACGACGGCGGCCGCAACGACCGGCCCTGCAAGCGGGCCGCGCCCGGCTTCGTCGATGCCGGCGACGCGGCCGCCGAGTTTTCGTTCAAATTTGAAATCGGGCACTTTGTTCCTTCCGCTTTCGGGCATCATACCCCGAAGATGCCCTGCCGATCCTACGCATCGGCGGGCAGCGCTGCGGTCGCATGGTCGATGCGGGCATGGCGGCTTTCGTTGGCGCGCGGATTTGCCGCCCCCCAGCGCGTGGCCCGCCGAAAATTGCGGAATTGCTCGCGCGTGAGCGGTCCTGCAAAGCGGGTCCGGCGCGTTTTGCCGTCGATGCCCTCGAACGCCACTTCGCTGCCCGCCAGGAACGCCGCCAGACGCTGCGTGCTGCCGGTCCCGAACTGGTGCAGATGGCACCCGATCTCGATCTGGCCGCGCAGGCTGCGGGCAAAGGCCGCCGCATCCGGGTGCGCTTGCCCGATCAGGCCGCGCAGTGCGAGCCCGATGCGCACAAGTTTGAGCCGTTCGTAGCGCGCCAGCACGGCCGCCGCCCCTGGCCATGCGAGCAGGCGCTGGCCCAGCCGCTCCGCCTGCGCGCGTTCGGCCTTGGTCAGCTGGTCGGTGCGTTTGGCAAACAGCGTGTCGAGATCGACGCGCTTGGCGACAGCGCCCGAGCTTGGCGCATCCAGATCGAGCAGCCGCGCGCGTGCAAACGCCGCTAGCGCCGCGCGCAACTCCGCCTGCTGCGCAAGATCCATCTGCAAGCGCCCAAGCGACAGGCCGCTTGCGCCATTGTCGAGCGCCACGGCCTGGCCCGCGCGTCCGCCCTCGGCCGCCGCCAAAACCGGCTCCAGCCAGCGCACTAAAAGCGGATGCAGACCGACTTTGCGGGCGTTTGAGTTTGTATTCTTGTTTTGTTCTGTTGTCGTTTCAAGCTCCGAAGCGTCGCCGCCATAAAGCATATCCGGCCTCGGTATTTGGCGACTCCGATCAAGTTTTGCGATCATTTCTCGTTCAACTTTATTGATTGTTCGTGCCATATTGTTCTCTCCTTTTTCGATATAGTGATAAATATCCTGATAAGGATATGCAGTCAAATTATTTTTGCGGCGAGCGGCCAAAGAGTTTTGACCCGCCGGGTTTGGATCTATATAAAGCGCGGTATTCGCATAATTCGGAATGTGTCGATCGTCTTGCCATGGGATTGCGCCATGGGAGAAACGGTCGCTCGCGTGCCGCTTTCTTGAGGAGACGGACAATGGCGCTGCCCCTGATGCCCAAAGCGACGGCCGTATGGCTGGTCGAAAACACTGCGCTGAGCTTCGAGCAGATCGCCGATTTTTGCGGCATGCATTCGCTCGAAGTGCAGGGCATTGCCGACGGCGAAGTGGCGATGGGCATCAACGGGCTGGATCCGATCGCCAACAACCAGCTGACGCGCGAAGAAATCGCGCGCGTCGAAGCCGATGCCGGCGCGCGTTTGGCGCTGCTGAAGGTCGATCTGCCCAACGCCATTGTGCGGCCGAAGGGCGCCAAATACACGCCCGTCTCGAAGCGCCAGGATCGCCCGGCGGCGATCGCGTGGCTGCTGCGCCACCATGCCGAATTGTCGGACGCGCAAATCGGCAAGCTGGTCGGCACCACCAAGCCGACGATTCAAAAAATCCGCGATCGCAGCCATTTCGACATGGCAAACATCAAGCCGACCAATCCGGTGGTGCTGGGCTTGTGCAGCCAAGACGGGCTGGACGAAGCCATCGGCCGTGCCGCCCGCTCGGCCGAGCGCGCGCGCAAGGAACAGGAACGGACCGCCAAGCGCGCCGCCAAAGCCGCAACCGACGCCGCTGCCGCGAAGGCCGACGCGGAAGTCTAGATTCGTCCGCCGGGTCGATTTACGGGATTGCCGCTCGTGTCGAAACAGTCGCGGGCGGTTCCTGGAAATGCGTCGATGAATCGGCGGCGCATGTCGGGATCGTCTGCAAAAACATGCATCCAGACCGAGAAGTAGCCGGTAGCGACTGCCGTCATCGCGATTGAGGTGCGAAGACCGCTTGAGTGAGGCTCATTCTCCAGCAATACCTTGTTTAAAAGTGCTTTACTGTGCGCTTGCATGCGATGGTAACGCCGCAAATCTTTGAGCTTCGGACGCAATGGCTCCGTAGCATTGAGCCGCGTCAATTGGATTGTCATCGCCGCCTTGGCCGCAACGGCTCCGGAGACCTTGTCCGAAACCGTCGCAGAAAACCCATCGTGCCAGACGATCGCGGCAAATGTGTTGTCGCGATCTGGCCACAAATACGAATCGAGTCTGCTCGGGTCGGGATTGTCGCTCTTGCGCGAATTGCACGCCGTGCACGCCAGCAGAAAATTGTGCCAGTCGCGTTCGAGGTGGGGTGCTCTTGCTTTCGGCGCCATGTGCTCGACGTCGATGGCTTCCTGCTTCGGCATCTCGCAATAGGAACAGTAAAAGCCGAGGCGGGTCGCAAGTTCATTTCTCGCGTCCCGATAGTGAGAGAATTCGACATTGGAGCCATCGCGGGTTTGTGGCCAGGCGCCGCGCTCGACCGGCCTCATTTCTTCGAAGCCTGCCCGTCGTTCGCAAGCTGAAGCAGAGCGCCAAAGGACGGATCGTCCGAGAAATTCTTCGCAAGTCCGAACAAACGCGCGCGCACGGTTGGGTCCTTGGTATCGGCGCCCTCGCGCAGTATTGCCACATAATCTTCCGCCGCTTTCTCTTTTTCGAGATAGACGGCGCTGCGGTGCGGCGTATCCACGCCCATAACTTCTTCGGCGATTTCTTCGATGCCGCGATCCACGTAGGGACCCGGCCTCTCGCCCGAAAGCGGGATCAGCTCATCGGCGTGCAGAGACTGGATGATAAAAGGCGAATGCGTCGTAACGACGAACTGGATGCGCGGAAAGGTCCGCTTCAAATCGGCAACTACGTTGCGCTGCCACGACGGATGCAGATGCAGATCGAGTTCGTCGATCAGCACGACTCCATCCGTTTGCGCGACCGCATTGGCACCGAGATGCGGATTGAGCACCGCTGTTCGGTAGGCGATATCGGCGACGGTGCCGAGCATATTCTTGTAGCCGTCCGAGAGTCGGTGGAAGGGCGTTACGCTGCCGCTTTTGGCGACTGACACGATCTCGTCGTCGTCGATGTCGAAAAAAACTTCCGCACAACCGGGCAGGCAATTTGCGACAGCTTTCTGCACAGCCACAAGCTCCGGTATCTGCTCGTTGCGCTGAAGAGCCACCATTTGGGCCCTTCGCATCCACGCCGACAGAAGTTTGTGGTTTGCGGCCGGCGCAAACGCGTCTTCGTAGCCGCGAAACCGCGAGCCCGGTTTTTGGGCCGACTTTTCCCGTTTCTGGAGCCAAACTCGGCCGGTGCCGTAATAGGCAAGCAGCGGCAGCACGACCGGCGCGTTCGAGCGGACCGCCTCCTGCAGATATGTGCCGTAGCTGGCGATGTCTTTGGCTTCGCGACGATCCGTTTTTCCGCGCAATTTTTCGAGGGTGCGCGCAAATCTCAGATCGCCGCCTTTTACGCCAGCGCGGTTGGACGGAAGCGACAAGTCGCAGGATACGCGGGTTGGAAGCCGCACCTCTTCGGAACTCAACGCGTTTTCGCGGTAACGAATGCGTCGGACGTCGTCGGGCTTTATGCCGACCGACGGGACGCTGTCGATTCCAAGCGTTAGGCTGCCGATCGCGATCGCCGAAGCGTCGAGCAAGGCGGTCTTGCCCTCGCCATTGAGGCCAATCAGGACGTTGAATTGGGAACGGAAACGCCAGCTTCTTTCCTCAAAGCAGCGAAAGTTCGTCAATTCGATCGATCTTAAAAACATCCGACTTCAGCCTCCACGTTGCGAAAATATCCTGTGTCGGCTGCCAATTCAATGGAAGCTCTGGTTTCAAGCCTCTTTCGCGTAGCCGATGCCCGCAAGGCTCGCGGCGATTTCGCCGAGGATGGCGGGATCGTCGATCGTGGCGGGCGCTTTGTAGCTCTGCGCGTCGGCGATTTTTTGCATGGTCCCGCGCAGGATCTTGCCCGAGCGCGTCTTGGGCAGGCGCTTTACCACCACCGCCTGCTTGAACGCGGCGACCGGGCCGATCTTGTCGCGCACCAGCGCCACGATCTCGGCCACGATCTGCGCCTCCGGTTTGTTGACGCCCGATTTGAGCACCACAAACCCGAGCGGCACTTGGCCCTTGAGTTCGTCCGCCGCGCCGATCACCGCGCATTCGGCGACATCGTTGTGGCTTGCCAGCACTTCTTCCATCTGGCCCGTCGACAGACGGTGGCCCGCCACGTTGATGACGTCGTCCACCCGCGTCATCACATAAACATAGCCGTCTTCGTCGACATAGCCCGCGTCGCCGGTTTTGTAGTAGCCCGGACATTCGGCGAGGTACGCGTCGACGAAGCGCCGCTCGGCGTTCCAAAGTGTCGGGAACGTGCCGGGCGGCAGCGGCAATTTGCACATGATCGCGCCGATTTCGCCCGCCGCCACCGCGTGGCCGTCGGGCCCCAGGATCTGCACGTCCCAGCCCGGAACGGGCTTGGTCGGCGAGCCCGGTTTGACCGCAAACGGCGCCCCCGTGCCGGTGGGAATCCCCAAACAGTTCGCCGCGATCGGCCAGCCGGTTTCGGTCTGCCACCAATGGTCCACGACCGGCACGTGGAGCTTTTCCATCGCCCATTCGAGCGTGGCGGGATCGCAGCGCTCGCCTGCCAGGAACAGGGCCTTGAACGACGACAGGTCGTATTGGCCGATTAGCTTGCCGTCGGGATCTTCCTTGCGGATGGCGCGGAACGCCGTGGGGGCGGTGAACAGCGTCTTGACGCCGTGGCTTTGGATCACGCGCCAATAGACGCCCGCATCCGGCGTGCCGACGGGCTTGCCTTCGAACAGCACGCTCGTGCAGCCCGCCAGCAGCGGCGCGTAGCAGATATAGGAATGGCCAACGACCCAGCCCACGTCCGACGCCGCCCAGAAAACCTCGCCTGGGCCGGTATCGAAAATCGCCTTCATCGAATAATGCAGCGCCACCGCGTGGCCGCCATTGTCGCGCACCACGCCCTTGGGCGCGCCCGTGGTGCCGGACGTGTAGAGAATGTAAAGCGGATCGGTGGACGCCACCGGCACGCAATCGGCGGGCGCGGCCTTGGCGGCCGCTTGCGTCCAATCGATGTCGCGCCCGTCGACCAGGCCGCAGGCCAACTGCGGACGTTGCAGGATCACGCACACGCTGGGTTTGTGGCGCGCGATGGCGATGGCGCTGTCGAGCAGCGGCTTGTAGGGCACGACCTTGGCGCCCTCGATGCCGCACGAGGCCGAAACGATGGCTTTGGGCGTGCAATCGTCGATGCGCACGGCCAGCTCGTTGGCGGCAAATCCGCCGAACACGACCGAGTGGACGGCGCCGAGCCTGGCGCATGCGAGCATTGCCACCAGCGCTTCGGGCACCATCGGCATATAGACGATCACGCGGTCGCCCTTGGCAACGCCGTGCGCCTTCAGCACGCCTGCGAACGCCGCGATCTTGGTCTGCATCTGCTTGTAGGTAAATTTGGCGACCGTGTCGGTCACGGGACTGTCGTAGATCACCGCCACCCGATCCGCGTGCCCGGCCGCGACATGGCGGTCGATGGCGTTCCAGCACGTGTTGAGCTCGCCGCCCGGAAACCAGCGCGCCACGGGCTTGGCGTTGCTGTCGAGCACGCGATCGAACGGTTTGATCCAGTCGATGCCTTGGGCAATCTCGCCCCAAAATCCTTCGGGATCGCGGCGCGAGCGGGCATGGATCTCGGCATAGAAGGCCATCGGTGCGTTTCTCCTGGTTTCTTGTTGGGCCAAACTTGCCCCGAACCGGCGTCGTTTGGAAGGGCCGAACGCGCGGGCCGCGCAGGCGCAGGGGACAGGTGCGGCAAACCGCCGCAGGGGCGCGCCGCAACCGCGTTTTTCCCCGCACTTTCAGGCGCTTTTGTGCAGGCCTGGCAAGCGATGGGCGCGTTCGGCGGCGCGGTCTGCCGGGGGAGTTGAGCTTGGGCTGCAATGTCGTGTAGGTTGGCCTAGTTCTATGGTATCGAAACCGCCATACCAGCGCTTCTAAGCAACAATAGGCAGGCCATGCTCCCGACCGATCGTTTCCGTGTGCGCTTCGCGTCTTTCTTCTCGTTCCTGGCCCTGCTTGCCATGGCGGCCATCGCAGGCCCTGCCGAGGCGAGCCAGCCGCTGCCCTGGCAGCTTGGCATGCAGCCCGCCGTCACGCCGGCCAAGGAATTCATCGGCTCGTTCCACAATATGCTGCTCGTGATTATCACGCTGATCACGATCTTCGTGCTGGCGCTGCTGCTTTATACGATCGTGCGCTTCCGCGCGTCGGCCAATCCGACCCCGTCCAAAACCACGCACCACACGATGCTGGAAGTGGCTTGGACCCTGGTGCCGGTGCTGATCCTGGTCGTGATCGCGGTTCCGTCGTTCCGGCTGATCTATTTCGCCGACAAGGCCGTCAATGCCGACTTCACGCTGAAGGTCACGGGCCATCAATGGTACTGGACCTACGAATATCCCGACCACGGCGCGTTCCAGTTCGACAGCTACATGGTGGCCGACGCCGACCTGAAGCCCGGCCAGACGCGTCTGCTCGAAGTTGACAACCGCACCGTGGTGCCCGTGGGGGCGACCGTGCGCGTCGTCATCGCCGGGGCGGACGTGATCCATTCGTGGTTCGTGCCGGCCCTTGGCGTGCAGAAATACGCGATGCCGGGCCGCCTCAACGAAATCTGGTTCCGCGTCGACAAGCCCGGCGTCTATTACGGCCAGTGCAACCAGATCTGCGGCGTCAACCATGCGTACATGCCGATCGCGGTCGAAGCGGTCGACCAAGCGACGTTCGATCGCTGGTCGGAAGCCGCCAAGAAGCGTTTTGCCGATAGCGGCCTGCCGCCGCTGTCGGTGGCCGAGGTGATGGCGCTCGAAGCGCCGCGTCTCGCCCTCAACGAAACCAAGTAAGAATTTTTCGCGCGAAGGACACATAGCAATGAGCGCAGCCGCACACGGTACCCATAGCGATCACGGCCACGACCATCACCACGACCATACCCCGACGGGCTGGCGGCGCTGGGTCTATTCGACCAATCACAAAGACATCGGCACGATGTATCTGTTCTTCTCGATCTGCGCTGGCGTGATCGGCGGGGCGGCATCGATCTGGATGCGCCTGGAACTGGCGCAGCCCGGCATGCAGTACATGACCGACGGCCACCAATGGAACATGGTGATCACGGCGCACGGCCTGATCATGGTGTTCTTCGTGGTGATGCCGGCGCTGATCGGCGGGTTCGGCAACTGGCTGATCCCCATGATGTGCGGCGCGCCCGACATGGCGTTTCCGCGCATGAACAATATCAGCTTCTGGCTGCTGCCCCCGGCCTTCTTGCTGCTGCTCGGCTCGGCCGTGCTGGGCGGCGGGGCTGGCGTGGGCTGGACGATCTATCCGCCGCTTTCGAACGCGCAGTACCATCCGGGTGCGGCAATGGACATGGCGATCTTGTCGCTGCATGTCGCGGGCGCATCCTCGATTCTGGGCGCCATCAACTTCATCACCACGATCTTCAACATGCGCACGCCGGGCATGACCATGCACCGCATGCCGCTGTTCTTGTGGTCGATGCTGCTGACGGCGTTTTTGCTGGTGCTGTCGCTGCCGGTGCTGGCGGGCGCCATCACCATGCTGCTGACCGACCGCAATTTCGGCACGCATTTCTTCGATGCGGCCGGCGGCGGCGACCCGGTGCTGTTCTTGCACCTGTTCTGGTTCTTCGGCCACCCGGAAGTCTACATCATGATTTTGCCGGCTTTCGGCATCATCAGCCATGTGGTCTCGACCTTCTCGAAGAAGGCGATTTTCGGCTATCTCGGCATGGCCTATGCGATGACCGCGATCGGCGTGGTCGGGTTCGTCGTGTGGGCGCACCACATGTACACGGTCGGCCTCGACGTCGATACGCGCGCCTATTTCACGGCCGCAACGATGGTCATCGCGGTGCCCACCGGCGTCAAAATCTTCTCGTGGATCGCCACGATGTGGGGCGGATCGATCGAGTTCAAGGTGCCGATGCTGTGGGCCGTGGGCTTCATCTTCCTCTTCACGGTCGGCGGCGTGACGGGCGTGGTGCTCTCCAACGCGGGCGTGGATATCGCGCTCCACAACACCTATTACGTGGTGGCGCATTTCCACTACGTGCTGTCGCTCGGCGCCCTGTTCGGCATCTTCTGCGGCTTCTATTACTGGTGGCCCAAGATGACCGGCACCGTGTTTCCGGAAAGCTGGGGCAAGCTGCATTTCTGGACGACGTTTATCGGCGTCAACCTGACCTTCTTCCCGCAGCATTTCTTGGGTCTTGCGGGCATGCCGCGCCGCATTCCGGACTATCCGGACGCGTTTGCGGGCTGGAACCTTGTCTCGTCCTGGGGCTCGTACATGGCCTTCGGCGCCACGCTGATGTTCATCGTGATGACCATCGTTGTGCTGCGTTCGGGCAAGAAGGTGACGGTCGACAATCCGTGGGGACCGCATGCCGACACGCTCGAATGGACCGTGCCGTGCCCGGCGCCGCACCACACCTTCGAAGAGCTGCCGAAGTTCAACCCGACGGCTGCGCACTAAACGGCGGAACGGAGCCAAGCGCACCATGTCGGCCGACGGCGGCTACGATACCACGCTGGACGCGCGGCCGGTCCTTGCGACCGGCGGCGTGGGCGATTTTGTCGCCCTGCTCAAGCCGCGCGTGATGAGCCTTGTCGTGTTCACGGGGCTGGTCGGGCTGATGCTGGCGCCGCCAGCGCTGCATCCGTTCGAAGCGGCGGTGGCGGTGGCGTGCATTGCGGTCGCGGCGGGCGCTGCGGGTGCGATCAACATGTGGTTCGATGCCGACATCGACGCGCTGATGCGCCGCACCGCCACGCGCCCGATCCCGGCGGGCCGCGTCGATCCGGCCGAAGCGCTGGCCTTTGGCGTGGTGCTTTCGGTCGTGTCGGTCGTGACGATGATCCTGGCCACCAACCTTGTGGCAGGCGCATTGCTGGCGGGATCCATCGCGTTCTACGTCTTCGTCTACACGATGTGGCTGAAGCGCCGCACGCCGCAGAACATTGTCATCGGCGGCGCCGCGGGCGCGTTTCCGCCGATGATCGGATGGGCGGCCGCGACGGGCGAGGTCGGGCTTGCGGCATGGGTGTTGTTTGCGATCATCTTCATGTGGACGCCGCCGCACTTTTGGGCGCTCGCGCTGTTCGGCTGCCGCGACTACGCCAAAGCGGGCGTGCCGATGCTGCCCGTGGTCGCCGGCAAGCCCGAAACGCGGCGCCAGATCGTGCTCTATTCCGTGCTGATGGCGCCCTTGGGCGTGGCGCCCTACGCGCTTGGCATTGTCGGCCCGGTCTATGCCGTGTCGGCGGCCGTGCTGGGCGCGGTCTTCGTTGCGGGCGCCGTCGCCGTGTGGCGCGAGGGCAAACTGCCCGACGCCGACTCGCCCGATTTTGCCGAAACGGCCGCGCGCCGTCTGTTCGGCTATTCGATCGTCTATCTGTTTTTGCTGTTCGGACTGATGGTGTTCGACCGCGTGCCGCATGTTGCGGGCGGGAGCCTGTGATGGCGGATGCCCAAAAACTCGACCCCGCGTTCGAGAAACGCCGCCGCTCGAAGAACATCGCGATCGCGCTGACGATCGCGGGGTGCTGCGTGCTGTTCTATGCGATCACCGTCGTGAAGATGATCCGATGAGCCTCGCCCAGCGCAAAAAGACCGGGTTCGCGGTGGTCGGCATTGCCGTTGGCATGCTGGCATTGGCATTTGCGTCGGTGCCGCTCTACCGGCTGTTTTGCCAGGTGACGGGTTTCGGCGGCACGCCGTTGATCGCAACGGCAGCGCCCGCGACGCCTGGAACGCGCATCGTGACCGTGCGGTTCGATGCCAACGTCATGGGCGGACCCCAAGCGCTGCGCTGGCGCTTCGTCGGCCCCCCTTCGGTCGACGTGCGCACGGGCGAAGAGCACCTGATTTTCTACAAGGCCACCAACCGCGCCGATGCGACTTCGACCGGGACGGCGACGTTCAACGTGACGCCGCTCAAGGCCGCGCCCTATTTCCAGAAAATCGCGTGTTTTTGTTTCGTCGAGCAGACATTGGCGCCGGGCGAAACGGTCGATATGCCGGTCTCGTTCTTTGTCGATCCGGCAATCGAAAACGACCCCAACATGCGCGACGTCAAGACGATCACCCTGTCCTACTCGATCTACCGGGCGGCCGAACAAGTGTCGGTTGCCGTGCCGAAAACCAACTGAGGAAATGCGAGCCATGGCCCAGACCCACACTGCCGGAGTGAAAGCCCCCTATCATCTTGTCGAGCCGAGCGGCTGGCCGATCATGGGCGCGATTGCGGCTTTCGTGCTAGCGGTGGGCGGGTTGCTGGTCATGCATCCCGATCTGTTCGGCCAGGGCTCCGAGGCGTTTTTCAAAGCGCTTGGTCCGTGGAAATTCATTCTCGGTCTCGGCCTCGTGCTGTTCACCATGTACGGCTGGTGGCGCCAGGTCATCCGCGAAAGCATGACGGCCGGGCTGCATTCGCCGGTCGTACGCTTGGGCCTGCGCTACGCGATGGTGCTGTTCATCGCGTCGGAAGTGATGTTCTTCGTCGCGTTTTTCTGGTCCTATTTCCACTTCTCCTTCTTCCCCACGCTGCACACCATCGGCGGCGTCTGGCCGCCCAAAGACATCGTCACGTTCGCGCCCTGGGATCTGCCGTTCCTCAACACGCTGATCCTGCTCACCTCCGGCGCCACGGTCACGTGGGCGCACCATGCGCTGATCGAAGGCAAGCGCGAGGGCGTGATTTGGGGACTGAGCTGCACGGTCGCGCTTGGGATCCTGTTCACGGCATGCCAAGCCTATGAATACAGCCACGCCGCCTTCAGCTTCGATACCGACATCTATTCGTCGGTATTTTACATGGCGACCGGGTTCCATGGCTTCCACGTGCTGGTCGGCACGATCTTCCTGGCCGTGTGCCTGGTGCGCGCGATCAAGAACCAGTTCACGCCCGAGCGCCATTTCGGCTTCGAAGCGGCGGCCTGGTACTGGCATTTCGTCGACGTGGTGTGGCTGTTTTTGTTCGCGGTCATCTACGTTTCGGGCGAAGGCCCCGTGAGCCTGCCCGGCCACGGCCCATGGTCGCTCAACTAAGCGCGTAAGCACCCCATGATCGGCCGTTTCTTTGCGGAGTTTCGGCCGCGCCTTTTCCCGACTCTGTTCAGCCTGCCCGGCATCGTCATTTTGCTGGGCCTGGCAGGCTGGCAGCTCGCGCGCCACGTCGAGCGCGATGCGGAAAACGATTTTCGCGCCGCACGGCTTGCGCTTGCGCCGGTCGAGATCGACGCGGTGCTGGCGGATCCCGGCGCGCACCGTTTCCGGCGCGTGACCGCCGAAGGGCGCTTCGCGCACGACAAGGAACTTTACGTCTACGCGCGCTCGCTGCGCGGCAACGACGGTTTTTATATCGTCACGCCGCTGCTGCGCGAAAGCGGTCCGGCGCTGCTCGTCAATCGCGGCTGGGTGCGCAAGGAATTGCGCGATCCGGGCTTGCGGGCGGAAGGGCAGATTGCGGGCCCCGTGCGCGTCGAGGGCATCTTGCGCGACGAGACGCGCCGCGGCCCCTGGATGCCCGACAACGAAATCGACCGCAACCAGTGGTTCTGGTTCGATCTGCCGACGATGGCGGCCACGCAGAATCTCGGCGCCATTCTGCCGGTCTATGTCGAAGCGGATCTGGAGCCGCGCAATCCCGGCGGCTGGCCGCGCGGCGGCCAAACCCAGGTGCAATTGCCGCGCCCGCATCTGCAATACGCGTTTACCTGGTTCTGTCTGGCGATCGCGCTTGCCGCCGTGTTTTTGATTTCGCAGCGGCGGAAAGCATGAACGCGTACGCGCATCTGGAAGCGCAGTTCAAGCGCATGAACCTGCTGCGCGACGCGATCGCGATGCTGGAATGGGACGCCTCCGCCATGATGCCCGACGGCGGAGCGAACGCGCGCGCCGAACAGCTGGCGGCGCTGAAGCTGGTGGTGCACGAGCAGGCAACGTCGCCCGCATTGGCCGAATGGATGGATGCGGCCGGCACGGGGGCCGGGCTTGATCCCTGGCAACAGGCCAATTTGCGCGAGATGCGGCGCGGTTTCGCGCATGCGACCGCGTTGCCGGCCGACCTTGTCGAGGCGCAGTCGCGCGCCGTGTCGGCATGCGAAATGCGCTGGCGCACCGCGCGCAAGGAAAACGACTTCAAGGGCCTGCTGCCGTCGATGCAAACGGTGCTGGATCTGGCCCGGGAAGAAGCCGCGATCAAGGCGCAGAAATTCGGCTGCGGCCTGTACGACGCGCTGCTCGACGCCTACGAGCCCGGCGGCAAATGCGCGAAGATCGACGTGATCTTCGCCGACCTCGCCGAATTTCTGCCCGACTTCACGAACGCGGTGCTGGAACGCCAGGCGCGCTTGCCGGACCCGGTTTCTTTCGACGGTCCGTTCCCGGCGGACGCGCAGAAAAAACTCGCGGGCGATTTGATGGCGGCGGTCGGGTTCGACTTCGCGCACGGGCGCCTCGACACGAGCCACCACCCGTTTTGCGGCGGCGTGCCGGACGACGTGCGCTTGACCACGCGCTGGGACGAAGCGGATTTTGCCAAGGGCCTGATGGGCGTGCTGCACGAAACTGGCCACGCCATGTACGAGCGCGGCCTGCCCTTGAAATGGCGCAACCAGCCCGTGGGCTATGCGCGCGGCATGAGCGTGCACGAAAGCCAATCTTTGCTGGTGGAAATGCAGGCCGCGCGCAGCGATGCGTTCTTGGGCTACCTTGCCCCGAAGGCGGCGGCGGCGTTCGGCAAGTCGGGCCCGGCCTGGACGGCCGAAAATTTCGCGCGCGTCTATCGGCGCGTCAAACGCGGTTTGATCCGCGTCGATGCCGACGAAGCGACATATCCCGCCCACGTCATCCTGCGCTACCGGCTGGAGCGCGCGATGATCGAAGGCCAGCTCAAACTGGCCGAGCTGCCGGTTGCGTGGAACGAGCTTATGCGCAAGCTGGTCGGCGCCGTGCCGCCCGACGATCGCGACGGCTGCTTGCAGGACATCCATTGGCCGGGCGGCGCTTGGGGCTATTTCCCGACCTACACGCTGGGGGCGATGACGGCCGCCCAATTGTTCGATGCGGCCAAGCGCGCGGACAGCACCATCCTGCCGTCGATCGCCAAGGGGGATTTTGCGCCCTTGATGGCGTGGCTGCGGCCCAACGTGCACGAACGGGCCTCGTTGCTCGACACCGACGGCTTGCTGCTCGCAGCGACCGGCAAGACGCTGGACGCCGGAATTTTCAAAGCGCACCTTAAGGCGCGCTATCTGGACGGCTGACCGGGAGGATCGGGTTTGCGCTACATCTCCACTCGCGGCCAAGCGCCCGCTTTGGCGTTCGACGACGTGCTGTTGGCGGGGTTGGCGCGCGACGGCGGCTTGTATGTGCCGGCCCACTGGCCGCAATTTTCGCCGCACGAATGGCGCAAGCTGCGCGACCGACCTTACGCCGAAATTGCCGCCGCCGTGCTGCGCCCGTTTGTCGGCGCCACCATTGCCGACAGGGATCTCGATCGCATCTGCCAGCAGACCTATGCGGGCTTTGATCATGCGGCGGTAGCACCCTTGAAACTATTGGCGCCGGGGCTGTGGACGCTCGAACTGTTCCATGGCCCCACGCTCGCCTTCAAAGACTACGCGCTGCAGTTGGTTGGCCGCCTGTTCGACCATGTGCTGGCCGCCAAGGGCACGCGCGTGATGGTCGTGGGCGCCACGTCCGGCGACACGGGGCCTGCTGGAATCGCCGCGTGCATGGATCGCGCGGCGGTCGATATCGTCATGCTGCACCCCAACGGGCGCACCTCGCCCGTCCAGCGCCGCCAGATGACGACCGTTCTGTCGGACAACGTGCGCAACATCGCCCTCGAAGGCACGTTCGACGATTGCCAGGACGCGGTCAAAGCGCTGTTCAACGATCTGGCCTTCCGCGACCGCTACAATCTGTCGGCGGTCAATTCGATCAATTGGGCGCGGGTCGCGGCCCAGATTGTCTATTACGCGCATGCGGCGCTGGCGCTGGGCGCGCCCGACCGCCAGATCGATTTTTGCGTGCCGACGGGAAATTTCGGCAATGTGCTGGCAGCGTACGGCGCCAAGCGCATGGGCCTGCCGATCGGCCGCCTGATCGTCGCGACCAACCGCAACGACATCATGGCGCGCACGGTGGCCACCGGCCGCATGGCGCTGGAAGCGGTGGCGCCGACCGTCTCGCCGTCGATGGACGTGCAGGTCTCGTCCAATTTCGAACGTCTGATGTTCGAACTTGCCGCGCGCGACGGGGCGGCGACAGCCGCGATGATGGCGGGTTTCCGCCAGCACGGGCGGCTGGAATTTCCGCCCGGCATGCATGCCGATCTGGCGGCCGAGTTCGATGCGGGCGCGTGCGACGAAGCGGCCACCTTGGCCGAAATCGGCGAAACCTACCGCACGACGGGCGAACTGATCGACCCGCACACGGCCGTTGCCTTGCATGTCGCGCGCAAGGCCAAGCGCGCGGACACGGCCTTGGTCGTCGCATCGACCGCGCACCCGGCGAAGTTCCCCGATGCGGTCGAAAAAGCATCGGGCATTCGGCCGGCTTTGCCCGCGCGCCTTGCCGATCTGTTCGACCGGCCCGAGCGCGTGATGGTGCTTCCCAACGATCTTGAACGCGTGAAACAGGTCGTCGCCGATCTGGCTTCGAGGACAAAATGAGCGTGCGAATCGCCAAACTCGCCAACGGCTTGCGCGTGGCAAGCGACCGCATGGCGCAGGTCGAAACCGTGTCGGTCGGGCTCTATGTGGGGGCGGGCACGCGCCACGAACCGGCAGCGCTGAACGGCGTTGCGCACATGCTGGAGCATATGGCGTTCAAGGGAACCGCCAGGCGCGACGCCAAGGCCATCGCCGAAGAGATTGAAAATGTCGGCGGTTTCATGAACGCGCATACCGGACGCGAGCAAACCGCCTACTACATCAAATGCCTCAAGGAAGACATCGACCTCGCGCTCGACATTCTTGCCGACATTTTCTTGAACTCGGTTTTCGATCCAAGCGAGTTCGAGCGCGAGCGCGGCGTGATTTTGCAGGAGCTTGGCCAGGTCGAAGACACGCCCGACGACGTGATTTTCGACCGCTTCCAGGAAACCGCATTTGCGGGCCAAGCGCTCGGCCGTCCGGTGCTGGGCACGGCCGACATCATCCGCAAATTGCCGCGCCAAGCGGCACTCGATTGGCGCCGGGCGATCTATGCGCCGGGCAACGCGGTGCTGGCGGCGGCAGGCAATCTCGATCCCGCCTACCTCGAAAAACGGGCGGGCGAATTGTTCGGCGCGTGGCGCCAGAACGGCCAGGCCCTCAACGAAGTCGCGCGCTACACGGGCGGCGAATTTCGCGAAGACAGCGATCTGGAGCAAGCGCATCTGGTGCTGGGATTTCCGGGCGTGGGTTTCGCCGATCCCGACTATTGGGCCGTGCAGGTGCTGGGCACGCTGCTGGGCGGCGGCATGTCGTCGCGGCTGTTCCAGGAAATCCGCGAAAAGCGCGGCCTGTGCTATTCGATTTCGGCGCACGCCTCGTCGTTCGCCGACGGCGGCGTATTCGATATCTACACGGGCACCGGCGAAGACGAAATGGCCGAGCTGATTCCCGCCCTGATCGACCAGCTGCGCTTGGCCCGCCTGGCGCCCGCGCAAAGCGAAGTGCGGCGCGCCAAGGCGCAGATGCGCGCGGGCCTTTTGATGTCGCTCGAAAGCACCAACGCGCGCATGGACGCGCTCGGCGCCAATCTGCTGATTTTCGGCCGCGACATGACGCCCGAAGAAGTCTCGGCCAAGGTCGAAGCCGTCACGGCCGACGACATGGCGCGCGTCGCCAAGCGCATCTTGTCGGGCACGCCCACGCTGGCGGCGCTGGGGCCGCTTGGCAAGCTCGACGGTCTCGACAAAATTGCGGCGACGATCGCGGCCTGATTTCAGGCGTGCCCGGCTTCGCCCGACAAGAAGCTCAAATCCACGCCCAAGCGGGCGATCGCGCGCTGCCACAGCGTATCGAGCGCCTGGTCGAAAATTAGATCCGCGTCGGCGGGCACGGTCAGCCAGCCGTTGCGCTGGATTTCGTCTTCCAGCTGTCCAGCCGACCAGCCAGCGCATCCCAACGCCAGCAACGAGCGCTGCGGCCCGTCGCCGACGGCCAGCGCCTTCAAAATGTCGATCGTCGCGGTCAGGGCGATGCCCGGCATCACGCGCATCGAACCGTCGTGCATGTAATCGTCCGAATGCAGCACGAAGCCGCGCCCCGATTCGACCGGCCCGCCCGAGCGCAGCAGGATCTGGCGCGTCTTGGGGCCGCTGGCGATTTCCAGCTGTTCGAGCAGATCGGGGAAGCTCATCTGGTCGAACGGCCGGTTGATCACCAGCCCCATGGCGCCGTCGGGATTGTGCGCGCACATATAGATGACCGACCGCTCGAAGCGCGCATCCGACATCGACGGCATCGCCACCAGCAAGTGCCCGGCAAAAAAAGTCGGAATCTCGACGCGCGATCGGGCCATGATTGCGATAGGATAGCACAGCTGTTTTTGAAAATGCAGGCGCCCGCACGCATGAAATTTTGCCAAGCGATTCTGTGGATATTCGTCGCCCTGGTCGGGACGGCCCAGGCCGCGTTTGCGCAAACGTCGGCATCCGAATTCCAGCGCTTTCCCGAAATTGCCCTGCGCCTGATCGCGGCGAATTCGGGCGCGGGCACCAACGCCCATTTGCGCGTCGGCCTGGAAATGCAGCTGGCCCCCGGCTGGAAGACCTATTGGCGCGCCCCCGGCGACGCGGGCTTGCCGCCGAGCGTCGATTGGACGGGCTCGGACAATCTTGCAGCCGCCGCCTTGCGCTTTCCGGCGCCCGAACGTTTCACGCTGTTCGGGCTGGAAACCTACGGCTATGGCGGCACGGTGATTTTCCCGATCGACGCCACGCTGGAACGGCCCGGCGACGGCGCCAAATTGCGCGCCGCCGTGGACGTGCTGGTGTGCGAAAAAATCTGCATCCCGTATCGCGCGGAATTGGCGCTCGACCTTGCGGCAGGGGCGGGCACGCCGAGCGTCCATGCGCACGATCTGGCGCGGTTCGTCTCAAGCCTGCCGCCGGTCGACACAAACGGGACCGGGCTCAACGGCCTTGCGATCGAAGCAGCGGATTTGCGCGTCGGCCCCGGCGGCGCCGTGCTGGTGCGCGTTGCTGCCGACCCGCCTTTGCATGCGCCCGACATCTTCATCGAAGGTCCGCCGGGCTGGAGCTTTGCCAAGCCGATCGTGCAGTTTGCCGACGGCGGGCGGTTGGCAACGCTGATCGTGCCCGCTGCCGCAAGCCTGGGCGCCGAACCGCTGGCGGGCGGGCCCGTAACCTTGACGCTTGTCGATGGCGCGCGCGCGGTCGAGCGCACGCTGGCGTTGGGCACGGCGCCGCCTGCCGGCGCAAGCGGTTCGCTGTGGGCGATGCTGGCGGTCGCATTGCTGGGCGGACTAATTCTCAATCTTATGCCCTGCGTGCTGCCGGTGCTGGCGATGAAACTTGCGGGGCTCGTCGCGCTCGACGCCAAAGCCGTGCGGTCGGTGCGGCTGTCGTTTTTGGCGACGGCAGCGGGCATCGTCGTGGCGTTTTTGGTTCTGGCGGCCAGCCTCGTTGCGCTCAAGCTCGCGGGCGAGGCGGTCGGCTGGGGGCTGCAATTCCAGCAGCCATGGTTCCTCGCCGGCATGGCGCTGCTGCTGGTCGCGTTTGCCGCCAATCTGTGGGGCTGGTTCGAAATCCCGATGCCGGCGGCCTTCGGCAATTTGGGCCGCCAAAAATTTGCGGGCTCGTTCGCGACGGGCCTGTTCGCAACGTTGCTGGCAACGCCGTGCTCGGCGCCGTTTGTCGGCACGGCCGTCGGGTTTGCGTTGGCGCAGGGGCCCGGCGAAATTTTTTCGATCTTCGTGGCCCTCGGGCTCGGGCTTGCGGCCCCGTATCTTTTGGTTGCAGCCGTACCCGGCGTCGTGCGCGTGCTGCCGCGCCCGGGCAATTGGATGGCAAAGCTGCGCGCCGTGCTGGGGCTGGCGCTGGTCGGCACGGCCGCGTGGCTTGCAAGCGTGCTGGCGGCCCAGCTTGGCGCTGGCGCCGCGTTGTCGCTTTGCGCCGCTTTGGCGGCACTTGCGGGCGGGCTGTTTGCCTTGCGCAACGCGGCCAATGCGCGGCCGCGCATCTGGCTGATGGCGTTTGTCGGTTTTTTCGCGCTTGTCTTGCCAAGTCGCTTGGCCGTGCTGCCGGACGTTGGCGTTGCGAACGACCCCGCGATCGCGTGGCAGACGTTCGAGCGCGCGGCCATCGACCGGGCGGTGGCGCAAGGGCGCGTGGTGTTCGTCGACGTGACCGCCGATTGGTGCGTGACCTGCCAAGTGAACAAGCGCTTCGTGCTCGCGCGCGATCCGGTTCTTGCGCGCCTGCAAAGCGATGCGGTGGTGCCGCTGCGTGCCGACTGGACGCGCCCGGATGCCCGCATTTCGGCCTATTTGGCGAGTTTCGGGCGCTACGGCATCCCGTTCAACGCGGTCTACGGGCCGGGGGCGCCGGGCGGGATCGCCTTGTCCGAACTGCTGACGGCGGACGCGGTTTTAGCTGCCCTGGCCCAGGCTGCCAACCCCGTTGCAATCTCCAAAGCATCGCCCTAACTGTTAGGCACGTTTTTCCACGAACCCAGAGGAAACTTCCATGACAGTCCAAGCAGGCGACCGCGTTCCGGCGGTGAAGCTGAAATCGATGACCAAAGACGGCATCAAGGATTTCACCACCGACGATCTTTTCAAGGGCAAGAAGGTGGCGATCTTCGGCCTGCCGGGCGCCTTCACGCCGACCTGTTCGGCCAAGCATCTGCCGGGGTTCGTCAACCATTACGACGCGCTGAAGGCAAAGGGCGTGGATACGGTCGCGTGCGTGTCGGTCAACGACGCGTTTGTGATGGACGCTTGGGGCAAGGCGCAGAATGTCGGCGACAAGGTCATGATGCTGGCCGACGGCAATGCCGATTTCGCCAAGGCGATGGGCATCGAGATGGACGGCACGGGCTTCGGCATGGGCCTGCGCATGAAGCGCTTCTCGATGTACGTGGTCGACGGCACGATCAAGAGCTTCAACCTCGAAAAGCCGGGCGCATTCGAAGTTTCGACCGTCGAAACGATGCTCACGCAAATCGCCTGATTTCTTCTTTCGCGTGCATCAACGCCGACCGCGCCGATCCGGCCCGGTCGGCGTTTTCGTTTCGGGATGGCGCTTGAAAACAGCGGCGGGAACGTTCAAGGTACAAAAAATCGGAGTCGAATCGAATGGCGGCGTTTTCTTCGTTTGAAATGTGCGCAGGCGCCGGCGGACAGGCGCTGGGATTGGAGCGCGCGGGCTTCGACCACGCCGCGCTCGTGGAAAACGACGCGCACGCGGTCAAAACGCTGAAACACAACCGCCCGCATTGGAACGCGCTCGAGGCCGATCTGGGGTCGTTTTCGGGCGCGCGCTATCGCGGCGTCGATCTGCTGGCGGGCGGCGTGCCGTGCCCGCCGTTTTCCAAAGCAGGCCACCAATTGGGAAGCGCCGACGAGCGCAATCTGTTTCCGGCCGCGTTGCGCTTGGTCGACGAGATACGGCCGCGCGCGATTATGTTCGAAAACGTGCGCGGGCTGCTCGATCCGCTGTTCGCGTCCTATCGCGCCGATATCGAAAACCAATTGCGCGCCCTCGACTACGCGCCGCAAGGCTGGCATTTGCTCAACGCGTCGGATTTCGGCGTGCCGCAATTGCGCCCGCGCGTGGTGTTCGTCGCGTTGCGCCGCACGCTTGCCGACGGTTTCGCGATGCCGTCGAAAAACGACCGCCCGCCGCCAAGCGTGGGCGAAACGCTCGGCGATTTGATGGCCGCTCGCGGCTGGCCGGGCGCCGACGCGTGGCGGGAAACGGCCGGCCAAATCGCGCCGACGGTGGTCGGCGGTTCCAAAAAACATGGCGGCCCCGATCTGGGCCCGACGCGTGCGCGCCGGGCCTGGGCGGCGCTCGGCGTCGACGGGCTTGGCATTGCCAACGAAGCGCCGGGCCCCGATTTTGCCGGCATGCCGCGCTTGACGGTCCGCATGGTGGCCCGCCTGCAAGGATTCCCCGACGATTGGCAGTTCATGGGCGGCAAGACGGCAAGCTATCGCCAAGTCGGCAACGCTTTTCCGCCGCCGGTTGCGCAGGCAGTGGCGGGCGCTATCGCCGCGACGCTCGCGACCCGGCGGCTTGTCTCGATGTCGGCGTAGCCGCGTGTCGCTGTTCGCCCAAGCGCGCCGCGCGTTCCACGACCGGCTTTTGGGATCGATTTTGAACGTCACCCAATCCGGCGTTCCGTCGAACGCCGACGGCGACAATCGCGCCAGCATTCAAATTGCGTCTGCAATTGTCGCAAGGCTCGGCAAGGCGTCCCTCAAAGAACGCCAAGCGGCGCAGACCGCCGGAATCGCGTTCGAAGATTCATGTGCGGAGTTTCTGGCTACAACGTTTCTGGCGCTCGGCCGACTGCGCCCCGGCAATTGGCTTGTCGGACGCCGGCCAAACTTTTCGACAACCGGACGCAGAAGACGATCGCCGGTTTCGACCAGTTCGAACATTTGGCCGAACTCGAGGCGTTGGCAAAGGCCAACCCGAATCTGGCGGCGGCATTGGGCGGCGACTACCTGATCAAGCCAGACATCGTCATCGCACGGCAACCGGAAGCGGACGAGACGATCAATGCGGTTGCGCGCTACGTCGATGGCGACGTGGCGCGTCGTACGCCGTTGCGGCGCGCGAACGCCGCCGCGCCGATATTGCATGCGAGCATTTCGTGCAAATGGACGCTGCGCAGCGACCGCGCCCAAAATGCGCGCTCCGAAGGTCTTAATTTGGTCAAGAACCGCAAAGGCCGCGTGCCGCATATTGCGGTGATCACGGCCGAGCCTACCCCTGCGCGCATCGCTTCGATAGCGCTGGGCACGGGGGAGATCGACTGCGTCTATCACTTTGCGCTGCAGGAGCTGGAAGCCGCTTTGCAAGCGCTGGATTATTCGGATGCGAGCCTGATGCTGCGCACGTTGATCGACGGCAAGCGTCTGCGCGACATCGCGGACCTGCCGCTCGATCTTGCCGTCTAGTTTCCGCGCGTGGCGGCGATGGCGCCGCGTGCGAGCGCGTCGGCGCGTTCGTTGTCGACATGGCCCGCATGGCCCTTGATCCAGCGCCATTCGATATCGTGGGGCGCCGCCGCCGCCAGCAGCGCTTGCCACAGATCGACATTCTTGACGGGCTTTTTGTCGGCGGTTTTCCAGCCGCTGCGCTTCCAGCCATGCACCCATTTGGTGATGCCGTCGCGCACATAGACGCTGTCGGTCCAAACGCGAATGGCGCTCGGGCGTTTGAGGGCTTTGAGGCCTTCGATCGCCGCCATCAGTTCCATGCGGTTGTTGGTCGTCGGATTTTCGCCGCCCGAAAGCTCTTTCTCCACGCCGCGAAAACGCAGCAGGGCGCCCCAGCCGCCGGGGCCCGGATTTCCGCTGCACGCCCCGTCGGTATAAAGCTCGATGCGTTCGGGCGCTGCGTCGTTCATTTTGGGCCAAGCAAAATCTCGGCCTCGACATCCACGCGGACCAGCGTGCGCCCCGGCTCGGCCGACTCGCTCAGCGCCAGAACGGTCGGCGTCGAGACTGGCGGCGTTTGGGCCGACGCCGCACCGGCTGCCAGCAGTGCCAGCACGCCTGCAAACAGACGCATCATCGCGGCGCGTCCGCGATCGCGTAATCAGCCGGGCCGCCCACGCCCTGATGGAAGCGCAGTTTTTTGGCGTATTCGAGCGGATCTTTGGGCTTCACGAACGCGCCGGGCGGATGGTTGAGCCAGTCGTAAAGCCGCGTCAGCAAAAAGCGCAGCGCCGAACCGCGCGCCAAAATCGGCAGCGCCGCCAGTTCTTGCGCCGACAATTCGCGCTGCCGCCGATAGCCCGCCACCAGGCGGCGCGCTTTGGTCGCGTTGAACGCGCCGTCGGCCTCGAAACACCACGCGTTGAGGCAGATGGCGAGGTCGTAGACCAAGAAATCGTTGCACGCGAAATAAAAATCGATCATGCCCGAAAACGCATCGTCGAGAAAAAACACGTTGTCGGGAAACAGATCGGCGTGAATCACGCCCTTTGGCAGATCCGTCGGCCAATTGCGTTCGAGAAATTCAAGCTCGCGTTGCAGGGTCTGGCCAAGGCCCGCTTCGAGCGTATCGGCCCGGGCGGCGCACGCTTCGAACAGCGGCCGCCAGCCATCGGGACCCAGCGCATTGGCCCTGCGAAGGGCAAAATCCCGGCCGGCCAGATGCAGACGCGCCAGCGCTTCGCCCACGGGCGCGCAATGGCCAAGTGCGACGCGCCGGGGCCACACGCCGGCAAGGAAGCTGACGATGGCGGCAGGCTTGCCGCACAGCGTGCCCAGCGTGTTGCCGTCGTTGCGATGCAAGGGCGTGGGGCAGGCGAGGCCCTTGGCCGCCAGATGGTCCATGAGGCCCAGAAAAAACGGCAGGTCCTCGCGCTTCACGCGCTTTTCGTAGAGCGTCAAAATATAGCGCCCGCGATCCGTTTCGAGCAGGAAGTTCGAGTTTTCGACGCCCTCGGCAATGCCGCGATAGCCCGCAAGCTTGCCGATCGCGTACCCCTCGAGAAAACTTTCGAGCGCCTCGTCGTCGACATCGGTATAGACGGCCATCGCCTTTAGGTTTCCAGCACGCGCGGCAGATTGAAATGCACGTCCTCGCGCGCGGTCACGACCTCTTCGATCGTCACGGCATAACGCTGGCGCAAGGCGGCCAGCGTTTCCTGGACCAGGATCTCGGGCGCCGAGGCGCCTGCGGTAATGCCGATGCGCCGCAGGGGCCCCAGTTTTTCCCAGTCGATTTGGGCCGCGCGCTGGACCAGATGCGCGTTGGCGCAGCCCGCTTTGCGCGCCACTTCGACCAGCCGCATCGAGTTCGACGAATTGGGCGAGCCCAGGACCAGTACCGCATCCGCGTCGTTCGCCATCGCCTTGACGGCAGACTGGCGGTTGGTGGTGGCATAGCAAATATCGTCCGAACGCGGCGGGCGGATCTGCGGATAGCGGCGCTGCAAAACCGAAACGATGCCGGCCGTATCGTCGACCGACAGCGTCGTCTGCGTCGAAAAGGCGAGCTCTTTGTCGGCGGGCAAAACGACTTGTTCGGCCTGCGCTTCGTCCTCGACCAGCGTGATCGCGCCCTCGGGCAATTGGCCGATCGTGCCGACCACTTCGGGATGGCCGTCATGGCCGATCAAAACGATATGGCGGCCGGCTTTGAAATGATGCTCGGCCGCCGAATGCACTTTGCTGACCAGCGGGCACGTGGCGTCGAGATAGAACATCCCGCGCCGCACCGCTTCGGCCGGCACGGTTTTGGGCACGCCGTGCGCGGAAAAGACGACCGGGCGATCGTCGGGCACGGCCGCCAAATCGTCGACAAAAATCGCGCCCTTCGTTTCCAACGCTTCGACGACAAAACGGTTATGGACGATTTCGTGGCGCACATACACGGGCGCGCCGTATTTTTCGATGGCGCGCTCGACGATCAGAATGGCGCGGTCCACGCCCGCGCAAAATCCGCGCGGTGTGGCCAGCAAGACGGTGAGCGGCGCTTGTGCGGTCATGGCGCTTTCTCTAGTGTCGGAAGGATAGTTACACCGGAGTCGCGCAGTTGCGCCAGCCCCGGTTTTCCCGTCGACCAGCCACACAGGAACGCCCCATGACCGTGCCCGCCGTCCCGCAAAAAGCCCCGTATCCCGTCGACGTCACGGCCGGCAAGGCCTATTGGTGGTGCAGCTGCGGGTTGTCGAAAAAACAGCCGTTTTGCGACGGTAGCCATGCCGGAACCGGCATGCAGCCGGTCAAGTTCGAGGCAAGCGAAGACAAGAAACTTTATTTCTGCGGCTGCAAAGCCAGCAAAACCCAGCCCTTCTGCGACGGCGCGCACAACACGCTGCCGTGAAAAGCGGGTCCGTGAAAAATTTTCGCGCCGTTTTTCTGGCGGCAAGCCTTGCGGCCCTGGTTGGCTGTTCGGGCGAACCGCCGCCGTCGGCTTTGTGCCCGGCCGGCGGTATTTTGCCCGATGCCAACACGCTGGTACAGTTTCGCGAGGGCGGCGGGCGCGACGTGACCGACCTGCTGGTCCAGGGCCAGATCGTCGATATTCGCATCGGCTGCGCCTACTCGACCCAGCGCAACAAGGCGTCCGTGACGCTCGATTTGCAGATCGCTTTTGCCGCCGAACGCGGGCCTGCCGACCGCACGCGGCGCGCAGCCCTGCCTTATTTCGTCGCGATCGTGGATGCCGAGCGCAACGTGGTGGTGCGCGAAAATTTTGTCGCGGGCTTCGAGTGGACCGACAATCGGCCGCGGGTCGGCCGCGTGGACCAGTGGGAGCCCTTTATCCCGCTGAAATCGAATGCCGAGGGGCCGGGCTACCAAGTCGTGATCGGTTTCCAACTGACCGCCGACCAGCTTGCCTGGAACCGCAGCCAACGCCAGACCCGCTGAATCTATCAACAGGCACGATGCCGCTTGACCCGCAAGCGACGCGAGCTATTGTGTTGATCGTGCGCGCGACCCACTATCGCCGTGCATCTCCCGCGCGGGAGAGTGCTTTGGGAGGCCACCCCCAAAGACGCCGAAGGAGCAACCGCCCCGGAAACTCTCAGGCAAACGGACCGCGCGGGAATCGTCACTCTGGAAAGCGAAGCGGGTTTAGGCCCAAGCTTCCACCGAAGAGGTAAGTCCGCCGGATTTCGGGCGGGCGATTCTTTCAGGTCCACGGACAGAGGGGGCATGCGCGATTGGCTGAAATAAGCCGACGCATGCGTCGTTCTGTCTTCGTGGAGTGGCTTGTGGGCGAAACCGAATCCCTGAACAAAACCCCGTTGCATGCGTTGCATGTCGCCCTTGGCGCCAAAATGGTGCCGTTTGGCGGCTACGACATGCCGGTCCAGTATCCGATGGGGATATTGGCCGAGCACAACCATACGCGCAGCGCTGCGGGCTTGTTCGACGTGTCGCACATGGGCCAGGTGTCGCTGCATGGTGCCGGCGCGCTGGCCGCGCTTGAAACGCTGATCCCCGGCGACCTTGCGATCCTCAAAGAAGGCGCGATCCGCTATTCCATGTTCACCGACGAAGCGGGCGGCATTCTCGACGATCTGATGGTAACCCAGCGCGGATCGCATCTGTTTTTGGTCGTCAATGCCGGCTGCAAACACGCCGATATTGCGCATATGAAGGCCAAAATCGGCGCACACGCTGCGATCGAGCACCACGAAGACCGCGCCTTGCTGGCGCTGCAAGGCCCGCAAGCCGCCGCCGTGATGGCGCGCCTGGCGCCCAACGTGGTCGGCCAGAAATTCATGACCGCGCGCGACGGCGCCATTGCGGGCATCGCTTGTTCCTTCACGCGCTCGGGCTACACGGGCGAAGACGGCTACGAAATTTCGGTGCCGGGCGACAAGGCCGCCGAATTGGCGCAGCGCCTGCTGGCCGAACCCGAGGTCAAACCGATCGGCTTGGGGGCGCGCGACAGTCTGCGGCTCGAAGCCGGTTTGTGCCTCTATGGCCACGACATCGACACGACCACCTCGCCGATCGAAGCCGATTTGGCGTGGTCGATTTCCAAGCGCCGCCGCGCCGAAGGCGGATTTCCGGGCGCCGCACGCATCCAAAAAGAACTGGCCGAGGGCGCTTTGCGCAAACGCGTCGGCATTCTGCCCGAGGGGCGTGCGCCTGCGCGCGAAGGTACCGACATCGTCGATGCGAACGGCGCCAAGATCGGCACGGTCACCTCGGGCGGTTTTGGCCCCAGCGTGAACGGACCCGTATCGATGGGCTATGTCGGGGCCGCGCACGCGGCGGTCGGCACGCCGGTCGGTCTGGTCGTGCGCGGCAAGGTGTTGCCCGCCAAGATTTCTGCCCTGCCCTTTGCCCCCCATCGCTATTTCCGCGGATAGATACGCCGCAGATACCTACAAGGAGCCCGTCCCATGGCCGAGTTGCGTTTTACCAAAGACCACGAATGGATCCGCGTCGACGACGGCGATGTCTGCGCTGTCGGCATCACGGCCTATGCACAAGGCCAGCTGGGCGACGTCGTGTTCGTCGATCTGCCGGAATCGGGCAAAGCGGTCGCCAAAGGCGGCCAAGTCGCCGTGGTCGAATCCGTCAAGGCCGCGTCCGACATTTACGCGCCCGTATCGGGCACCGTTGTCGGTGCCAACGACGCGCTGTCGGGCGAGCCGGGGCTCGTCAACACCGACCCGACCGGTGCGGGCTGGTTCTTCAAAATCAAGGCAACCGACACGGCCGAGTTCCAGGATCTGATGGACCAGGCCGCGTACGATTCGTTTGTCGCCTCGCTCGGCTAAAAGGAAATACCGATGCGCTATCTGCCGCACACGCCAGAAGATCGCCGCGCCATGCTGGCCGCGATCGGTCTGCCCAACGAAGACGCGCTGTTCGTCGACGTGCCCGAACATGCGCGTCTGGCAGGCCCGGTCGCGGGCTTGAGCCTGACCAAGGGCGAGCTGGAGGTCGAGCGCCATATGCAAGCCTTGGCGGCCAAGAACCGTCCGGCCGGCTCGATGGCAAGTTTCTTGGGCTGCGGCGCGTACCGCCACCATGTGCCCGCGTCGGTCGACTACATCATCCAGCGCGGCGAATTTTTGACGAGCTACACGCCCTACCAGCCCGAAATCGCGCAGGGCACGCTGCAATATCTGTTCGAATTCCAGACCCAAGTGGCGCTGCTGACCGGAATGGACGTGGCCAACGCATCGATGTACGACGCGGCGACCGCGTGCGTCGAAGGCGTGATGATGGCCAACCGCATCACGCGCCGCGGCAAGGCCATTTTGTCGGGCGCCTTGCATCCGCACACGCGCGAAACGGTCGAGACGCACGGGCGCTTCTCGGGCTTCGCGGTCGAAGCGCTGGCGCCCACGCCGGACGGGCTCGCGGGCCTCGCCGAGCGCATCGATGCCAAGACGTCGTGCGTGGTCGTGCAGTATCCCAACGTGTTCGGCCGGCTCGAGGATTTTTCGGCCCTTGCCGCCGCGTGCCAAAAAGCGGGCGCTTTGCTGATCTGCGCGGTGCCCGAAATTCTGTCGATGGGCGCGGTCGTGCCGCCCGGCGACATGGGCGCGGATATCGTGGTGGCGGAGGGCCAGTCGATCGGCAACGCGCTCAATTTCGGCGGTCCTTATGTGGGCCTGTTTGCGGCCAAAGAAAAATACGTGCGCCAGATGCCGGGCCGTTTGTGCGGCGAAACCGTCGATGCCGACGGCAAGCGCGGCTGGGTGCTGACGCTGTCGACGCGCGAGCAGCATATCCGCCGCGAAAAAGCGACGTCCAACATCTGCACCAATTCCGGCCTGTGCGCGCTTGCGTTCACGGTGCATCTGTCGCTGCTGGGCGAGGAGGGGCTTGCAAGCCTTGCCAAGCTCAACCACGCGCATGCGTGCCTGCTTGCCGACAAGCTCGCGGCCGTCAAGGGCGTCGAGATCCTGACCGACGCGTTTTTCAACGAGTTCGCCGTGCGCTTGCCGCGCGATGCGGGCGCCGTCGTCGATTCCTTGGTCGATCGGGGCGTGCTCGCGGGCGTGCCGGGCGCGCGCCTGTGGCCCGGCAACAAGGACATGGCGAATGTGCTGATCGTCGCCGCGACCGAAACCAACACGATCGACGACATGGACCGCTTTGCGGCCGCTCTTGCGGAGGTGCTGTAACATGGACAAAAGCCAAGGCCGCACGGCCGCCGCCAACGATGCCGCCAACGATCCTGCGACCGCGCTGCCGCCCGTCGTCACGTCGTCCGGCCATCGCGGATTGATGCTCGAAGAACCGTTGATTTTCGAACAGGGCGTGCCGGGGCGCATCGGCGTGGACGTGCCCGTTGCCCCTGCCGTCAAATCGCGCCTGGGCGCGTTCGCGCGCAAGGCGCCGGTCGGATTGCCGTGTTTGTCGGAGCCGCAGGTGGTGCGCCACTTCACGCGGCTGTCGCAGAAGAACTACGGCATCGACAGCGGGCTGTTCGCGCTCGGCTCCTGCACGATGAAGCACAATCCGCGTCTCAACGAAAAGATGGCGCGTCTGCCCGGCTTTGCCGATATCCACCCGCTGCAGCCCGCCAAGACCGTGCAGGGCGCCCTCGAACTCATGGACCAGCTTGCCCATTGGCTGAAGACGCTGACCGGCATGCCGACCGTGGCGATGAGCCCGGCAGCCGGCGCGCATGGCGAGCTTTGCGGCATGGTTGCGATCTGGTCGGCGATCCAGGCCAAAGGCGAAGGCGCCACGCGCAAGCGCGTGCTGGTGCCCGAGTCCGCGCACGGCACCAATCCCGCGACGGCGGCGCTGCTCGGTTTCACGGTCGATTCGATTCCAGCCGATGCGCGCGGGCGCGTGGATCTGGCCGCGTTCGAAAAGAAGCTCGGCCCCGACGTTGCCGCGATCATGCTGACCAACCCGAACACCTGCGGCCTGTTCGAAAACGACATCCGCAAAATCGCCGATCTGATGCATGCGGCGGGCGGCTATTTTTACTGCGACGGCGCCAACTACAACGCGATCGCGGGCCGGGTGCGCCCGGCCGACCTGGGCGTCGATGCCATGCACATCAACCTGCACAAAACCTTCTCGACGCCGCATGGCGGCGGCGGGCCGGGCTCGGGGCCGGTCGTGCTGTCGGCGTTGCTGGCGCCCTACGCGCCGCTGCCGTACGTCGTGCACGGTACTGACGGGTTCGAGCTGGTGGAAACCCGCAAGGGCGACGCCCAACCGTTCGGACGCTTGAAGGGCTTCAACGGGCAGATGGGCATGTTCGTGCGCGCCTTGGCCTATATGTTGAGCCACGGCGCGGACGGCATCCGCCAGGCCTCCAGCGATGCCGTACTCAATGCGAACTACGTGCTGGCGCGCTTGCGCGGGGCGATGACGCCCGCCTTCGACGGCGGCCCGTGCATGCACGAAGCCTTGTTCGACGACACGTTCCTCAAGGACACGGGGATTTCGACGCTCGATTTCGCCAAGGCGATGATCGACGAAGGCTACCATCCGATGACGATGTATTTCCCGCTGGTGGTGCACGGCGCCATGCTGGTGGAACCGACCGAATCCGAGAGCAAGGAATCGCTCGACGCGTTTGTGGCAACGCTGCGCCACCTTGCGCGCGAGGCGCAAAAACCCGGCGCGTCCGCCTGGTTCCAGGCGGCTCCGCGTTTGACCCCGCGACGTCGCCTCGACGAAACGCGGGCGGCACGCGCGCCTGTGCTGCGCTGGAAGCCCGCAAACCCGAAAGTGCTTGCGGCGGAGTAGGTCCGGTCGCACCGTTTTTCGGTGGCAGCAGTTTTTTATCGACGAATTATACGGTTAGCGAATGGAAAATAAACCTGATTGTGCATGACATTCCCGCATTATTCTGTCATAAATTTGCGGTATCGGGGGATTTTCGAAGGGGCCGGAATGAAGCGCGAGACTGAAACGCATAGCCCCGAAGGCATGCGCGATGCCGACGGCGATAGCGGCCTCGACAAGCGAATCTCGGGCATGATCGATGCGATCGATGCCTGCCGCAAGTGCCCAACGCGCCAAGTCGGCGGCGTGTGCGCGGATTGCGCGCTCGACCGAGCCCTTTGACGGTGCTGGGCTAAAGCCGCCCTTAAATGGGCTTTAGCCCAGCGATACGCCGCTCGAACCAATCGCGATAGGCAGGGTCCGGTTTTTCGAATTCCACATGCAGGCGCGCAGGTTCGACCTCGCGCACGAAGAACTGCAGTGCCGCGCCCACGCCGTCGAAACGCAGCGTGCCGCGGTCGCCGACCTTCATTGCCTGCGAGGTTTCGAGGCAGGCGCCGCGCTCCGATGCATCCGCGAGTTTGGCCTGGATCCGCTGGCCTGCGGCATTGGTCGCCTCGAACTTCGCGTCGATGCGGTAGCGCGGATGCGAGCGCCGATCGGCATCGGTCGTCGAGGTGCGCACGACGCGCACCAGCGTTTCGCGCAAGCCTTGGATATTCTCAGTTACGGACAAAACCGCCGTACGCACGTCGGCAGCGCTCGTGCCGACGGCATCGGCCTGCTGGCTGACGCGCTGGATCTTTTGCGCGACTTCGCGCGAGGCGTCGGCGGTTTGGGCAACGTTGCGCGCGATTTCCTGGGTGGCGGCGCCTTGCTCTTCCATTGCGGTCGCGATCGCGTTTGCGACCGCATCGACTTCGCGAATGCGGTCGCCGATTTCGCCCACGGCCGCAACGGCAGCTTGGGTCGCGGCCTGGATCTCGCCGACTTGGCGGTCGATATCCTCGGTCGACCGACCAGTCTGGTTGGCGAGGTTCTTGACTTCCGATGCGACCACGGCAAAGCCCTTGCCCGCATCGCCCGCGCGCGCGGCTTCGATGGTGGCGTTGAGCGCCAGAAGATTCGTCTGGCCCGCGATCTGGCCGATCAGTTTCGTGACTTCGGAGATTTTCGCGACCGCTTCGGAGAGCGATTGGATCGTCGCGCGCGCTTTCTCGCCGCTCGAGACGGCCGCTTTGGTCACGCTCGATGCGCGCGCAATCTGGCCGGAAATCTCGCGGATCGAAGCGGTAAGTTCCTCAGCCGCCGACGAAACGGTTTGCACGTTGACCAGCGCCTGTTCGGAAGCGGCCGCAACGGCCTGGGAGTCCGAGGAAACTTCGAGGGCCAGATCGCGCATGCCTTCGGCCGCGCCGTCGGCGTTTTTGGCCTCGCGCGCGATCGATTCGACGGCTGCCGTCGTCTCGCGCTCGACCGTTTCGGCCATGCCGCGCAAGGCAGCTTGCTGCGCCGCCGCCGCTTGGGCGCGCGTTGCGGATTGCTGCCGTTTGAGCTGTTCGTTTTCGATCGCGCTTTCCTTGAACACCTGCACGGCTTTGGCCATCTCGCCGATTTCGTCTTCGCGCGACAAGGCCGGCACGGTGAGGTCGGTTTGGCCGCTCGCCAAAGTGCGCATCGCATCGGTCATCGTACGGATGGGGCGGATCATGCCAAAGATCACGCCGCCGACGCCCGCGAGCGCGACTAGCAACACAAGTGCCGATACGAGCCACAGGATCGTCGTATACGTGCCTTCTTGCTCGGCCGAGTAGGCTTCGGTTGCGATGTTCATATTTTCGGTGGCCGCGACGGTTTCGTCGATCGCCGCGCGATGCTTGGTATAGGCCGCCTGCAAGGCCGTATAGGCCGTCTGGGCGCGGCGCGCATCGCCCGCTTCCAGGGCAGGCAGCAGTTGCTCGTCGAGCAGTTTCCAGAATTCGAGGGCGGGCTGGTGCGCTTCGACCGTCAATTTGCGGCGAACATCGGGATCGATCGACTGGCCGCGCCAAAATGCCTGGCGGGCGTCATAGTCTTTTTTGAGCTTCACGAGCACTTGCTTGTGCTTTGCCAGGCTCTGCGGATCTTGCATTGCCAAGGTCGCTTCCAGATAGGCTTCGACCACATAAGCGGGCGGGGGCAAAATGTCGGCGACCAGATCTTTGCCGAGTACGATACGTTCGTAGACCGGCCCGTTCACTTTGAGCTCGCGCAGGGCCAACGCACTGGTCAGCACAACGGCTGCAAATCCCGCAACAATCAGAACACCCAAGATATTCGCCAGAGCCGAAAGTTTTGCCCGCATCGCCATAGAAGCTCTCTCCTTGAAACAAATTCAGCATACAATATTGCTGAACTCGCCAAGCAAAAGCAAATCTAATACCGCAAAAAGCCGCCCGAACCTTGCGGTTGGGCGGCTGTCGATGGTTGTATTGTACGGAGCGCTTTAGTGGTTAGGCGTTCTAGTTGAGGCGGCTGGGCAGCGCTTGGATCGCTTTGTCGGCAAGCGCGTCCTGACGGCCGGCATCGAGATGTTTTTCGAGCAGTTTGGCCGTGGCGGCGATCGCCAGATCGACGGCGGCCGTGCGCACGTCGGCCGTCGCTTGCGCTTCGGCCTGGGCGATGCGCTGCAAAGCCATTTCTTCGCGGCGCTTGAGCGAGGCGGCCAGATCGCTTTCGGCCTTGGCGGCGAGGCGTGCGGCGTCTTCCTTGGCCGAGGCGACGATCGAGTCGGCCTGGGCCATCGCGTCGCGATGCTTGGCCTGGTACTCGGCCAGCAGCTTTTCGGCCTGGGTCCGCAGCGCGGCGGCTTCGTCGAGATCCTTGCGGATGCGCTCGGCGCGCGCATCGAGCCCGCCCAGGATCGCCGACTTGGCGGGGCCCCACGCGATATAGAACAAGGTCAGGATCGCCAGCGTGATCCAGAAATATTCGCTGTTGAGAATGGCCATGGTGCGGGATCCTTCAGATACGCGTCGCGGCGGCGGATTTGGCGTCGGCTTCGCTGATCGAAAGGCCCGCGATCTTCAGCGCCACATCGACGGCGATTTCGGCCGCCAGCGTTTCGACGTTCGAGAGTGCGGCCTTGCGCGCGTCGGCGATTTTGGATTCCGCTGCCTTGATGCGCGTCGCCAACGCCGCGTTGAGTTCGCCCGATTGGGTTGCGGCCTTCTTGGCGAGCGCCGCTTCGGTTTCGAGGCGCACGGCCTGCGCCTTGGCGCGGCTTTCGGCGAGCGCCTTTTCGTAGGCGGCGATCATCGCGTCGCTGTCGCCTTTGAGGGCGGCGGCGCGGTGCAAATCGCCTTCGATCTGCTTTTCGCGGCCTTCGATGGCGGCACCCAGTTGGGGCAGCACCTGGCGCGAAATCACGCGATAGAAAGCGAAGAAAATGATGGCGAGCCAGAAAATCTGGCTGGCGAACCAAGTGGGATCGAATTGCGGCATCGCAGTCCCCGAAGCTATGGAACGAAACCGAAGGGGAAGCGCGAACGCTTCCCCTTCGACATCGTCAGGAAACGAAAATCAGAATGGCGATGACGAACGCCAGCAGCGCGATGAATTCCGTGACCGCGAAGCCGATATACGCATAGACCTGCACGTTGTCTTTGGCGGCCGGGTTGCGCGCAACCGACGCGATGAGGCTGGCCCACACCGAGCCGACGCCGATGCCCGCCCCGATCATGCCGATCGCGGCCAAGCCCATGCCGATGAGTTTTGCTGCTGCTGGTTCCATCGTCCTGTTTCCTTTTTTTGTCGAGTTTACTGGTCGCTCGTTCGTCCCGCCGCCGGTCCTGTTTTCGGGGCGGCGGGGCGAACCGCGCTCAGTGCAGGTTGATCGCGTCGTTCAAATAGATGCACGACAGGATCGTGAAGATGTAGGCCTGCAAGGCCGCCACGAAAAACTCGAGGGCGGAGATGCCGACCAAAACCGCGAAGGGCACGGCGCCCGGCAGCACGAAATAGGCGCCGAGGCTGATCACGAAGCCCGCGAAGATCTTCATGATGATGTGGCCGACCGTCATGTTGGCGAACAGACGCACCGACAGCGAGATCGGCCGGGCCAGATACGAGATCACCTCGATCGGGATCAAGATGGGCGCCGTCATCAGCGGCGCGCCCGACGGGAAAAACAGATGGAAGAAATGCGTGCCGTGGCGCGCGAAGCCGATCGCCGTGATAACGACGAAGATGCTAAGCGCCATCGTGAACGTTACGATGATGTGGCTCGTGAAGGTGAACGAGCCCGGAATCATGCCCGCAAGGTTGCCGAACAAAACGAAGCAGAACAGCGTGAAGAAAAACGGGAAATACTGTTTGCCTTCCTTGCCGACATTTTCGCGGATCATGCCCGCGATGAATTCGTACATGATCTCGCCCACCGACTGCAGGCGGCCCGGCACCAGGCGCGCGCCGCTGGCGGACGCGAGCAGCAGCACGGCGGCGGTCCCGGCCGCGATCGTCATCCACAAGGCCGAGTTCGTGTAGGCGAGATTGAGACCCGCAACGTCGAGCTGCACGAGCGACTTGATCTGGAACTGGTCAAGGGGGCTGGACACGGGGCTTGTCTCTCCGGAATTGGCGGGGTTCGAAAGTTAACTGCGTTTAGGCCGGTCCATCTGACGGCGGAAGCTTGTCGGCCTCCGCCTTTTTTTGGGCAGCGGTTGCCACCCGAACCACGTTGCGCATGCCGGCAGCAGCGCCGAGCATGAAACATACCAGCGTCAGCCAGGGGCTGGTCGCCAGCCACCGGTCGAGCACATAGCCCATTCCGGTGCCGACAGCCAAGGTCGCAAGCAACTCGACCGAAATGCGAAAGCCCAAACCCAACTGGCCGGTTTTGGCGCCCACTGCAGCGGCCGAGCGCGTCGCCGTTTTCGCCCGTCGGTCCTGCACGGCTTTGACTTTGGCCGTGAAGGCATCGAGCTCGCGGTTCCGGTCGTCGGAATCGGCCATGCTCGAAACTCCGGTGAAAGCGGCTAAAAAACGCGAGAATCCGCGTCTTTTCACCCGTCTGACGGCGCGGACAATAGGGACGGAGGGTGCGGCTGTCAAGCGCCTTTAGAGAGTGCCAAGTGCTTGATCCGCCATTGGAAAAAAGGCTGCGTTAAGCGGTCGCACGCAGCCTTTCCGCATTGCGAAGATCGACCGAGACGAGCGTGGAAACGCCGCGCTCGGCCATCGTTACGCCAAACAGCCGGTCCATTTTGGACATCGTCAGGCGGTGGTGCGTCACCACAATGAAGCGCACGCCGCTCGACCGGCCGATTTCGTCGAGCAGTTTGCAGAAGCGATCCACGTTGGCGTCGTCGAGCGGCGCATCGACTTCGTCCATCACGCAGATCGGGGCGGGGTTGGTGAGGAAGACCGCAAAAAGCAAGGCGAGCGCCGTCATCGCCTGCTCGCCGCCCGAAAGCAGCGTCAGCGACTGCAGTTTTTTGCCCGGCGGCGAGGCCATCACGTCGAGTCCGGCATCGAGCGGGTCGTCGTTGACCTGGCCGTCGGCGCCCATCGTGGGGCTCAAGGTCAGATGCGCGCGGCCGCCGCCGAACAAGCGCTGGAACAAATCCTGGAAATGCCCGTCGACCTTGACGAAGGCCTCGCGCAGCCGTTCGCGCGCTTCTTTGTTGAGGCTGCCGATACCCTGGCGCAGCTTGCCGATGGCGGCGACCAGATCGTCTTTTTCGGTCGTCATGCCCGTGATCTGCGCTTCGACTTCGTCGGCTTCCTGCTCGGCGCGCAGGTTGACGGGCCCCATATTGTCGCGTTCCTTGACCAGACGCTCCAGCCTGCGCTCGATGTCGGCGATGGCGGGCAGTTCTTCGTCGGCTTCGACCATGCCGGCCGCCAGCGTGTCGTCGGGCGCGCAGTCGAGCCGTTCGCGGATGGTGGCGGCGAGCTGTTCTTGGCCTGCTTGCTGCTGTTCGCCGTGCGCTTGGGCGCGCACGCGGTCTTCGCGCGCTTCGACGAGGCTCGATTCGACCGCTTTCAATGCCCGGTCGGCCTCGCGCACGGCATTTTCCGCCGCAGCCAATTGGTCGGCCGCGTCGCGGCGCATCTGCGCCATCTCCTGGGTTTTGTCGGCGAGGCTGGCGCGGTCGGCGGCGATTTGGGCGGGCCGTCCGGCAAGCTCTTCGTGTTCGCTTTGGGTCAGTTCGAAACGTTCGACGAGCGTTGCAATCTGGCGCGTGGCGGAGTCCGCGCGCTGTTCCCAGGCTTGCTGTTCGTTGCCGATGGCCAGGCGCCGGCGCGCGCGATTTTCGCGTTCGCGCGCCAGACGCTGCCCGGCCGCTTCGCGATCGGCGAGGGACTGGCGGGCCTGGGACAGCGTTTGGCGATCTTCGGCAAGTTTGGTGCGCGCATTGGCCGGGTCCGCGATCGCATCGAAGCGTTCTTGCGCCGATGCGCGGCGCTGATCCAGTTCCTGACGGTCGGCTGCCAGTCGCGCGAGTTCGGCTGCGATCAGACCAAGCTTGGTCGACTCGTTTTCGGTTTCGCGCGCGAGGCGCAAGATGTCGCCGCGCGCCGATTCGATTCCGCCGTTGGCCGCGCGCGTCGCTTGGCGCGCCTGCTGGTCGGCGGCTTCGGCCGCTTTGGTGGCGGCTTCGGCCGCGCCGTAGCGCGTGCGCGCGCCCGCAGCAATTTCGCGCGCGCGCGCGGTTTCGTCGTCGAGAGCCGCAAGGCGGTTGCGCATCGTCAAAAGTTCGGCCGCCTGCGAGGGGGCGCCCGCCGCCTGCACGAACCCGTCCCACCGCCACAAGGCGCCGTCTTTGGTAACCAGGCGCTGGCCTTGCGCCAACTGGGCGGCAAGTTCGGCGCCTTGCAGGTGCGTCTCGACCACGCCGATCTGCGACAGACGGCGCGCGAGCGCCGCCGGCGCTTCGACATAGCTCGACAGCGCGACCGCCCCCAAGGGCAGCGGCGGCGGGTTGCCGGCGATATCGAGCATGCGCCATTGGCGCGGCGCGGCGGCGTCGAGGGCGGCCGACAGATCGTCGCCAAGCCCGGTGCCCAACGCAGTTTCGAAGCCGGGCGCGACCTTCAGCGCGTCCATAATCGGCGCGTGCGGGCCCGCATTTTTGGTGATCGCCGCGACCGCGCGCGCAATGCCCTGGCGCTCGCCGTCGAGCTTGGAGAAAGACTGGTCGGCATCGCGCAGCGCCGCACGCGCGGCAAACTCTTCTTCTTGCGCTGCCCGGCGCGCGCCCTCGGCGTCTTCGGCGGCCGACATGGCGGCGGCAAGCGCCGCTTCGGCGGCGGCCAACCGCGCTTCGAAGCCGTGGCGCTTTTCGTCCGACCCCGACAGCAGCGCTTCGAGCTTCGCCTTGTCGTTTTCCTGGGCGGCCACGCGTTCGGCCAACCGCGCGAGGCGGTTTTGCGCGTCGCCAATTTCGCGCTGCAGGGCGGCGCGTTCGCTTTCGGCTTTGGCCACCGCTTCGGTCGCCTGCGCCAGTTCGGCGTCGAGCATGTCGACCGTTTCGCGCTGGGCTTCGATCTGCCCGGCAATGCCCGCCGATTCGCCGTCCGCGCGTTCGTCGGCGGCCGCCAGTTCTTCGAGTTCGCTTGAAAGACGCTGGCGCGCGTTGCCGGTGTCGGCCAGCAGCGTTTCCTCGCGGCCCTTGTCGCGTTTGAGCTGTTCGAGGCGCGCTTCAAGCTGCGCGATCTGGCCCGTCACGCGGCGTTCTTCGTCGGCCAGCTGTTCGCCCGCCACTTCGAGGCGCGTCAGCGCGGCCGCGGCTTCCTGTTCGTGCTGGCGCAAATCGGGCAGCATCGCCTGGGCTTCGGCGAGCACGGTTGCCGCTGCGGCCGCACGCGTCGTGATGTCGACCACCAGGGCTTCGGCTGCCGCCAGATGTTCGGCCGCTTGGGCCGTGTCGGCGATTTGGCGCTGCCAGCGCAGATGGAACAAAATCGCTTCGGCGCGCCGCACCAGATCGCTCATGTTGCGGTAGCGCGCGGCTTGGCGGGCTTGTTTCTTGAGGCCGTCGAGCTGCACGCCCAACGTCGTCAAAACGTCGTCGAGGCGGGCCAGGTTCTGTTCGGCCGCTTTGAGCTTCAGTTCCGCCTCGTGGCGGCGCGAATGCAGGCCCGTGATGCCGGCAGCTTCTTCCAGGATCTGGCGCCGCTCGGTGGGCTTGGCCTGGATGATCGCGCCGATGCGCCCTTGGCTGACGAGCGAAGGCGAATGCGCGCCCGAGCCCACGTCCTGGAAGAACAGCTGCACGTCGCGCGCGCGCACGTCGCGCCCGCCGATGCGATAGGCCGAGCCCTTTTCGCGCTCGATGCGGCGCACCACGTCGAAATCCGCCATGTCGTTGTAGGCGGCGGGCGCTTTGTGTTCGGGATTTTCGACGAGCAACGAGACTTCGGCGACGTTGCGCGACGGGCGGCTGGACGTGCCCGCAAAAATCACGTCGTCCATTTCGCCGCCGCGCAGCGCCTTGACGCGGTTTTCGCCCATGACCCAGCGCAGCGCCTCGACCAGATTCGATTTGCCGCACCCGTTGGGGCCGACAATGCCGGTCAGACCCGGCTCGATCGCGAACTCGGTCGGTTCGACGAAGGATTTGAAGCCGGACAGGCGAAGCTTGACGAATTGCATGGGACGAAGGCTCCTGAAGTCGTGTTCTTATTTGACGAGCGGCTGCAGCAGCCGCTCGAGTTCGTCGAAAGTAGGCGCGCCGCGCTGCACTTGGCCGTTGACGACCAAGGTTGGCGTCGACTGCACGCGATGCTCGCGTTCGCCCGTCATGGCCTGGGTCAGCACGGCGTTTTGGATTTCGACATTGGCAAGGCACGCATCGATCGCCGTCTCCGACATGCCGCCCGTGCGCGTCAGGCGGCGCAAGGCGGTCATTGCCTGCTCGGGCGTGCCGCGCGTCCAATTGGCCTGTTCGGCAAAATAAACGTCGAGATAAGTGAAGAACCGCTCCGCGCCATTGCAGCGCGCCAGCATCGCAGCATTGAGCGCCAGGCGGTCGAGCGGGAAATCGCGAAAGATGAACCGCACCTTGCCCGTCTCGACGTATTTTTCCTTCAGGCGCGACAGCACGTCGCTGTGGAAACGCGCGCAATGCGGGCACGTGATGGACGCGTATTCGATGATCGTGACCGGCGCGTTGGCCGCCCCGATGACAAAATCGAGCCCTTCGGCGCGCGGGCCGGTTTGGGCGTGCGCCGGGGCCGAGATCGCCACCGCGATCAAGGCCAAAAAGCCAAAGATTTTCGACATATGCTGGTTTTTCATTGGTCCACCCACAAGATGTTGTGACAGTACCGACTCGGCAGCCGACTCCTCAAGGCCTGAATCCCCGTGGGGATAACTCACCTTATCTCACCGAGAAATTTGGGCTTTTCCACGGCGGCGACGGCCCAACCCCTCGCCTAGGCGCAAAAGCGCTGCTTGCAGCTCGGGCGAGTTCACCGACTCCACGGCCGCTTCGAGTCGTTGCTTTTCGGCCGGGGCGAGCGGCGGCGCAGGCGGCGGCAGGGGCGTTGCCTCGCGCGGCATCGGGCCCTGGACGAAGCGCAGGCGCTCGACGGCCTTGAACCCGGCAAAGCGATTGATGCGCTCGACCAGCAACGGCGCCAAATGCTGCAATTCGAGTGCTGCACCGCCGGCAACGCGGATGGTGAGGGTGCCTGCCTGCGGCGGGGCGACGACGCCTTTGGGCGGGCGCGGCGGGGTTGCGAGTTTTTCGGGCAGGCACGATCCGGCCAAAGCGGGTCCGACAATCTCGCCCCATTCGGCGACAATAGTCGCAAAAGCGGGGCCGCGCCGTTTGAGCGCTTCCTTGGTCAATTTGGGGACTTGGGCGGCGATTGCCTTGAGTGCCATGGGCAGCAGTTTAGACTGTCCGGTACCCGACTTCAACGGTGCCCATTTCGAGACCCCGATGAACGCGCTCGCCGCCGCTTTGCTTGCTTGGTACGACCGGCACCGGCGCGTCATGCCGTGGCGCGCGCGCGGCGACGAACGCGCGCAGCCCTATCGCGTGTGGCTTTCCGAAATCATGCTGCAGCAAACGACGGTCGCGACGGTCGGCCCGTATTTCGAAAAATTCGTGCGGACCTGGCCCACGGTCGAGGCGCTGGCAGCAGCGCCGCGCGCCAGCGTGCTCGAAGCGTGGGCGGGGCTTGGCTACTACGCGCGCGCGCGCAATCTGCATGCATGCGCGCAGCATGTCGTCGAGAAATGCGGCGGCGCGTTTCCCGACAGCGAAGAAGCTTTGCTGGAACTGCCCGGTATCGGGCCGTACACGGCAGCCGCCATCGCCGCGATCGCGTTCGAGCGACAAGCCGCCGTGGTCGACGGCAATGTCGAGCGCGTGTTCACGCGCGTCTTTGCCATCGATACCCCCTTGCCGCGGGCCAAGCCCGAAATCCGCCGCGTGGTGGCCGACATCGTCCCGGCCGACCGGCCCGGCGATTTTGCGCAAGCGACGATGGATCTGGGCGCGACGATCTGCAGCCCGCGCAAACCGAGCTGCTTACTGTGCCCCTTCAAGCTCGCGTGCGCGGCCCATCGCGCGGGCACGGCCGAAAACTACCCCTACAAAACGCCCAAGGCCAAACGCCCGACGCGCCGCGCCGTCGCGTTCGTGGCAACCGATCGCAGCGGCGCCGTGTGGCTGCGCCAACGCCCCGACCAGGGCCTGCTTGGCGGCATGATGGAAGTGCCGTCGAGCGAGTGGCGCACGGCGGCACCGACGGAAAAAGCGGCGCTTGCGGCGGCGCCTGCGGCCCTCGCCTGGCACCCCGTGCCCGGCAAAGTGCGCCACGGCTTCACGCATTTCGAGCTTGAGATGGCGGTATGGCGCGCGACCGCGCGGCGCAGCGACCTTGCGGGCGGCGTGTGGGTCGAACAAAAAGCGCTGCCCGCACAAGCGCTGCCCACGCTGATGCGCAAGCTGATCGCGCATGCTCTCAAGAAGCGCTAGCAGGCCGCTGAAAAACCCTCTTCCGGGTTGCCGTGGTCGCGTGATTCACTGGGCTTGTGTTTGAAGGGGAGGGGATGGGATGCGCGGACGCGATGGCGAGGATGGCGGGATGTTCAGTTACGTGTCGCTGGAAAAGCGCGTTCCGT
>CAMDLT010000008.1 GCA_945901855.1 Asaia bogorensis | reverse complement strand
TCTATCGATCGATTGCGCACAGTCGTCGACGCGTTGTGCAATTTGCGAATTCTATTGCAAAAGCTGCGGCAACACAGCCACGGACGATATCTAAGTGTCAGTTATTTCAATGAGCAGACTCGCTTCACCGAATTGGGAGCGTTAGAGTGTATACTACTGTATTAGAGCGTATCGATTCGAGGGAATAAACCTTGGGCAGTGTTTCGTCATGAATTCAGGTTTCGATAGCACGGAGCTGCAAAGCCTTCTGGTGCTGGCGCAAGACAAGCGTGCGGATGCGCGCGCCCAACTGGCCACGCGCATGGGCGATATGATTCTGGGCACGGATTTGGGCGGCATGTCGGCGCGCGAGCGCGAACTGGCAGAAGAGATTTTGCAGCGCTTGCTGCATCAGCTGGAAATGCCGATCCGGCGCAGCCTTGCCGAGCGGCTGGCGCATGAAGATGCTGCGCAGCGCCACTTGATCGTACAGCTCGCCAATGACCGCATTGAAGTGGCTTGGCCGGTTTTGCTGCGCTCGGGCTTGCTCGACGACGGCGAATTGCTGAGCGTCATTCGCTCGCGCACGATGCAGCATCGCCTGGCGATCGCGCGGCGAGAAAAAATCTCTGCACCGGTCAGCGATGCGTTGATCCAGCCGGGCGAAGAGGATGTTGTGCGCGCCGTGCTCGAAAATCGCGGCGCAACGATCGGCGGCTATACGTTTGAAACATTGGTCGAGCATTCGCAGACCGATACCGACCTGCAAGAAGCGCTGCTGAAGCGCGAAGACCTCGAACCGCGACTTGCGGGCCGTATGTATGGTTGGGTCTCGGAGGCGCTGCGGCGTTTTATCGTCGAGAATTTCGAGATCGACAGCCATCTGCTCGACCGGGCCGTCGCCGAAGCGTTGGCCGAAGTGCTGGGCGACCATGCGCGCGCGGCGGCGCTGAACGGCACGCTGCAGCGTGTGCGCTTTGCTGTGGATCGCGACGAAGTGCACGATTTGATGATGCTGATGCCGCTGGTGCGCGCGGGCGAACGCTCGTTGTTCGAGGCGCTGTTCGCCAAATTTGTCGGCATTTCGGTCGCGACGGCGCGCCGCTGCCTGTACGAATCGGGCGGCCGGGCGCTGGCCGTGGCGTGCCGCGGCTGCCACGTGGAAAAAACTCTGTTCACCGAGTTTTTTATTGTACTGCGCCAACTGAGCGAAAACAGCGGCGGCGAATTGGATACAGCCGAGCTGTTCGATGCGTTGTCCTATTTCGATTTGGTCGACGAAAAGCAGGCAGAGATGCGCGTGGCTGCTTGGCGGCGCGGCGAAACGCATGGACCTTTGTGCGACGAGCGCGTGGTCGCAGCCAAACCGGAACGCAAACCCGTTGCCGAGGGACCGACGCGCAAAATGTACGCGGCGCCGGTGCGATCCAAAAACCCATTCGGCCGCTTGAACTGAGTTTGCCTCAGTTCCCGCTGTGGAGCGCTGCCACGCCGGGCAATTCCTTGCCCTCGAGCCATTCGAGGAACGCGCCGCCCGCCGTTGACACGTAGCTGAACTGCGCGACAGCGTGGGCTTTGGCAAGGGCCGCAACGGTGTCGCCGCCGCCCGCAACCGTCATCAATTTTCCGGCCGTCGTTCGCGCGGCGGCCCACTGCGCCAGCGCGCGCGTGCCCGCATCGAACGGTGAAAATTCGAAGGCGCCGACCGGACCGTTCCAGACCAACGTTCGAGCATTCTCGAACGCGGCAAGGATTTCCGCGACCGACAAGGGGCCAATATCGAGAATCATCTTGTCGTCCGGAATGCGGCCGATCGGAACGGTTTGGGTAGCCGCGCCGTCGCTAAGCGCGCCCGCAACCACCGCATCGACTGGCAGCAGGATGTGTTTGCCGCTCGCAACGGCATCTTCCATGATGCGCCGTGCGGTTTGGGCCATATTCGTCTCGCACAGCGAACGGCCGATCGAAATGCCTTTTGCGTGCAGAAACGTGTTTGCCATGCCGCCGCCGATCACCAGCAGATCGACGCGCGCCAGCAAATTGCCGATCAGATCGAGCTTGGTCGAAATCTTCGAGCCGCCGACGATCGCCGCCACGGGCCGCAGAGGCCGGTCGAGTGCGGACGACAGCGCGTCGAGTTCGGCCTGCATCGCGCGCCCGGCCGCATTGGGCAGCAGATGCGCCAGCCCTTCCGTCGAAGCATGGGCACGGTGCGCGCAGGAGAACGCATCGTTGACATAGATGTCGCCGAGCGCTGCAAGCGCTTTGGCAAAGGCCTTGTCGTTTTTCTCTTCGCCTTTGTGGAAACGCAGATTTTCGAGCAGCAGCACGTCGCCCACCGCCATCTTGGCAACAGCGGCGGCAGCGACATCGCCCACACAATCGTCAGCAAACGCAACCGGACGGCCGATTTCTTTTGCCAATGCCGGTGCCAAAGGTGCAAGCGATTGGGTTTCGTCGCGGCCCTTGGGACGGCCAAAATGCGACAGCACGATCGTCTTGGCCCCTTTGGCCGCAAGCTCGCGCACCGTGGGCGCAAAACGTTCGAGACGCGTGGCGTCGCTCACATGCCCGTCTTGCATCGGCACGTTCAAATCGGCGCGTATCAGCACGCGCTTGCCGGCAAAGTCGAAATCGTCGAGCGTTTTGAACGCGGCCATGGGACTGGAAATCCTGTTGGAATCGAGCGTATAGAGTAGCCTCTATCGCCCAATGCGGAAGGTTTTTCAATGCCCGTTGCCGTACCGCGCGTCTTCGTCGCGATCGACCGCTCCGATCCCGCCCAGGCGGCGGCGGATTTGGCCAAGCTTGGCACCGATGGATTCGCGCTCAAGCTCGGGCTCGAGTTTTTTGTCGCCAACGGGCCTGCGGGCGTCCGCGCCGTGGCCGGCACGCGGCCGCTGTTTCTGGATCTGAAGCTCCACGACATCCCCAATACGGTGGCGGGCGGCGTTCGCGCGGCCCGAGCCTGCGCGCCGGTCTTTTTGACAATCCATGGCAGCGGCGGACCGGCGATGGTCAAGGCCGCACGCCAGGCTGCCGACGAAGCCGGCGGCAATCGGGTGCAGCTTTTGGCGATCACGGTCTTGACCAGCCTCGACGATCGCGATCTCCAGGCGGTCGGCCAACATGGCACGGCCAGCGACCAGGCCTTGCGGTTGGCGCTTGTGGCGCGCGACGCCGGCGCCGACGGCGTGGTGTGCTCGGCCCACGAAATTGCGCGGCTGCGCGCCGCCTGCGGACCTGGCTTCAAGCTGGTGGTTCCCGGCATCCGACCCAACTGGGCCGAAGCAGGCGACCAGAAACGCGTCATGACACCGCGCGAGGCGGTCGCCTTGGGTGCCGACCACCTGGTGATCGGCCGTCCGATCACGCAGGCCCCCGACCCCAAAGCGGCTTTGGCGCGTATCCTGGACGAGATCGCCGCGTGAGCGTGGCCGTCAAAATCTGCGGTCTCAATTCCGTTTCGGCGATCGAGGCGGCAGCAAAAGCCGATTTTGCCGGCTTTGTTTTTTTTGCCAAAAGCCCGCGCCATGTGACGCCCACCGAAGCTAGGTTCCTTGCGGAACGTCTGCCGCGCACAACCGTTCGCGTCGCCCTGGTGGTCGATCCCACGGACGACATGCTGGATGTGATCCGGGTCAGTTTTCGGCCCGATCTTTGGCAGCTCCATGGGCACGAAACGCCCGAACGTGTTGGCGCCATCAAGGCGCGCACGCAGCTTCCGGCGATGAAGGCGATCGGCGTTGCAAGCGCGGCCGATGTCGCAACGGCCGAAGCCTATGCGGGCGTGGCCGACCGCCTGCTGTTCGACGCCAAACCGCCGCAGCGGCCCGACGCCTTGCCAGGCGGCAACGCAGTCCAATTCGATTGGCATCTGCTGGCGGGCACGTCGTGGCCGTCGCCGTGGATGCTGTCGGGCGGCCTTGCGGCGGCCAATGTTGCGACGGCCGTGCGCATTTCAGGGGCTGTTGCGGTCGATGTATCGTCGGGTGTCGAGGACCGGCCCGGCCATAAAGCGCCGCGCTTGATCCGGCGCTTTTTGGATGCTGCCGCAGTCGCTTGAGCCGGGCTTGGCCCTGGGCACGCGGTCGGCTATAACCACGCGGCCATGAACCAGATCAACTCCTACCGCTCGGGTCCCGACGAACGCGGCCATTTTGGCCTGTTCGGCGGCCGCTATGTTTCCGAAACCTTGATGCCGCTGATATTGGAGGTCGAACGCGCCTATACGGCCGCGCGCCTCGATCCGGCGTTCCAAAAGGAACTCGATTACTACTTGGCCCATTATGTCGGGCGGCCATCGCCTTTGTGGTTTGCCGAGCGGCTGACCAAAACCTTGGGCGGCGCCAAAATCTATTTGAAGCGCGACGAGCTCAACCACACGGGCGCCCACAAGATCAACAGCTGCATGGGCCAAATCCTGCTGGCCCAGCGCATGGGCAAACGCCGCATCATCGCCGAGACCGGGGCTGGCCAGCATGGCGTTGCGACGGCCACGGTCTGCGCGTTGTTCGGCCTGCCCTGCACTGTCTATATGGGGGCGACCGACATCGCGCGCCAAGCGCCCAACGTGTTCCGCATGAAGCTTTTGGGCGCGGAAGTGAAGCCCGTCACCTCGGGCACGGCGACGCTAAAAGACGCGATGAACGAAGCGTTGCGCGATTGGGTCGCCAATGTCGAAGACACCTACTACATCATCGGCACCGTCGCGGGCCCGCACCCGTACCCGATGATGGTGCGCGATTTCCAAAGCGTCATCGGCAAGGAAGCGCGCGAGCAGTTTTTGGCCGTCGAAGGCAAGCTGCCCGACAAGCTGGTGGCCTGCATCGGCGGCGGCTCGAACGCGATGGGCTTGTTCCATCCGTTCCTCGACGATCGCGACGTGACAATGGACGCGGTCGAGGCGGCGGGCCTTGGGCTCGATTCGGGCAAACATGCGGCCTCGCTGCAAGGCGGACGGCCCGGCGTGCTGCACGGCAACCGCACGTTCCTGCTGATGGACGAAGACGGGCAGATCGACGAAGCCCACTCGATTTCGGCCGGGCTCGACTATCCGGGCATCGGCCCCGAACATTCCTGGCTTTACGACATCAAGCGGGTCAACTACGTCGCCGCGACCGACGACGAGGCGATCGAAGGCTTCAAGCTTTTGTCGCGCACCGAGGGCATTCTGCCAGCCCTCGAACCCGCCCATGCGATTGCCCATGTGGCACGCATCGCCCCGACGCTGCCCAAGGACTACACCATCATCTTGAATCTGTGCGGACGCGGCGACAAAGACATCTTCACCATCGGCGAACGGCTTGGGGTGAAATTATGAGCCGCATTGCCGCGCGCTTTGCTGCCTTGGCCGCCGAAGGGCGTGCGGGCCTCGTCACCTACGTCATGTCGGGCGATCCCGATGCCGCAACGGCGCAGACGATCCTCGACGGTCTGCCGGGTGCTGGCGCCGATCTGATCGAAATGGGTCTGCCCTTCTCCGACCCGATGGCCGACGGCCCCGCCATTCAAGCCGCCGCGTTGCGCGCGCTGAAAGCCGGCGGTTCGACCAAAAAGGCACTGGCGCAACTCGCCGCCTTCCGCGTGAGGGACAAAACGACGCCCGTCGTGCTGATGGGCTACTACAACCCGATCTATATATATGGCCCCGAGAAATTCTGCCGCGACGCCGCCGCCGCAGGGGCCGACGGTTTGATCATCGTCGATCTTCCGCCCGAGGAAGACGCGGAACTGCGCCCCTACGCCAACGCGGCCGGGCTCGATCTTGTGCGCCTCGCGACGCCCACGACCGACGACCGGCGCTTGCCGACCGTGCTCGAGGGCGCATCGGGCTTCATCTACTACGTTGCGGTGCTCGGCGTGACCGGAACGCGCTCGGCCGCAAGCGACCAGGTGGCCGCCGCAATTGCCCGTATCCGGCGGTCGAGCGATTTGCCGATCGGCGTTGGCTTTGGCATCAAAGATGCGCCGGGCGCCGCCGCGATCGCGCGCCATGCCGATGCGTGCGTGGTGGGCTCGGCATTGGTGGAACGCGCGAGCGATCCGGCAAGTCTGCACGCGCTGGTGCGCGAATTGGCGAATGCCGTTCGCGGCGCGCGCGTCCAACACAGCGCTTGAGGGAGTTGCGATGAGCTGGCTCACCAACTTTGTGCGTCCCAAGATCCGCGCCTTCGTCCGCAAGACCGAGGTGCCGGACAATCTGTGGGACACCTGCCCGGCCTGCGCCAAGATGATCTTCCATCGCGATCTGGAGGCCAACCAGCGCGTCTGTACGCATTGCGGCCACCATATGCGCCTGCCCGCCAAGCGCCGACTGGAAACGTTGTTCGACGACGGCGTCTATGCGCGCATCGAACTGCCCAAAGTCGTCGGCGATCCGTTGAAGTTTTGCGACCAGAAGAAATACGCCGCCCGACTCAAAGCCGCCCGCGAGAAGACCGGCGAACAGGACGCGATCCTGGTGGCACATGGCCGCATCGGCGGCATGGCGGCGGTCGTCGCCGCGTTCGACTTCGAGTTCCAAGGCGGCTCGATGGGCATTGCGGTGGGGGAGGGTCTTGTGGCTGCCGCCAAACTTGCGGTCCTGCAGCAGGCCACGCTGATCGCCATTCCCGCGTCGGGCGGGGCGCGCATGCAGGAAGGCATTTTGTCGCTGATGCAGATGCCGCGCAGCGTGATCGCGGCCGAAGAGGTCAAGGAAGCGGGCCTGCCCTACATCGTGCTGCTGACCGATCCGACGACAGGCGGCGTGTCGGCCTCGTTTGCGATGCTGGGCGACATCGCGATCGCCGAGCCCGGCGCCACGATCGGCTTCGCGGGCGCACGCGTGATCGAAGAAACCATCCGCGAAAAGCTGCCGGCCGGATTCCAGAAGGCCGAATATCTGCTCGAACACGGCATGGTCGATATGGTCGTGCATCGCCATGCGCTGCGCGCCACGCTGATTCGGCTGATCGGCCTGTTGACCGAGCCGCAGCCGCGCGCCGAGATCGTGGCGCTGCCGCAGCCGCAGCTCGAGATCCCCGCCGCCAAGACGTGAGCGCCGATCCGATTTTGGAGCGGATGAAAACGCTCCATCCCAAAGCGATCGACATGTCGCTCGACCGGCTTGTGCGGCTGATGCACGCCCTTGGCGATCCGCAGGACAAACTCGCGCCGGTCGTGCATGTGGCGGGTACCAACGGCAAGGGCTCGACGCTGGCGTGCCTGCGCGCGATGCTGGAAGCGGCCGGCAAGCGGGTCCATGTCTATACCTCGCCCCATCTGGTGCGGTTCAACGAACGCATCCGGCTGCACGGCGAGCTGATTTCGGACGACGCCTTGGCCGATATCCTGGCCGAAATCGAAGCGGTCAACGCGGGCGCGCCGATCACGTTTTTCGAAGTCACCACGGCAGCGGCGTTTTTGGCCTTCAGCCGAACAAGCGCCGACTACGTGCTGCTCGAAACCGGCATGGGTGGCAGGCTCGATGCGACCAACATCGTCAAGCAGCCGGTTGCCGTCGGCCTTACGCCCATTTCGTTCGACCATATGCAGTTTTTGGGCACCACGCTGGCCGCAATCGCGGGCGAGAAGGCGGGCATCATCAAGCCCAACGTGCCGACCTATGTCGGCGTGCAGCCCGACGCGGCCAAGGCCGTGTTCGAGTGCGTTGCGGCAGCGCGCGGCGCGCCGCTGCGGCGCTGCGGCCACGAGTGGAATTATCGCCCGACCGCGACGGGATTTGCGCTCGATATTGGCAATCGCCGCTACGAACTCCCGCACCCCGCGCTGCCGGGCCGCCATCAGATCGACAATGCGGCGCTGGCCGCGGCGATCGCCGACGGGCTCGGCCTTGGCGCCGACGCGATTGCCGCGGGCGTTGCGAACGCACGTTGGCCTGCCCGGCTGCAACGTCTGACGCAGGGTCCGCTTGCGACGGCGCTGGGACCGACGATCGGGCTCTATCTCGATGGCGGCCACAACGAAGCGGCGGGCGAAGTTTTGGCGGCTTGGTGCGGCGACACAAAAATCGATTTGGTCTTCGGCATGCTGTCGACCAAGGAACCGACGGATTTTTTGCGCCACGTCGCGCCGTCCATCCGGCGGCTGCGCGCGATCAAGATCGACGACGAACCGCTGACACGGCCGGCATCGGAGATTGCCGAGGCCGCGCGCGCCGTCGGCATCCTGGACGTTGCCGAAGCGCCGAGCCCCGCCGCAGCGATCGCCAGCCTTCAAGCCGAAGCGCGCTCCGACGTGCGCGTGCTGATCTGCGGCTCGCTCTATCTGTGCGGCCGCATTCTGGCCGACAATTCGTAACCCACTCCTGTTAGGGTCGTGGCCATGGTGTTCGGAACGATCTTCGGCAAACGACCCGGCGCAAGCGATGCGGGCGCAGCCGCCTTTCTGGCAGCGGCGCCGGTCGGCTTCTACGCGCTCGACCGGGCGGGTCGATTCGTTTTCGCCAACGCCGCGTTTGCCGAGCTGCTGGGCCGCCCGTTGGCCGAGATCCTCGGCGGGCTTCGGCTGCACGACGTGCTGGCCGATCCGATCCGACCGGGCATGGCCCCGTCCCAGGCGTTCGAGGAGGCTGGCCGCACGAAAGGCGATCTTCGCTTGCGCCGGGTGGGCTCGGCGCCGGTGCTGGTATCGCTTGCGCTGACGCTCGATGCGGACGCGGCCGACGGTATGGTCGTGCGCGCGATGGTGCGCGACGCCGAACCCGAGCGCGAGATGGCATCCGCGCTCGCGCGCAGCGAACAAGGCTTCCGGCGCTTTTTCGAAAACGCGCCGGTCGGCATAGCGCTTGTCGATCCCGACGGCCGACTGACGGAAACCAACCGCGTTTTCCAGCGCCTCAGCGGATGCGAGCGCGAAGCGGCGGCGGGCCGCAACATCGCGATGTTCGTTGTCCCCGACGAACGCGCCGAGCTGGTGACGAAACTGCGACGCCTTGCCGCCGCTGCCGCCGCCAACGATGCGGCGGGCACGGTGCCCGACCGGCTCAATCTGCGTCTGGTCGGCGAAGACGGCAAAGAACACGAGGTTGCCGTGTTTGCCCGCGCGCTCGACGAAGCGGCCGGCAGCCAAGGCGCCATCATCCTGCACTTTCTCGATACCAGCGAGCAGCGCCGCCTGGAACAGCAATTCGCCCAATCGCAAAAGATGCAGGCGGTCGGGCAACTGGCGGGCGGCGTTGCCCACGACTTCAACAATCTTCTGACCGCGATGATCGGCTTTTGCGATCTTTTGCTGCTGCGCCACCAGCCCGGCGACGCGTCGTTCGCCGACATCATGCAGATTCGCCAGAACGCCAACCGCGCCGCCAATCTGGTGCGCCAGCTGTTGGCTTTCTCGCGCCAGCAGACGCTGCAACCAAAAGTAATCGACACGACCGATGCGCTGACCGAACTTTCGCACCTGCTGCGCCGGCTGATCGGGGCGGCGATCGAGCTGAAGGTGGTTCACGCGCGCGATCTGTGGCTGGTGCGCGTGGACCAAGGGCAGCTCGAACAGGTCATCATCAACCTTGCCGTCAATGCGCGCGATGCGATGCCGGGCGGCGGCATATTGACGATCCGCACCGCGAACGCGGTCAAGACCGCGCCCGAGCGCCACGGCGACGAAGAAATCCCGGCAGGCGAATATGTGCGCGTCGATGTCGAGGACACCGGCACGGGCATCCCGCGCGACATTGTCGGCCGCATTTTCGAGCCGTTTTTTTCGACCAAAGCGGTCGGCTCCGGCACCGGCTTGGGGCTGTCGACCGTCTACGGCATCGTGCGCCAGACGGGCGGCTTCGTGCTGGTCGAAAGCGCGCAAGGCAAGGGGACGGTCTTCACGCTGCTATTGCCGCGCTGGGCGGGGGCTGCCCAAGCCGACGCCGCCAGCGAACCCATGGCACGGCGGCGCGACCTGACCGGAGCCGGCACGGTGCTGCTCGTCGAAGACGAAGACGCCGTGCGACTGTTCGGGGCGCGGGCGCTGCGCAACAAAGGCTACAAGGTGGTCGAGGCCAAGACCGGCGATGCGGCGCTGGACATCGTGCGCGAGATGGGCGCGACCATCGACTTGATGATCACCGACGTGGTCATGCCGCAGATGGACGGCACGGTGCTGATCCGGGAGTCGCGCAAACTGTTTCCGGCCCTCAAGATCGTGTGCATTTCGGGCTACGCCGAAGAACAGTTCCGGCAAAACCTGGAAGGGTTCGACAGCGTGCACTTCCTGCCCAAACCCTTCAGTCTTGACCAGCTTGCGGCCAAAGCCAAAGAGGCGATGCGGCCAGGTTAGTTCGCAGGATCGAGCGCGCCCTGCGCGACACGGACGCGACATCTGCGCGACATGGATGCGATTCCTGCGCGACATAGACGCGACATCTGCGCGACGTTTTTTCGAGCTTGTCGCGCCAAATGCCTGATTTTAAAACATTCCCGTTCTTCCCGCGCGACGGAATCGCACGGAAATTTTCGGAGTCTTCACCATGTCAAACAGCGCAATGGCGATACACTGCCATCGGTTTTGAGTGTAACTAAAGATTGCGTACGAGTCAAGAACGAACTGGGGGCGGAAGCTCACACCGCTCTGATTTTTCGATCAGCTTCGGATCGGCGGTAAGGAGCTTCAACGACTACTCCTTACCTTGGAGACTGACTCTTTCCGGTCCGACAGTAGACAGCTTCATTTTTTACATCTAGACGAGTACGTAGAACCATTTAAAGCATGGTGGCCCTGGGCGGACTGCGGCGCGTTTTTCGCCGGTCAGAAGTTACTTTCCGATCCGCCTGAATTCTGGCGACGCAATTTCGGATATCCGCAATATGCGCCATTAGCTCATCTGGGGTAGGCGGATTGAGGCCACTGGCTCTCGCCGGATCATGGGCTGTCCATTTCGAAATTTTCGTCATCCCCCAATATACGTAATCTGCGACTTCGTCGCTGACTTCCACACTATCTAAGTTCAGCGTCTTGACAGCCGGGTGAAATCGGAGAACCGTCTCGCAGAAAACGACCTCCTCGATCAGCCGCTCCCAACTCTCGCGCAACCGATCACAAAAAGATCGAGCATAGTCATCATATTCCGCCCCCCCTTTGTGATGGAGGTCCCTAAGTTTATTCAAATCAACCTTCTCGAGAGAATCGAGACGTTGAGCTAGGGACTTCGCCTTCCATGGCTCGACGGGATCGACAACTCCAAAGCTCTCGGCACCGCGATAGAGGTTACGCCCTTCGAACGGTGTTTGGAATTGGGCGGCGGCTGCTCGTAGCATGAAGAAGAAGACAAGATCATGCGTGAAGACGATGACCTGCCGGTTCTTAGCTTCTTTCGCCAGTCTCTCGGCGACCAATTCCCGGCGATCATGATCAAGAGACGACACAGGATCATCGACGATAACTCCGGCCGTGTCCGATTGCTGCCGAACTTGGGCAAGAAAACATGCCAGAGCCACGGCGCGATATTCCCCTTCACTGACCACGTCTTTAACTTTGGCCGTTGTCAAGTTGCTACTCAGCTGTATCTGATGCCGCGATTTAGCTTTTGCAACTTTAAATCCAAGATTAATTGGAATGGATGATAAGCGCAGGGCCTCTAGTTCCTCCATCAGCTTAGTCTGCAACGCTCCTTGAACATGGGCCTCATCCATGTCCTTGCGCTTCTGTGATATTTTATTGGTAGCTAATGCCCCTAAACACTTCTCGTAGGCGGCATCTTCGATCAGAAGATTTCGCAGGGTCAAAATTGCCGCTGTATTCTCCGAAAACGCCTTGCGCGCCTTCAGATTTTGCTGCTCTGCCAGTAGCTCCGACCTTTTGGCAGGGTCTAGCGCACCATCGTAGGTCATAGCTCGAGCTTCCAACTCAGCCGACCACAACGCCGTATCTTTGAGAACAAAAACAGGAGTCATCGGCAACTTCGACCAGTCACCATTGCTCACTGAGGCCTTCAAAGCGTTAGCACGCTCAATAAATGCGCGAGAAAGCATCAACATCTCAGAGCACCACGCGCCATCATCTGGATGAGGAGCCCTCAGTTCTTCCTCTACTGAATTAAGATGAACAACAGCCGCATCAAGAGAAATTAGCATTTCAACCAGTGCCGCATTGGCCGCCTTAGCCCTCGCCTCCACGTCGGCTTTGATAAATGCCTCGAATCGATCAAGGCGCTCACGAGCTTGGTCATCAAGCGACTGATGGCACAACACGCACCGGTCACCGCGTTGAGTCGCAGGGAACTCGCGATCGGAATACGCCTGCTGTACCGAGAATGCCCTTGCCGCCTCATACATAACGCCCCAGGGATCAGAACCCACCCCTGGAAGCGGTTCTTTTGCAAAAGACCCAATCGACAGCATCCGGACGGCCTGCTTGGCGGCGGCAACTTCCGCTACTGTAGCCTTTAACTGAACTTCCGCATCCTCGTCCAAGGCCTGTTTTGCAACCGTTATCCTGCTTAGGGCCTCGTCGCAACGAGCCTTTCGTGCCCTCAACTGCTTCGCCTGATTGATCTGGTCATTCAGCAACAAGCGGACTTCGTCTAAGCGCGCTGCATCGGCTATGGTCCAAGTGGACATTTTGGACAGAAAGTGGTCGTTAGTCTTTGCGCTGATCTTGTCGAGCGCGGTCACGATATCTTGGTCGTCACCAAATCCAAGCCGGCTGTCGGCTATACGCTGAGCGATCTGATTGCGCTCAAGTGTCAATGACTCCTTGATCCGCCCACACAGCTCGCCCAACTTGTCCAAAACATCCAAGCCGAACGGTACGAAAGCCAGCTCGTTTTCTTTGTCCACTGAGATGGACGCTATGCGGCTATCAAAAACGGATATCTGCGACAGCGCTGCCGCAAATTCCCCGCCGCTAGTCCACGTCTCTAACTTAGGATCCTTCTCCATTGGTGACAAACGATAACGAATCTCTGCAGTAGGAACGCCCGTGCCACCAGCACTAAAAACATCTGGCAAAACGACATCAGATTCTCGTGTCCGGCAAACTTTTTTGAGAATTCGGACATAACCAGATTTACCGCTTCCATTGTCCCCGTAGATCGCCGTCAGCCCATCGATGGCAAAACGTAGCACCTGTCCCTCAGCCAAACGATTCGCGTTCGCTAAATTCCCTAAGGACGCCAATTGAACCGAAAATTCGCCGCCTGAAATTTCTGGCAAGTGCTTTTCGTCTAAGGGCAGCGCCAACACCGTTTTTTGCTGGGTGACACCGTGCTCCGCCTTAAGAATCGAGATAACCTCGCCTTCGTCCTCGGTCGAAAAGTCCTGTCGAGTTGCAAATCGACGTAAAGCGTCCCGCTGCCAATCCGGTCGCTCAAGCGACCACTGAAGGAGTTCGTTTGATATAGACATTTGTTTTCCAAAGCATTAACGGTTCATATGTTTGCATATCATATTTATAATACACTTAACAATAGAACTACGATCAGTAGCTTATATTTCAGAAATTACAGAATTTGGTGTACGTTTTGCACGCAATGAACCGCCCTTTTGACTGGACCCCGGACGATTTGGACTATTCGTCATATCGGAAAATGAAGTCAACAATGCGATCGCACATCTTTTTGAACGACAAGATTTTCGATGTCCTGCGAGAGCATGCGGTTGCGCCGAAAATCCGCCGCTTGACCCCTCGCCCTTCAAACCGTCGTTATGCGCCATGGGTTGGGGTCGAGACGGATGGGGACGGCGTTGGGAATCGTTGGGCTCGGCGGCAGGTCGAGAGACGCAAGCAGCGCATTGAAGCCGCCGCCATGCCCCACAATCAGAACCGGACCGGGAAATTCCAGCACGCGCGCCACAGCACCGGCAATGCGCCGCACAAAGTCGGAAAACAATTCAGCACCGGGCAACGCCTCGCCCGCGTACCAGCGCTCAAGCTTGTCGTCGTAGGGCATGCCTTCGCTGTCGCCCCAGCTGCCCTCGGCCAAACCCGGTTCGATCGCAACGCCAAGCTTTAGCCTGGCGGCGATCGTTTCGGCCGTCGCGCGCGCACGCGACAAGGGACTTGCGACAATAGTGCCAAAGCGCATCGCGGCCATCGCCGCGGCCGCTGCATGCGCTTGGGCAAGGCCGGTCTCGTTCAGCGGCACGTCGCGGCTGCCTTGCAGCAGACGCTGGCGGTTCCATTCGGTTTCGCCGTGCCGCAGATAGAAAAAAGGAACAAGTGGGATGTTACCCTGCTTGTTCCTTTGATCGATACCGTGCACGTGGAGACGTCCTAGATCGTGCGCGCGATTTCTTCGATTTCGAAGCACTCGATCAGGTCGCCCTCGCGGATGTCTTCGTAGTTTTCGAAGGCCATGCCGCATTCGTAGCCGTCCTGCACCTCGCGCACTTCGTCCTTGAAGCGGCGCAGGGTCTTGAGCGTGCCTTCGTGGATGACGGTCTGGTCGCGCAGCAAGCGCACCTTGGCGCCGCGCTTGACCATGCCTTCGACCACGCGGCAACCCGCGACTTTGCCGACCTTGGTGATGTTGAAGATCTGGCGGATCTCCGCATTGCCCAGGAACTTTTCGCGCAGCGTGGGCGAGAGCATGCCCGAGAGCGCGGCTTTGATCTCGTCGATCACCTGGTAGATGATCGAGTAGTAGCGGATCTCGATGCCGTCGCGCTTGGCCATTTCGCGGGCCTGCGGATTGGCGCGCACGTTGAAGCCCACAACGAACCCTTGGCTGGCCTTGGCGAGCGCAATGTCGCCTTCGGTCACGCCGCCGACCGCGCCGTGCAGAACGCGCACGGCCACTTCCTCGGTGCGCAGCCGCGAGAGCGAGCCCACGATCGCTTCGAGCGAACCTTGCACGTCGGTCTTGACGACGACGGCCAATTCCTTGGCTTCGCCTTCCTGGATCTTGGTGAACATCTGTTCGAGCGTGCCGCGCGCGCGCATGGCGGACGAGGCGTCGCGCGTGCGGCGCTGGCGGAATTCGGTCACTTCGCGGGCGCGCGCGTCGGATTCCACGACCTGGAAATCGTCGCCCGCTTGCGGCGTGCCGTTGAGGCCGATGACCTCGACCGGCGTCGAGGGACCGGCTTCGACGATCTGCTTGCCGCGCTCGTCGACCAGGGCGCGCACGCGGCCCCATTCTTCGCCGGCGACGAAAATATCGCCGACGCGCAGCGTGCCTTTCTGCACGAGCACGGTGGCGACCGGACCGCGACCGCGTTCGAGCTTGGCTTCCACGATCGCGCCTTGCGCGGGGCGATTGGGGTTGGCGCGCAGTTCGAGCAATTCGGCCTGGAGCAAGATCGCTTCTTCGAGCTTGTCGAGACCCGTGCGGGCCTTGGCCGACACGTCGATGCCCAGCGTGTCGCCGCCGAAACCTTCGATGGCGATGCCGTGCTGCAGCAGGTCGCTGCGCACGCGGTTGGAGTCGGCCCCCGGCTTGTCGACCTTGTTGATCGCGACGATGACCGGCACGTTGGCGGCCTTGGCGTGCGCGATGGCTTCGATGGTCTGGGGCTGGATGCCGTCGTCGGCGGCAACGACCAGCACGACGATGTCGGTCACCTTGGCGCCGCGCGCGCGCATGGCCGTGAAGGCTTCGTGGCCGGGCGTGTCGAGGAACGCGATCGCCTGGCCGTTCTTGAGCTTCACCTTGTAGGCGCCGATATGCTGCGTGATGCCGCCCGCTTCGTGCTTGGCGACGTCGGTTTCGCGCAGCGCATCGAGCAGCGACGTCTTGCCGTGGTCGACATGGCCCATGATCGTAACGACAGGGGCGCGCGATTCCAGCGCTTCGTCCTGGTCGCCCGTGCCTTCAAGGCCGATTTCGACGTCGGCTTCGGCGACGCGTTTCACCTTGTGGCCGAATTCGGCGACGATCAGTTCGGCCGTGTCGGCGTCGATGACCTGGTTGACGGTCGCCATGACGCCCATTTTCATCAGGCTTTTGACGACGTCCACGCCGCGTTCGGCCATGCGGCTGGCAAGGTCCTGCACCGAGATGGTTTCGGGCACGACCACGTCGCGCACGACCTTGACCGACGGGCCCTGCTGGAACATGCGCGAGCGTTCTTTTTCGCGCGCGCGCTTCATGGCGGCGAGCGAACGCACGCGGATGGTTTCTTCCGACTCCAGCGCCTGGCCGACCGACATTTTGTTTTGGCGGCGTTCTTTCAAGTCGCGGCCGCCTTCGGGCGCAACCTTGCCGGGACCGGGGCGCATGCCGCCGGGGCCCGCACGGCCGGGCGCTTGGCCGGAGCGGAATGCGCCCGGACGGCGCGGGCGTTCTTCGTCTTCGGCGGTCGCGGGCACGCCCACGCGGGCGGGAATTGCGGCGGCGACGGGCGCGCTTGCGGGCCTTGCGGCTTCGGCGGCCTGGCGGCGCTTGCCTTCTTCGTCGTTGAGGCGGCGCGTTTCTTCTTCGGCTTTTTTCTTCTGGGCTTCGTCGATGCGCTGGGCTTCGACTGTGTCGGTCTTTTTCTGGACGGCGTCTTCGGCCTTGCGCTTGGCGTCTTCGACCGCCTTGCGCGCCATTTCGGCTTCGAAGATCTTGGCTTCTTCTTCCGAGCGGCGCTTGGCTTCGATGTCGGCGCGGATCGCCGTTTGAATGGCGCGCTGGCGTGCGGTGCGCTCTTCTTCGGTCAACGCGCGCAGCACTTGCGGCTTGGCGGCGGGTTTCGCTGCGGGGGCGGCGGCCGCTTGGGCCGCGACGGACGTTTCGGGCACGGGCGCGGGGGCGGCCGGACCGCCCGTCAGGCGCTTCTTGCGCACCTCGACCTGCACGGTCTTGGAGCGGCCATGCGGGAAGCTTTGGCGCACTTGGCCAGCATCCCCGCCAGCGCCGCTGCCTGCGCGCAGCTCCAGCCGTCCGCCGGCCTTCCCGGCAAGGGCGAGCTTCTTCTTTGCGTCTTGGGCCGTGTCGAGATCTTTGCTGTCCGTCATTTGTCGCCCGTCATCGCTTTCATCGGTTGCTGTCGTCGTGGCGATAGGCCGCCAGACGCGCCAAATCTTCTTTAACCCGCGCAGCCAAAGCCCCCGGCGCGATCGCCGCGTGGACCGCGTGCTCGCGCCCGAAGGCTTCGCCCATTTCGACCGCCGTCAAACCCGTAGCGATCGCGATCTGGTGGCCGCCCAAGCGCGCGCGCTCCGACAGCGAGCCGTCGCTGGCCGCCACCAGAAGCGCGCAACGCCCCTTTTCGATCTTCTCTTTGACCTTGGCAAAACCCGAAGCCGCTTGGCCCGCGCGCCTGCACAAAGCCAAGCTTTCGATCGCGCGCCGCGCGAGCAAAAAGCCCACGCGCTCGCCCAAATCCGCTTCCGCCTTGACGCGCCCGCGGGCCGCCTTGGCAAACAAATTTTTGGCCACCGCCAGTTCGACCGACGCGCGCGTGGCGGTAACCCAAATGCCGCGTCCCGGCAGCTTGCCCGCAATGTCGGGCACGACCGTGTTTTCCGGACCGACGACGAACCGCACGAAATCGGCGCGCGGGCCCGACTTGCCGCTGACAATGCAGCGGCGCAGCGGGCCGGCATCGGCCCCCGCTTCGTCGAGTTCGCGGTCGATTTCGAGCGCTTCGGTCACGTGTTCTTGGCCGTTCCTATTTCTTTTCGTCCGCGAACCAATGTTCGCGCGCCTTCATGATGATCGCGTTGGCCGCTTCTTCGTCGAGCGTGTCCTTGCCGACGATTTCGACCAATTCGTCGCCCGCCAGGTCGCCAAGATCGTCGAGCGTCTTGACGCCCTTCTCGCCGAGCTTGACCAGCAGGGCGGGGCCGAAGCCCGTGGCATCGGCAACCGCCTCGACCACGCCCAGGCGCAGGCGCTCGGCTTCCAAACGCTCGTATTCCTTGGCGACAAACGCTTCGGCGCGCGTCTTGAGTTCGCCCGCAACGCCCTCGTCGAACCCTTCGATGTTGGCAAGGTCTTCGAGTTCGACCGCCGCGACTTCGTCGACCGTGGTGAAGCCTTCGGTCACGAGCAGGCCCGCGATCACGTCGTCGACGTCGAGCGCGTCGACGAACACTTGCGAGCGTTCCTTGAATTCCTGCTGGCGGCGTTCGGATTCTTCGGCCTCGGTCAGAATGTCGATCGCCCAGCCCGTCAGCATCGAGGCGAGACGCACGTTCTGGCCGCGACGCCCGATGGCGAGCGACAATTGCTCGTCCGGCACCACCACTTCGATGCGCCGCGCTTCTTCGTCGAGCACGACCTTGGTGACTTCGGCCGAGGCCAGCGCGTTGACGACGAACGTCGCGGGGTCGTTCGACCACGGGATGATGTCGATCTTTTCGCCCTGCTGTTCGGCGACCACCGCCTGCACGCGGCTGCCGCGCATGCCCACGCACGCGCCCACGGGGTCGATCGAATGGTCGTGGCTGATGACGGCGATCTTGCCGCGGCTGCCCGGATCGCGCGCGACGGCCTTGATCTCGATGATGCCGTCGTAGATTTCGGGCACTTCCTGGGCGAACAGCTTGGCCGTGAATTGCGGATGCGTGCGCGACAAGAAGATCTGCGGGCCGCGCGTTTCGGCGCGCACGTCGTAGATGTAGGCGCGCACGCGGTCCTGCACGCGGAAGCTTTCGCGCGGGATCGTCTCGTCGCGGCGCAAGATGGCTTCCGCGCGCCCCAGATCGACCGTGACGTTGCCGAACTCGACGCGCTTGACCACGCCGTTGACGATCTCGCCCAGGCGATCCTTGTATTCGTCGAACTGGCGGGTGCGCTCGGCCTCGCGCACGCGCTGGACGATGACCTGCTTGGCGGTCTGCGCCGCGATGCGCCCGAAATCGATCGGCGGCAGCGGATCGGTGAAATAGTCGCCGACCTTGGCGTCGGGATTTTTGCGCAGCGCCTCCTCGAACGACATTTCGGTCGCATCGTTGGTCACCGGATCGGCGACCATGCGATAGCGCAGCAGCTGCATTTCGCCGTTGTCGCGGTCGATATGCGCGCGGATGTCGTGCTCGAGGCCGTATTTGGCGCGGCCGGCCTTTTGGATGGCCTGCTCCATGGCTTCCAGAACCTGTTCGCGCTCGATGCCTTTTTCGCGCGCGACGGCGTCGGCTACCTGGAGCATTTCGATGCGGTTGTAGGCGGTGGTGCGTTCCATGGTCATCGTATCTCTTGTTGGATTGAAAATGACGGGCGGGTTCAGGAAGCGGCGGCGGCCGCTTCGACGGCGCGCGTGGCGGCGATCAGTTCGTCGGTCAGCAGCAGCTTGGCGCGCGCGATTTCGGCCAGCGGCACGTCGGCAGGGCCTTCTTTGGTTTCGATGCGCACGCGCTGGTCGGCCACGCCCAGAAGCTTGCCCGAAAAGCGCTTGCGCCCGTCGAGCGGCATTTTGGTTTCGATCTTGGCCGCATGGCCTGCAAAGCGTTCGTAGTCGGCCGCGCGCACCAAAGGCCGGTCGATGCCGGGCGAGCTCACCTCAAGGACATAGGCCGAAACGATCGGGTCTTCGACATCGAGCTTGGCCGACAGCGCACGCGACAGCGATTCGCAATCTTCGATGCGCATCGCTTTGCGGTCCTTGCGCTCGGCCATGATCTGCAAGGTCGGCCGGTCGCGGCCCGTCACCACAGCGCGCACAAGCTCGTAGCCCAGACCGTCGATGGTCGGGCCGACAAGTTCTTCCAAGTTGCGCGTGCGTGACTCCATAGGCCCCAACAAAAAAGTGCGCCGGTTTGGGCGCACTTGTTTAACGTTCGTCCAAACCAAACATCGGACGCTATGAAGCGCGCAATATACGCATTTCTGCGTCCGAATCAAGTTTTCCCAGAAACCCCGGCATTCCGCGAATTCCGAGGGAACCTTTCCTTTTTTGGGCTTTCACGGAACGGCCATTGGAAGCCCCCGACAGACGCGCTAAGTTCCCAAGACAGGTCGCGATTCGCGAAAACCTGAAGATTTGGAAGCCAGACAGATGCCGACGATGAAGCGTGCGCGAACCCGGATTGCCGTCGGCTTGGCGACCGGATTGCTTGGCGCCGGCGCGATGGGCGGATGCGCGCAGATTCCAAGCGAATTCAGGCCGGCCGCAATCCAACCCGATTCGATCGCCAATACGGCCTCCGGCAGCTTCCTTGCCAGCCAGCACGCGCAACGCCGTCGCGATGTGGCGGCAGCCGGCGAGTTCGCCCTCAAGGCGCTTGAGGCGGCGCCGAACAATCGCGAGTTTTTGGCCCGCGCCCACCCGATCTTGGTCGAGGCCGGGCGTCTGGAAGATGCCGCCAAGATCGCAGCGCAGCTTGTCGCGATCGATCCCGACTACGCGCCGGGCCATCTGACCTTGGCGGTCGTGGAAATGCGCGCCGACCGGCTTGAAGAAGCGCGCGCGCGCCTTGTGCGCCTGCCGATCCAGGGGGTCAATCGGCTGGTCCATCCGTTGATGCTGGCGTGGATCGACATGGCGTTGGGGCGGCCCGCCGCGGCGCTCAACGCGCTGCGCCCGGTGCAGGAGGTGCAGGGCTTCCGCTCGATGCACGACTACCATGCCGGTCTGATCGCCGAGATGGCCGGGCGATTCCCCGATGCCGAAGACTATTTTCGGCGCGCGCTCGATGGCGACGGCGGCGCGCCGCCGCGTCTGGTCGAGGCGCTGGGCGGATTTCTCGAACGGCGCGGCCGGGCAGGCGAAGCGCGGGCACTTTATCTGCGCATGCGCGGGGCGCTCGGCGATTCGCCCGTCATCCGGGCGGGCCTCGCGCGCACGGCCGGGGGCGGTGCACCCGCTGCCGCCCCCGCAGCGCCGGTGTCCAACGGCATTGCCGGCGCGGCCGAGGCGCTTGCCAATCTCGCCGCAAGTTTCCGGCAGGAAAATACGATCGGCTTGGCCCTCGCCTATGCGCGCATGGCGGTCTATCTGAACCCGCGCGATGCCGCGGCGCTGGCAACGGCGGGCGACATTCTGGACCAGCTCGACCAGCGCGCCGACGCGGACGCGCTTTATATGCAGGTCGATCCCGCCTCGCCCTACGGCTATGCGGCGCGGCTGCGCATCGCGGAAAACCGGCACGAGAGCGGCGACACCGACGGCGCGGTGCGCCTGCTCGACCAGCTCGCGAGCGAGCGCACCGACCGCATCGAACCGCTGGTGACGATGGGCAACGCGCTGCGCGAGAAAGAACGCTTTGTCGAATCCGCCGCCGCTTACGGGCGCGCCATCGCGCGCTTGGGCGTGCCCGAAGCGCGCCACTGGTCGATCTTCTACGTGCGCGGCATCGCCTTCGAGCGCGCCAAAAACTGGCCCGCCGCCGAGCAGCATTTCAAGCGCGCGCTGGAGTTGCAGCCCGACCAGCCCGACGTGCTAAACTATCTGGCCTATACCTGGGTCGACAAGGGCCTCAACATCGTCGAGGCCGAACGCATGCTGAAGCGCGCGGTCGAGCAGCTCCCCAATTCGGGCCATATCGTCGACTCGTTGGCGTGGGCGTATTTCCGCCTCGGGCGTTTCGAGGAGGCGGTGCCGCTGCTCGAGCGCGCGGTCGAGCTGCTGCCCCAAGATGCCACCGTGCTCGACCATTTGGGCGACGGGCTGTGGCGCGTGGGCCGCCAGCTCGAAGCGACGTTCCAGTGGCGGCGCGCGCTCGAAAACGAGCCCGAGCCCGATCTGAAACGCGACATCGAAAAGAAGCTGCGCGGCGGATTGCCGCCGCTGGCGCCCACGCGCTGATCCGGCCTAGGCGCCAAGCGCCAGCAAAAGCCCCACGCCCGCAACGATCAGCACGAGTCCGACCGCCTCGCGCATCTGCACGCGCTGGGCAAAAACGCGGCGGCCGACAAAATACGCGTACAGCATCTCGACCAGCCCGAGCGTGCGCACGAGCGCGGCCGAGGCCAGCGAAAAGGCCGTGAACCAGCCCGCCGACGCAAGCGCCCCCATGGCGCCCGCAAACAGCGACAAACGCCATGCGGCCGCAACGCGGCGCAGTACCGCCATATCGTGCCACGCCAAAAACGCCGACAGCGCCGTCGCCTGCAAGCCCAACGCGATCGCGAGCGCTGCGAGGGCTGCAAGCCAAAACGGCGCATCGAGTTCCAGAATGCCGCCGCGATAGCACACGGCCGACAGCGCGAAGAAGCCGCCCGCGCCGACGCCGTAAACAGCCGCGCGCCAGTTTTTTCCGGCGCCCGCAAAGGGATTGCCCGACAGCACCAGCACGCCGGCCGTGGCGATCAAAATGGCGAGGCCGCCCGCCATGCCGACCGGCTCGCCAAGGACGAGGGCGGCAAAGATTGCAACCTGGACGGGCTCGGTCTTGGTGAAGGCGATCGAGACGGCAAACGCCTGCGTCTGCATCGCCGCCAGCATGCCCGCTGTCGCCAGAATTTGCGCGAACGCGCCGGCGGCAATCCAGGCAAGCGCGTGCCCGTCCACGGTTGGCGGCAGGCGCCCGGCAAGCGCGCAGGCGAGCCCGAGCATCGCCAGCGCGAACGGAAATCCGTAAAGAAAGCGCACATGCGTGGCGCCCACGGTGCCGAGCGTTTGGGTCAAATGGCGCTGCATGGCATTGCGCGCGGTTTGCGCCGCAGCCGCCAGCATGGTTGCGGGAATCCAGATCCAGGTCGGGTCGAACATGCAGGCCGGGCTCAGCCTTCGCGCGTCAGCACGAACAGGCCCTGCTCGCCCAGCAGATTGGCGAGGCGCCCCGGCGCTTGCAGGCCCTTGGGCTGCCCGGCCGCGTCGAGCACCATGGCCTGCTCGATCGTCACGTTCAGCGCGCGGCACAATTCGACAAAATCGTCGAGCGTGCAGAGATGGATATTCGGCGTTTCGTACCATTTGGAGGCAAGCGCGCCGGTCACCGGCATTTTGCCGCCAAACAGCAAACGCAAGCGTACATGCCACACGCCGAAATTGGGGAACGAGACGATCGCGCGCCTTGAGATGCGCACCAAATGTTCGAGCACGGCCTTGGGGTCCCACGTCGCTTGCAGCGTCTGCGAGAGAATGGCGTAGTCAAAACCGCGCGTGGGATAGTCTTTGAGGTCGGTGTCGGCATCGCCCTGCACGACCGACAGGCCCTGCGCCACGCACGCGTTCACGCCTGCCTGGCTGATTTCGATGCCGCGCGCATCGACGTTTTTTTCGTGCGCCAGATAGTCGAGCAACGCGCCGTCGCCGCAGCCGATATCCAGCACGCGGCTGCCGGGCGCGATCATCTCCGCGATCGCCCGAAGATCGACGCGGATCGAGGCGCGCGGGCGCGACTGGGCCGCCAACGGCAACACGCTGTTCATTTGAATCGGAGCCCGCGATGTTCGGCCGCCCCGTTGAGGAAACCGCCGAGCACCGCATGGAATTCGGGCTCGTCGAGCAAAAACGCGTCGTGGCCCTTGTCCGAAACGATTTCGACAAACGACACGTTGGCCGCCGCCGCATTGAGCGCGTGCACGAGCGCCCGGCTTTCCGACGTCGGGAACAGCCAGTCCGACGTGAAGCTGACGACGCAAAAGCGCGTCTTGGTGCCCGTGAACGCTTCGGCCAGGCTGCCGCCATGTTCGGCCTGCAGATCGAAATAATCCATGGCGCGCGTGATGTAGAGATACGAATTGGCATCGAAGCGATCGACGAAAGTCGAGCCTTGATGGCGCAAATAGCTTTCGACCTGGAAATCGGCATCGAAGCCGTAGGAGAGCTGCGCGCGGTCCTGCAACTTGCGGCCGAATTTGCGATGCAAGGCCGTTTCCGACAGGTAGGTGATGTGGGCGGCCATGCGCGCAACCGCCAAGCCGCGCTGCGGCATGGTACCGGCATTTTGGTAGGCGCCGCCCGTCCATTGCGGATCAGCCATGATCGCCTGGCGGCCGACTTCGTGGAACGCGATGTTCTGCGCCGAATGGCGATAGGACGTGGCGACCGGGATCGCGGCAAACACGCGCTCGGGATAGGCCGAAGCCCATTCCAGCACCTGCATGCCGCCCATCGAACCGCCGATGACGCAAAAAAGTTTGTCGATGTTCAGATGGTCGATCAGGCGCGCCTGCGCCTTCACCATGTCGCCGATCGTGATGACTGGAAAACCGAGCCCGTAAGGCTGGCCGGTCGAAGGATCGATGTCTTTGGGGCCCGTCGTCCCCATGCAGCCGCCCAAGACATTCGTGCAGATCACGAAATAACGCTCGGTATCGAGCAGTTTGCCGGGGCCGACGATCGCCTCCCACCAGCCGGGCTTGCCGGTCACGGGATGACGGTTGGCGACAAAATGGTCGCCGGTCAGCGCATGGCAGACCAGCACCGCGTTCGAGCGGTCGGCATTGAGCGTGCCGTAAGTCTGGTAGGCGATCGTCACCGGTCCAAGTTCGATGCCCGAATCGAGGCGCAAAGGCGCGCTCGCCGGCACGACAAACCGTTTGCCCGGAAAATCCGCAGCGGCCGTATCGACGGCAACGATCGAGGGATTGACGCTCAAAATTTTGCGACGGCCGTTGGGGGTTGGATCCGGGCGCACGATGGGCCAAGCGTCGAGCGGATTCAAGTGTCCATTGGTCTTGCGCCCGTCGCTTGCCCTGGGCTATGGCTGAGCGCATCCAATGTCGCAATCACCCGCAACGCTTGCCGATCTGCGTCGGCGCCTCGACTCGATCGACGAACGTCTGCTCGATCTGCTGATGGAGCGCGCGCGCGCGATGGAAGACGTGCGCGCCGCCAAAAACGCCGCCGAAGGCCCCAACGCCAAACTCGTGCGGCCGGGGCGCGAATTGGCGATCCTGCGCCGGTTGGTCGCGCGCATCCAAGGCCCGCTGCCGCCCGGCCTGGTCGTGCGGATATGGCGCGACATCATGACCAGTTTTACGCGCCTGCAAGGGACTTTTTCGATCGCCGTCTGGGATTCGAACGCCAATGCCAATGCCAGTTCCGCCGGCGGGTCGCTGATGGGGTTGGCACGGCGCCATTACGGGCAAGCGACGCCGCTGCTGCCCGCAAGCTCGCCAGCGCAAGCCATCGCCAGGCTCGACGATGCGCGCGCCCAGCTTGCGTTGCTGCCGGTCCCCGAAGACGCGCCCGAACTCAATTGGTGGCGCAATCTGTCGCCGACGGGGCTGCAAGTGCTGGCCCGCTTGCCGGTGGACGGCCAGGAAACCCAGCCCGGCGCGTTTGTCGTGGGCCGCCAGCCGTTCGAGGAATCGGGCGCCGATCGCGGCCTGCTGATCGTTGCGGCCGAGATCCAGGCCAGCCGCGCCAAGCTGATCCAACTTTTGGTCAATGCGGGTTTTGCGCCGATCGGCATCATTGCCGAGATGGCGGTCGCGGGCCAGCCGCTGTTCTTGGTTGTCAACGAGACCTATGTCGGTTCGGCAGACGCGCGCATGGCGGCGCTCGCTGCCAACGGCCTGCGCGCCGTCGTTGCGGGCGGCTACGGCGTGCCGCTGGGCCTCGCATCCGAGCCCTCGTCCAAAGGAGTCCGCGCATGAGCGCCCCCGTTCCGCGCCCCGGCATTCTGGAAATTACGCCCTATGTGGGCGGCAAATCGAGCGCGGCCGGCGCGGCCAAACCGATCAAGCTGTCGTCGAACGAGGGCGCGTTGGGCCCCTCGCCCAAGGCCATTGAAGCCGCCGCCAAGGCGGCCGCCGACATGCATCGCTATCCCGACGGCAGTGCGACCGCCCTCCGCACGGCGCTTGGCAAGCATTTTGGGCTCGATCCTGCGCGCATCGTGTGCGGCGCTGGCTCCGACGAATTGATCGCGCTGCTGGTCAAATCCTATGCGGGGCCGGGCGACGAGGTGCTCTACAGCCAATACGGCTTCGTCATGTATCCGATCGCGGCGCATACGGCGGGGGCAACGCCCGTCACCGCGCTCGAAACCGGCTACAAGACCGATATCGACGCGCTGATTGCCAAAGCGGGGCCGAAAACAAAAATCTGTTTCCTTGCCAACCCCAACAACCCGACCGGCACCTACGTCAGCAGCGACGACATCAAGCGTCTGCGCGCGGGCCTGCCGCCGCACACGCTGCTGGTGATCGACGCGGCCTATGCCGAATATGTCAGCCAGAACGATTATTCGGCCGGGACCGAGATCGTCGATGCGGGCGACAACACGGTCATGCTGCGCACGTTTTCCAAAATGTTTGCGCTGGGCGGCATGCGGCTGGGCTGGGGCTATTTCCCGCCCGGCATTGCCGACGTTTTGAACCGCGTGCGCGGGCCCTTCAATGTGGGCGCCAGCGCCATGGCGGCGGGCGTCGCCGCGCTCGAAGACACGGCGTTCCAAGATCGCGTGCGGGCGCACAACGATGTTTGGCTGCCCTGGTTTGCGGGGGAATGCAAAAAGCTCGGGCTTGAGCCGCTGCCCTCGGTCGGGAACTTTGTGCTGGTCAAGTTTCCCGCCGCGCGCAGCGCTGCCGCGGCCAACGATTTTTTGATGGCGCGCGCGATCATTCCGCGGTCGGTTGCCAATTACGGCCTGCCGGACTTTCTGCGCTTCACCATCGGCACCGAAGCCGAAATGCGCGCGGTCGTTTCGGCCCTTGCGGATTTCATGAAATGAAGCCGCCCGCGCCAAAACCGGTCGTCGGCACGCTCGCCATCATCGGCTTCGGGCTGATCGGCTCGTCGATCGCGCGGGCGTGCAAACGCGCGGGCGCGGTGGGGCGCATTGTCGCTTACGACAAAAGTGCGGCCGCGCGCCGCACGATCAAACGCCTGAAGCTGGCCGACGCGGTCGTAGCGTCGCCGCAAGCGGCCGTGGCCGAGGCCGACATGGTGCTGGTTGCCACGCCCATGTCGACCTATGCCGCCCTTGGGCGCGCCATCGGCCCGCATCTGAAAAAGGGCGCGATCCTGACCGATGCGGGTTCGGTCAAGCGCGCGGCCCTCGATCAATTGGCACCGCATGTGCCGCGCGGCTGCCACCTTGTGCCCGCCCACCCCATCGCCGGCACCGAAAATTCGGGACCCGAAGCGGGGTTCGCCGAATTGTTCGACGGGCGTTGGTGCATCGTAACGCCGCCTGCGGGCGCTGCGCGCACGGCGGTGGCGAAGGTCGAAGCTCTGTGGGCGCGTCTTGGCAGCCGCGTCGCCGTCATGGCGCCCGACCATCACGACCGCGTGCTGGCGATCACCAGCCACGTGCCGCATCTGATCGCCTACACGATCGTCAACACCGCAAGCGATCTTGAATCCACGCTGCGCGCCGAAGTCATCCGCTATTCGGCCTCGGGCTTTCGCGATTTTACGCGCGTCGCCGCCTCCGACCCCGTGATGTGGCGCGACATTTTCCTCGCCAACAAAGACGCCGTGCTCGAAATGCTGGGCCGTCTTTACGAAGATATTGCGCTGATGCAAAAAGCCATTCGCCACGACGAAGGCGACACGCTGGAGCGCTTGTTCACCAAAGCGCGCCGCATCCGCCGCAGCGTGGTCGCAGCGAAGCAGGGTTAGCGTCGCCCGAATCGCAGCATGGTCGGTTTGCGGCCCTCGGCGCGCGCTTTGGCGGCGTAGCGCGTTTCGATCGCGTCCGGCGGATAGAGGCGCCAATCGTCGGCGGTGCGCGCGCGCCATTCAAATGCCGGATGCAGCGGCACACGCTCGAGCATCCACAAAAGATAGGGCTCGTCGTCGGTCGCCAAGCGCAGCTCGCCCCCCGGCACCAGCAAGCGCGCCGCTTCGTCCAGAAACGGCTGCTGGATCAAACGGCGCTTGTGATGGCGTTGCTTGGGCCACGGATCGGGATGCAGGACAAAAAGTTTTTCGAGTGCGGCTGCGGGCAGCGATGCGAACAGATCGCGCGCATCGCCGCGATAGAGCCGCACGTTTTTGAGGCCGCGCTGTTCCAAATGCCGCACGGCCGCAACGACGCCGTTTTCGAACGGCTCGGCGCCGATCAGCGCCACGTCCGGATTGTTGGCGGCTTGGTGGGCCAGATGTTCGCCGCCGCCAAAGCCGATTTCGAACCACAAAGCGCGCGGCGCAAACCCGAACACGGCCGGAAGGTCGAACGTGCAGTCGGCGTGGATTTCATACGCCGGCAAGGCTTGGTCGATCAGCCCTTGCTGGCTCGGCTTCAGCTTGCGCCCATGGCGGCGGCCATAGGAATGCAAAAGGCGCCGGGGTTCGCCCGGCGCCTTTTCCGTTTCGCGATCGACCGGCGCGCTCAACGCGCGCCAAACGCCTTGCGCAGGTCCTTGACCAGATCGGTCTTTTCCCACGAAAAGCCGCCGTCTTTCTCGGGCGCACGGCCGAAATGGCCGTAGGACGAGGTGCGGCGATAGATCGCCTTGTTGAGGCCCAGATGCTCGCGAATGCCGCGCGGCGTCAGGTTCACCAGATCCTGCAGCACCTTGGCGAGCTTTTCTTCGTCGGCCGTGCCCGTGTTGTCGGTGTTCACATACACCGACAAGGGCTTCGCCACGCCGATCGCGTAAGAGAGCTGGATCGTGCAGCGGTCGGCCAGACCCGCCGCCACGACGTTCTTGGCAAGATAACGCGCGACATAGGCGGCCGAGCGGTCGACCTTGGTCGGATCCTTGCCCGAGAACGCGCCGCCGCCGTGTGGCGAAGCACCACCGTAGGTGTCGACGATGATCTTGCGGCCCGTGAGGCCGCAATCGCCGTCCGGACCGCCGATGACGAAGTTGCCGGTCGGATTCACGTAGAACTCTTTTTCGGGAATCTTCCAGCCCTTGGGCAGCACGGCCTGAACGTAGGGACGCACGATTTCGCGCACGTCGTCCTGGTCGACCTTGGGCGAGTGCTGGGTCGAGACGACGATCGCCGTCGCTTCGACCGGCTTGCCGTCGACATAGCGCAGCGTGACCTGGCTCTTGGCGTCGGGCTCGAGATATTTTTCTTTGCCCGAATGGCGCGCTTCGGCCATCAAGCGCAGAATGTTGTGCGCGTACTGCAAGGGTGCGGGCATCAGTTCGGGCGTTTCGTTGGTCGCGTAGCCGAACATGATGCCCTGGTCGCCGGCGCCTTCGTCCTTGTTGCCAGCGGCATCGACGCCCATGGCAATGTCGGCCGACTGGCCGTGCAGATGGACCTGCACCTTGGCCTTCTTCCAGTGGAAGCCCTTTTGCTCGTAGCCGATTTCGCGCACCGCTTCGCGCGCGAGCTTTTCGATCACGGCCTTGTTGACCTTGCCGCCCTTGAGCATCGGCGCCTTGGCGCCGCACTTTTTGGCGTCGAGGCGAACTTCGCCCGCGATCACGATGCGGTTGGTCGTGACCAGCGTTTCGCACGCGACGCGCGCGTACGGATCGAGGCCCAGAAACGCGTCGACGACGGCATCCGAGATGCGGTCCGACACCTTGTCGGGATGGCCTTCGGAAACGGATTCGCTGGTGAAGACATACTCGCCCTTGCGCATGGGCTTTCCTCCGGAAAAGGACTTCAGGGAACGGGAACGAACGACGGCACGCCCCGCCACACAAACGCGCCCGACTCGGGATTTCGCCGAGCCGGGCACGAAAACGCTGGTCTTGTGGCAAGGTTCGTTCCGCGCGTCAACAGTCAACCGGACCGCCGACCCGCAAAGAACGCCCCAAAGCGCGGTTTATTTCGACTTTTTGTTCAGCGAACCCGGCGGACGGCCGCGCCGCGGGCGCGCCAGCGCCGTCGGACTGTTGCTGCCGATGGCGCGGATCGCATTGACCATGTTCTGGCGCAGTTTGCGGTCTTCGATATCGTAATAGGCGCGCACCAGCTCGATCGTTTCGCGGCGCACCATCGGATCGGTCTGGTAGGTGGGCACCGGCCCTTCGGCAACGCCCTGGATGTGCTTGCGCCCGTAGCTCGCCACTTCGGACGGCATTTCGTCGAAAAAATACTGGACGTTGGTGTCGAGCGCGCGCGCGGCTTCGAACAGACGCGAAGCCGACATGCGGTTGGTGCCGCGCTCGTTCTTTTGGACCTGCTGGAAAGTGATGCCGAGCAGGCGCCCCACTTCGAGCTGCGAGAGACCGATCATCGTGCGCCGTTCGCGCAGACGGCCGCCGACATGGATGTCGACCGGATTGGGCCCGTCCGAAGCGCGGCCGCGCCGACCGCGCGCTTTGGCAGGCGCCGACTTCTTTTTCTCAACCATTCAAAACTCTCCAAAGCTACGCGCAAAAACCTCGCGCGTGTACATTTGTAGGCAGATTGAATAATAAAATCAAATCTTCCCGATTCAAAGGTCTTTTTGGACGCCCGCTTTGCGGCGGACGTGCAACGCCAGCGCGCAGATCGCAAGCAATGCGAGCAACGCCCAAAAGACCGCCTCCCCCGCCAGGGCATACAACGTCGGCGGCAAAGCGACCGGCAGGCCCGCGTCGAGCACGCCGCGCTGCCCAAGCCCCAACATCCCAACGGGACGGCCATAGGCATCGAGCACGGCTGAAATTCCGCCGCCCGCAGCGCGGATCGTCGGCAAGCCTTGCTCGATCGCGCGCAGCCGCGTGGCGGCAAAATGCTGGTAGGGCCCGGCCGATTGGCCGAACCAGGAGTCGTTTGTGATGTTGAGCAACAAGCCCGGCCGCATGCCGGCGGGTACAACGTTTCCGGGGAAGATTATTTCGTAGCAAATCAACGGGCTGGCGAGCGGCAATCCGCGAATCGCGAGCAGCTGCGGGCCGGGGCCGGCGCTGAAATCGATGCCGCCCGGCACGATGCGTTCGACCGGCAACCAGTCGCGCAGCGGCACGTATTCGCCAAACGGTACCAAATGGAACTTGTCGTACGTCGCCGCGATCGTCGCGTCGCCGTCGAGGGCATGCAGCGCGTTCCACGCATGGATGTCGCCCGCCGCGTCGCGCGCAAAACGCGGCGCCCCCGTCACCAGCATGCCGCCGGTCGGAACCGCCGCCGCGATCTGGCGGCGGCGGTCGGCCAGTTGCGGCAGATCGCCCCAGATCGGGAAGGCCGTCGCGGTTTCGGACCAGATCGTATGGGTACGGGTTTCGAAACCGGCGCTGCGCGTGAGATCGATCAGTTCTTCGAGATTGCGCTCGCGCGCTTCGGGATCCCATTTGAGCGCTTGGGGCACATTGGGCTGCACCAGGCGCAAGCGGACATCCGGCACAAAGCCCGGATCGGCATCGGCCAGCCGCCATGCGCCGCCAAGCCACACAAGCCCGAGCGCGACAAAACCCGCCGCTGCGGGCCGCCATTCGCCGCGCGCCAGACACGCGGGCAATGCGAATACCAGCACGCTCAACGTCGACAGCGCGTAAGCGCCGGTGAACGCGGCGCTTTGGGCGAGCGCGTCGGAGGCAAGCCAGGCCGTTGCGACCAGATTCCACGCGAAGCCCGTCAGCACATGGCCGCGCGCGAACTCCCCCAGCCCCCAAAACAGCGCAAGGCCAAACGGCAAAGCCGCGCCCGACAGCCGCAACAGCCGCACCGCCATGGCCGCAAAGCCTGCAAACACCCCCAGCAGCGCGCCCAGCCCCAGCACGGCAAACGGGATCATCCAGCCCACGCGCCACCATTCGATCATCAGCGCGTTGGCGATCCAATAGAGGCTGGTCGAAAAATGCCCGAGCCCGAACAGCCAGCCGATCGCGAAGGCGGCGCGCGGCGATTTGTCGGCCAGCAGCCAAACCAAACCCGTGTACCCGACAAAACCCAGCGGCAGCCAATGCAGCGGCGGCAAAATCGCGGCGGCGGCTATTCCAAAAAGGATTGCGGCAGCCGCGCGTTTTTTGCCCGCAAGGGCGCCAAGGGTGCGGGCCAGTCGGGCGGCGCGCATCGTGTCAGCCGGCCGGCTCGTCGGATGCGGTGCGCGGCGGAATGCGGCGCGCTTTGAGCTTTTTGATGAGCCGCGGATCGGCGTCGATGATTTCGAACTCGCAACCCGCCGGATGGCGGATGATTTCGCCGCGCCCCGGCACGCGACCTGCGACCGAGACGACCGCGCCGCCGACCGTGTCGACATCGGCCGCGCGGTCGGCATCGTCGAGCGCGATGCCCGTCTGCGCCTGGAATTCGTCGATCGGCAGACGCGCATCGGCCTGCCACATTGCGTCGTCGAGCTTGATCAGCAGCGGACCGTCTTCGGCATCGTGTTCGTCTTCGATGTCGCCCACGATCGCTTCGACCACGTCCTCGATCGTCACCAGCCCGTCGATGCCGCCATATTCGTCGACCACGAGCGCCAGATGCGTTCGGCTCTTGCGCATCTCGAGCAGCAGATCGAGCACGCGCATCGACGGCGAGACGAACAGGACCTTGCGCAGCACATCCGACAGCCGGAACGCCTCGCCCGACTGCTGGACGCGCAGCACGTCTTTCACGTGCACGAAGCCCAGCACCTCGTCGAGCGAACCGCGATAGACCGGCACGCGGCTGTGCGCCTCGCGCACCAAAAACGCCACCAGCGCGTCGAGCCCGATATCGCTGTCGATCGCCACGATGTCGGCGCGCGGCACCATCACGTCGTCGGCCATCACTTCGCGCAGGCGCAAGACATTGGCCAGAATGGCGCGCTCGGCCGCCCCCATCGGCTCGGCGGGCGCGTCGCCCTCCTCGATGATTTCTTCGATCGTGTCGCGCAATTGCTCTTCGGCCGCGCGCCCGCGCGGGCGCAGCATGTCGCGCAGCCGCTCGCGCAGCTTGTCGGCAAAACTGTGCGGTTCGTCGTTCATGCCGCGCGTCCCATGCGATAGGGGTCGGGCAGTCCCAGGCGGCGCAGCACGCGCCGCTCCAGCGCTTCCATCGCGACCGCGTCGGCGGAATTTTCGTGGTCGAACCCGCGCAAATGCAGCGTGCCGTGCACGACCAGATGGCGCACATGCTGGGACAGCGACTTTTGCTGGCGTTTGGCTTCCTTGGCGCACGTCTCGAAGGCCAGCGCGATGTCGCCCGCCCCCGGACCCGAGGCGAACGACAGCACGTTGGTGGCCTTGTCGCGGCCGCGAAAATCGCGATTGAGCGCGCGCAGCAGCTTGTCGTCGCCCAGCGCCACGTCGATCGCCCCCGCGCCGGCATTTTCGCGGGCCGCCGCCACCGCCTGGCGCACGCGCCATTCGGCCTGGCGCCAATGGCGGCGCCAGCGCGGATCGAAAATCGCGACGCGAATGTCGGCGTTCATTTCTTGGCTCCGTCCCTGGCGTCGTACGCATCGACGATGCGCCCGACCAGCGGATGGCGCACGACATCCTGGTTCAGAAAGCGCACCGTGCCGATGCCCTTGACGCCTTCGAGCGCTTCGAGCGCGTCGGCAAGGCCCGAGCGCGTGCCCGGCGGCAGATCGACCTGGGTAAGATCGCCCGTCACCACCATTCGGCTGCCTTCGCCAAGGCGCGTCAGAAACATTTTCATCTGCATCGCGGTGGTGTTCTGGGCTTCGTCCAGAATCGCGAACGCGTTGGCAAGCGTGCGCCCGCGCATGAACGCCAGCGGCGCGATTTCGATCTCGCCGGTCGCCAGGCGCTTGGTCACCTGCTCGCCCGGCAGCATGTCGTAGAGCGCGTCGTAAAGCGGGCGCAGATAGGGATCGACCTTCTCGCGCATGTCGCCCGGCAAAAAGCCAAGCCGCTCGCCCGCCTCGACGGCAGGGCGCGACAGGATGATGCGATCGACTTTGCCCGAGGTGAGCGCGTCGACCGCCATCGCGACCGCAAGATAGGTCTTGCCCGTGCCCGCAGGTCCGATGCCGAACACCAGCTCGTTGAGCTTCAGCGCCTTGAGATACGCGCCTTGGTTGGGCGTGCGCGGCGCCACCCGCCGCTTGCGCGTGGTGATCGCCAGCCCCTCGGCGCCGAACAGATCGAGCCCGTCTTCGGCGCTGCGCGGCTGCGAGAGGCGCACGGCTGCTTCCACTTCGCCCATGTCGACATTCATCCCTTTTTGGAGTTTCGTGTAGACGGCGGTGAGCGCATCGCGCGCGGCTTCCATGGCGGAATGCGGGCCCTGGATGCGCACCTGGTTGCCGCGCGACACGATGGCGACCCCGAGCATTTGCTCGATGCGCGCCAGATGGCGGTCGTGCTCGCCGAAAAGCAGCGTCAGCAGCGACGTATCGTCGAACGCCAGCACGATGGGAGCACTCAAGCCGACCGCCTTTCTGTGGATCGATGCGTTTCGTCGACGATGGTGCCGCCCAGCGAATTTGCCGCGAGCGATAGGATCTTCGTTGCAAGAACCCGGCCCGCGACCGCGCCGTCGGCAGGCGCATGCACGGGCTGGAGCCACGGCGTTTTGCCGACCATCTGGCCCGCATTGCGCCCGGCGCGCTCGTACAGGACCGGAACCGTCCGGCCAAGCAGGCTGCGGTTGAAGGCGTCTTGCTGGAGGCGCAGCAGATCCTGCAGGCGCTGCAAGCGCGCGTCCTTGACCGCCTCGGGCACCTGGACATCGAGCAAGGATGCGGGCGTGCCGGGACGCGGCGAATATTTGAAGGAAAAAGATTGCGCGAAGCCCACGCGCTCCACCAGCGCCAACGTCGCCTCGAAATCGGCCTCGGTTTCGCCCGGAAACCCCACGATGAAATCGCTTGAAAAAGCCAGATCGGGCCGCGCCTGGCGCAGCCGCGCGACCAGATCGAAAAACTGCGCGCTCGTGTGGCCGCGATTCATCGCGTCCAGAATGCGGTCCGCGCCCGACTGTACGGGCAAATGCAAAAACGGCATCAGCTTGGGCGCGTCGGCGTGCGCGGCGACAAGCGCATCGTCCATGTCGCGCGGATGCGACGTCATGTAGCGCAATCGCGCCAACCCCTCGATGCCCGACAAGCGCCGCACCAAAGCCGCCAAACCCAGCTCGGCGCCGGTTTCGTCGAGCCCGTGATAGGCGTTGACGTTCTGGCCCAGCAGCGTGATTTCGCGAGCACCGCCCGCGACCAGTGCACGCGCTTCGGCTTCGATGGAGGCGGGGGGCCGCGAATATTCGGCGCCGCGCGTATAGGGCACTACGCAAAACGTGCAGAATTTGTCGCAGCCTTCCTGCACCGTCAAAAATGCCGATACGCCCTGCGTTGCGGCCGGCGCTGGCAGATGGTCGAACTTCACTTCGACCGGAAAATCGGTGTCGAGCGCAGCCCCGGCGCCGCGCGCCGCCAGCGCCACCAATTCCGGCAACCGGTGGTAGGCTTGGGGGCCAAGCACCACATCGACATAGGGCGCTCGCGCAAGAATGGCCGCGCCCTCCGCTTGCGCGACGCACCCCGCGACGGCCAGCAACGTGCCGTCGCGATCCTTGAGCGGTTTGAGCCGGCCAAGCTCGGAGAAAACCTTGTCGGCGGCTTTTTCGCGGATATGGCAAGTGTTCAAAATCACCAGATCGGCCCCTTCGGGCCGATCGACCTGCCGATAGCCAAGCGGCGCCAGGACATCCGCCATACGGCCGGAGTCGTAAACGTTCATCTGGCAGCCATATGTTTTGATATGGAGTTTTTTCACGCGTCGCCAAAATCCATCGCCGAAACTAGCATTGCCCGAAGGCCCGCTTCAAGCTGCGACCGGCCGCCCGGCATTGGCGTTTGCAAGGGTTCGGGAAATCGTCGATTCGCAGTGATGGGACAAGGCTTTGCGGGAACCTGCTTGGGCCAGCGACGTGGCCGGGTGAAAGACGATTTCGACCCCGAGGCGCCCGAGACCAATTAAACGCCACAAATGCGGCAGCAATTCCATGCTGCCATACCAAGCGACCGCCGGACGTAACGAGCGGCAGAGCGGCATGCCGTCGAGCCGCGTGTAGGCGATCGTCACCGGCTGCACGCGTACGCCCGCGCGTTCGGCTGCGGCAAACAAAGCGCTTTTGAAAGGAAGCGTGCGGTTGCCGTCGCCCGTGGTGCCTTCGGCGAACAGCACCAGCGCGCCGCCTTGCGCCAATCGGCGCTCGAGGACCGATTTTTCGTCGGCGACTTTATTGCGCTGGCGGCCGACAAAAACCGTGCGTTGCAGCTTGGCAAGCCAGCCGAAAAACGGCCACGCGGCGACTTCGCTTTTGGCAACGAAACTGACTTCCGCGACCGCCGACAGCGCCACGATGTCCATGTACGACACATGGTTGGAAACAAACAGCACGGGGCGGTCGGCAACCGGCATGCCGACGATCTTGATGTCGACGCCGAACAGGCGCGCGCAGCGCGCATGGTACCAGCGCGGCAGCGACGCCGCCTGGCGCCAATCGAGCGCCACAAACAGCGCTTGCAGCGGCATCAGCGGAACGGTGAGCGCCACATATGCGGCGGCGCGCAAGAACGCCAAAGTTCCCGAGGCAATCTTGTCCAAAGCGATCAGCCCGGACCAGACGTGCCGACCTCGCGGCTGTAATGCTTGAAGTACTTGTCGGTCACCGCATCCGTCACGACCTGGATGCAAACGTCGATCGTGTTGAATTCGCGGTCGATCACGGCGCCTTCGCCGACATATCCGCCGACCCGCAGATAACCTTTGATGAGCGGCGGCAATGCCGCGATCGCGGTGCGCGCGTCGAACGCGCCCAACGCGTCGGCGTGGCTCGTTTTGTCGGCGGCCACCAGATCCATCGCAACGAATCGTTCGGGCAGCGCACGCGCGCGGATGGCTTCGGGCGCCAGATGGTTGTGGTGCAAATAGCCAAGCGCGCCCGCATGTGCCGCGACATCCGTGCCGGGCAAGCTTGCGCAGCCGAACAGCATTTTGACGTCGTGCGCGAACACGTAGGCCGCAATGCCCTTCCAAAGGAGCTGCATGGTCGGGCGGTTGCGATGCGCCTTGTCGACGCACGAACGGCCAAGCTCGAGCAGCTCGCCTTCCATCGACAGCATGCGCGAAATGTCGAATTCGCCTGCGGAATAGAACCCGTCGTGGCGCTCGGCGACCGAGCGGCGCAGCAACCGGTAGGTGCCGACGATTTGCGCAGTGTCGCCCGCCGAATGGTCGAGCACCAGCAGATGGTCGCAATATTCGTCGAACTTGTCGGCATCGCGCCCTTGGTCTGCGGCGGCGCCGACAGGCTTGGCGCCCATCTCGTCGACAAACACGCGGTAGCGCAGCCGTTGCGCCGCGTCGATTTCGAAGCGGCTGCGGGCCAAGCGCACTTCCAAGGCGCCCGAGCGGATCGTCGCGTCGCCGATGTCGAACAAAGAGAGGGCGGAAGCGGTCATGGCGAACTGTCCTTCTTTTTCGGAAGCGTTGCGTCGGTGAAGCCCAAAGGGACGCCGTACAGTTCGAGCCGATGGCCGACCAGTTCGAACCCGTGCCGACGCGCCACTTCTTTTTGCAGGCGCTCGATTTCTTCGTTGTGGAACTCGATTACCGTGCCGCTTTTCATGTCGATCAGGTGGTCGTGATGTTCTTCGGGCGCTTCTTCGTAGCGCGAGCGTCCGTCGCCGAAATCGAGACGGGCCAGAATACTTGCCTCTTCGAACAGCTTGACCGTGCGATACACGGTCGCGATCGAAATGCGCGGATCGATCGCTGCCGCCCGGCGATAGACCTGTTCGACATCCGGATGGTCGCTGGATTCGGAAAGCACGCGCGCAATGACGCGACGCTGGCCGGTCATTTTGAGGCCTTTGTCGGCGCAAAGTTGCTCGATTCGCTGCGACATCGCTGAGGTGCTCCCGTGTCCGTCCGGCATGTTGAACGCCACCTCTTTCCTTGGTCCCGCGCGGTTCGTGCGACTCGAGACAAATGAATGCGATGGCGCTGGTGTAACCGAAAATTATGTCAACGCAGTGACGTTGTGTCGCTCGCTGCGCGCAAGGCGCCGGCTGTCAGTCGCCGGTGGCTCCGCGCCGCCGCTTGGCTTTGGTCCCCAACCCCAACGCGCGCGCCAACTGACTGCGCTTTTTGGCATAATTGGGGGCAACCATCGGATAGTCGGGCGCCAATCCCCAACGCTCGCGATACTGCTCGGGCGTCATGTTGTAGGCCGATTTGAGATGGCGCTTCAACATCTTGAGTTTTTTGCCGTCTTCCAGACAAACGATGTAATCGCTGGTCACCGATTTTTTGATCGTCACTGCGGGCTGCGGTCGTTCGGCCGGTACAACGCCGCCGTCGAGGCCAACAAGCGTCTGATAAGTTTGACGAATAAGGCCCTGAAGCTCGTCCGCTGCCAGCGCATTTTTGGAAACGTGGGCGGCAACTATAGAAGCCGTCAACGCAAGAATATCGTTTGATTTGTCGTCGCTCACCCCAATACCCCCTGATTTCGCCTGTATCCAGTCAGGCATAGGTAGTTATTGGGGGTCCAGCACGCAAGTATCGGCAAATCATCGCACAGTTTCGGGCGCGGCCGACAAGGTCAGGGCTGCCGCAAATCGGCCCTGGCCGCGCGCGTAATAGTTGGCCCTGCGCCCGACATCGCCAAAACCAAGCCTGCGATAGAGCGCAAGCGCGCCCGGATTGTCCTCGGCAACCTCCAAAAACACGGCCGTCGCGCGCGGCACGCAAGACGCCATCGCCACCACCAGCGCGCGTCCGATGCCGTTGCGACGCAGCGCGCGCCGCACGCCAAGGCTGAGCAATTCGGCTGCATCGCCCGCCAAGCGGCCGATGGCAAAACCGACCGGCATTTCGCCGTCGAACGCCATCAGCGCATAGACGCCGGGCGAGCGCATGACCTCGGCCATCGCGCCGGGGCCCCAGGCTTCGTCCAGACATTCGCAATGCAGCGCCGACAGCACCGCACTGTAGGCGGTATCGACCGGATGGATTTCGATCATGCGGGTTTGGGCGCGCTGGTGGCAGGGGGGTGGATGTAAAGCGGCAAAAGCGGCCCGGCCGCGACGGCGTTTTGCGCCAGAACGGCCAGCGTTTTTGCGTCGGGCAAAGGCGGGCCCGGATCGACGCGCGCGCGCTTGCCAAGCGTGCGCAGACGCGCGGCAAAAAGTTCGGCGCGGTCGCCGCCCACCAAAAACGCAGCGCCGGGCGGGTCGAAATCGGCGGCAGCGCAGGCAGTCGGCAGCGTTTCGCCCAGCTGGACAAACGCCTCCGCACGTTTGGAATCGAACGCGATCAGCCGATGCTCGTCAGCGGCCGGTGCGCCCATTTGGGCGCCGACAACCGCAAACGCGTCGAACCCGATCAACGCGGCGCCGCTGGCGGCGGCAAACCCTTGGGCAGCGGCGATCCCGGCACGCAAACCCGTGAAGTGGCCGGGACCGCGCACCACCGCGACGCGCGCGATCGCACCGGCGCCAAGCCCCGCTTGCGCCAGCAAGTCGGCCAGCAGCGGCAGCAGCAGTTCGGCATGGCCGCGCGCGGTCGGCACATGGCGGTAGGCGCACACCTGCCCGTCCACCAGAACGCAGGCCGAAACGGCGGCAAAGCTCGTATCGAAAGCCAGAATTTTCATGCTAAGAGTGCCGCATGGTTTTGGTGCCCATTGTCGCGCCGCAATTCGATGTCGAGATCGATTTGCGCTACGCGACGGCCGACAATTTTACCGGCAAGCCGGTCTATGCCAATGCAAAAGCATGGCTGCATCGCGATGCCGCGAACGCCTTGCAGCGCGCGATCGGCTTGGCCGCGGCGCTGGGTCTGCGCTTCAAGATTTTCGACGCGTTCCGGCCCTCCGAAGCGCAATGGGCGTTGTGGAATTTCCGCCCAGATCCCGATTTTCTCGCCGATCCGCGGCGCGGCTCGCCGCATTCGCGCGGGGTGGCGGTCGATCTTGCGCTGATCGACGGCCGGACGGGCCAAGAGCTCGATTTTGGCACCGGCTTCGACGAATTTACGCATCTGTCCTCTCACGGGGAAACCGCCATTGGCGTCGAAGCGCAGCGCAATCGGCTGGTGCTGCTCGGGCTGATGTCGGCCGCCGGCTGGGATTTCTATTCGCGCGAATGGTGGCACTACCAACTGTTCGACTCCCGCCGCTATCCGGTCTTGTCCGACAGCGTGCTGGGACAAGCTGTCGGCGGCCGCTTGATGGCGGGTCCATAGCCTGACCGGCAACCCGCCCCTTGCGACTCGAGACGAGCGGAGCTTGACCCGGCTTGCCGTCATCGTCAAAGGCTGGCCGCGCCTTTCGGAAACCTTCGTGGCGCAGGAGCTGGTCGGGCTCGAAGCGCAGGGCTTGACGCTCGATCTGTGGTCGCTGCGCCATCCGACCGACACGCGCCAGCACGCCTTGCATCTGAAGCTCAGGGCACGCGTGCGCTATCTGCCGGAATATTTGGGGCAAGAGCCCTTGCGCGTCTGGCGCGGCTGGCGGATTGCGCGCCGCTTGCCCGGCTACCGGGCGGCGCTGGCCGCATTTTGGCGCGATTTGGCGCGCGACCGCACGGCCAACCGCGTGCGGCGCTTTGGCCAGGCCTGCGTGCTGGCGGCCGAAATGCACGCGGACACAGCACATCTCTACGCGCATTTCATCCATACGCCCGGATCGGTCGCGCGCTATGCGAGCCAGATGCGCGCGTTGGGCTGGTCGACATCTGCGCATGCCAAAGATATTTGGACCACGCCCGACTGGGAGAAGCGCGAAAAGCTGCGCGACATGAAATGGTGCACGACCTGCACGGCGGCGGGCGCGCGGCATCTAAACGCGCTGGTGCCCGGCAAAACGCATCTGATCTATCACGGTCTGGATCTGACGCGCTGGCCTGCACCTGCGCACCGCCCGGCGCCGCGCGACGGCAGCAACGCAGACGATCCGGTCCAGATCCTCTCTGTCGGCCGCCTTGTCGCCAAAAAAGGCTATGACGATCTGATTGCCGCCCTTGCGCAGCTCGACCCAAAAATCGCTTGGCGCTTGATCCATATCGGCGGCGGGCCGCTCAAGGACGTGCTGCAAGCCCAAGCCGCCGCCGCAGGCATCGAGCGGCGCATCGACTGGCACGGCCCGCAAGACCAAAGCGCCATTTTGGCGGCGCTGCAGGCAGGCGATCTGTTCGTGCTGGCAAGCCGCATTGCCGACGACGGCGACCGCGACGGCCTGCCCAACGTGCTGATGGAAGCGGCGAGCCAAGGTTTGGCGCTGGTCGCAACCGATACGGCCGCGATCCCCGAATTCGTCACGCCCGACTGCGGCGTGCTGGTTCCGCCCCAAGATCCGGCCGCTTTGGCCGCTGCCCTTGGCGCTTTGATCGCCGACCCGATGCGGCGCCGGCAATTGGGGAGCGCCGCCGAAAAGCGCGTGCGCGACGATTTTCCATTCGCACGCGGGTGCAAAGCGCTCTACCAATTGCTGCGATCATGCTTGTCGCAGCCTATGCCCCCTTGAAGCCGCCCGACGATCCGGTGCCCTCCGGCGATCGCCGCATGGCCCGGCTGATCGCGCAGGCTCTCCAACAAGGCGGCCATCGGGTGGAATGGGCGGCGCGCTTTCGCAGCCGCGATGCCAGCGGCAATCGCTTGCGCCAATTGCGGCTGGCCTTGCTGGGGGCGCGGCTGGCCGAGCGGCTGCTGCGCCGCTATCTGGCGCGCCCGGTAAGTCAGCGCCCGCAAGCGTGGCTCACCTACCATCTTTATTACAAAGCGCCCGACCATCTGGGGCCGGCGGTGGCGCGCGGGCTTGGCATTCCCTATGTGGTCGTCGAAGCGTCGATCGCCAACAAACGGGCGGGCGGTGCATGGGATATCGGCCATCGCGCCACGCTGGCCGCACTTGCCCAAGCGACGACGATCGTGTCGCTCAATCCAGGCGATGCGCGCGCGATCGATGCCTTTCGTGCGCCTGCGACCGCACACTATTTGCAACCGCCGTTTCTGGAAGCCGCGCACTATGCCCAGACCGCTTTGAGCTACCAACAGCCCCTGCGCCTGCTTGCGATCGGCATGATGCGCAGCGGCGACAAACAGCGCTCGTACGAGATTCTGGCCCAAGCGCTCGGCAATCTGGTGCAACCCTGGCGTCTGACGATTGTGGGCGACGGACCGGCGCGGCCCGCCATCGAAGCCGCTTTTGCGGGGCTGGGTCCGCGCGTGGCGTTCGCCGGATTGGCCGACAGCGCGCAAATTGCCGCCGCTTTGGCCGATAGCGACGTCTATGTCTGGCCCGCCATCGGCGAGGCGTTTGGCATGGCGATTTTGGAGGCGCAGGCCAGCGGTCTGCCCGTGGTGGCCGGTGCCATGCCGGGCGTGGCCGCCATCGTTGCCGACGGTGCGACCGGCTTGCTGACGCCGCCGGGCGACGCGGCCGCGTTCGGCGCTGCGCTTGCGGCGCTTGGCGGTGATCCGGCCCTGCGCGCGCGCATGGGTGCGGCCGCCTTTGCCAAAGTGCGCGCGGTCCACGATCTGCCGGCTGCAGCGGCGTTGTTCGACCGCGTTTTGCGGCGCGCGGCATGACCGCCAAACGCACCCAAGTCGCCTTCATGCGCCATGGGCCCACCGCGTGGAACGGGGCACGGCGCCTGCAAGGGCGCGCCGACATCGAAATCACGCCGCGCTCGCAGCATTTTCTGGAAGAGCGCCGCTTGCCCTACGAGTTCGCGCATTTCCGCGCCTTGTGCTCGCCGTTGCTGCGCTGCCGCCAAACCGCGCAGATATTGGGGCTTGAGGTCGAGACCGACCCGCGCTTGGTCGAAATGGATTGGGGCGAATTCGAAGGCCGCACGATCGAAGAGCTGCGCCTGTCGCACAATTTCGATTTTGCGGAAAATGAAAAGCGCGGCCTCGATTTTCTGCCGCCGGGCGGCGAATCGCCGCGCATGGTGCAGGCGCGCGTTCTGCCCCTGCTGGCCGAGATTGCCGCCGACGGGCGCGACACGATCTGCGTTACGCATCGCGGCGTGTTCCGCGCGGTCTATGCGCATGCGCGCAACTGGGACATGACCGGCCCGCCGCCCGAAAAACTCGATCTCTATTCGCTGCATCTGTTTGCGCTCGACGCCGACGGCACGCCGCATGTCGAAGCGCTGAACCTGGCGCTCAAGCGGCGATGGCAAAGGTCCTGATCCATGTCCAGCATCTGCTGGGCTCGGGCCATGCGCATCGCATGGCGGCCCTTGCCGCCGCGCTCGCGGATGCGGGCCACGACACGACGCTGGCCTCGGGCGGCGCGCCGCTGGGGCTGGCGCACGGGCGCGCGCACCTTGTACAGCTGCCGTGGCTGCGCGCGGCCGATGCAAGCTTCAAGGATTTGCGCGACGAGCACGGCCGGGCGATCGACGATGCATGGCGCGGCGTACGCGCCAGCGCCACGCTGGAGCTGTTCGAGCGTGTCGATCCCGATCTGCTGATCGTCGAACTTTATCCGTTCGGGCGGGGCATGCTGGCGTTCGAACTTGAAGCGCTGCTGGCAAAAGCCGCGTCGATTCCGGTCCTAGGATCGGTGCGCGACGTGCTGCAGCGCCCGGCCGACGACCGCAAAGCCGCCAAACGGATCGAGGCGGCCGGACGGTATGCCGCGATTCTGGTGCATGGCGATCGCGATTTTCTGCCCCTGGAAACAAGCTGGCCCGAGGCGGCGGCGTTGGCAGGCAAGCTCGTCTATACGGGCTACGTCGCATCGCCTGGCGCAACGCCTGCAACCGGACGCGACGAAATTGTCGTATCGGTTGGCGGCGGGGCGGCGGGGGCTGCTTTGCTCGATAGGGCGCTTGCGTGCGCCGCGCGGCGCGCCCATGCGCGCGAGCGCTGGCGCATACGGGTGGGCAATGCGGGTCCCCTGCGGGCCTGCGACAATCGGTTTGTCGCGATCGAACATAACCGGCCGGATTTTGCCGATTTGCTGCGCCACGCGCGCCTGTCGATCAGCCAAGCCGGCTACAATACCTGCGTCGATCTGCTGCAAGCGCGCTGCCCGGCGATTTTGGTGCCGTTTGCGGCGGGCAACGAGCGCGAACAGACGATTCGCGCCACTGCTTTCAAGCGGCGCGGTTTGGCTGCGGTTTTGGGCACCGACCAAACCCTCGACGACGCGATCGACGCCGCCAAAGCGCCAGCCCCCCACGACATTTCTTGCGCAGGCGCCGCCATTGCCGCAAAACTTGCTGCGCAATGGCTGTAACTGCACCCTTGGCCGATTGGGCCGATTTGAAGACCGCCCTCGACGGGTTTGCAGCGGCGGGCAAAACGGCGAGCCTGTGGTGGCGCGACGACGATGCAACGCATCCGACCGCAGCGCTCGACCGGCTGCTGACCGTGGCGCCCGACGTGCCGATCGCGATCGCAGTAATCCCGGCGCGTGCCGTACCGGCGCTGGCAGAACGGCTTTTGCGCGCGCGCCATGTGCGCGTCTGCCAGCATGGCTGGAACCATTGGAACCACGCCCCGCTTGGCGCCCCCAAGGCCGAGCTTGGCGCCCATCGCCCGACAGCCTACGTGCTGGGCGAACTGGCGCGCGGGCATATGGCTTTGCGCGCGCTGTTCCCCGACATGCTGGCAATGCTGGTGCCGCCGCATAATCGCATTGCGCCCGAAGTGGCGGCGGGGTTGCGCGGGGCGGGGCTGCGGGGCCTGTCGACCTTCAATGCGCGCAAGCGCGTGCCATTGGGCATCGCGCAAACCAATACGCATCTCGACATCATGGATTGGCGCACGCGCTTGTTCGCGGGCGAGCGCCAATGTTTGGGCGCGCTGGTTGCGCATCTGCAAGCGCGGCTGGCCGGGCGCGTCGATGCGGACGAGCCGACCGGCCTGCTGACGCACCATTTGGCGCACGACGAGGCGGCCTGGGCGTTCTTGGCCAAACTGTTCGTCGCGTTAGGCACGCATCGCGCCGCGCGCTTTGCCGATCCGCTTGAAATTTTTGCAACGCCCGCATGACAGAGCAGCTTTTTTATCCGCCCAAAGCCGTGCTCGGCGACTATGCGCGCGCATTGGTCGGCATCGCGTTCACCGGCGGTCCGGCCCTGTCGTTGGGGACTTGGAGCTTCGCGCACTGGATTCTGGTGCCGTTGTGTTTGCTGTTCGTGGCCTTCGCCGTTCGCACCTGGCAGCGCCAACAAACCCGCATCGCCTGGGACGAGACGGGTCTCTCGCTTTCGCGTACGACGCACGCTAGTCTGCGCTGGGATGAGGTTCGGTCGCTGAAGGTCGCGTTCTACGCCACCAACCGCGACCGCACGGGGGGTTGGATGCAACTGACGATTCGCAGCGACCGCACGACGGCGAAAGCCGATTCGGGCGCCGAGAATTTTGCGGCCCTGGCGGCGCGCGCGGCCAAGGCTGCCCAAGCCCTGGGCCTGCCTATCGACCCTGCGACGCATGCGAATTTGGCGGCGCTTGGCATCCGTCTGCCGCCCGCGAGCGACACGGTGCAGGCGTGAATCTGCTCGAAGTTCGCGACCTGGCGATCGAGTTTCGCGTGCACAACACGCACATCAAGGCCGTCGACGGCGTGGATTTTCGCGTGCGGCCGGGCTCGACGGTCGCGATCGTCGGCGAATCGGGTTCGGGCAAGACCGTCATCAGCCAATGCGTGATGGGCATCTTGCCCAAAGCGGGCCGCATCGCGCGCGGCAGCATCCTGTTCAACGACCGCGGCACCACGACCGATCTCGCAACGCTCGACAGCGACGGGCCCGGCTATCGCAAGCTGCGCGGCGGGCGCATCTCGATCATCTTCCAGGAACCGATGACGTCGCTCTCGCCGCTGCACACGGTCGGCGACCAGATTTCCGAGGCCGTGCGCCTGCACCAGACAAAAGACGAAAAGGCGGCCCTCGACCTCGCCCAGGACATGCTCGCGCGCGTGGGCTTCCCCAATCCCAAAAAAGCCCTCGAAACCTATCCGTTCGAATTGTCGGGCGGGTTGCGCCAGCGCGCGATGATCGCCATGGCGCTCGTGTGCCGGCCCGCTTTGCTGATCGCGGACGAACCGACCACGGCGCTCGACGTGACGATCCAGGCGCAGATCTTGAAACTGCTCAAGGATCTGCAGCGCGATCTGGGCATGGCGATTTTGCTGATCACGCACGATCTGGGCGTGGTCGCGAACATGGCCGACGAAGTGGTCGTGATGTATCGCGGCCGCGTGATGGAAGCGGGCATGCGCGAGGACATCTTCCGGCGCCCCGAACATCCCTATTTGAAGGCGCTGCTGAACGCGGTGCCGCGCTTCAACATGAAACCGGGCGAAAAGCTCGTGCCGTTGCGCGCCATCAAAAGCGATCTGGGCGAGATGGTGCGCCGACGCAACGCGCCGCCCGAGCGGCGCGAAAAGACCGCAGGCCCGCTGCCGGACGCAGGCGAGCAGCGCCGGCCGCTTCTGTCGGTCAAAAATCTGCGCAAGACCTACGCGATCCGCAAATCCGGGTTCCTTGGCGCAGGCGCGCCGCAATCGGTGCTCGCCGTCGACGATGTCAGCTTCGACGTGCTGCCCGGCGAATGCCTGGGGCTGGTCGGCGAGTCGGGCTGCGGCAAGACGACCGTTTCGAAGATGATCATGCGCGCGCTGACGCCCGATTCCGGAACGGTCGAATTTGACGGGCGCAATGTGCACGAGCTGCAGGATGCGGCCCTGTTCGAATATCGCCGCCAAGTGCAGTTCGTTTTCCAGGATCCGTTCGGCTCGCTCAATCCGCGCATGACGGTGGGCGACATCGTCGCCGAACCGCTGGTGATCCACGAAATCGGCGACGAAAAAGGTCGGCGCTTGACGGTGAGCGAGCTTTTGCGCGTCGTCGGGCTCGACGACCGCGCGCTCAACCGCTACCCGCATTCGTTTTCGGGCGGCCAGCGCCAGCGTATCGGCATCGCGCGCGCGCTCGCCCTCGGTCCCAAATTGCTGCTGCTCGACGAGCCCGTATCGGCGCTCGACGTGTCGATCCAAGCGCAGGTGCTCAATCTGCTGCAGGATCTCAAGAAGGCGCTCGGCCTCACCTACATTTTCGTGAGCCACAATCTGGCCGTCGTCGACTACATGGCCGACCGCATCGCCGTGATGTGCGCAGGCCGCCTGGTCGAGGTGGCGCCGCGCCAACGCCTGTTCCAAGAACCGATCCATCCCTATACGCAAGCGCTGCTCTCGGCCGTGCCCGAGCCCAATATCGACCAGCCGCTCGATCTGGCGGCGCTGATGGAAGGCCGCGCCTCGGTGCCCGCTTTGTGGCCCGCCCCGTTCACGATCGACGCGACAAGCGACGCCACGTTGATCGACCTTGGGCACGGGCATTTGGTGCGTGCCCAGCGCGGCAGCGCGCACGACGAATTGCGCCGTTTCGCGCGGCCGAGGATACCGGCATGAAGCGCGCGCTGGCCCTCGCCTTTCTGCTGCTGGCAAGCACGGCCGCCAACGCGGCGTTTGTCGAAACGCCGTCGCTTGCTGGCGACGTTGCGGCGGGCAAGCTGCCGCCGGTCGCCGAGCGTTTGCCCGCAGCGCCGCTGGCAACCAAGCTCGCGCGCGAAGATTGGGAGCCCGGCCGCCATGGCGGGGAGCTTCGCATGCTGGCGGGCCGCGCCCAGGACGTGCGCATCATGTCGGTCTTCAGCTACGCGCGGCTGGTCGGGTTCGATGCCGATCTGAAGCTTGCGCCCGATCTGCTCGAAGCGCTCGACATCGTCGAGGACCGCATTTTCACGATGCGCCTGCGCCCCGGCCATCGCTGGTCGGACGGCAAGCCGTTCACGTCCGAAGATTTCCGCTATTTCTGGGAAGACGTTGCCAACAACAAAGATCTGTCGCCGACGGGACCCGAAAAGCGCCTGACCGTCGACGGCAAACTGCCCAAGGTTTCGTATCCCGACGCTGCGACCGTCGTCTACGAATGGCATGCGCCCAATCCCGGCTTCGTTTCGGCGCTCGCGGGGCCGACGCCGCTCGTGCTGTACCGCCCTGCCCATTACATGCGCGCTTTCCACGCCCATTACGCCGACGCAACCGCGCTGGCGCAGAGCGCGCGGCGGGCCAATGCGCGCAATTGGGCGCAGCTCCACAATCGGCTCGACAATCTCAACCGCAACGACAATCCCGATCTGCCCACGCTCGATCCATGGGTCGTGCGCACGCGCGCACCCGCCGACCGTTTTGTGTTCGAGCGCAATCCGTTCTACCACCGCATCGACGAAAACGGCCGCCAGTTGCCGTATGTGGACCGGCTGATCATGAACGTCGCGGACAGCAAGATTTTGGCCGCCAAAACGGGATCGGGCGAGAGCGATTTGCAGGCGCGCGGCCTCACCTTCGCGAACTACACGTTTTTGCGCCAAGCGGGCAAACGCAACGATTTCGAGGCGCGCCTGTGGAACACGGCCAAGGGCGCGCATATCGCGCTCTATCCCAATTTGAACGCGAGCGACCCGATGTGGCGCAGTTTGCTGCGCGACGTGCGCTTCCGGCGCGCGCTGTCGCTCGCGATCAATCGGCGCGAGGTCAACCAGGTCGTCTATTTCGGCCTCGCGGTCGAAGGCGCCAACACGCTGCTGCCCGCGAGCCCGCTTTACCAAGCGCGCTATCGCAACGCATGGAGCGGCTTCGATCTGGCGCAAGCCAATCGGCTGCTCGACGAGATCGGCCTTACCAAACGCGATGCGCGCGGCGTGCGCCTGCTGCCCGACGGCAAACCGCTCGAAATCGTGGTCGAGACGGCGGGCGAAGACAGCGAACAGATCGACGTGCTGGAGCTTATCCACGATTCGTGGCTGGCGGCGGGCGTCAAACTCTATTCGCGTCCGCAGCAGCGCGAGATTTTCCGCAATCGCATTTTCTCGGGCGAGACCAAAATGAGCGTGTGGTTCGGGCTGGAAAACGGCCTGGCGACCGCCGATTTTTCGCCCGAAGAACTGGCGCCCGTTTCCCAGCAGCATCTGCAATGGCCCAAATGGGGCCAGCATCTGGAAACCGGCGGCACGGCGGGCGAGCCCGTCGATATGGACGCCGCCAAGGAACTTTTTGCGCTGAACGAAGCCTGGCGCGCGTCCGGCGACCGGGCGGAACGCGCGCGCATCTGGCAACGCATGCTCGACAACCACGCACAGAATGTGTGGAGCATCGGCGTGGTTGCCAATGTGCGCCAGCCCGTGGTCGTCTCGCGCCGCTTGCGCAACGTGCCGGGCGAAGCGGTGTGGAACTGGGATCCGGGCGCCTTTTTCGGCATGCATCGCATGGATACGTTCTGGTTCGACGGCGAGGCCCGCAAATAGCCATGTTCCAGTATTTGATGCGCCGCATTTTGGTCATGGTGCCGACGCTGCTGGCGATCAGCGCGATCGTGTTCACGATCATCCAGTTGCCGCCGGGCGACTACCTGTCGACGCTGATCGCAGAGTTGCAGTCGCAAGGCGAAGCCGCGAGCCTGGAGCGCATCGATTTTCTGCGCCAGCAATACGGGCTCGACCGCACGCCGGTCGAACAGTATTTCCACTGGCTGTTCGGGTTGCTGCAAGGCGATCTTGGCTGGTCGTTCGAATATAATCTGCCGGTCAGCGCCGTGATCGGCGACCGGCTGGCGCTGAGCTTTCTGATCGCGTTCGTGACGGTGCTTTTCACCTACGCGGTCGCGTTCCCGATCGGCATCTACTCGGCCACGCACCAGTATTCGTGGGGCGATTACGGCCTGACGCTGCTCGGGTTTTTGGGACTCGCGACGCCGTCGTTTTTGCTGGCGCTGGTGATGCTCTATCTTGCTAACGTATTTTTCGGCACCTCGATCGGCGGATTGATGGATGCCGAATACATCGACGCGCCGATGTCGTGGGGCAAGTTCGTCTCGATCCTCGAGCATCTGTGGATCCCGGTGATCGTCATCGGCACCTCCGGGACGGCTGCGATGATCCGGCGCCTGCGCGCCAACCTGCTCGACGAGCTGCAAAAGCAGTATTACGTCACGGCCAAAGCCAAGGGCTTGCCGCCGCGCCGGGCGTTGCTGAAATACCCGCTGCGCATGTCGCTCAATCCCTTCATTTCCGATATCGGCGATCTGCTGCCGCACATGATTTCGGGCGCGGCCATCGTGTCGGTCGTGATGTCGCTGCCGACCAACGGGCCGATGCTGTTGGCCGCTTTGCGCAGCCAGGACATGTATCTGGCAGGCTCGTTCCTGATGATCGAAGCGGTGCTGATCGTGGTGGGCGTGTTCTTGTCGGACCTTGCCCTTGCCGCGCTCGATCCGCGCATTCGCCTGCATGGGGGGGCAACGAAATGACCGCGAGCCTCCCGCAAGACGACAAACTGCCCCATTACGTACGCCGCGAGCCGTTCGACCCGGCCGATGGCGAGAAGCTCGATCCCAAGCTCGAAACCTACTACATGGCCACGCAATGGCGGCTGATGTGGTGGAAGCTGAAGCGCCATCGGCTGGCGGTGTGGTCGGGCGTGTTTTTGCTGGTCATGTACGCCTCGATTTTTGTCAGCGAAATGATCGCGCCCTATGCGAGCGCCACGCGCAATATCGAGTTCGTCTACGCGCCGCCGCAAGCCGTGCATCTGTTCCATGAGGGGAAGTTCGTCGGCCCCTTCGTCTACGGGCTCGACTATTCGCTCGACATGGACACGCTGAAGCGCAACTACGCGCCCAATCCCGACAAGGTCCAGCCGCTGCGGTTTTTTTGCCGTGGCGATTCTTACGAATGGATGGGGCTGGTTGCGGGCAATTTCCATTTCGTGTGCCCGGCCGAGGGCGGCACGTTTTTCTTTTTCGGCACCGACCGGCTCGGGCGCGACGTCTTCAGCCGCCTTGCCTACGGGACGCGCATCTCGCTGACCATCGGGCTGATCGGCGTTACGATCAAGTTCGTCCTGGGCATCGTGCTCGGCGGCTTGGCGGGCTATTACGGCGGCTGGGTCGACATGGTGATCCAGCGCATCATCGAAATCATCCGCTCGTTTCCGGAACTGCCGCTATGGATGGCGCTGTCGGCGTCGCTGCCGGTATCGTGGAGCCCGCTTTACATCTATTTCGGCATCACGCTGATTTTGGGCATGATCGGCTGGACCGGCCTTGGGCGCGCGGTGCGCTCGAAATTGCTGTCGCTGCGCGAAGAGGATTTCTGCACGGCCGCCAACCTGATGGGCGCTTCGCCCAAGCGCGTGATCTTCCGCCATCTGGTGCCGAGTTTTATGAGCCATCTGATCGCCTCGGCCACGCTTGCGATCCCGACGATGATTCTGGGCGAAACGGCACTGAGCTTTTTGGGGCTCGGCCTGCGCCCGCCGATCACCTCGTGGGGCGTGCTGCTGACCGAGGCGCAGAACATCAACGTGGTGGCGCTCTATCCGTGGCTGCTGCTGCCCGTGCTGCCCGTGATCGCGACGGTGCTGGCGTTCAACTTCCTCGGCGACGGGCTGCGCGACGCGGCCGATCCTTACAAATAACGCTCAGCGTTTGACCAGCCACAGGCTGGATTCGTGCGCGCCCGGCGGCATGTCGAATGTTTCGGCCGCCATGGCTTGGCGCACATACGCCGAGCCCCATTCGAGCGCGAAGCCAGGGCCTGCGAGCAAGGCGGCGACGGCGTTCTGTTCGTTGTAGCCGCGCCAAGCCCAGTCGGCAGGATAGGGGCGCGGCAAAAACATATCGTGGAAATGGATGCGCACGCCCGCAGGCAAAGCGGGCAGCACGCGACCCAAGACAAAATCAACATCGGTGCCGGGCATCAGAATATGCGAGGAATCGACGAACACAATGTCGCCCGCTTGCAGCTCGGCAAACGAGAAGCCGCTGGTCTCCAGGCGCTGGCGCACCCACACGACATCGAGGCCCGCCAGCGCTGCACGCGGCGCAGGGTCGATCGCGACCAGCTTGGTTGCAAGGCTGCCGTCCTTGATGGCGCGGGCCAAAAATCGCGTCGAGTGGCCCGAACCGATTTCCACGATGCGCCGGGGGTTCGTTTCGCGCACCAGCGCATAGGCGTAGGCGGCATCGAGGCCCGGAAACCAATCTTGCTGCCAGCGCGGGGCGGGCGGCGGTTCGCTGCCAAAACCGTTCAATTCTTGGCTGTAGCGTTGGATGCGCGCCAAGCCGGTATCGAACGCCGCGTGCGACGCCTGAAACAGGGTCGCAAGTTCGGCATAGTCGCCGGGTGCCGCGACGCCCTGCGCATGGCGATAGGGAACAAAAAAGCCGCGCGGACGCCCCAGCAGCGTCGACAGCCCGAACCAAAAGCGACGCGCCGCACTCACAGTTCGATCGTCATGCCTTCTTGGGCCACGATCGTGCCGGGACGCATTGCTGTCGCCTCGGCCCCCACCTTGTCCATGAACGCATCGTCGTGCGAGGGGTCGTGGTGGAAAATCACGAGGCGCTTGGCGCCGGCCTGATCGACAAGCCGGATCCCTTCCTGCCACGTCGAATGGCCCCATCCGACATGCGCTGGAAATTCGGCATCGGTATAGGTGCTGTCGTAAACAACCAAGTCGGCACCCGCGATCAGACCCAAGATGTTGGCGTCGAGCTTGCCGGGCGTGTGCTCGGTGTCGGTTATGTAGCACAGCGACTTTCCAGCAACCTCGACCCGGTAGCCGGTCGCGCGGTTGGGATGGTTGAGCGGCGCCGTTTTGATGCGAATACCGGGGGCCGGCAACAAATCGGTACCGACCGCAAAATCGTGGAACTCGACTTTAGCCGCAAAGATGCCGATCGGGATCGGAAAGAGCGGCGCCTGCATCATCGAGGAAAGCACCGATTTAAGATCCATTTCGGGCGCCAAATGGCCTGCCCACATGCGAAAGCTGTTTTTGGGATTGTAGAGCGGATCGAAAAACGGAATGCCTTGGATATGGTCGAAATGGCTATGGGTGAAATACCAGTCGGTTTCGCAGGTTGTGCCGGCGGCGGCCATGCGACGACCCAACGGCAACAGCCCGGTTCCGGCATCGAAAATCAGCTGGCGACCAGCGGCATGCACTTCCAAACACGGGGTATTGCCGCCGTAGCGCACGGTGCCGGGACCTGGGCACGCGATCGAACCCCGGGTCCCCCAGAACGTGACGGCAAGACGGTCGGCTGTCACCGGCGTTTTTCCTTTCCACTCGGCGCCAGACGATAGCCGCCAGGCACGGTCTCGAGAATCGGCGTTCGGTTCCGGTCCCAAGCAAGTTTTTGGCGCAACCGGTAAACGTGCGTTTCCAGCGTACGCGTGCTGACCTTTGAATTATAGCCCCAGACGGCGCGGAGCAAGTCTTCTCGCATTAGCGGCGCGCTGGCCGCGCGCGTCAGCGCCGTCAGCAGCCCCGTTTCGATCTCGGTCAAACGCCGCGACTGGCCGGTTTTGGGATCGACGATCTGGCGGGCGGCGGCATCGAAATGATACGCGGGCGGCGTGCGTTTGGACGCCTTGGCAGCCGGTTTTGCGTGCTGCACCAAACTATGCAGCGCCGCCGCCAGGGTTTGCAACCGAACGGGTTTGCGCAAGACAGGCCCGCCATCCGGCGGGCGGCGCAGTGATTTTGGCACCAGCACGCACACCGACGGCCCCAAAACCGCATTCAGTTGCGCCAGCGCCGCGCGCGGACGTCGGCCGAGCACGGCATAATCGACCGCGGCGGCATCGAACCCGATCGCCTGCGCCATGGCCAACGCCGCATCGAGCGCGCCGGTCGCTTCGATCCGGAACCCGTGGTCGGCAAGCCCATCGGCAAGGGCGGCGACAAGACCGCTGTCGGCCAAGATGAGGATGCGTGTGCGGCTCATGCTGAGCTTAACTCTAGCCCGGCAGACGCCCAAAAAGAAACCGGGCCGCCAGGGAATGCCCCGGCGACCCGATTTTGACCCAAGCGCCGATTTAGAACTTCTTGATGATCGAGAACGAGAACTGGTTCTGCGTCTGATTGTACGAGTCGCGGCCCATCGGCACATTCGCCGTGTTGGCAACGTTGTCGAAACCGAGATTGGCGTCTTTCTTGATGTTGGTGTCGGAATAGACCGCCGCCACCGTAAAGCTCAACGGCCAGGTCATTTCGCGCGAGAGCCCGACATTCCAGGTCGTGTAGTCGGGCGCACCGAAAGTGACATTCCGTTCGATCGTCTGGCGGCCGAGACGCGCGGAGAGCAGGAATTCGTAGGGCAACGGCACGTCGGCGCCGCCTTCGACATACAAACCCTTGCCCGAACCGTAGGAGAAATCCTTGGCGTAAAAGACCGAACCGACGGCCGTCGCCAAACCGAAATCATAGGCGAATTTGCCGTAGACTTCGTTCCATTGCGGGTTGCCGTACGTATTGGGACCGCCGCCGACATTCTGATCGGCCGTGTTGCCCGGATAGAGGTAGCTGATGATACCGACATCCAGCAGCAAGCCCTTCAACGGCGTTTCGTACTTCACGCCGCCATACAGATCGACTTCGTAATATTGGCGGATGTCGTTGGTGGTGGCGCCCGCCGGGGTATTGTTGTTAGGGAAGCGCGTCGTCGAGGCAAAGACGCCCAGATACGGCGTGAAAGCATTGATATTGTAGGTATAATCAAGTGCGCCCTGAATCGCTGCAGTACCCTTGGTTTGCGAAATGCCACGGAACAGATAATTGCTTGTTCCGGTCAAAACGGGCGCAAACGTGCCAAACGAGGTTTCGATTTGGGCTTGCGCCGGTGTCGCTACCGATGAAATGCCGACAATTGCAGCAATTGCACCGGAGATTGCCATAATCTTGTTCATTTTGAGCATCTTACCCTCGATTCGCGGTTTCATACGAATCGTGAAGCAAGCACCGGACCGGGTAAAGGAGTTTGGGGATCAGATCATACACTTCAGCAATGTTCTTCAAGACCTGTTGCTAAATTACGACAGGTTGGCGGCAACTGTCAGGCGGATTGGCCGATCATCGCCAAGGCAGCTTTTCCGATCGGATGGCGGAAATTGCCGACCTGATCGACGATATCAAAATGCCCAAGCCCCGGCGCGGGCACTTCGACAATTTTGGCGCCTGCTTTTCGCCATTGCTGCGCAAAATCGGCCTGTTGGCCGACAAAGCCGCCAAGTTCGTCGCCGCCGACCGTCAGCCAAAGATTGGTGCCCGGGTTTGGCTTCAATTTCAGCGGCGACAAGGTCGCAACCTCGCGGTCGGTCAGGCGCAAGACCGCTTGCAGATAGCTGCGCTGAATCGGTGCAAGGTCATAGACGCCCGAGACCGAGAAATAGCCTTTGATCGGAACGCCGAGGGTCGGGTCGCTTGCCAGCATGGCTGCCAATTGGCCGCCCGCCGAATGGCCGCCCACATAGATGCGATCGGGATCGCAGCCAAAGCGCGGCGCCTCGCGCCACAAAAACTTAATCGCCGCGCGCATCTGATCGACGATAGCGCCAACCGTCACGTTGGGGCAGAGCGCGTAATCGAGCGTGGCATAGGCGATCCCTTGCGCCGCAAACGCCGGACCCGGCCCGCGCACATCGCCCTTTTCGAGCGATTGCCAATAACCGCCATGGATGAAGGCAAACAACGGCGCGCGCCTTGCCGTCTTGGCAACGGGGCGGATCAAATCCAGCACTTGGCGGGGGCCTGGACCATAGGGCACGTCGAGCGACCAGCCGGGCGCGCGCAAGGCCTCGCGACCGGCTTTCTGCCAACGCGCAAAATGTTCGTCGAAATTGGGCCAGCGCGCGCGATTGGAAAACAAGGCGTCGAGGGCCGCTTGATCGGCGGGGTAGCGCATGGGTTTTTGCATGGCGTTCGGTGCGGCCTTGTTTGAACCGCAATTGTGCGGCATGTAAACAACCCATGGCCAGCGGTTTTTTGATGTCGCGCCGGGCTGCCCTTGCGGGCATCGCGGCCTGTGGATTTTGGGACGTATCGTCGGCTTGGGCGCAGGCGCAAGCCTTCAAACCCAGCGCCGACGATGCCGCCGACATCGCGCGCGCGGAGGCGTATCTCGACGCAATCCGCACGCTCGAAGCGCGTTTTGTCCAAATTGGCCCCGATGGGTCGGTTTCGGAAGGCGATTTTTATCTCGCCCGGCCGGGCCGTATGCGGTTGGAATACGACGCGCCCAATCCCAATCTGTTGGTCGCGGACGGGCGGGCGTTTGTCCATATCGACAAACGGCTGCAAACGATCGCGTATCTGCCGGTCGATTCCACGCCCGCGGGATTGTTTTTGCGCGAACGGATCCAGCTGTCCAACACGGTTTCGGTGGTCGGGGTCGAACGCGGGCCGGCGGTCTTGCGGATCGGTCTGGTACAAGCAAGCGATCCGCGCGCCGGGCGCTTGACGTTGGCGTTTTCCGAGCGGCCCTTCGCGCTGGCGAGCTGGAGTGTGACGGATGCCCAGGGCCTGGTGACGCGCCTCACGCTCGTGTCGCCGATTCAGGGCCGACCGCTCGATCCGAAGCATTTTGCCTTTGTCGATCCGACGCTCGGACGCGAGCGCAATTTGCGGTAAGGCGGCAAAATCCGCCCGGCAAGATCTGCCGGTAGGGCGCATTTTCGGTACGCCCGATATTGGAATCATTGAGAAATTTGCTGGCGTTGTTCTTGCTGTTTAAACGCCATGAACGACAGCCAAAATCTTTCATCGAGCTCGCTTGCACCCGCTTCGAACGGGTCGGCTCGGCGCTTTGAGTTTCGCCCGAGCCCGTTTGCGAAACTCAACGATTCGGCGCCCGACGAGATCGTCTATCCCGACGGCGACGGGCCGACCTTCAACGATTTCTTGAAATCCTTCAATCCGCTGCAGCATCTGCCCGTGATCGGGACGATCTATCGCGCCGTCACGGGCGATACGATCGAACCGGCAGCCGGCGTCATTGGCGGGCTGTTGTTTGGCGGACCGATCAGCGCCGCAACCTCGCTGTTCAATTCGATTGTCGGCGAGAGCAGCGGCAAAGATGTGGGCGGCCACATGATGGCGATGGTCGGGCTTGGCAAGGACAGCGCGATCCAACGGCCGATGGCACCGCCGCGAATCGATTCCGCCAACGTGCCGTTGCTGGCGTCAGCATCGGACGGCGGCATGTTGCAAAGCTGGATCTCGGACGGCGCGGCATTCGCACAAAATTCGCCCGAGCGCTCGGTTGCGCCGGTCCCGACACAAACGCTGGCATCGGCGCCCGCTCCAGCCCCCGCACCGGTCCCGCCGCCAGCGCGCCCGCAAACCAACGCGGCGCCTGCCGAAACCGGTCCGATTGGCGGTCTGTTCGAGCCTGTTTCGACCGGCACAAAGGGTCGGTCGTTGGACGCTTATCGGCAGAGCGCGGTTGTCAGTTTGGGTGCGGCGGCGCGCACGCCCTCGCCGCTCGAACAATTGGGTTTCAACCGCCAGGCCGAAACCGCGCGGCAAAGCATGCTCAATGCAACACCGCGGACCCAACCGGCCGGAACGTCGGCCACGCTGGCAGCGCAAGAACTGGCGAGCACCGCCAAATCGTCGGAAGACGCGGACTCGTATTTTGCGGCTGCGATGGCGGCAGGGCTCGATCGCTACAAACAGATGCAGCGTCAGCGCGACGCGGGTTCCGGACCTGCGCCGCGAATCTAAGCGCGGGTTCCAAAAATAGCGCTGCCGACACGCACATGTGTGGCGCCCAGGGCGATTGCCGTTTCAAAATCCGCACTCATGCCCATCGACAGACCCGGCAAATCGTTGCGCCGTGCGATTTCGCGCAGCAACGCAAAATGCGGTGCGGCTGGCTCGTCGGCGGGCGGGATGCACATCAAGCCTGCCAATGTCAGCCCATGCAGATCCCGGCATTCGGCAACAAACGCATCGGTGTTTTCGGGCAAAATACCGGCTTTTTGGGGCTCGGCACCGGTATTGACCTGAACAAACAGGCGCGGCGTGCGGCCGCTGCGCTTGATCTCGCTGGCCAAGGCGGCGGCGAGTTTCGAACGGTCGAGCGTTTGCAAAACATCAAAGAGCGCGACTGCGTCTTTGACCTTGTTGGTTTGCAGCGGGCCAATCAAATGCAGCTCGAATTTATGGCCCTCGTCACGCAGCGGCGGATATTTTGCCTGGGCTTCCTGCACGCGATTTTCACCGAACACTGTTTGCCCGACCGCAAGCGCGGTGCGGACAGCCTCGATCGGGTTGGTTTTAGCGACGGCAACCAGCGTGACATCGTGCGGATCGCGCGTAGCATTCAGCGCCGCCTGATCGATACGCGCACGAATCGTTGCCAACGATGTTTTGAGGGACTCGGTCATGATTTCTGGTGCCAAAACGAAGAAAGGGCGGCTTTCGCCGCCCTTTCCACCAACAATTCTGTTCTTGCGAGCAGAATTAGAAGTTCAGGATCAACGCGCCAAGGAGGCCCGTCGCTTTGTTGTCGAGGTTGATAGGCCTAGCAGCATTGGCCGGCGTCTGGTTACCTTGCTGCTTCACGTGGTACGCCGTCGCCATCACGAGCACGCCCGGGGCCAGCGTGTACTGACCGCTAAGGCCGAACGACTTACGCGTTTCATCACGATTGTTCAGCGTCTTCACGCCGGTGATCGTGTTGATGTTGGCGGCTTCGTTACGGCCGTCGAAGTAGTTGAGCGACACCATGGCGGGGCCGAACGTGTACGACACGCCGACTTCAAACGCTTGACCGTCGATCGTGTGGTTCGGTGCAAATGCAACAGCGCTGCCCGTGTTGCCACGTGCCATGTTGACGCCATCGTTGATCTGTGCCCACGAACCGCCGAGACCGAAGCCCATATAGGCAAGGTTAAGGCCCAAACCATAAGCTTTCGGGTCTTTAACAACGGCCGTCGTCGTATCAATCGTTGCCGCCGGCTTTTCCCACTCGAAATACGTACCGTAGGCCTGCACAGCCACGCCCGCGAGCGTGTTCGTGTAGTTCAAAGCAACTGCTTTGCCGTAACGGTAGCCAGTGTTGTTCTGGGCCAACGAGCCGTTGATGTTCTGCGACGCGTCCGGCGTGTAGTTCACGCCCAACTGGAACCCTTCAAAGCGCGGCGTGAAGTACGCGATCTTGTTGGCCGAACGGTCAAACAAACGGATGTTCGTGGTGAACGTGGCATCCGAGGTGCTTGTCTTGGTCGGCGACACAATGTTGTCGTAGATCTTGCCGTCGTTGACCGAACCGGGGCCGAATGCGTCGGGGGCGCCGACGAACATCTGCTGGCCGACGATGTCCGACGAGCCGAGACGCAGTTCGCCGAAGCCGCCCGACAGGAACGACCAGTTACGACGAATTTGGCTCGAAGCGCCGGTCGTGGCGCTGAGAGCGTCCCAATCCAAACGCTGACCAACGCGGATACCGTTTGCCATCGTCGTGGCAGCGGTGATGACCAAACGGAAATCCGACTGCTGGTCAAACGTCTGCACGCTGTTCAACGTCAGGGCGCCAGCGGCACTCTGCGAGAACCCGCCTTCATTGCCAGCCGTCGTTACGAACTGACGGGCATAGCCGCCAACCGTGAAGTCGAAGTTGGTCGACTTGAAGCCTGCGGCCGGTGCCTGCGCAACTGCCGGGGCAGCGGCGAGGACCAGACCCAGGGCGGCAAGCGCCGTAGTTCCAAAAAGAATCTTCTTCATTCACTTTTCTCCTGATTTCGAACGAGACCTAAAGCCTGCGCGGCCGGTCTTCGCCCGCTGAGGCCCCTGAGTAATGTCAAACCCCGCCTAGGGAATCAACCAATCAAGCACCGCCAAGGGCTTAATGCGGCACCACTGTGGTAGATTCGCCACATAGTTTTTGCGGGGGGCCGCGGCACGAAAATACGATTTGGCTTTTTTCGACTCCAGATTTTTGATATATTATAAAGTGTTAGCCCGTTATCAAGGGTGGCTTGATCGCGGGCTGCGAAGTCGCTACTTAATGTATACGTCTTGTTGGCTTGGCGCGGATCGGCGCCACCGCCGACGTCTTGCGCCCAAAGGGGCTTAAAATGGCTATGTCGCGTAAGTCATCGCTTTTGATCGTCGTTGGCGCCGTTGCCTTGCTTGGCGCTTGCACGGGCAAGGTCGAGTACAATTATCCAACGCCCGTTCCCGGCGGCGACAAATGGGCGCCTGCCGACCAGGTCAATAATCAAGGCGTGTTTGGCGATAGCGGTATTTTCGGCACAAACCGTCGGCCTGAGGAACAAGGCGGCGGCGGTATTGGCGTAAATGCTTTGCTGTGGCGTTCGTCGCTTGAAACCATTTCGTTCATGCCCGTCGCGTCGGCCGACCCGTTTGGCGGCGTGATTTTGACCGACTGGTTCACGCCCGCCGAAACGCCCAACGAGCGTTTCAAGCTCAATCTTTATATTGTCGGGCGCGAGTTGCGCGCGGACGGCGTGCGCGTCTCGGTGTTTCGCCAGCGGCGCGACGGCGCCAACAATTGGATCGATGCGCCCGTCGATGCGCAAACCGGCGTCGGCATCGAAAACGCGATTTTGACGCGCGCCCGCCAGATCCGCACTGCCGGACGCTAAGTGTTGGATCCTGCTGTCGCCGCGCGCAAATTCGCGCTGGCACTGGCACGAATAGAAGCCTTGGGCGCCGATAGCAGCGCCCTCGCGGCGGCCCGCAATCTGGCTGCAACCTACCCCCAGCATCCCGCCAGCCACGAAGCGCTTGGCAAAGTTGCTTTGCTGCGCGGCGACGCTATGACGGCGAAGCACGCGTTCGAGGCCGGTTTGCGGCTCGCACCCGGCAATCTGGGATTGACGAATTCCCTGGCAATGGCGCTATGCGCGCTCGGTCTGGCAGAGCAAGCGGCAACGCTGTTGCGCCAATCGCTGGTGCGCGCGCCTGAAACACCGCAGCTTTGGCACAATTTGGGGCACGCGGTCGCGCTTGCCGACAAAGGGCCGGAAGCTGGCATTGCCGAATTTGCCCGCGCCCTGGAATTGGCACCGGATTTCGCCGAGGCGCGCGCCGATCTGGGGCACGCCTTGCGCAAAGCTGGGCGGCTCGATGAGGCGCAAGCCCATTTCATGGCCTGTTTGGCGGTCCCGCACACACGGCGCACGGCCGTGCAGGGTTTGGCCGATTTGCGCGCGGCCCAAGCGCGCGGCGCGGAAATCCAGAATTTGATGGCAACCCACGCGACGGCGACCGGTTTGACGCAAGACGCGCTGTTTTACGCCAATTACGACGAAACCCTCGCCCCGGCGGATCTGGCCCAACGCCACTTCGCTTGGGGCATCGCAGTGTCGCGTGCGGCCCGCGCGCGCAAATTGCCGCGCGCCTATGTGGCCCGGCAGCGGCCCTTGCGCATCGGCTTTTTGTCGCCCGATCTGCGGCGCCATCCGGTGTCGTGGTTCGTGCGACCGTTGCTCGAAGGGGCCGATCCTTCACGTGCCAGCCTGCATTTATATGCCGATGCCGGCGTGCGAGACGCCATGAGCGACGATTTGGCGGCACGTGCGGCCAGTTGGAACATGGTCGCCCCGCTCGACGAAGACGCGCTTGCTGCCAAACTGCGCGCCGACCGCATCGATTTGCTGATCGATTTGGCGGGCCATAGCCAAGGCAACCGGCTGCCGCTTTTTGCGCGGCGCCTGGCGCCCTATCAGGCGACGTGGCTTGGTTATGCCAACACGACCGGCTTGGCGAGTTTCGATTTTCGCCTCGTCGATGCGATCACCGATCCGCCCGGCGACAGCGAAAAGCTGAATGCCGAGCCCTTGCAACGAATCGCGGGCTGCTTTTTGTGCTACGGGCCGCCCGCCGATGCGCCGATGCCGTTCGCGCGCGCGCCAAACGCGCCCGTGACATTTGGCTCAGCCAATAATTTTCTGAAAATCGGCCCGCGAACGATCGCGCTGTGGGCGCAGTTATTGAACGCCGTACCTGATGCGCGATTGAAACTGCGCAGCTTTCGCCTGTTCGCGGCAGCACAGGCGCGCGCCCATGTCGAAAGTTTGTTTGCGGCCCATGGCATCGATCCCACACGTCTGTCGTTGGTCGGCCCGGCGGACGACGGCGCCGATGTTTTTGGCTTCTACCGCGATGTCGATGTGGCGCTCGATCCGCTCGTCTACAATGGCACCACGACGACGTGCGAAGCCTTGTGGATGGGCGTTCCGGTCGTAAGCCGGGCGGGCGATCGGCATGCCGCACGGGTCGGCGCGTCGCTGCTAGCCGCCGTCGGCAGGCACGATCTGGTGGCCGAAACCGAGCGCGCCTATCTTGAAATCGCGGTACGGCTCGCGAGCAAAAACCCGCCGCCGCGCGCTCGATTGCGCGAACAGATGGCCACGAGCGCGCTTGTAGATGCCCGGCTGTTTGGCAAGCGCTGGCTGGATGCAGTCGAAGCGGGCTTGGCCCAGGCGGGTTGATTCTTTACGCGGGTGCTGCGATCCGCTAATCAGATCGTCCCCAAATTCAGCCAATTCGAGCACGCATGGCCCGCTATAATTTCCGCGAATCCGAAACCCACTGGCAGCAACGCTGGGAAGCCCAGCACGTGTTCGAGGCGAGCGACGATTTTTCGCGGCCCAAATACTACGTGCTCGAGATGTTTCCCTATCCCTCGGGCCGCATTCATATGGGCCATGTGCGAAACTACACGCTGGGCGACGTCGTCGCGCGCCACCGCCGCGCCCTTGGCTACAACGTGATGCATCCGATGGGCTGGGACGCGTTCGGCCTGCCGGCCGAAAACGCCGCGCGCGACATGAAGATCCATCCCGGCAAATGGACTTACGACAACATCGCCACGATGCGCGGCGAGTTGAAGCGCGTGGGCCTGTCGATCGACTGGACGCGCGAAATAGCGACCTGCCATCCGGGCTATTACGCGGCCGAGCAGGAACTGTTCCTCGATTTCTTCGCCAAGGGCCTCGTCTATCGCAAGGAAGCCTTCGTCAATTGGGACCCGATCGACCAGACCGTGCTTGCCAACGAGCAGGTCATCGACGGCAAAGGCTGGCGTTCGGGCGCTGCGGTTGAAAAGAAAAAACTGTCGCAGTGGTTTTTCAAGATCACGAACTATGCCGACGATCTGCTGGCGGCACTGGGCTCGCTCGACCGCTGGCCCGAAAAAGTCCGGCTGATGCAGGACAATTGGATCGGCAAGTCGGCAGGCGCCTATGTGCGCTTCGCCCTCAACGGGCGCGCTGACCGGGTCGAGGTTTTCACCACGCGGCCCGACACGCTGTTCGGCGCCTCCTTCCTGGCGCTGTCGCCCGACCATGCGCTGAGCGCCGAGCTTGCCGCCGCCAATCCGGCGATCGCGGCCTTTGTTGCCGAATGTCAGCGCGCGGGCACGTCGGCCGCCGTGGTCGAGCAGCTCGAAAAAAAGGGCGTCGATACGGGCCTTCGTGCGGCCCATCCGTTTGTGGCGGGCGCAACGCTGCCCGTGTGGATCGCCAATTTCGTGCTGATCGATTACGGCACGGGCGCGATTTTTGGCTGCCCCGCGCACGACCAGCGCGACCTCGATTTTGCACGCAAATACGCGCTGCCGGTCAAAGCCGTCGTGGTGCCCGAGGGCGAAACGTCGCTCGAAATCGGCACCGAGGCCTATACGGGGCCGGGGCGCCTTGCCAATTCGGATTTCTTGAACGGGCTTGCGGTCGAAGACGCCAAGCGCGTCGTCGGCGACAAGCTAAAAAGCCTTGCGGCGGGGGAGCCCACCACCGTGTGGCGGCTGCGCGACTGGCTGGTCAGCCGCCAGCGCTATTGGGGCTGCCCGATCCCGGTCGTGCATTGCGATTCGTGCGGCGTGGTGCCGGTGCCCAAAGACCAACTGCCCGTCAAATTGCCCGACGATGTCAGCTTCGAAAAGCCGGGCAATCCGCTCGACCACCATCCCACATGGAAACATGTGCCGTGCCCCGCCTGCGGCAAACCCGCCCGGCGCGAAACCGACACGTTCGATACGTTCGTCGATTCGTCGTGGTATTTCGCGCGCTTTTGCAGCCCGCGCAGCACGGCCCCGGTCGATCGCGCGGCGGTCGATTACTGGCTGCCGGTCGACCAATATGTCGGCGGCGTCGAGCATGCGATTTTGCATCTGCTCTATTCGCGCTTTTTCACGCGCGCGATGCGCGCGACGGGCCATGCCAATCTGGACGAGCCGTTCGCCGGCCTGTTCACGCAAGGCATGGTCTGCCACGAGAGCTACAAAAGTGCCGCGGGCAAATGGCTCTATCCCGAAGAGATCGAGCGCAAGTCGGAGAATCTGACGATCGAGATCGCCACCGGCGAGCCCGTCGCGGTCGGCCGCCGCGAGGTGATGTCGAAATCGAAGAAAAACGTCGTGGCGCCGGGCCGCATCATCGACGAATACGGCGCCGACACCGCGCGCTTGTTCATGCTCTCCGACAGCCCGCCCGAACGCGATCTGGAGTGGAGCGAAGCGGGCGTTGACGGCGCGTTCCGCTTTTTGCAGCGGCTGTGGCGCGACATTGCCGAACCCGAGATCCCGTTTGCGGCGAAGGATTCGGGCGCACCGCAAAGCCTGTCGCCTGCCGCCGATGCGGTGTGGCGCCAGGTGCATAAAACGATCGCGTCGGTTTCGGAAAATCTCGAAGGTTTCCGCTTCAACGTGGCGGTCGCGCAAATTCGTACGCTCGCCAACGCGCTCGGCGATCTTGATCCCAAGGCGGGCGGTGCCGACTATGTGCGCCGTCGCGGGTTCGAAATTTTGGTGCAGCTGATCGGCCCGATGGTGCCGCATTTGGGCGAGGCTTTGTGGGCATCGCTCGGGCACACGGCGCGTATGCTGGTCGAAGAACCGTGGCCCAAAGCGGACCCTGCCTTGCTGGTCGACGATACGGTGACGCTCGCGGTGCAAGTGAACGGCAAACTGCGCGGCACCATCCAGATCGCGCACGGGGCCGACGAGCAAGTCGCCAAGGACGCGGCCCTTGCGGTTGCCAATGTGCAGACCGCAATGGCCGGCAAGCCCGCGCGCAAGATCGTCGTAGTGCCCAACAAAATCGTCAATATCGTCGTTTAGGGTCCCGGCACGTAGTGGGCGATGCCGTTGCCGAATGACCAATCGACGCGTGTGTTTTCGCCAAGCGCCACCATCACGTCTTCCGGACGCAGCCCCGGATCGTGCGAAAGATTGCGCGCGATGGCGGCGAACAAAGCGCGTTTGAGCGCGTCGCTGCGCCCCACGCTCCAGAAAATCTGCACGAGCGTAAAATCAGCGCTGCGCGCGACTCCCATATAACCCGCATCGAATATCAAATTTTCCGGCGCGTGTTCGTTCAGCACTTGGAAACGGTCGTCGGCCGGAATGCCAACGGTTTCGACCAGGGCCGCATGGACCCCGTCGGCCACCGCACGTTTCCAGCGGACCGTTTTTCCGGCGAGCACGTCGATACGAACGAGCGGCATGGCGTTTCTCCTGGAAGCGGGAATCGCTTCGGTTGAGAAGAAACTGCCGCCGCGCGCGGCGCCAAACCAGACGCGCACATCACTTATGCGCGCCCGGCACAAATCCCGCTTTGGTCAGATACGCAGCAGCCAGAACTGGTAGCCCGCAAACAGGCTGGGGTCGGCCGCTTCGATCTGCTGCCAATTGTCGAGGTCGGCCAGCGTGGTTTCCTTGGGGAAACGTTTTTTGTAGGCGGCGATCGCGGGCGCGCTGAGGTCGCGGTGGCCTGCAAATCCGCGCTCGAAATCGAAGCCCAAAAACCGCACGGGCAGGCCGTCGAACAGCGCGCGCAATTTGGCGATGTTGTAGCGATGTTCCATCGGATGGAAACACAAATCGCGCAGCAGGCTCGCCGAATGGAAGTCCGACCATTGCGGCAGCTCTTTTTGCAGCGCTGCGCCCAGATGCCCGGCCAGCACGTCGGCACGGAAGCGGCGAAGTTCGCCAAGCGAATCGCCATAGCCTTTGGCCGCAATGGCCGCGCGCGCCGCCACCACAATCTTGCGCCCCGCTTCGCCATACAGGCCAAGACGCACAAAACTGCCGGGCACAACAACCTGCAAAAGGGCGGCAAGACCCGCCTTGGGATCGGCCAGATGGTGCAGCACGCCGATCGCCTCGGCATGGCCCCAGCTATTGCCAAGCTTGGGCAGGTCGAGCAAATCGCCTTGCGCAAAATGGATATTGGGAATGCCGATCGTTTCGGCTTGGCACAGACCGTAAGCAAGCGAGGCACGCGATAGGTCGACCGCCTCGACCTGTACGTCGGCATAGTTGGCGGCAACCGACAGCGGATGCTGGCCCGTGCCAGCGCCCGGCATCAGCACGCGCAAGGGCGCTGAGAATGCCGGAAACGGACCGGCCCACGCAAAACGCTGGGCAAGGGCCGCACGGATATCGATCGGCGGCTGCAAGCGCAGATGCAACCAACGCGGATAGGGGTTCTGTTCGTACATGGCGCCAACGGTGCCGCTGGTCGCGTTGGAAATCGCCTGCAGCAACGGGATGCGCGATTGGGCCGACGCCTGGCGGTTTGCCGCACCGGTTTGTTCGGCGGCGAAATCGGCCAATTCGGTGAAATTGGCGGCATCGGGTTGCAGCGGCGAAAACATCGCGCGCCGGGCGGCGCCAAATCCGTCGTTGCCGACAAGTCCAAGCGCCGCCTCGTCTTCCGGCGCGATCGGCCAGACATATTCGTTATTGGCGGCCTGGCGTGCCAAGGCGAGCGCCAACGGCAGCAATTTCGGCGCGGCATCGGGGGCGCACAAAGCGCGCCGCGCCCGGCACATAAATGTCTCGAACGCCGAATCGCGCACGAGGCACGTGGACAATGTGAGCAGCAACAGCCGGTCGCGCGCCAGCGCTGCCAGAATGTCGGGCGACGGGGAGGCCTGGGGATCGGACATCCGGTATTTGAGCGCCAGCTGTGCGGTGGCGCTGCGCGTCAGCGCTTCGGGGTTGGTCCCCTTCGTTGTCATCGCCAGTTCGAGCAAAGCTGCGAGCCCTGGATGAAAGCGCGCCGTGCGCGCGCCTTCCAAGATCGCCGTCATGCCATCGAGCGCATCGAGACGGCCGGGATCTTGGCCAAGGGCGGCCGTATAGGCCTGCAAGGCCGTATCAAAATCGCCGGCCGCGTGGGCGGCAGCGGCGCGGGCGAAAAAATCGGTTTGCGGATCGGTCATCGCATCGGCTTAGCAAACTGCTATGCTTCGCGCCATGATCATCAAAGGAGCCAGCATCGCAAATTTTGCCAAACGTCCGGATTCGGCCGCGCGTGCGATCCTGCTTTTTGGGCCCGATGCGGGGCTGGTGCGCGAGCGCGCCGAGCAGATCGCGCGCACGGTAGCGCCCGATCTGGCCGATCCGTTTCGCGTCGCCGACATTGCGCCCGACACGCTCAAAGACGATCCGGCGCGCCTGGCCGACGAGGCGGCGGCGATTTCGATGCTGGGCGGGCGGCGCGTCATCCGCGTGCGCGGGGCGGGCAACGAGTGCGCGCCGGCGGTCGAAAATTTGCTCGAAGACCCCAAAGGCGACGGGCTTGTGGTGATCGAGGCGGGCGAGCTCGACACCAAATCGAAGCTGCGCAAACTTTGCGAAGGCGCAGAAAATGCGGCCGCCATCGCCTGCTACCACGAAGAAGGCACCGACCTTGCGCGCACGATCGCCGACACGCTGGCGAAAGAAGGCGTCAAGGCGCCTGGCGACGTGCTCGATTGGCTGGCGGCGCGGCTCGGCGGCGATCGCGCGATCACGCGCAGCGAGCTTGAAAAGCTTGCACTTTATGCAGGCAAAGGGGCCGCGCTCAGCCTCGAAGATTGCCGCGCGGTGATCGGCGATTCGGCCGATATCGATCTGGACGACGTCATCCGGGCCGCTGCGTTGGGCGATTTGACCGCGCTCGAGCGGGCCTATGCGCGCGTCTCCAGCGAGGGCGACAGCCCGATCGCGATCCTGCGCATGGCAGCGCGCCATTTCCTGCGCCTGCAAACCGTGCAGGCGGATATCGCGCGTGGGCTCAGCGCCGACGCCGCGATGGGCAAACTCTGGCCCAAAGTCTTCTACAAAGAAGTCGGCCCCTTCAAGACCCAGCTCGCGCGCTGGCCGCAAGCGCGCATTTCGGCCGCCCTCGAACGTTTGCTGGAGGCCGAAATCCAGTGCAAATCCTCGGGCATGCCAAGCGAGCTTATCGCGCAGCGCAGCCTGATGGCGTTGGCCCAAATGGCTGCGCAAAGTGCCCGGCGTTAAAGCCAAATTTAGCGAAATCTTTACCATTTTCGACTAAACTATTCGAACAATGAGTATTGCGCCTTTCAGAGCCGTCGGCCAGGCAGACGCAACCGTGCGCGGCGCCTCGCGCGAGGTGGTCGATGCGATTCGCGATGCGTCCGCGCGCAGCGGCGTCGATTTCAAATTCATGCTGGCCAAGGCGCAAACCGAATCGAGTTTCGATACCAACGCCAAAGCGCGCACCTCGTCGGCGTCGGGACTCTACCAGTTTATCGAGAGCACGTGGCTCAGCACCGTGCGCCAGCACGGCGCCAAACATGGGCTTGGACAATACGCAGCCCAAATCGACGACGATTTTGGCGGCGGCGCACGCGTGCGCGATCCGGCGGCGCGCCGCTCGATCCTCGATTTGCGTTTCGATCCGCGCGCAGCCAGCGCCATGGCGGCCGAGTTCACCAGAAGCAATCACGCGCAGCTCGAAAACACCCTGGGCAGCGGCGTCAACGCGACCGATTTGTATTTGGCGCATTTTTTGGGCGCCAACGGTGCCACGCGGTTTCTGGCAAGCTACCGCCAGGATCCGCAACGCATCGCGGCCGCACAATTCCCGGACGCGGCAGCCGCCAATCGCGGCGTGTTCTACGATGCGGGCGGGCGGGCGCGCACGCTGGGCCAAGTCTATGGATTTTTCGAGGGCAAAATGAATCGCGACGTCGCCGACGTTGCAGCCCTTGCCCAAGTCGAAGCGCCTGCGGCAAAGCCCGCCAGCAAGCCGAGCGAACCGCCAAGCTTGCCGCCGCAATTGCAAGCCCTCGCGGCGCAGTTCGGATTGAAAGGTGCGGCCCTCAAACCCGAAATGATCATGGCAATGGCGCTGTTGGCGGAACCCTTGGTGGGGTCGGTGCGCGGCGGCGCCTCGCTGTTCGACAATGGCAATGGCGGCGGTGCGGCCAAGCGCGGCGGGCGCCTGTTCAATCCGGATATCGGCGCCTAACGCGCGTTCAATCGCCGACGCCCACGATGTCGACCAGACCTTCGCGGATCGCGCCGGTCAGCTCATCAAGGCCCTTCGACATTTCTTCGTGCGCTTTGCGCAAGGCCGCAAGTTCTTCGATGTTGCCGCGACTGATCGGCGTGCGGTTGGCGCCCAAATCGACGACGCAGGCAAGGTAACGCGCGCGGGCGCGCGCTGTCAGCAGCACCGCGTGCTCGACTTCGCGGGGCCGGACGCGCGCGACGATTTCCACGATGGCCTTGGATTCTTCGGTCTTGGCCATGTGTTCGAGACTCTTGAGGTAGCGACCGCGGCTGACCGGAGCGGCGGCTTCGGGCTCGCGGCGCGCGACCGCAATGGGCTTAGGCTGGACTTGCGTTGCGCCGACAGGCGCAGGCAAGGCCGCCTTGGGCGCAAGGTTTGGCGTCGGAGCATTCACCGGGACCAAGCGCGCAATCGAGCCGGGGGTGGGGGTGGGGGCGGCGGCAGCAAGCGGGGCTGCGCTCGGCGTCGGGGTCGGGGTCGACAGGGCGACAAGGCCGCCGGTCGGTTTGGCAAGATTGAAAAGGCCTTGATGCATCGGTTTGTCTGCAAAAGCGGTCTGGGCCATCGATCTCTCCATTGCCAAATAGTTGTGATGACAGCTTCGCAAGTGCCGGGCCAACAATAATATACACAAAATCAATATCTTAATCAGAGGACGGTGGCGGTTTGCCCGGCAAGATCTGCCGCATCGGACAAAAATTGCCGGGCCTGTGACGGCGCGCACTGTAAGCGCTCGTGCATTCGGCTAACGTATTGCATATAGAACGGGTGCACCGAGGGGACTGTGAACGTAAGGTTGGCGATACTTTCGGAGGGCGAGGCAGTGCGGTTGGATGGGCACGCAAAAAAGCCGACGCGCCCATTTGCGTGGCCGATTCTTGCGACGCTGTTGGTGGCATATGTCGTCGCCGAAATCGTCTTCAATCTGGAACTGGTGCGCACCGTCGCCCAGGCCGAAATTGATCGCCAGCGGCTCGACGAATTGGTCCAGTTCGGCAAAGCGACAGGTGCGTTCGGTTTGGTGCTGTTTGCGATGCGGCCCTTTTTCGCGCGGGCGTGGCGGCGCTTCGGATGGCGGTTGCCGGTCGCATTTGTGCTGGCGTGGGGCACGAGCTACGCCGTCATCGACCGCATCTACGACAGCGTTCTGGCCCAGGTGCCGGAATCGATCCAGCGCGAAGCAGTTTATCTTGCGGTCTATCGCGACGCGCTGTTCCACGGATTGGCCGCCAATAGCGAGCTTGGCGATGCGGACGGCGTGCACGCGGACTCGCAACGTCTGGCGCTGCTCAATCTTGCCGCGCGCCTGACTGGCGAGAAGCCGGAGATCGCGTCGCTCAAAGCGCGCCTTGGCGATGCCGAACTTGCGTTGCAGGCCGGACTGCCGATCGATGCGCGCACGCAACAAATGATGGCGCGCAGCAGATCGATGGAACCCGCAATCCTGCGCGATGCGACGGCAGCAATCTTGCTGCCGCCGATGTCGATGGCGCTGTCGCTGTTTGCGATCGTGGCCAACCTCGCCGCGCTGGCGGGGTTGCTGTTGACCGTTGCGCTGCGGCGGCGGCGCTCGGTGCGCCTGCTGGCGACGATCTTGCCGGTGCTGGCGATCGCCATCGGTCTGGTCGCTGCCGAAACGCCGCCCTTTGCCGAAGGGACGCACAATCGCGAGCTGTTTTCCAATCTCGACGAACGGTTGGGTTTGCTCGGTTGGGTATGGAGCCGCACGGTCAACGGCCAGTCGATATTGCTTCGCTTGAGCGAAAACGCCAGCGCCACCCGAACGATCTGAACGCCGCTACGCCCGCGTTTTCGGATCCCGCTCGAGCCGCGCCAGCAGATCGTCGAACTGGTCGAGGCTGGCGTAATGCAGCACCAATTCGCCGGACCCGTTTTTGTTCGGTTTTAGATCGACGCGCAAACCGAGCGCCTCGCCCAAGCGCCGTTCGATGGCGCGGGTATCGGCATCGCGCGCTGTACCGCCCGCCGGTTTCAGTTTTTTCTTGGCGTTGCGCGGGTCGGCGGTTTCTTTGAGGCGCGCTTCGGCCTGGCGCACGGTCAAGCCCTCGCGTGCCACGATTTCGGCAAACAGACCCGGATTGGGCGCCATCAGCGCGACGCGCGCATGGGCGGGCGTCAGGTTTCCGTCCGCGACCAGCGCTTGGGCGGTCAGCGGCAAGTCGAGCAAGCGCAGCGTATTGGCGACATGCGGCCGGCTTTTGCCGAGCGCTTGTGCCACCCGTTCTTGCGTGAATTCCATTTCGTCGATCAGTCGGCGATAGCCCATCGCTTCGTCGATCGCATTTAGATCCGCGCGCTGGAGATTTTCGACCAAGGCCGCTTCGAGCGCCTCGCGGTCGTTGAGGTCTTTGACCACGGCCGGAATTTCGTGGAGCTGCGCCGCTTGGGCCGCCCGCCAGCGCCGCTCGCCCGCGATGAGTTCGAAGCCGGTCGCGTCCTTTGGATCGCGCCGCACCAAGATCGGCATCAGCACGCCCTGCGTGCGGATGGATGCGGCAAGGTCCGCCAGCGCAGTTTCGTCGAAATGGCGGCGCGGCTGGAAAGCGCCGGGTCGGATCTTGCCGACGGCAATCAGGCGCGCCGCGCGCGGGCTCTCGCTCGGCGCCGCCGCAACGGCCGGGTTGGTCGAGGTGCCGAGCAAAGCGGAGAGGCCGCGCCCGAGCCCTTTTTTGGGATCGGCCGGGCTCATGCCGCCACCGGCGCGCCGAGGGACGCTTCGCGCTTCAACAGCTCGCTTGCCAGCATCACATAGGCTTGCGAGCCGGGGCAGCGCAGATCGTACAAAAGCACCGGTTTGCCATGCGACGGCGCTTCGGAAATACGCACGTTGCGCGGGATCGCCGTGTCGTAGACAAGCGCCCCCAAATGGGCACGCACGTCGGCGGCGACCGCCTCCGACAGATTGTTGCGCTTGTCGTACATCGTCAGCACCACGCCCTGAATTGTCAACCGAGGGTTGAGACGCTCGCGCACGCGGTCGATCGTGCGCATGAGGTTGGAAAGTCCTTCGAGCGCGAAGAATTCGGTCTGCAGCGGCACCAGCACGGCGTCGGCTGCGACCAGCGTATTGAGCGTGAGGAGCCCCAAGGACGGGGGCGCATCGATAATCACGTAATCGAGATCGAGCAGCGCTGTCGCATCGACAAGCGCGTCGGCCAGCCGGAATTCGCGCCGCTCCAGATCGACAAGTTCCAATTCCGCCCCGGCGAGATCGGATGTTGCCGGCATGACCGAAAGGCCCGGCACCATCGAGGGGCGAATCGCCTCGGCCGGCGACACGCTGCCGATCAGCACGTCGTACGAACCGATGTCGCGTGCTTCGGGCGGAATGCCGAAACCGGTCGATGCGTTGCCCTGCGGATCGAGATCGACAACCAAAATCTTTTTGCCGACGGCAGCCATCGCGGTCGCCAAATTGATTGCGGTCGTAGTTTTGCCAACCCCGCCTTTTTGGTTGGCGATCGCCAGGATGCGCGGCTTTTTGGTGGACGATTCCGTCACTTGCGTTTGATTTCCCGCAGCGTCAAAACGGCCGCGTCCGGCTCCGTCATCGAGGCGACGGCGGATACGCGCATATGCCACGCTGTTTCCGCCTGGGTCAATTCGGCTTTATGCGTCGCCCCCTTGAGAAACGTGCATAACCCGTCGGGTTCCAGCAGCGGCACGGCAAGCTCGAGAAGTTTGTCGAGCGGGGCCAAGGCACGCGACGTAACGGCTGCGACCGCAAGCTTGCCCGCCAAGGTTTCGGCGCGCGCGTTGTGAATCTGGATTTTGGCACCGGTCTCGCGCGCCACTTCGATCTGGAAGGCGCATTTGCGCGCATCGGATTCGACCAAATGAAGCGTTTTGGCGGGCGCACAGATCGCAATGACGAGGCCCGGAAACCCGGCCCCGGCACCAAGATCGGCGACCGTCGGCGCATCGCCCAGACCCGCCAAAACCTGCCACGAATCCAGAAAATGCCGTAGCCAGATATCGGGCAGGGTCGTTGCCGACACCAAATTGATCTTGGCCTGCCATTTTTCGAGAAGGCGCTGATAGATAACCAATTTTTCGATTGTTTCGCGCGAAACATCGGTTGTTTGGCGGAACCGATCGGGGGTCATGCGGCGCGCCTCGCGAAACGCAGCAAGATCGTCAAGGCGGCTGGCGTGACGCCGGAGATGCGCGCCGCTTGGCCCAGGTTTGCCGGGCGAATCTGCGCGAGCTTCTGGCGTACTTCCATCGACAGCGCCGTAAGGGCGGCATAGTCGATATCGGCGGGCAGGCGCAGCCCCTCGTCTTGGCGGAAGCTTCGAATATCGGCATCCTGACGCACGAGATAGCCGCGATAGAGCGCGTCGACCTCGATCTGGGTGGCGATCCCCGGCGGCAGGGCGGCAAGCTCGGGCCAGACCCGGCCGAGCCAGGCCCAGTCGACGCCGGGCAGCGCCAAAAGATCGAGCGGCGAGCGCAGCACGCCATCCTGGTTGATCGCGAAACCACGCTTGGCGAGTTTGGAGGGGCTCTCGGCCAATTGCGCCACGAGGGCGCGCGCCGCTTCAAGCGCCAGGTGCTTGCTCTCCCACGCCGCCTGACGGACGGACCCGACACAGCCGATCGCCAACCCTTTATCCGTCAATCGCTGATCGGCGTTGTCGGCGCGCAGCGTCAAGCGATACTCGGCGCGGCTGGTGAACATGCGATAGGGCTCGCGGGTTCCCAGCGTCACAAGGTCGTCGATCATCACGCCGATATAGGCATCGGCCCGGTCGAGGGTAAAAGCAGGGGCTTTGCCAAGCTTCAAAGCGGCATTGAGCCCCGCCACGAGACCTTGGGCGGCCGCTTCCTCGTAACCCGTGGTGCCGTTGATTTGGCCCGCCAGAAAAAGACCCGGCAGACGACGGGTTTCCAAGGTGGGCGAAAGTTCGCGCGGATCAATGTAATCGTATTCGATCGCGTAGCCCGGCCGCAGCATCTTGGCACCCTCAAGACCCTGAATAGTCTTTAGAATTTCGAGCTGAATCGCGGCGGGCAGGGATGTCGAAATACCGTTGGGATAGACCGTATCGTCGTCGAGCCCTTCGGGTTCGAGGAAAATCTGATGGCGCTCGCGACTGGCAAAGCGCACGACCTTGTCCTCGATCGACGGGCAATAGCGTGGGCCCACGCCTTCGATCTGGCCGGAATACATGGGCGCTTGATGCAGATTGGCGCGGATCAATTCATGCGTCGCCATCGACGTGTAGGTGATTCCGCACTCGATTTGCGGCACGTCGATCTTGGCGGTCAGCGTCGAAAACGGTTCGGGCGGATTGTCGGCTGGCTGCATCTCCAGCCCGGACCACGCGATCGTGCGCCCGTCGAGGCGCGGCGGCGTACCGGTCTTGAGCCGTCCTAGCGTAAAACCAAGCCGCAGGAGCGTTTCGGACAAAGCGATCGACGGCTTTTCGCCGACCCGACCCGCCGGGATTTTGTCGAGCCCGATATGGATCAGTCCACGCAAAAATGTCCCGGTCGTCAGAACGACGGCGCCGCACAAAAACCGTTCGCCCGCTGCGGTGAGCACCGCCGCAACCGCCCCGTCCGGACCCAACTCCAAATCGGCCGCCTCGCCGCCCAGGATGGTAAGATTGGCCTGTTCGACCAGAATATGTTGGATCGCCTGGCGATAGAGTTTGCGATCGGCTTGCGCGCGCGGGCCCCTCACAGCGGGCCCCTTCGAGCGATTGAGCACGCGAAACTGAATCCCGGCGCGATCGATGGCCCGACCCATAATGCCATCAAGCGCGTCGATCTCGCGCACCAGATGTCCTTTGCCCAATCCGCCGATCGCCGGATTGCAGCTCATCTCGCCGATTTTTGCCGGATCGAGTGTCAGCAACAGCGTTTTGGCACCGACGCGCGCCGACGCAGCCGCCGCCTCGCAGCCCGCATGCCCGCCACCGATCACAATCACGTCAAAGGAATTGTCCAAGCGCATGGCGCGCAACCTAGGCATTTCAGGCGCACCGGTCAAATCTTGCGAGTACGTCAAAGGGGCAAATCGAAGCCGATACACCTCTTCATGTTTCGCGCGAAACATTCTAAAAAATCTTTTTATATCAGCTGGTTAACTACAAACGAAAATTTTGTATGTTACGATAACTCATATTATCCATTGTTTTCATATATTTAGACCGAGACAAAACGCGCCCGGACAACCGGTCTTTGAGAGCGGCAATTTTGGCGCTGCCAGCGAAGCCTATGACAATGTCGCGCACAAATACGCTTCGGGTTGGATCATTTTGTGGAATCAGAAAAATCGCCTCAAGCTGCAAACCAAACAGATTCAGAAGGCGCCACAAGAGCGCCTATTTGCCGATACAAAATTCGCCGAACAGCAAATCGAGCACATCTTCGACGCCCGTGCGCCCGACGATCCGGCCCAGCGCATCGGCCGCACCGCGCAACTCTTCGGCGACCAGCTCCGCTTGCGGCTGCGACCGCGCGCGACGCAAGGCAGCTTGCACCGCCACCAACGCATCGCGATGGCGCGCACGCGTAACCACCGCCGCCTGGCCGTCGCTGGCACCGAGCGCAGCAGCAGCCTTGTCGGCCAACAGCGCAACGAGCGCCTCGATGCCCGCACCCGTCGCAGCCGACACACCGACAGCGCCAGGCCCGGCGGTCGCCAAATCGATCTTGTTATGGACCACAAGCGCATCGACCAGGAACGTCACCAGCATAGGGTCCGGATCTGGCGTTTGCGCGTCCAGCACGATCAAACGCAAATCGGCCTGCTCGGCGCTCAGCCGGGTGCGTCGCATCCCTTCGGCTTCCAACGCGGCATGCGGGTCGCCAAGCTCGCCCGGGTCGCGCAAGCCCGCCGTGTCGATCAACGTTACGGGCCAACCGGCCAAATCGAGATGGATTTCGATCGTATCGCGCGTCGTGCCCGCAACCGCCGAGACAATCGCCGCCTCGCGCTGCGCCAGGCGGTTCAACAGGCTCGATTTGCCGGCATTGGGCGGCCCCAAAATCGCAACCGTATAGCCATTGCGCAAGCGCTCGCCACGCGTCGCATCCGCAATAAGGCGGCCAAGCTTTTCGTCCAGAAGCCCCAGCGACGGCGCCAAGGCAGCGATCAGCCCGCCCGGCACGTCGCCTTCATCGGGGAAATCGATTTCGGCTTCGGCCTGGGCGCGCAGGCGCAGAATCGCCACGCGCAACTCCTCCACCACACTGCCAAGCGCGCCGCCGAGTTGGCGCAGGGCTTGGCGCGCCTGGGCGCGCGTTTCGGCCGCAATCAAATCGGCCAAGGCTTCGATCTGCGCCAGGTCCAGCTTCCCGGCCGCATAAGCGCGGCGCGCAAACTCGCCGGGTTTGGCCAAACGCAGCCCGAGCAACCCGCCAAGTACGGCCAAAATCGATTCGACCACCGCGCGCGATCCGTGGATATGCAGCTCCGCCACATCTTCGCCCGTGAAACTGCGCGGCCCGGGAAACCACAAAACCAAACCATCGTCCAGCCGCTCGCCGTTTGCCGGATCGCATAGATCCCGCCGCGTTGCCATGCGCGGTTCCGGCAGGTGTCCGCACAGCGCCGTCAGCGCCGCAGCCGCGCGTTCGCCCGAGATTCGGACGACCGCAACGCCGGCTTTGCCCGCCGCCGTTGCCGGTGCAAAGATTGTCGCCATTCAGGGCTTTGGCGGTTCCGTCGGCGGAGCAGGCGGGGTTGTCTTGTCCTCGGCCATGCCTTGTTTGAAGGCTTTGATGCCGCCCGCCAAATCGCCCATCAGTTTGGGGATCTTGCCCGCCCCAAGCAGCAGCAGGCCGATCAAGGCAATAATCAAAATTTCGCCAAACCCGAAGCTCATGCGGTTTTTTCCTTTTGCGCGACAGGCTTCTGGTCGGGGCGCAGCATCAAGCGCGGCACGCGCCCGCCCGCGACCAGATGCGCGCTCAAAATCTCGTCGATATCTTCGCGGCTCTGCGGCGTGTACCAGATGCCTTCGGGATAGATCACCATCGTCGGACCGAATTCGCAGCGATCGAGACAGCCCGCCGTATTGATGCGAATTTTTTTGAGGCCCAGCTCCTTGGCGCGCGCTTTCATATAGTCGCGCAGTTTTTCCGCGCCGCGCGCCTTGCAGCAACCGCGCGCATGTCCCGCCGGACGCTCGTTGGTGCACAAAAACACATGCGTCTCGAAATAAGGGGTAGGATCGCTCATTTCGGCTTGTCCTTGTCGGTTCCGCCCTGCGCCATCGACCAAAATTTCTGCATCTGATCCCAGCCAGTCCCGCCGAACCATTGGCGGATGATCGTCTCCGGATCCATTGCCATCGTGGCGGCCTGCAACCGTTCGGTCATTTGGCCCATCAAGGCTTCCTGCATGGGCTTGACGTCCGGCAACCCCATAAAGGCCCGCGCCTCGTCGGGTGTGCATTCGATATCAACTTTGATCTTCATGGGCACCCCTCGCTGCGAACCGACCGCCGACATTACCCATCCCCTCCCCCGCCAAGCAACTGGCACCGTTGCAACGCGCAAAGTCCGGTGGCAGGGTGCAGCCGAACCTTCGATCCCAAGAGGCTGCCATGGCCAATCTAACCATCGTCGCCGCAACGCCCGACCCGACATTCGGCGACAAATTCGACGCCTATCTTGCGCTGCCGCCGGGCGGGCGCGGCCCCGGCTTGGGGCTCATCCAAGAAATTTTTGGTGTCAACCAGGTGATGCGGGATCTTGCCGATGGCTACGCCCGCCAAGGCTATGTCGTCGCCTGCCCCGATATTTTCTGGCGCCAGCAGCCCGGCATCCAAATCACCGACCAAACCGATGCCGAATGGGCGCAGGCCTTCGCTTTGTTCAAGGGATTCGATTTTGCGCTGGGCGTCGGCGACCTCAAAAGCACCCTCGACGCGCTGCGCCAGCACGGCGCTTGTACCGGCAAAGTCGGTACGGTCGGTTACTGTCTAGGCGGCAATCTCGCCTATCAGATGGCCTGCCAAAGCTCGGCCGACGCCTCGGTCAGCTATTATGGCGTCGGCCTTGACGGTTTGCTCGACCAAGCAAGCGGCCTCAACAGCCCCTTGCTGATGCATGTCGCCGAGAACGATGCGTTTGTGCCCCCGGCTGCCCAAACCAAAATCAGGGCGGCGCTTGCCGGTAACGGCCGCGTCCAGCTTTATGTCTATCCGGGCCAAGACCACGCGTTTGCGCGCGTGGGCGGCAAGCATTTCGACAAAACCTCGGCCGATGCCGCTAACGCGCGCACCGCCGATTTCTTCAAGAAAAATCTGTTTTGAGGGAACGCACACGATGTCCAAAGCCATTCGCGTCAATACGCCCGGCAGCGCCGATGTCCTCACCTGGTCGGATATCGAGGTCGGCGATCCGGGTCCCGGCCAAGTGCGCATCAAGCAAACGGCGATCGGCGTCAATTACATCGACGTCTATATGCGCTCGGGGCTCTATGCCACGCCAACGCCGTTTTCGCCCGGCAACGAGGCGGCAGGCATCGTCGAAGCGGTGGGCGCCGACGTTACCGATCTTAAAGTCGGCGACCGCGTTTGCTACGTGATTGGCGGCGGCGGCAGCTACCAAGAGAAGCGCATCGCGCCGGCCGATCGTGTCGTCAAGCTGCCCGACGGCATTACCGACAAACAAGCCGCCGCAATGATGCTGAAGGGCATGACGGTGCAGTATCTCTTGCGCCGCACTTACAAGGTCAAGCCGGGCGACACGATTCTGTTCCATGCGGCAGCGGGGGGCGTCGGGCTCATTGCCTGCCAATGGGCGAAACATCTGGGCGCAACGACCATCGGCACCGTCGGTTCGGCCGACAAAGCGGCCCTTGCCACAGCACATGGCTGCCACCATAACGTGCTGTATCGCGACGTCGATTTTGTCGAGGCCGTCAAAGCGCTCACCAACAATGCGGGCGTTCCGGTGGTCTACGATTCGGTCGGCAAAGATACGTTGCTCAAATCGCTCGACTGCCTTGCGCCGCTTGGCATGCTGGTCACGTTCGGCCAATCGTCGGGTCCGGCCGACCCGCTCAATCTTGGTGTTTTGGGCGCCAAGGGTTCGCTCTTCGTCACGCGGCCTACCTTGTTCACCTACATCGCCAAGAAAGCGGATCTGACCGCCACGGCAAACGACCTGTTCGATGTCGTCGCCAAAGGCGTCGTCAAGATTGCGGTCTCGGCCGAGTACGCCCTCAAGGACGCCGCACAGGCCCATCGCGATCTCGAAGCGCGCAAGACCACCGGATCGATCGTGCTGATCCCATGAGCGTGCTCGATCCGACATCGATTGCCGGACGCACAAGCTCGAACTATCCCGAACCGTTTCGTACCAAACTCGCGGGCCGCGAAAAGCGGCCGCTTGGCGACGCGCTGGGTCTTAAAAACTTCGGCGTCAACCACGTGTGTCTGCCGCCGGGCGCGCGCTCGTCCCTGCGCCATTGGCACGCGCGCCAGGACGAGTTCGTCTATGTGATCGAGGGCACCGCCACGCTGGTCACAAACGCGGGCAAGATGCTTGTGCCAAGCGGCCATTGCGCGGGCTTTCCGGCGGGACAAGCCGATGGCCACTGCCTGATCAACGAGACCGACAAAGACGTCGTCTATCTGGAAATCGGCGATCGCGCGCCAGGCGACGTCGTTGCATATCCCGACGACGATTTGGCGGCCAAGGGCACCTCGGGCTGGGCTATGACACGCAAAGACGGCTCGCCGCTTTAGAGCAATCGGTCGACGGGCAAGCACAGCGTCGCGCTGCTGCCTTTGACCCTTTTGCTGCCGACCGTTAGCGAAACCGCCAGAGCCCCGCGCTACGTATTCATCGCTTCGAAGAAATCCTTGTTGTTCTTCGAGTGCTTTAGTTTGTCGATCAGGAATTCCATCGCGTCCGTCGTGCCCATCGGCATCAGGATACGGCGCAAGACCCACATTTTCGACAGCACGGCCTTGTCGACCAGCAGCTCTTCCTTGCGCGTGCCCGACTTGGTGATGTCGATCGACGGGAAGGTCCGCTTGTCGGCAAGCTTGCGATCGAGGATGATTTCCGAATTGCCGGTGCCCTTGAATTCTTCGAAAATCACTTCGTCCATGCGGCTGCCCGTGTCGATCAGACCCGTCGCGACGATCGTCAGCGATCCGCCTTCTTCGATATTGCGCGCAGCCCCGAAGAAACGCTTCGGGCGCTGCAGCGCGTTAGCATCCACGCCGCCCGTCAAAACCTTGCCCGACGACGGGACAACCGTGTTGTAGGCGCGCGCCAAGCGCGTGATCGAATCGAGCAGGATCACCACGTCGCGTTTGTGCTCGACCAGGCGCTTGGCCTTTTCGATCACCATTTCCGCGACCTGCACGTGGCGCACGGCCGGTTCGTCGAAGGTGGAGCTCACGACCTCGCCCTTGACGGAGCGAATCATGTCCGTGACTTCCTCGGGCCGCTCGTCGATCAGCAGCACGATCAAATAAACTTCCGGATGGTTCTGCGCGATCGAGTGCGCGATGTTTTGCAGCATCACAGTTTTGCCGACGCGCGGCGGCGCAATGATCAAAGCGCGCTGGCCTTTGCCGAGCGGGCAGACGAGATCGATGATGCGCCCCGTATTGTCGCGCCGTTGCGAGGGCGCGTTGTCGCGTTTGACGATTTCCGTTCGGCGCGCCGACAAAGTGCCCTTGAGCGCTACCGCTTCTTCGTCGCCTTGCGGACGGCGGGCGGGCTTGGGCTTGGGCGGCGGCGGCGCTTCCACGGGCTCGTCGCCAAATTCCAGATTGAGGCGCGATGTGGGATAGAACGGCGTCAGATTGTCGAAATTGATGCGATGGCGCGCGATCTCGGGCTCGTCGAAATTGATCGTACGAACGACGGTCAGCGCGAAATAACGCTCGCCGTCCTTCGGTGCGCGGATCTGGCCTTCGACCGTATCGCCCGTGCGCAAGCCGTAACGCCGGATGATTTGCGGCGTGACGTAAATGTCGTCGGGACCCGGCAAATAGTTGCTCTCGGGACTGCGCAAAAATCCGAACCCGTCGGACAAAGTCTCGAGCACGCCATCGCCGTAGATCGCGACGTCGTTATCGGCCATGCGCTTCAAAATCGCGAACATCATGTCTTGCTTGCGCAGGGCCGACGCGGATTCGATTTGCAACTCTTCGGCGACTGCCAGCAATTCGGCGGGCGTCTTCTTCTTCAGTTCCTGGAGATTCATGCGTTTTCTGGTTTTCGGGTTGGAGACAAACGGATGCGACACGGGCCGACGGGAGAGGAGCGCAAACCGATCTTGAGCCGCGGTACGTACCGGTGGGGCACCAAGACTTCGGAAGCGAAGGGGGGCGGCCGATCACGATCAAACGGCCAACAGGACGAGCCAAAGCCCGATTGGCGCCAAACTTAGCCCATCTGACGCCTTTGTCAATTGGCTTTCGGCCGACGGCTTAAAGCAATCTTCTAAAAGGGTTTGGCGATAACCAGCAGAACGATGACCAGCATCAGCAACGTCGGCACCTCGTTCTGGATGCGAAAAAATCGCGTCGGCCGCCGATTGCGATCGGCCGCGAAATCGCGCCGCCAGCGTTCCTGCCAGACATGGTGCGCAGTCATCGCCGCCACGCACGCGAGCTTGACGTGCAGCCATCCGCCCGACCAATCCTGCACGCTCAGCATCAGGCCGCCGAACGCGCACGACGCCAGCATCGCCGGAGTCATGATGGCCTGCATCAAGCGGCGTTCCATGGTCTTGAACAGCTCGCTCGTCGACGAGCCGACCGGAACTTGGCTGTGATAGACAAACAAACGCGGCAGGTAAAGCAACCCCGCCATCCAAGCGATGATCGACACGACGTGCAGCGCTTTAATCCATAGATAAAATTCGCCGACGATCTCGATCATGCGGCAGCCATGGCGCATTTTCCGCACTCGACCGGGCATAGACGGCTTGCGCCGGCATCGGCCGCCGTCCCCGGCGGTCGTGCCACTATCGCGCGCACGATGGCACCAAGGCCCACGATGAACTTCGCATGCGCCGAGACCGTCGGCACGCGCGCGTAAAAGGGCACGCCATCATCCTCCGCCAATTCGCGGTATTCGATATCGAGTTCGACCAACGTCTCGGAGTGCTCCGACACAAACGCGATCGGCGCCAACACGATCGGCACCTTGTCGGCGCCGGCACGCGCGATTTCGTCCTCCGTGTAAGGCGCTATCCATTCGAGCGGACCGACGCGGCTTTGGTAACACACGCGATAGTCGAGATCGGCGATACCGAGTTTTTCGACGACACTGGCGGCCGTCATCTCGACCTGACGCTGATAAGGATCGCCGCCCGCCACGATCTTCTTGGGCAACCCATGCGCCGAGAACAGCACGCGCGGTTTGCCGTGCGCCAAAGCTTCGCGATAATGCTTGCCCACCAACTCCGCCAGCGCTACGATGAACCCCGCCTGCTGCGGGTAACAGCATGAAAAATGCGTCGGCACGTCGAGGCCGATCTGGCGCGCAGCTTTGTCCCATGCTTTTTTGGAACTGCCAGTCGTCGTCGTCGAAAATTGCGGATAAAGCGGCAGCAGCACGATGCGATCGGGTTTGTAGGCCGCAACGGCATCCGCTGCCGCTTCGGTCAACGGATGCCAATAGCGCATTGCCGGAAAACAACGTACCTCGCCAAGATCCGCCAGTTCTGCTTCCAGCGCGCGCGCCTGCTGTTCGGTGTTGGGCAAAATCGGCGACCCGCCACCCATTTGCGCGTAGATGCCCTGTGCCTTGGGTGCGCGCCGTCGCGAGACAAGTTTGGCGACCAGCCACCGCAACGGGTTGGGCAACGCGATGATCGCCGGGTCCGAAAAAAGATTGTACAAAAACGGTTCGACGGCGGCCTGCGTATCCGGGCCGCCCAGATTGAACAATACGATCGCGGTTTTTGCCATCGGCAAGACCGCCTATACCGTTTTACGGCGCCAACTGCGGATCAAATTTGCCAGCAATTCGACGTTTTCCGGTGGCGTTGGCGGAATCACGCCATGGCCGAGATTAAAAATAAACGGTCCCTCGCCCAAGGCGTCAAGAATTCGCGTTGCGGCTGAAACGAGTGCAGGCCCGCCAGCTGCGAGCGCGATCGGATCGAGATTGCCTTGCACGGTTTTTGATTTCTGCAGCTCTTTTGCAAACTCAAGCGGAACGGCTGTGTCGATGCCCAACGCATCCACACCAGGGATCTGGGCCGCATCGCGATAAAGCAAACCCGAACCTTTCGGAAAAAAGATGAACGGCACGTTTTTATGTTTGGCGCGCACACCCGCCACGATCCGCGCTGCGGGTTCCAGAACCCATTTGCGATACTCGCCCTCGGGCAAAACGCCTGCCCATGTATCGAACAATTGCAGCGCTTCGGCCCCTGCCTCGACCTGGCGGTCGAGATAGCCGATCGTGGCTTTGACCAATAGATCGATCAGCCGCGCAAACGCGGCTTCATCGCGATAAGCGAGCAACCGTACATTAGCAAAATCTTTGCTGGTCCCGCCCTCGACCATGTAGGTTGCAACCGTCCATGGGGCGCCTGCAAAACCGATCAGCGTGGTCGTTTCTGGCAGTCCTGCCTGCACGCGCCGAACCGTTTCGTAGATTGGCGCCACGCGTGCGTCAAAATCGGCTAAGTTCGCCGCCAATTTATCGATCGCGCGCGCATCGCGGATTGGCTCCAACACGGGGCCTTCGCCTTCCTTGAAGGCCAAAGGTTGCCCGAGACCGTAGGGGACCATCAAAATGTCTGAAAACAAGATGGCTGCGTCCATCGCATAGCGGCGCAACGGCTGTAGGGTTATTTCCGTCGCCAAATCGGGGCGCAAACATAAATCCACAAAACCGTTGGCTTGTGCGCGCGTCGCGCGGTATTCGGGCAAATAGCGCCCGGCCTGTCGCATTAGCCAAAAACATGGCCGCTCATGCACATGTCCTTGCAGGGCTTGCAAAAACGGTTTTGCAGTTTGGCTGTTTTTTGGCATGGGGCTCGGGCTCGCTTGGTCGTGTTGGGGCGCAGTGTAGCTACCTCGAACACCCTCTACCATCTTAGAATCTTAAATAAAATAAGGTAGTTGAGGATAGTGGGTGGCTGTGGATTGCAGGGAGAATTGGTTGTCCCGTAATTGTGCAGCAGTCTGTGCGTTCGATGCCGCTTGTGGGCGATATTGGGGATGGTCGGTGGCCAATCGTTCATTCAAACGGTCTTCAGTTCCAAAAACACGATCGCCAATGTCGTGGATAACTTGGATATGCCGCGTTATCCCCGATAATCGTCGAAACTGTGTGGGTTTGCCCCCACGTGGGCGAACCACCGCTTGACGTGTTCGGCTTTGGGGACGATTTTCGAGGTCTGTGGACAAAACCCCCGTTTGACCCCGAGATACCCGTTATCCCCAGATGCAGCGTTTCCATCTTCACCTTGTTTCTGACTCGACCGGCGAGACCTTGAACGGTGTCGTGCGTGCGTGCTTGGTCCAATTTGAAAACATCGAACCGATCGAACATATGTGGTCGATGATCCGAACCGAACGCCAGCTCGAAAAAGTGATGGCCGGGATCGAGGCCAATCCTGGCATCGTATTTTTTACGCTGATCGAAGAGCGCACGCGCACGATGCTGGAAGCCGGCTGCCGTCGATTGAACACGCCCTGTTTGCCGGTGCTCGATCCGACGATGGGCGCATTGTCCAACTATCTCAAACTGAAGACGCGCAATCTGCCGGGCCGCCAGCATGCTCTCGATGCCGATTATTTTCGCCGTATCGATGCGATCAACTGGGTCATGACGCACGACGACGGGCAGTCTGCGCACGGGCTTGGCGATGCGGAGGTCATTTTGATCGGCGTGTCGCGCACCTCGAAAACGCCGACATGCATCTATCTCGCCAATCGCGGATTCAAAGCGGCCAATGTGCCGTTTGTGCCGGGCGTGCAATTGCCAGAGCAAATCGAAGATCTCAACGCCAAAGAAAACGGCCCGCTTTTTGTAGGCCTCACCAATGATCCCAATTTGCTCGTTCAGCTGCGCCGCAATCGATTGAACATGCTCAACGAAGTCAACGAAACCGATTATACCGATATCGACAAAGTGCGCGACGAGGTCGTCGAAGCGCGACGATTTTTCAGTGCGCGCGGCTGGCCTGTGATCGACGTTGCGCGCCGGTCGATCGAAGAAACCTCCGCTGCCATCATCGGCATGGTTCAAGAGCGCCGCGAAAAATCGAGCAGGCGGCCATGACGCCGTTGGTTTCCCCGAACGCGCCGCCGCTGGTGCTTGCTTCGCAAAGCCGGTTTCGGCGCGAGATGATGGAAAAAGCGGGTTTGGTCTTTGCGACCGACGCTGCCCATATCGACGAAGAAGAAATCAAACTTGCCATGCGGGCCGAAGGCGCCACGGCGGCCGATGTCGCGATCAAGCTTGCCGAAAGCAAAGCGCGCCGAATCGCGATGCGCTATCCAGGCGCCATCGTCATCGGGTCGGACCAAATGCTCGATTGCAACGGCATATGGTTCGACAAACCTGCCGATAGGGCGCATGCGGCGGCCCATCTTCAGGCGCTGTCGGGCAAGACCCATCGTTTGGAGACGGCGGCGGTCGCGTTTCGAAACGGCATGCGCGTGTGGCACCACGTGGAAGCGGCGCGGCTCACCATGCGCATCCTCGACGCAGCTTTTATTGCATCCTATCTCGACGCGGCCGGACCCGATGCTTGCGCGTCGGTCGGCGGCTATCAGCTCGAGGGTCTTGGCGCGCAGTTGTTCGAGCGCGTCGACGGCGATTTTTTCACGATCTTGGGACTGCCGTTGCTGCCGTTGCTCGGCTTCCTGCGCGCCAACGGCGTGGTCCCTGCATGATTGGCAGATGCGCGTCCTCGGCCTGACCGGTTCGATCGCGATGGGCAAATCGACTGCGGCAGCCTTGCTGCGTCGATTGGGCGTGCCGGTCTACGATGCCGACGCAACCATCCACCGGCTGCTGGCGTCGGGCGGTGCGGGCGTGGTGCCGGTTGCAGCCGCGTTTGCCGGGGTACGCCGGGGCCAGGCGATCGACCGCGCCGCGTTGGGTCGTCTTGTCTTTGGCAACGCTTTGGCGCTGGCCAAGCTCGAGGCGATTTTGCATCCGTTGGCGGCGCGCGAAGGGAAACGGTTTTTGGCCAGCAACACGCGTCGGCGCCTGGTCTGTCTCGATGTGCCGCTGCTGTTGGAGACGGGCGGCGAGCGGCGCTGCGATTTTGTCGTCGTCGTATCGGCTTCCGCGACGATCCAGCGCCAGCGCGCGCTCGCACGGCCCGGCATGCGCGCCGAAAAACTCGCGGGCATCCTGGCCCGCCAAATGCCCGACGCCAAAAAGCGCCGTCGCGCCGATCTCGTCGCGATTACAGCCCTTGGCAAACTTGCGACATTGCGCACGCTCAAAAAAGCCGCGAGATTGGCCAAAGCTTCTCCCCGACGCAGGCGGCTTTTTTGATGCGCGAAATCGTCCTCGATACCGAAACGACCGGACTCGATCCAAAGACGCAGCGTTTGGTCGAAATCGCCTGCATCGAGCTTGAAAACCACCTGCCGACGGGACGCCATTTCCACAAACTCGTCGATCCCGAAATGGAAGTGCCGGCTGAAGCGGTCGCCGTGCACGGCCTGTCGAACGCCAAGCTCAAAGGTGCGCCCCTGTTCGCCGCGATCGCGATCGAATTTTTGGAATTCATCGGCGATTCCAAACTCGTCATTCACAATGCCGATTTCGACATGGGTTTCATCAACGCCGAACTCGTGCGTGCCAACCTGCCGAAACTACCGAACGCGCGCGCGCTCGATACAGTGCAGATGGCGCGGCGCAAATTTCCCGGCGCCCCCGCGTCGCTCGACGCGCTGTGCAAGCGTTTTGGCATCGACAATGCGCATCGCACGCTGCACGGCGCGTTGCTCGATGCCGAATTGCTGGCGCAGGTCTATCTCGAACTTGTCGGCGGGCGCCAAGTCGGGCTGGAGCTGGCGGGCGCGCCGATCGCCGCCGAATCGAACGCAGTGTCGGCGCCCGCCGCCAATATACGGCTGGCGCGCGCGCACGCGCCAAGCGACGCAGAACTTGCGGCCCACAAAGCGGCGGTCGCCAAACTCAAAAATCCGCTCTGGCTGAACTGATCAGCTCGGCAGAATGATCTTCGATGTCGGCCCTGTCGCCGAAGGGGCCGGCACGGCATCCTGGGCTTCGACGCGCTTGCGATAGAGTTCGACAAAATCCACCGGCTGCAGCATCAGCGGCGGAAAGCCGCCGTCGCGCGTCGCATCGGCCACGATGTTGCGCGCAAACGGGAACAGCAAGCGCGGGCATTCGATCATCAAAAACGGCCCGATATGCTCCGGCGGCAGACCGGCGATTTGGAAAACGCCCGCATACAGGCACTCGATCACAAAAACCGGATCGTCGCCGGTTTTGGCTTTGGCTTCGATCGACAGCTCGACCTCGTACACATCCTGGCTAAGCGGACGCGCTTCTACTTTTACGTCGGCCGAAACTTGCGGGTTGCGGTCTTGGGCCAAAAAAACGTCGGGCGCGCGCGGGCTTTCGAAGGACAAATCCTTCAAATATTGCGTCAGAACGCCAAAAACAGGTGCGGCGGGAGCGGCTTGATCGGTCATGGAAAGACGAACTCCAGTCGGAGGAAAGCTGTGCAGGCGCGTAACATAGTCTGGCCTCCGACCTCAATCGAATTGCAGACGCAGGATTTCGGCGTTTTTGGCATCGATGCCCGTCACGGCGCGAATAAAACCCCAATGCGTGACCACGGCGACCGTCTGGCGGTCGGGCAATCCAACAGCTTGATCGCGAAACAGACGCCCGCGCGCCAAGATCTGCTCTTCGCTTTCGTCGTACCCCAGCGTTACATGATCGTGCCACCAAGGCTCGTCCAAATGCGCAAACGACAAATCGGGAAAGCGGCCTTGCAGCTCGGTTTTGGGCGTGCCGATATCGCAGTGGAACGCGGCACGCTCGCGTACCAGCGCATCGATAGTGACGGTCAGCCCCAGCGCTTGCGCAATGATTTCGGCCGTTTGGATCGCGCGCGTGTAAGGGCTTGCGATCAAGCGCGTGATGCCGTGTTCTGCCAGCTGGCTTGCGGCCAAACGGGCTTGCGCACGCCCTTCGTCGGTTAACTTTGGGTCCGGGATGCCCGGATCGACGCGGGTTTTCGAAAAAATCGCGTTGAATTCCGACTGGCCGTGGCGAACGAGCAGCATTTTAGCTCCAAAAAAGGCTTTTCTGCCGTCTCTATACAAGAATCCGGCCGGCAACGCTTGTTCCATCCCGTCGTCAGCCTTACTTATAAGCGTTGGATTATCGAACGCAAAAGACGGGTCAAAGCGGATGGACAATATGGCGATCATGGATATTTTACTGTTTGCTGCGGTCGCCGCCTTTTTGATTTTGCGGTTGCGCAGCATCCTTGGTCGCCGCACGGGCGCCGAAGACGCCGAACGTTGGACCCGTCGCCCGCCCGAACGCACGACCGAGCGCGCCGAACAGACGCCCGATAACGTCACGCCGTTTCCGGGCGCAACGCGCCCCCTGGACAGCTCCAGCAAAGAAGTCGCGGACAAAATCCTCATGGGCAGCCCGGCATTGCAGCTTGGTCTGGATGAAATCGTCCGCAGCGACCCCGATTTTGCGCCAGACGCATTTGTCCAGGGCGCGCGGGGTGCATTCGAGATGATTTTGCTCGCCTATGCGCAAGGCGATACCGATACGCTGAAGCCGTTGCTTGCGCCCGACGTGTTCGCCGGTTTTGCCGGTGCGATCCGCGAGCGCCAAACCGCCAAGCAAACCCTCGAAACGACGTTGGTCGGTATTCGCAGTGCAGACATCACGGTCCTGCGCATGGCAGGCCGGATGGCCGAAGTAACCGTCAAATTTGTGACCGAGCAAGTCAACGTCCTGCGCGATGCCGACGGCAATCCGGTCGATGGAGAAGCGGCTGCGGTGCAGAAGCTCACCGATCTTTGGACGTTCGCGCGCGACACGCGCAGCCAGTCGCCCGATTGGACGCTGGTCCGCACCGAAGAACCGAGCTGATCGTCCGCCAGATCGGTTTTCCGTTGCGAAAAATTTTCCTCGCCGCCGCCGCCGCCGCCGCCGCAACGCTTGCGGCCTGTACGGCTGCGCCGCCGCCAACAACTGTTTTGCAAACGCCGCCGCCTGCCGTTGCAGAACCGGCGCCGCGCCTCGTGCTGCAGCTAGCCTCGTATGCCGATCTGCCGGGCTGGAATGTCGATCGACATGACGAGGCGTTGCCTGCATTGGCGCGCAGCTGTGCGCGGCTTGCGCGTTTGCCGGATACGCAGACCGTGGGGCCCGACGCGCTGGGTGGCCAAATTTCCGATTGGCGTGCCGCATGCGCGGAATTGCCGGGCGTGTCTCCGGGTGCGGCGCGCGCATTTTTCGAACGCCATTTTCGGCCCTTTTCGCTCGCCAATAACCAAACGCGCGAGGGCCTGTACACGGGCTATTTCGAGCCCGAGCTCAATGGCAGCCTAACTCGCACGCCGCGCTATGGCGTGCCACTTTATGGTCGTCCTGAAGATTTGGTAACGATCGATCTCGGCAGTTTCCGCGAGGAATTTCGCGGGCAGCGTTTGGCAGGCCGCGTCGAGAACGGCGTTCTTCGTCCCTATGCGCCGCGTGCCGACATCGTTGCGGGTGCCTTGGGTGCGCGCGCGCGCCCGGTCATGTGGGTCGACAATGCCGACGACGCGTTTTTTCTCGAAGTTCAGGGCTCGGGCCGCGTGCGGCTTGAAGACGGGCGCATCGTGCGCGTCGGCTTTGCCGCGCAAAACGGCCACCCTTACGTGCCGATCGGCCGCGTGCTGATCGAGCGCGGGGTTTTGACGCGCGAAACCGTGTCGATGCAATCGATCCGAGCGTGGCTTGCCGCAAACCCCGCGCAAGCGGCGGCGCTTCGCAATGCCAACCCGTCTTACGTGTTTTTTCGTATCGTTGAAGGCGACGGGCCGCTTGGCAGCGAAGGGGTCGCCCTTACGCCGGGTCGCTCGCTCGCCGTCGATCGCACCTTCTTGCCGATGGGCGTACCGATCTTTTTGGACGCCGATGATCCGCTCGACTCGGCAAAGCGCGTGCGCCGCTTGCTGATGGCGCAAGACACGGGCGGGGCGATCCGCGGGCCCGTTCGCGGCGACGTGTTTTGGGGGGCGGGCGCGTTGGCGGCCGAACAGGCCGGGCGCATGCGCTCGACCGGGCGCGCCTGGATCTTGCTGCCGGTCGGCGTAGCCGAGCGGCGCCTGCGTACGTCTTAAGCGCCGATCGGAATATGGGGTTTATCGGCCGCGACGCGCGCCAGCCAGCCGCGCACATTCGCGAAGGGCTCAAGCGCAAATCCGCCTTCCTCGGCAACATGCGTATAGGCGTAAAGCGCGATATCGGCGATCGTGGGACCCGATCCCACAAAAAACGACCGTGTTGCCAGATGCGTTTCCATGACGCGCAGCGCCTCGACCCCTTGCAAGCGCTTTTGCTCGATCGCCAAAGCGCGGTAGGGCGTGATCTCAATATTGTGCGTCAGCCAATACCGTACGGTCGCGATGTTGGGCTCGTGGCTGTATTGCTCGAAGAACAGCCACTGCATCGTCTGCGCAAAGGCGGTGGGGTCGTCCGGCAAGTATTTTGTGCCGCGCGCGAGCCAGCACAAGATCGCATTGGACTCCGCCAGCTTCGTTCCATCCGGCAGAGCTAGAACAGGCACTCGGCCGTTGGGATTCATGGCAAGGAACGCGGGCGTCTGGCTTTCCGCGCGGTCGATATCAATCTCGATAAAACGATAGGCCAAGTTCAACTTATGCAGCATCAAACGGCATTTATAGGCGTTGCCCGAAAAAGGACTGTCATAAAGCACAATTTCCATCATTTTTTTCTCCTTCGCAGCGGAAATAGCGCCAACCGAGGGCTCCGGACAAACCAGTTTTCAGAAGCCAAGCCTAAGCTATACTAAGCCATATGAAACGCCGTCTTCCGCCGCTCAACGCGTTGCATGCGTTCGAGGCTGCCGCCCGAACCGGCGGGTTTTCGTCTGCCGCACGCGAGTTGTCGGTGACGCCCGCTGCAATCAGCCAGCACGTCGCAGCGCTCGAGGCGCTGCTTGGCGTAAAACTGTTCCGTCGATTGCCGCGTGGCCTTGCGCTTACCGACACGGGGCGCGCGTTTTTGCCGGGTCTCGAGGAAGGTTTTTCGGCGCTTGCTGCCGCGACCCGTACGTTGACGGCCCGCCCGCGCGCCGGACGGCTGGTGGTGAGCGCCTTGCCAAGCTTTGCCGCCAATTGGCTGTTGCCGCGCGTACCGAAATTTTCTGCGCTGTATCCCGAGATCGACTTGGTGCTGCGCACCGAAACCAATCTTGTCGATTTTGCGCGCGAAGATGTCGATGTCGCCATCCGCTACGTCAAAACGCCGCCGCCCCAGCTGCGCGCCGACCGCTTGAGCGGCGAAACTGTTTTCATGTGCGCGGCGCCAGCCCTTGTTCACGCCAGTCCAGGCTTGCGCAAGGCGCCGGACCTTCGCAGTGCCACGCTGATGCACGATTCCAATCTGCCGGGCACGGAGCCGCGTCTTGCCTGGGATCCATGGCTCGAACTGTTGGGCTTGCCTGCAACGCTCGTCCAGCGTGGACCGGGCTTTTCGGACTCAGCCTTGCTGTACGCGGCGGCGCGATTGGGGCAGGGGGTCGCGATCGGGCGCAGCGTGCCGCTGGCCGACGATCTGGCCGCCGGCCGATTGGTCAAACTGTTCGATCTGGAATTGCCGTCGCGCTATGCCTATTGGGTCGTTTCGCCCAGACCGGGGCCCGAGGATCCGCGCGTGGCTGCGTTTCGAGCCTGGATTCTGGGCGCATAACGCGGCACATTGCGCGCGTCCGCTGTCGAAGGGAAAACCGTTATGTCCGCCATCACCAATATCGAAGATTTGCGCCGGCTGGCGCAAGCCCGCGTGCCGCGCATGTTCTACGACTATGCGGACTCGGGTTCGTGGACCGAACAAACCTATCGCGCCAACACGACGGATTTCGAAAAAATCCGGCTGCGCCAGCGCGTCGCCGTCAATATGGATGGGCGCAAACTCGCCACCACCCTCGCGGGCAGCCCCGCCGCCATGCCGGTCGCGATCGCGCCCACCGGCCTTACCGGTATGCAGCATGCCGACGGCGAAATTTTGGCCGCGCGCGCGGCCGCGGCTTTCGGGATCCCGTTCACGCTCTCGACCATGAGCATCTGTTCGATCGAAGACGTCGCGACAAACACCGACAAGCCGTTTTGGTTCCAGCTTTACGTGCTGCGCGACCGCGATTTCATCAAGCGCCTGATCAAGCGCGCGCAAGCCGCCAAATGTTCGGCGCTGGTCCTGACGCTCGATCTGCAGATTCTGGGACAGCGCCACAAGGATATCAAAAATGGCCTGACGGCCCCGCCCAAACTGACGCTGCCCAACATTCTCGACATGATGACCAAGCCGCGCTGGTGCCTTGGCATGCTCGGCACCAAGCGGCGCGGCTTTGGCAATATCGTGGGCCACGTGACGGGCGTCGACGACATGTCGTCGCTGTCGTCTTGGACCGCGCAGCAATTCGATCCCACGCTGTCGTGGGACGACGTCAAATGGATCAAGGACCTGTGGGGCGGCAAGCTGATCTTGAAGGGCATCCTCGACGAAGAAGACGCCTTGCTTGCCGCGCAATCGGGGGCCGATGCGCTGATCGTCTCGAACCATGGCGGGCGCCAGCTCGACGGCGCCTTGTCCTCGATCGCCAAGCTCGCGCCCATTGTCGATGCCGTCGGCGACAAGATCGAGGTACATTTCGACGGCGGCATTCGCTCGGGCCAGGACGTGCTCAAGGCGCTGTCGCTGGGCGCCAAGGGCACTTACATCGGGCGGGCCTTTTTGTACGGTCTGGGCGCTATGGGCCAAGAAGGGGTCACCAAAGCGCTCGAGATCATTCGCAAGGAACTCGACATCACGCTGGCTTTTTGCGGCAAGCGGGACATCGCCGATTTGGGCCGCGACGTCTTGATCGTGGATGCCGACACGCGGCGCGAGTTCGCGATAAAATCTTGACGCGCAAGCCCGTTCCCGACATCCATCTGTTCGAAGTGGCGATGCGCGACGTGGTTCCGCTGCGCAAAACCAAAAAGCCCAAAGCCGTTCCCAAATCCCTCCTCGCCAAATCATCCGTCGCAGCGGCTCGCATCGTCGAAGTGCCCGTCTTGTTTTCGATGCCGTCGCCCAAAACGCCGACGCGCGCGACGGCACTTCCGGGGCTCGATCGAAATACGGCGCGAAAATTCGAACGCGGCGAACTGCCGATAGACCGCGCGATCGATTTGCACGGCCTCACCCAGCAACGCGCGCACGCGGCGCTTGATCGTTTTATGGCCGAGGCAGTGTCTGCGGGACTGCGCATGCTGCTGGTCGTCACCGGCAAGGGCAAACAGGGCGAAGGGGTCTTGCGTCGCCAAGTGCCCGAATGGTTGCGCGGCGGCCCGTTTGCCAGCCGCATCTTGCGCTTGGCCAACGCCCGCTTGCCGCATGGCGGCGAGGGCGCGCTCTACGTGCTGCTGCGGCGCAACCGATGACGCCGTTCGGCGCCAAGGTGCGCGCCTTGCGCCGGGCGCGCGGTCTCACGCTCAAACAAATGGCGGGTGCGCTCGATATCAGCCAAGCCTATCTCTCGGCCCTCGAGCACGGCCATCGCGGCCAGCCGTCGCCGGCGTTGGTCGTGCAGGTCTGCGAGTACTTCGGACTCATTTGGGACGATTTCGAGGAGATGCAAAATCTCGTACGTCTCTCGCACCCCAAGGTAACGGTCGATACCAGCGGGCTCGATCCTGCGCGCACCGAGCTTGCGAACCTACTGGCCGCGCGGATCGGGGATCTTTCGGATGCCGACATTGCCGAGCTCAGCAGGCGCTTGAAGGCTGCCGATTTAACTGTTCGCAAAAGAACCGGTTTTGGCTAAAGTTTTTTCAGGAAGGAGACCTGTTATGAGAAACATGACATGTGCGATCGCCCTTGGCGCTTTGCTGTTGGCGTCTGGCTGTTCCAGCGTTCGCGACATCAATTTGAGCAAGACGCAGGAGCGCGTACTCGTGGGGGCTGGCGTTGGTGCGGCCGTGGGCGGCGGATTTGGCTTGCTGCCGGGCGGCGTGACGGCGGGTACCGGCGCCTTGATCGGCGCTGGCGTGGGCGCAGTCGGCGGCGTGGTCTACGACCAGCTCAAAAAAGCGAACACGCCCTCTACAAGATAAACTTCGACAGGTCCGCGTTCTTGGCGAGATCGGCGATTTTTTCGCGCACGTAGGATTCCGTGATCGCGATGGCTTCGCCGCTGCGGTCCGAGGCCGTGAAGCTGATCTCCTCGAGCAAACGTTCGAGGATCGTGTGCAGCCGACGGGCACCGATGTTTTCGACGCCGCGATTGACCTCGGCGGCAAGGTCGGCGATCGCGTCGATGGCATCGTCGCCGAAGCTGAGCGCCACCTCCTCGGTCTTCAGCAACGCGACGTACTGCTTGATCAGACTGTTCTCGGGCTCCTTGAGGATGCGCACGAAGTCGGCTTTCTCGAGGCCTTTGAGCTCGACGCGGATCGGCAGCCGGCCTTGCAGCTCGGGCAACAGGTCCGAAGGCTTCGCGACATGGAACGCGCCCGACGCCACGAACAGAACATGGTCCGTCTTGATCGGCCCGTGTTTGGTCGAGACCGTGGTGCCTTCGATGAGCGGCAGCAGATCGCGCTGTACGCCTTCGCGGCTCACGTCCGCCCCGCCCATGCGCTCGCCGCGGCCGCAAATCTTGTCGATCTCGTCGATGAACACGATGCCGTTCTGCTCGACGGCGAGCTTCGCTTCCTTGAGCACGCGGTCCTGATCCAGCAGCTTGTCGGCTTCTTCTTGCAGCAGCAGGGCGTGGCTCTCGCCCACCTTCATGCGGCGCGGTTTTGTGCGCCCGCCGAACGCCTTCGAGAGCATGTCGTTGAGGTTGACCATGCCCATTTGGCCGCCCTGCAGGCCGGGCATGTCCATCATCGGCATTTGCATCGCCGCCGTGTCGGCGACCTGCAGCTCGATTTCGCGATCGGCGAGCTGGCCTTCACGAAGCATCTTTCGAAACTTCTGTTTTGTGTCGGCCGATGCGTTGGCGCCGACGAGCGCTTCGAGAACGCGTTCTTCGGCGGCAAGTTCGGCACGCGCTTCGACTTCCTTGCGCAGCCGCTCGCGAGTCATCTGGATCGCGATTTCAAGCAGGTCGCGAACGATCTGTTCGACATCGCGCCCGACATAGCCGACTTCGGTGAACTTGGTCGCTTCGACCTTGATGAACGGCGCCTGGGCAAGCTTGGCGAGGCGCCTGGCAATCTCGGTCTTGCCGCAGCCCGTGGGCCCGATCATCAGGATGTTCTTGGGCAAGACTTCGTCGCGAAGCTCGGCTGGCAACTGCAGACGCCGCCAGCGGTTGCGCAACGCGACGGCGACGGCCCGCTTGGCGGCGTCCTGGCCGACGATGTAGCGGTCGAGTTCGGAGACGATTTCGCGGGGCGAGAAGGCGGTCTGGGTCATAGCTCTTCGATCGTCAGGTTGCGGTTGGTGTAAACGCAAATGTCGGCAGCGATGCCAAGGCTGCGCTCGGCGATCTCGCGGGCGGAAAGCTCGGTTGCCCCGACCAAGGCCCGCGCCGCCGACAGCGCAAACGACCCGCCCGAGCCGATGCCGATCAACCCGTCTTCGGGCTCCAGCACGTCGCCCGTGCCGGTCAGCACCAGACTGACCGAGGCGTCCGCCACGGCCATCATCGCCTCCAGCCGGCGCAAATACCGGTCGGTCCGCCAATCTTTGGCGAGTTCGACGCAGGCCCGCGTGAGCTGGCCTGGATGCTTTTCAAGCTTGGCTTCGAGCCGCTCGAACAGCGTGAACGCGTCGGCGGTGGCGCCTGCGAACCCGCCGATCACGTTGCCGGTGCCCAGACGGCGGACCTTGCGGGCGTTCGACTTGATCACGGTGGCACCGAGGCTGACCTGGCCATCGCCCGCAACGACAACCTTGCCGTTGCGCCGTACGGCCAGAATGGTCGTGCCGTGCCAAAGTTCGGATCTGTTTTGGTCCATCGCGGAGGGCTTTCGCTGGCGGTTCGAACCTTGATCTAGGCGGATCGGGGCCTGCAATCAAGCTTCGGTTATTTGTGGTCGCAGGACGGGCCGGTCTGCTAAAACAGCCCCATCATGCAGACACCGACCCACGCTCCGCGCCGCGCTTCGGCCGCCCGCACGACCAAGGAAACCCAGATCGAAGCCAGCATCGATCTGGACGGCACGGGCGTCTACGACGTTGCGACCGGCATCGGCTTTCTCGACCATATGGTCGAACAGCTTTCGCGCCATTCGCTGGTCGATATCAAGCTGCGCGCCAAGGGCGATCTGCATATCGACTTCCACCATACGACGGAAGATTGCGGCATCGTGCTGGGCGAGGCGGTGGCGAAGGCCTTGGGCGACCGCAAGGGCATCGTGCGCTACGGCGAAGCGACGATCCCGATGGACGAAACGCTGACCCGCGTGGCGCTCGACGCTTCCAACCGACCCTATTTGATCTGGAAGGTCGCCTTCACCCGGCCCAAGCTTGGCGATATGGACACCGAACTGTTCAAGGAATGGTTCCAAGCCTTCGCCCAGGCCGCAGGTTTGACGCTGCATGTCGAAAATCTCTACGGCGAAAACAACCATCACATCGTCGAATCGTGTTTCAAGGCGTTGGCCCGTGCATTGCGGGCGGCGATCGCCATCGATCCGCGCAAGGCCGATGCCGTGCCCTCGACCAAGGGCGTGCTGGGCAGCGGCTCGGCCTGAGCGCTATGGCAGCGAACCTTTACACGGTCCATTTTTCGCCGTTCGGGCGCGGACCCGACCGCGACGCGCGGTTCGTCAAAGAAGGTTTTGCGTGGCCCGCGTTCGTGTTCGGGCCGTTTTGGGCGTTCTACCATCGGCTGTGGCTGCCGGGCGTGCTGCTGTTGCTGGCGATCGTGGCGCTGGCACTGGCAAGCGAGATGGGCCTGATCGATCCTGCGGCCGACGCGGTTTTTGGCGTGGGGCTGTCGGCGCTGTTTGCGTTTGAGGCCAACGATCTGCGCCGGGCCAAACTCGGCCGCGCAGGCTTGGCCGAACGGGGCATCACGAGCGGACGCAATTTGGCCGAAGCCGAACTCGATTGGTTTCGTCGCCACAGCCCCAGCCGCCTGCTGGCCGAATCGGCCGAGCGATGAACATCGTCGTGGTCGATTACGGGGCGGGCAATCTGCGCTCGGCTGCGAAAGCGTTGTCAACCGTCGCCCGAACCGATGCGACCGTCACGTCGGACCCTGCCAAAATCCGCAGCGCCGACCGCATCGTGGTGCCCGGCCAAGGGGCGTTCGGCGATTGCGCGGCGGGCCTGCGCGCCGTGCCCGGCATGGTCGCGGCGCTGGACGAAGCGGTTCTTAAACGCGGCGTGCCGTTGCTCGGCATCTGCGTCGGCATGCAGCTTTTTGCAACCACCGGTTTCGAACACGGCACTCACGCCGGACTCGGTTGGATTGCAGGCGAAGTCGTGCGGATGACGCCTTGCGACCCCGCCCTCAAACTTCCGCAGCTCGGCTGGAACGGCCTCGACTGCAAGCCGCATGCGCTGCTGAAGGACTGGCCGGCCGACCCCCATGTCTATTTTGCCAACAGCTACCATTTTGTGCCGACCGACAAAAACCACGTCCTCGCGACGGCGGATTATGGCGGGCCGATCGTCGCGATGGTCGGCAAGGACAACATCGCCGGCGCGCAATTCCATCCGGAAAAAAGCCAGGCGATCGGGCTGCAACTGATCCGTAATTTTTTGGCGTGGCGACCATGATCCTGTTTCCGGCGATCGACCTCAAAGGCGGAAACTGCGTGCGGCTGCTGCGCGGGGCCATGGACCAAGCGACGGTGTTCAACACCGACCCGGCTGCGCAGGCTGAAATCTTCGCCGACGCCGGTTGCCAATGGCTGCATCTGGTCGATCTGGACGGCGCGTTTGCCGGACAGTCAACCAACGGTGACGCGGTCCGTGCAATCTTGGCGCGCATTCGAATCCCGATCCAACTGGGCGGCGGCATCCGCACGCCAGCGCATATCCGCGCTTGGCTCGAAGCCGGCATCCGGCGGGTCATTCTTGGCACCGTCGCCCTGCGCGATCCGGCTTTGGTCAAACAAGCCTGCCGCGACTGGCCCGGCCGGATCGTGGTCGGCATCGATGCGCGCGACGGGCTGGTTGCGGTCGAGGGCTGGGCCGAAACCTCGAACGTGACGGCGCTCGATCTTGCCAAACGGTTCGTCGATGCCGGTGTCGCCGCCATCGTCTATACCGATATCGACCGCGACGGCGCGATGCAGGGACCGAATGTCGAAGCGACGGCCGCTTTGGCCCGCGCGGTGCCGATCCCGGTGATCGCATCGGGCGGCGTTTCGTCGCTCGACGATCTGCGCGCCCTCAAAGCCCGCGCGGCCGACGGCATTGCGGGGGCGATTTCCGGCCGCGCGATCTATGACGGGCGGATCGATCTGGTCCAAGCCATCCAGCTGCTGGCGGCCGGATGCTGAAGATCCGCATCATCCCGTGCCTCGACGTCAAAGACGGGCGCGTCGTCAAGGGGATCAACTTCGTCGATTTGGTCGATGCGGGCGACCCGGTCGAAGCGGCCGCCGCCTACGATGCCGCCGGGGCCGACGAACTTTGTTTTCTCGACATCGGCGCCAGCCACGAAAACCGCGAGACGATCTACGACGTCGTTTCGCGCACCGCCGAACGCTGCTTCATGCCGCTGACCGTGGGCGGCGGCGTGCGCACGGTCGACGACATCCGCAAGTTGCTGCTGGCCGGGGCCGACAAAGCCTCGATCAACACGGCCGCCGTCACCAATCCGGCATTCGTGCAAGCGGCCGCCGAAAAGTTCGGCAGCCAATGCGTGACCGTGGCGGTCGATGCCAAACGCGTGGCGCCCGGCCGGTTCGAAGTTTTCACCCATGGCGGACGCACCGCGACGGGGCTTGAGGCCGTCGCCTGGGCCCAGCGCATGGCCGAACTTGGTGCGGGCGAGATCCTGCTGACCTCGATGGATCGCGACGGAACCAAAGCCGGCTTCAACGTGGAACTGACGCGCGCCGTGGCCGATGCGATATCGATTCCGGTCATCGCGTCGGGCGGGGTTGGCACGCTCGACCATTTTGTCGAAGGCATTCGCGACGGCCACGCGGCGGCGGTGCTGGCGGCATCGGTCTTTCACTTCGGCACGTTCGGCATCGCCCAGGTCAAAGCCCATTTGGCGGCGGCGGGCATCGCGGTTCGCCCTTTCCAAGCGGGCAAGGCTCTGCCAGAATCGGCGCCATGATCGACGAAACCAAATCCGCCTCGACCGACGCCGTGCTCGAACGGCTGTTCCAGACCATCGAAAGCCGTCGCCACGCGGACCCTACAACCTCGCACACGGCCCGGCTGTTCCAGAAGGGCACCAAGAAAATCGCCCAGAAGGTCGGCGAGGAAGCCGTCGAGGTGGTGATCGAGGCGGTGCGCGACAACCGCAAACGGCTGATCGAGGAGAGCGCCGACCTCATGTACCATCTGCTGGTGCTGTGGTCGGACATGCGGGTCGAGCCAAGCGAAGTTTGGAACGAATTGGCGGGCCGCGAAGGCATGTCGGGCCTTGCCGAAAAAGCCGCCCGCGACCCCGCCAAACAAGACTGACCCCGGACGCCCCAGCGATGGCCTACGACCCAACCAACGTGTTCGCCCGCATTCTGCGCGGCGAGATTCCTTGCAAGAAGGTCTACGAGAACGAATTCGTTCTGGCCTTCCACGACATCAACCCGCTTGCGCCGGTCCATGTGCTGGTGATTCCGAAGGGACCCTACGTGTCGCTCGACGATTTCACGGCGAACGCGCCGGGCGACATGCAGGCGGGGTTCCTCAAGGCCGTCGGCGACGTGGCCCGCCAAGTGGGCGTGGCAGCCAACGGCTATCGGATCTTGTCCAATATCGGCCGCGACGGGCACCAGGAAGTGCCCCATCTGCACGTCCATATCTTCGGCGGCGGGCAGCTTGGCCGGATGATCGCCAAGGCATCCTGATTTTTAACCTATGTCGCAGGGCAAACGCGCGGCGTTAACCCTGCGCGACATCTGCGCGACATAGACGCGATTCGAACGCGACATAGACGCGACATCCACGCGACACGGCGCATATTAAGTCTCTGATTTTCCTCAAAACACCCCGCGAATCGCACGGGAAATTCCGGGTGTCGCGCAGGGCGTCGATATTCACTTGTCAAACAGCACGGATAACTTTTTTCAAAGTTAACCTAGCTAGGATAATAACACATGTTCGCCAATGCGAAAATCTAAACATCGAGCCCAATCAAGGCGAAGATTGTATTTGGAACGGTCGCTGTCGCACAATGGCGTTATGACGACGGATCAGGAACTTGAGCGAATTTTCGACGGCAGCGAGTCGTATCGTGTCGAGCGCAAACGAAATCTGGATGCAAAAGAAGGCATGCGTCGTGCGATTTGCGCCTTCGCAAACGATTTGCCGAATACGCGCCTGCCGAGCTTCGTCGTTGTCGGGCAGGATGACGACGGCGCCTGTGCTGCGCTCGAAATCGACGACGTGTTGCTGCAAACCATCGCAAATTGGCGCAGCGATGGATTGTTTCAGCCCTTTCCGACGGTGTCGGTCGAAAAACGGACCGTTCGCGGATGCCCGGTCGTGCTTGTCGAAGTGCAACCGTCCGACAACACGCCGCTGCGCTACGATGGCCGGGTCTGGGTGCGCGTCGGCCCGACGACGCGACAAGCGAGCGCCGACGAAGAGCGCCGCTTGGTCGAGAAAAAACGCTGGGGCACCCTACCCTTCGATGCGCAGGGTGTCACCGAGGCGAGCCTTGCCGATCTCGACATGCCTCGTTTCAGATCCGAGTATTTGCCGAGCGCCGTTTCGCGCGAAGTGCTCGCCGAAAACGGCCGCAGCGACAAGGCGCAAATGCGCGCTCTCCATTTGTTGCGGCCAGACGGTACGCCAACAAATGCAGCCATGCTGCTTTTGGGCATCGATCCGAGACGGTTCTTTCCGGGCGCCTATGTGCAGTTTCTACGGATCGACGGAACGGAGCTGATCGATCCGATTCTGGATCAGAAAGAGATAAGCGGCGCATTACCCGATCAAATTCGCCAAATCGAAGAACTCGCAGCGCTCAATATCCGTACCGCCGGCAAGATCGGCCCCGCGCTGCGCCGCGAGCAGCCGGACTACCCTATTGCCGCTTTGCGCCAGCTTCTTCGCAATGCGCTTGTCCACCGCAGTTACGAGGGCACCCACGCCCCCGTGCGCGTTACCTGGTACAGCGACCGCGTCGAAATACAAAGCCCTGGTGGACCTTACGGGCAAGTTACAGTCGATAATTTCGGCCAACCGAACGTCGCTGACTATCGTAATCCCACGATCGCCGGTGCGCTCAAGAACATGGGTTTCATGGAAAGATTCGGCTACGGGTTCCCGCTTGCTCGCGACGAACTTGCCAAAAACGGCAACCCGCCGCTTGAAACCTATTCAAACCCGCTGCACGTGCTGGTCGTGGTAAAGAAACAGCCATGAAAACGATCGCATTCTTCAACAACAAAGGCGGAGTTGGCAAAACATCGCTTGCCTACCATCTGGCCTGGATGTTCGCCGATCAAGGCTACCGCGTGGTAGCGGCCGACCTCGATCCCCAAGCCAATTTCAGCAGCCTTTGTTTGTCCGACGAACGGCTCGAGCAAATTTGGAAAACAAAACCGCGGCCAACAATCGCGACGTCGATCGCAAGGTTGCAAAACCGCACGGGCGATATCGATCCCCAGCCCCTCGATGAGGTTCGAGCGCGATTGTGGCTGATGGTTGGCGATTTGGGCTTGTCGGATTTCGAGGATGCTTTGTCCGAAACGTGGCCAAAAACCTTGTCGGGCGACGAAGGTTCGTTCCGCGTCACGACCGCCTTCCACCGCCTGTTGGAAAGTGCCGCAGACGTCGTCAAAGCCGATATCGGCTTGATCGATGTGGGGCCGAATCTTGGCGCTATCAACCGCGCGGCGCTGATCGCGGCGGACTATGTGGTGGTTCCAGCGGCGCCCGATCTTTTCTCGGTTCAGGGGCTCGAAAATGTCGGACCCCGCCTTGTCAAATGGCGCAGGGAGTGGCGCCAGCGAACCGAAAATGCGCCGCCTGAATTGGCATTGTCTATGCCGCATGGGCACATGCAGCCGATCGGCTATGTCGTTTCGCGCCACGCCGAGCGCGCGGGACGACAGGTCAAGGCTTTTCGAAAATGGCTCGATCGCCTGCCTGGCGTCTATCGCGAAAAAGTTCAAGCGAGAGCCGACGATTCGACCCTCGATATCGACCGCGACGAAAACTGTCTTGCCCAGATCAAAGATTACCGGTCGTTGATGCCGATGGCTCAAGAAGCGCGCCTGCCGATGTTTGCATTGAAATCCGCCGATGGCGCCATTGGCGGCCATCAAGCGGCTGTCGCCGACTGCTATAGCCAATATTCAAAACTTGCCGAAAAAATCGCCGCGCGAGTTGCGCTGCCGCCGCCCACTCCCGTTTGAGAGGGGCGTCGCAAATTGCATCGCCGCGCCAATTCTACCGCCCCGACAGCACGCGGCGATAGCCGAGCGCTTCCGCGATGTGCGCGCGCGTCGGCGTGGCGGCGGCTTCCAGATCGGCCAGCGTGCGCGCCACGCGCATCACGCGGTGATAGCCGCGCGCCGACAGCTTTATGCGCTCGGCCGCGTCGTCGAGCAGTTTGCGCCCCGCCGGCTCCGGCGCCGCGAATTCTTCGAGCGCGCGGCCGTCAAGCTCGGCATTGCTGCGGGGCCGATCGGGGGCGGGCAGTTTCGCAAAGCGCGCGATCTGCCGGTCGCGCGCCGCCGCCACGCGTTTGGCGACCATGGCCGAATCTTCGGCGGGCGGCGGCAACGAGAGATCGCTTGCGCGCACTGGCGGCACATCCACATGCAGATCGATGCGGTCGAACAGCGGACCGGAGATTTTGGATTGGTACTCGGCCGCGCATTTGGGCGCGCGCCCGCAGGCTTGGCCCGGATCGTCGAGATAGCCGCAGCGGCACGGATTCATCGCCGCCACCAATTGCACGCGCGCGGGATAGGTCACGTGCGCGGCCGCACGCGCGACGACCGCGCGCCCGGTTTCCAGCGGCTGGCGCAACGCTTCGAGCGCGCCGCGCTGGAATTCCGGCAGCTCGTCCAAGAACAGCACGCCCAGATGCGCCAAACTTACCTCGCCCGGTTTGGCGCGCGGCCCGCCGCCAATCAGCGATACCTGGCTCGCCGTATGGTGCGGATCGCGATAGGGGCGCTGGCGATGGATGCGCCCGCCTTCGATCAGGCCCGCCGCCGACTGCACCATCGAAACTTCGAGCGCTTCGTCGCTGCCAAGTGGGGGCAGCAGTCCCGGCAGGCAGCGCGCCAGCATGGATTTGCCCGCGCCCGGCGGCCCGACCATCAAAAGATTGTGGCCGCCCGCCGCCGTCACTTCGAGCGCGCGTTTGGCGGTCTCCTGGCCTTTGACGTCTTTGAGGTCGGGGCCGGTCGCGCGCGCTTCGACCAGCCGCGGCTGCGGCGCCGCCAGCATCTGGGTGCCTTTGAAATGGTTGAGCAACGACAGCAGCGTGGGTGCCGCCACGATCTCGAAATCTCGCTCGCCCCCGGCCCACGCCGCTTCGCCGCCGCAGGCCTCGGGACACACCAGCCCGCGCGATTGCGCAGTGGCGGCCATGGCCGCGAGCAAGACGCCCGGCACGGGCAGTATGCGCGCATCAAGTGTAAGTTCGCCAAGGACCACATAGCGTTCGATCAAGTCGGCCGGAACCACGCCCATCGCCACCAGCAGGCCGACCGCGATGGGCAGATCGAAATGCGCGCCTTCTTTGGCCAAATCGGCCGGAGCCAGATTGACCGTGATGCGCCGGCCGGGCAGCGCCAGCCCGACGGCCGACAGCGCCGCGCGCACGCGCTCTTTGCTTTCTTTGACCGCGTTGTCGGGCAGGCCCACGACCGCGAAGGCGGGTGCGCCCGACGCGACCTGCACTTGCACGTCCACCGCAACGGTCTCGATGCCCTGGAATGCGACCGTCGTGACGCGCGCGACCATTGGAGATTGCCCAGGCGTTGAATTGCGGAAGAACCTTCCTACAATTCCACGTCGCACGGGGCAACCCCCTTCCCCGGCAGATGCGTCGGGGAAGGGGGTGCGGACGTCAGGCGGCTTCGGCGATGCCGCTTGCGGTCGTTCCCGCCTCGGCGTCGAGCACCACGCCGATCGCGTGGATCGTCGCGGCGGTGCGCATCGCCGCTTGGATCGCCGCCAGTTCAGTTCCGTGCTGGCGCAGCTGCTTTTCGTGGCTGTCCATGCACATCCCGCAGCCGTTGATCGCCGACACGGCCAGGCTCAGCAGTTCGAACTCGGCCGCCGGGATGCCAGGCTTTGCCACGCCAAAGGAGCCGACTGCTCGATTACTTTTGCCCGCGAATCTTCGGCCTATATGGTGTGTCTTCTGCGCAGACGGAATCTCCAAAATCATATTCTCCAAATGGTTCCGTCTTGCTGTGACTCCAGCGAATAGTTCTCCCTGGAGCATGAAAAATACTTACGCTGTCCCAAAGCGGACTACCCGTTGCGTCAACTACACAGTGCGAAAGTATATGTTGATCATCCTGGCTTAGCTTGTTCAGCGAATCAAAGGTCCCGAATTCTGTCACCCATACGTACCGAGGCAAATCATGGTAAAATAAAACGCTTTGGAAATCCTTTCCAATAGAGTTCCGAAGCATGCGTTCTTTATATCGCCATCCAAAAGTCAGATAAGTCCTAGCGACGACCTCGCCGCGAGCGATAGCTGCTAAAAGTTGATCGCCAAGATTGGTAGATGAACCAAGCTTCCCGGCATTGGCTCCTTTGTATGACGCCCACTCCTTTTGATATGTATT
>CAMDLT010000007.1 GCA_945901855.1 Asaia bogorensis | reverse complement strand
GCGTGGTCGGGCGCATGGGCGCGCCTGTCGTGCGCAACGCCATCGAGGCTGGGATGCGCATCATGGGCCAGCAGTTCGTGATGGGCGAAACCATCGCGGCGGCGCTCGGCCGGGCGGCCAAGGCGGGTGCGGGCTATCGCCACTCGTTTGACATGCTGGGCGAAGCGGCGCGCACAGCAGACGATGCCGCGCGCTATTTTCAAGGTTACGAAAATGCCATCGCGGCGATCGCATCGGCGTGCAAGGGCAAAGACCCGCACACGAACCCCGGCATTTCGATCAAGATCTCGGCCCTTCATCCGCGTTACGAACCCGCCAAGCGCGCCCGTGCGCAAGCCGAACTGTTGCCGCGTTTGCAGGCATTGGCGCTGCAAGCGGCGAATGCGGGTATCAATTTTACGCTCGACGCCGAAGAGGCCGACCGGCTTGTCCACTCGCTCGAACTGTTCGAGAGCCTGGCGCGCGACAAGCGTCTGGCGGGCTGGAACGGCTTGGGACTTGCCGTGCAGGCCTATCAGAAGCGCGCGCTCGCGGTTGTCGACTGGTTGGCAGATTTAGGAACGCGCGAAAAACGCCGCTTGATGGTGCGCCTGGTCAAGGGCGCCTATTGGGACAGCGAAATCAAATGGGCGCAGGAGCGCGGGCTCGCCGACTATCCGGTCTTCGTGCGCAAACCTGCAACCGACTTGTCGTACCGTGCGTGCGCGCTGCGCATGCTGGCCGCACGCGATGCCATCTACGGCCAGTTCGCGACGCACAACCCGCGCACGGCGCTTGAAATCCTGGCTTTTGCCGACGGCCGCAGCGATTTCGAATTTCAGAAGCTGCACGGCATGGGCGACGCGCTCTACGAACGTCTCGAACAAAGACTGGGCGATCGGTTCGCGACGCGAGTCTACGCGCCGGTGGGCGCGCATCGCGACTTGCTGCCGTATCTGGTGCGTCGTCTGTTAGAAAACGGCGCCAACACATCGTTCATCCACCAGATCGCGGACCCGGCGATGGCTTTGCCGCGCATCGTCGCGGACCCAGCTTTGTCGTTGGAACATGCCGTTGCGCCCGTGCGCTTGCCAAGCGCCTTGTTCGCCGACCGGCAGAACGCGGCAGGGCTCGATCTGGCCGACGATGCAGTGCGCGCGGCAATCGTGGCACGTATCGCCGACGACCGTGCCGCGGCACGGGCGAGCGAACCGCTGGACGACCCGCCGAGCGCGGTCGCGCAAGCGGTCAGCCATGCGCACGCGGCATTTGCCCAATGGCGCCGCGCCGATGCAGCCGCGCGCACTGCCATTTTGGAACGTGCCGCCGATTTGTTCGAAGCGCATCGCCTGGACCTCGTCTCGCTGGTCGTGCGCGAGGGCTATCGCACGATCCCGGACGCGCTTTCGGAATTGCGCGAAGCGGTCGATTTTTTGCGCTACTACGCGGTGCAAGCGCGCGCGCATTTTGGCCCGATCGCCCTGCCCGGCCCCACCGGCGAGCGCAATTTACTGCAGCTCGAAGGGCGCGGCGTATTTGCGTGCATCAGCCCATGGAATTTTCCGCTGGCGATTTTTACGGGCCAAGTGGCTGCTGCCCTCGCGGCCGGGAACTGCGTCGTCGCCAAGCCTGCGCCGCAAACGCCGCGCGTTGCAGTCCGCGCGATCGAGCTGCTGCACGAAGCCGGCGTGCCGCGCGCGGCCCTCGCCCTTGTTTGCGGCGGACCGGCGACAGGGGCGGCGCTGGTCGGCGATCCGCGCATTGCGGGCGTTGCCTTCACGGGCTCGACCGCGACCGCCAAAGCGATCCAGCGTGCGCTCGCCGCCAAAGACGGACCGATCGTGCCGCTGATCGCCGAGACTGGCGGCATCAACGCGATGGTGGCCGATAGCTCCGCCCTGACCGAACAGTTGGTCGGCGACACGATCGCCTCGGCATTCCAGTCGGCGGGCCAGCGCTGCTCGGCTTTGCGCGTGCTTTATGTGCAAGAAGACGCAGCCACGCGCACGATCGACATGCTGAAAGGGGCGATGGCGGAATTGCAGTTGGGCGATCCCGCCGATCCTGCGACCGACATCGGCCCCGTAATCGATGCGGCCGCCAAAGAAAAGCTCGATGCGTATCTTGCCGTCAACGCCGCGCGCCGCGTAGCGGGCGGGTTGCCCGTTCCGCCGAACGGCCATTTTGTGGCGCCGAGCGCGCTCGAAGTCGCCCTTGCCGACGCGCCGAAGCACGAAATCTTCGGTCCCGTGCTGCATATCGTGCGGTGGCGGTCGAACGAACTGGACCGCGTGCTGGCCGCAATTGCCGCAACGGGTTATGGCCTCACGCTTGGCATCCACAGCCGTATCGAAAGCTTCCAGCGGCGCGTGCGCGACGGCGTGTCGGTCGGCAATGTGTATGTCAATCGCTCGACCATAGGCGCGGTTGTGGGCGTACAGCCCTTTGGCGGGCATGGCCTGTCGGGAACCGGGCCCAAAGCGGGCGGCCCCCATTATCTGCCGCGCTTTGCCGTGGAGACCTGCACGAGCATCAACACCGCAGCCGTGGGCGGCGACGTGGCGTTGATGGCGTCGGGCAAACCGGCTTAGACGCTCTCGAACACGATATCCTGCGCGCCCTGCCACAAAACGCTTTTGCCGAGAGCTGCAAGATTTTCAAGCCCGTCGGTTAGCGTGATGAAATGGTTGCCCGCAAGCTGGCCCATCTTGCTGGCAAAATGCACGCCGCCATAGGCCAGCAAAATCTCGGTTTCGCTGATGCCACCCGGATACAAAATGATCTGGCCGGGCGCCGGGTAGCTCGTGTGGTTTTCATAGCCGAGGCCGAGATCCAGATCGCCCAATGGAATCCAGCAGCCTTCGCCGCTCCAGCGCACATGGATGATCTTGCTTTTGAAGGGCAGCAGGCTGCGGAACTTCGCAACCGTCGCGGGCGCCGCTTTGCTTTCGAATCGCCCGCCAAAGACATAGGCCCCGGCCGTCACGCGCACGCTATCCATCGTCGCTCCTTTTGCTGACCAGGCAATTCTAGTCGCAACGGTCTTCGGCGGCTAGGACAGGATCGCGGAAAACAGGCCGATCGGCGGCGCCATGAAAAGCATGTGCGCGGATGCCGGATTCGGGCCAAACTGCCGACTTGTTCGGACCGGAAAACAGGAAAGCGCCCATGCCCCTGATCAAATACGTAACCGATATCCAGATCGATTTCGGCGCGAGCAGATTGCTGGCAGACGCATGCGCTGCTGCCAAAATTGCGCGCCCGCTGGTCGTGACCGACAAAGGCGTTGTGGCGGCAGGCGTTGCGGCCCAGGCGCTTGCCGGCATCGACGGCAAATTGCCGTACCGTGTTTTCGACGAGACACCCGCCAATCCGACCGAGGCCGCCGTTGAAGCCGCCCTCGACCATTATCGCGCGCACGGCGCCGACGGCATCGTGGCCGTGGGCGGCGGCTCGGCGATCGATCTTGCCAAGGGCTTGGCGATCCTCGCGGCCCATCCGGGGCCGCTGGCGCAGTACTGCACGATCGACGGCGGCGCGCCCAAGATCACGGCCGCCTGCGTGCCCGTGATCGCGATGCCCACCACCGCCGGGACGGGCAGCGAAGTGGCGCGCGGCGCCATCGTGATTTTGAAGGACGGGCGCAAGGTCGGCTTCCATTCGTGGCATCTGGTCCCGCGCACGGCGATCCTCGATCCTGAACTCACCCTATCGCTGCCGCCGGGCCTGACGGCTGCGACCGGCATGGATGCGATGGCGCATTGCATCGAAACGCTGCTCGCACCCGCCTTCAATCCGCCGGCCGAAGGGATCGCGCTCGACGGGCTGGAGCGCGCGGGCAAATGGCTGCGCCGCGCGGTCGACGACGGCAAAGACCGCGAAGCCCGCCGCCAGATGATGTGCGCCTCCATGCAGGGCGCCATGGCCTTCCAAAAGGGTCTGGGGGCGGTGCATTCGCTCTCGCATGCGCTTGGCAGCTACCGTGCCAAATCGCTGCATCACGGCACGCTCAATGCCGTTTTGTTGCCGGCGATCTTGCGCTTCAACGAAAGCGCGCAAAGCGTGATGGCCGACGACAAATATCCGCGCCTGCGCCGCGCCCTGCATCTGGCCGAGGGCGCGTCGCTCGACCGCGCGATCGCCGCCCTCAACAAAGATCTCGGCATCGCGTCGGGCCTGGGCGCAATGGGCGTGGACAAAGGCTTTGTCGACGAAGCGATCGACAAAGCCATGAAAGACCATTGCCACGCCACCAACCCGCGCATCGCCACGCCCGACGAGTATCGGGCAATTCTGGCCGAAAGCTGGTAGCGACGATGCGGGCCCGGCGCCTGCTGGATTTGCTGGAAGCGCTGCGCCGCTATCGGCGGCCTGTGACGGCGCGAACTTTGGCGACAACGCTGGACATCAGCCTGCGCACGCTCTATCGCGATATCGCAACGCTTCAAGCGCAGGGCGCGCCGATCGAAGGCGAGACGGGGCTTGGCTATGTGCTGAAACCAGGTTTCACCTTGCCGCCCCTGATGTTCAGCCGCGAAGAAACCGAAGCGCTGGTCCTCGGCTCGCGCTGGGTGGCCGCGCGCGCGGACGACCGGTTGGGCACGGCCGCGCGCCACGCGCTCTCCAAGATCGCTGCCGTCTTGCCTGCCGATTTGCGTGGCGAGATCGACGACGCGGCGTTGCTGATCGGGCCCGGCACCACGCCGCTGGCAGGGAGCCTCGATATCGGCCAGATCCGCGAAGCGATCAAATGCGAGCGCGTCGTGACGCTCGCCTATCGCGACAAGGGCGAGCGCGCAACGACGCGCGCGGTCTGGCCGTTTGCGCTCGCGTATTTTGACCAAGTACGCGTGGTCGTGGCGTGGTGTACGCTTCGCCACGCGTTCCGGCATTTTCGTGCCGACCGAATCGTGGCGGCTACGATTGAGGCCCAACGCTATCCCAAACGGCGCGTCGCCTTGATGGCCGAGTGGCGCAAAACCGAGGGAATCGCTACTGCCAGTTTTTGACAATTATCTCGCGCATTCTGCGCTCCTCGCAACCAACCGACGGAGACAAAACATGCCGAGCCCAAATTTCATCCTGCTCTACGTAATCAGCCCCGCACGTAGCGCCGTTTTCTACGAAAAGCTTCTGGAAACCAAACCCGTCCAGACGTCGCCAACGTTTGTCATGTTTGCGCTCGACAACGGTACGATGTTCGGGCTGTGGGCCAGCGACGGCGTGGCCCCGGCTCCTTCGGGCCACGGTGGCGGCGGCGAACTTGCCTTCACGTTGCCGGGCGAAACGGCGGTCGAAGCGACCTACAAACATTGGTGCGGCCTTGGTATCGAGATTGCGCAAATGCCGACGCGGATGGATTTTGGCTATACGTTCCTGGGCCTTGATCCCGACGGGCATCGGCTGCGCGCGTTTGCGCCCGGCGGCTAGGACACGCACATTGCGGGCACCCTGCGGCGGCTGGTACATAGCCGCATCGCAACAGGAGTGCCCGCAATGACCGACTACGCCGCAAAGACCGTCGCCCTGCTGGCCGAAATGGGCGCTGACGTGCCCGTCGGCAGCCGCGCGATTCGAACGCCCATTACGGGTGCGGTCATTGGCCGCGTTGCGGACGCAACGGATGCCACCGGCGCGATCGATGCCGCGCACGAAGCCTTTCTTGTCTGGCGCCTGGTGCCTGCCCCCCGGCGCGGCGAGCTCGTGCGCCTGTTTGGCGAGGAATTGCGCGCGTATAAAGCCGCACTCGGGCAGTTGGTGTCGATCGAGGTCGGCAAGATTTCCTCCGAGGGGTTGGGCGAAGTCCAGGAGATGATCGATATCTGCGACTTCGCCGTCGGCCTGTCGCGCCAGCTCTATGGCCTTACGATCGCGACCGAACGGCCGGCCCATCGCATGATGGAAACTTGGCATCCGCTAGGCGTTGTTGGCATCGTCTCGGCCTTCAATTTTCCGGTTGCCGTGTGGGCTTGGAACGCGGCGCTCGCGCTGGTATGCGGCAACACGATCGTCTGGAAACCGTCCGAAAAGACGCCGCTCACGGCGCTCGCCACCCATGCGCTGTTCAAGCGCGCCCTCGCGCGGTTCACGCAATCGGGCGACGCGGCCCCGGCAGGGCTCAGTGCCCTGCTGCTGGGCGGGCGCGCGATCGGCGAAGCGCTTGTGGCGCATCCGAAGGTACCGCTCGTCTCGGCGACGGGTTCAAGCGCGATGGGCCGCATCGTCGGTCCGCAGCTGGCGCAGCGTTTCGCGCGCGGCCTGCTCGAACTTGGCGGCAACAATGCGGCACTTGTGTGCCCGACGGCCGATCTCGATCTTGCCGTGCGCGGCGTGGCGTTTGCCGCAATGGGCACGGCCGGCCAGCGCTGCACGACCTTGCGCCGCCTGTTCGTCCACGACAGCGTCTACGACACGCTCGTCCCGCGCCTCAAGCAAGCCTATGCGTCGGTCGCGATCGGCGATCCGCTGGCGGCGGGCACGCTGATCGGTCCGCTGATCGACGCGGCCGCGTTCGAGCGCATGCAAACGGCGCTCGACGAGGCGAAGGCGCTTGGCGGCCGCGTTTCGGGCGGCACGCGCGTCGGTGCCGACAAAACGCCCGATGCCTATTACGTCCGGCCCGCTCTGGTCGAAATGCCGGGCCAGCTTGGCCCCGTTCTGCGTGAGACGTTTGCGCCTATTCTTTACGCCATGCGTTACGCCGATTTCGACGACGCTTTGCGCCTGCACAACGCGGTGCCGCAGGGATTGTCGTCGTCCATTTTCACGAACGATCTGCGCGAGGCGGAGATCTTCATGTCGGCGCGCGGGTCCGATTGCGGCATTGCGAACGTCAATATCGGACCGTCGGGCGCCGAGATCGGCGGCGCGTTCGGCGGCGAGAAAGAGACCGGGGGCGGGCGCGAGTCGGGCTCGGATGCGTGGCGCGCCTACATGCGGCGCGCGACCAACACGGTGAATTTCGGCAGCACTCTGCCGCTGGCCCAGGGCGTCGAATTCGACGTCGGCTGACGCTACAGCGCCAAAAGCGCCGCGACGGCCGCATCCATCGTGCCGCGGTGGCGCACGCGGCCTTTTTCGAGCACGTAGGCACGGTCGGCGACCGCGCCCGCAAAGCGCAGATTCTGCTCCGCGAGCAGCACCGCAACCCCTTCGCGCTTGAGAGTCCGAACCGTTTCGACCATCTGATCGACGATCACGGGGGCCAAACCCTCCGAAGGTTCGTCGAGCAACAGCAGCTTTGGGTTGCCCATCAGCGTGCGCGCAACCGCAAGCATCTGCTGCTCGCCGCCCGACATGCGCCCGCCGGTTCGGTTTCGCATGGCGCGCAAATTGGGGAACAGATCGAACAGCCGCGCAGGCGTCCAAGGCTGCATTCCTGCGCGCGGCGGCTGGCGCCCGACCTCGAGATTTTCGACGACCGTAAGATCCGCGAAGATCCGACGTTCCTCGGGCACGTAGCCGATGCCCAGACGCGCGATGCGGTGCGCCGGCAGGCCCATGATCGGCTGCCCCTCGAACGCGATGCGGCCTGCGGCGGGCGCAACGAGCCCGACCAGCGACTTGAACGTCGTCGATTTGCCTGCCCCGTTGCGGCCCAGCAGCGCCACCACTTCGCCCGGCGCCACGTCGAGCGCCACGTCGAACAGGATGTGCGCGCGCCCGTAAAAACTGTCGAGGCCCTCGACCGCCAGCATCATGCCGCCGTCCCCAGATAGATGCGGCGCACATGCGCGTCGGCGCGCACCTGGTCGGGCGTGCCGTCGGCGACAAGCCGACCGCGATCGAGCACCAAGATGCGGTCGGCATGCAGAAAGACCGCGTCCATGTCGTGCTCGGTGAACAGCACGGCGATTTTGTCGTGCCGCGCGAGGCTTGCCGCAAGTTCCATGAGCGCCTGGCGTTCGACCGGCGCCATGCCGGCCGTCGGCTCGTCCATCAGCAGTAGACGCGGTTTGTTGGCAAGGGCCACCGCGAGTTCGACGCGCTTCAAATCGCCGTAAGCGAGCACGCCGCAAGCGCGTTCGGCTTGGTCGGAGATGCCCACGCGCGCCAGCAGCGCCAGCGCCTCCTCGCGATGCAGACGCGTCGCGGGGCGCCAAAAATCCAGCAGGCCGCCTTTGTGCGACAGCAACGCCATCTGCACGTTCTCGCACACGCTCATCGACGCGAAGGTCGCCGCGATCTGGAACGTGCGTCCCACGCCCAGGCGCCAAATCTCGCGCGGCGAAAGCCCGACGAGGCTGACGTCGCCAAGCCGGATCGCGCCCGCATCCGGGCGCAGTTGGCCGTTCAGCATGTTGAAGCAGGTGCTTTTGCCGGCCCCGTTGGGCCCGATCAACGCCAGCATTTCGCCCGCCGACAGCGCGAACGAAACGTCGTCGACGGCTTGAACGCCGCCAAACGCCTTGGCAAGCCCGCGGGCTTCGAGCACGATCATCGCTGGCTACCCCGCCGTTGGAGAGCGCCGCCAAGGCCGCGCGGAAAGGCGAGCACGATCGCGAGGATGACCGCCCCCAGCACCGCGCGCCAATAGTCGGTATTGCGCACGATCTCGTCCTGCAACCAGGTGAAGGCGGCGGCGCCCAGAACCGGGCCCGTCAGCGTCTGCACGCCGCCCAGCAGCACCATCACGAGCCCGTCGACCGAGCGCGCGACGCCGAGGCTTTCGGGCGACAGGCTGCCCTTGGCAAACGCAAACAGAGCGCCCGCAAGCCCGGCTGCCGTACCGGCAAGCGCGAAGCCGAACCATTGCAGGCGACGCGTGTCGATGCCGAGCGCTTCTGCGCGCAGAAGCGAATCGCGCGCGGCGCGCAGGGCAAAACCGAAAGGCGCGTTGACCACGCGCCACAAAAAGAAGATCCCGGCAGCGCACAGGCCCAGCACCGCCCAATAAAATACGGCGCGATCAGTGAGCCAGCCGTCGGGCCAGAGCCCGATCAGCCCGTTCGAGCCGCCCGTCACGTCGTTCCATTGGAAGACGACCGACCAGGCGATCTGCGCGAAGGCGAGCGTGAGCATCGCAAGATACACCCCGCTCAGCCGCACGCAGAACCAGCCGAACAGCAAGGCCGCCGTCCCGCCCAGCAGCGGTCCGCCGATCAAAGCCGCCTCGACCGGCCAATCGAGGCGCAAGAACAGCAGCGCCGCGCCGTAGCTGCCGAGCCCGAAATAGGCCGCGTGCCCGAACGAAACGAGGCCCGCTGGTCCCATCAGGAAATGCAATGAAACCGCGAACAGCGCGAAGATGGCGATGTCGGCCAGCAGCACCATCGCATACGCGTCGCGCAGCAGCGGCACGAAGGCGAGCAACAGCACGGCGATGCCGGCGCCCGGCCAGAACAATGGTCCGAGCCGTGCCGGCATCGCTTCGCTTGCCGCCAGACGCTGGGGCGCTTGCGGTTTGCCGAGCAGGCCCCAGGGACGCAGCACAAGCACCGCCGCCATGATGAGAAATTCGACCACGAGCGTGAGCTTGCTGAACGAGACAAGCGTGCCGAAAATTTCTACATCGCCAAGACCAATGCAAAAGGCTTTGGCCTGCGCGATCAGCAGAGCGGCCAGGAATGCGCCGCCGATCGAGCCCATGCCGCCGACGACGACGACGACAAACGCGTCGGAGATGACCGTAAGATCGAGCGACAATTGGGCGGGTTCGCGCGGGATCTGCAACGCCCCGCCGAGCCCCGCCAGAAACGCGCCCAGGAAAAACACGCTCGTGAACAGGCGCGCCTGGTCGACGCCAAGCGCCGCCAGCATTTCGCGGTCTTGCGTGGCCGCGCGCACCAACGTGCCCCAGCGCGTGCGGTTGAGCACCAACCACAAAAGCCCGAACACGACCGGCCCCACGACGATCAGCAGCAGATCGTATTCGGGAAAGTTCAGGCCGAAAATTTCGACGGCGCCGCGCAAGCCGGGCGCGCGCGGCCCCATCAGATCTTCCGCCCCCCAAATATAGAGCACGGCATCCTTGACGACGAGCACGAGCGCGAAGGTCGCCAGCAACTGGAAAAGTTCGGGCGCTTTGTAGATGCGCCGCAGTACGAGCATCTCGATCGCAGCGCCGATCGCGCCAACGCATAGCGCAGCCGCAATCACGCCACCCCAAAATCCCAGCAACGTGCTGCGCCCGAAAAGATCGATCAAGCTCCACGCCAAATAGAGCCCCAGCATGAACAGCGAGCCGTGCGCGAAATTGACGATGCGCGTGACGCCGAAAATGATCGACAAGCCCGCCGCCACCAAAAATAGCGACGATGCGCCCGCCAGCCCATTCAAAAACTGGATCAAAATTTCGGGCATGGCGGACAAACGGCTATTCGGGCGGACGCAGTTTTTTGATCTCAGCGTCGCCCGGCAGATAGTCCGCGCCGTTGGCGTAGCGCCAATCGGTCATGATGCCCTTGCCTGCGCGCACGCCGATGCGCCCGACATACGCCCCCATCGTCGATTGGTGGTCGAGCGCGCGATAGACGATCGGCCCAAACGGCGTCGAATGGGAGAGACCCTTCATCGCCTCGACGAGTTTTTCGGTGTCGAGCGAGCCTGCCTTGCGGATCGCTTCGGCGGCGCTGGTGACGGCCGCGTACCCCACGACGGAGCCCAAGCGCGGATAGTCGCGGAACTTGGCCTGGTAGGCGGCCAGGAACTTGGCGTGCTCGGGCGTCTGGATGTCCTGCCATGGATAGCCCGTGACGTACCAGCCGACCGGGGCTTCGTCCTTGAGGGGATCGAGATATTCGGGCTCGCCCGCCAGCAGGTTGAAAACCGCGACATTGCGGAACAGGCCGCGCGTCGTGCCCTCGCGCACGAAGCGCGACAGATCCGGCCCGAACAGCGCCGAGAAGATCGCGTCGGGACGCGCGGCTTGGATGGCGGCCGCGACCGCCCCCGCTTCGATGCGGCCGAGCGGTGCCGCCTGTTCGGTCACGAATTCGATGTCGGGCTGCTTTTCGAGCATCAGCTTCTTGAACGCGGCCACGGCCGACTGGCCGTATTCGTAATTGGGATAAACGATTGCCCAGCGCTTTTTGCGCAGCGCCAGCGCATCGGGCACCAGCATCGCGGTCTGCATGTAGGTCGAGGCGCGCAGACGGAACGTGTAGCGGTTGCCCTGGTCCCAGACGATCTTGTCGGTCAGAGGCTCGGATGCCAGGAACAGCACCTTGCGTTCCTTGGCGAAGCTCGACACGGCCAGCCCCACATTGGACGCGAACGTGCCCATCAAGAACGCCACGCGCTCGCGCGACAGCAATTCTTCGGCCGCGCGTACCGCGTCGCCCGGCTGGCCGTTGTCGTCGCGCACGAGGATTTCGATGCGCCGACCGAGCACGCCGCCCGAAGCGTTGATCTCCTCGACCGCCAGATCCATGCCCTTTTTGTAGGGCTCGAGGAACGCCGCGAAATTCTTATACGAGTTGATCTCGCCGATCCGGATGGGTTCCTGCGCCCCGGCAGGCGCAGCCGCGACGATCAGCGCAAGAGCCAGCAAGGTTCTGCGATCCATCTTCAGTCTCCTCTGCCGCGGCGATCTGCGGACGATATGGGAACACTATGTAGAACTGGGGCCCACCGAGGCAAGGCTACTGCACGTCGACGATCGCCTCGGCGTCGATCTCTACTTTGTAGGCACCGACCAAGCGCCCGATTTGGAGCAGCGTGTTCGCCGGACGCACGGCGCCGAAATACCGGCCATGCACGCGCGAAACGGCCTCGCAATCGTCGGCGTCGGCGAGATACACGCGCGTGCGCACGACGTCGTCGAGCGACGCCCCCAGCGCGTCGAGGCTGGCCGCGATCTTGTCGAGGATATAGACGGTCTGGCCCTCGGCGTCGCCTTCGCACACCACGGCGCCTTTGCCGTGCGTGGCGGTTGTGCCGCTGACCAGCGCTTGGGTTCCTACGCGCACGGCGCGCGAATAGCCCGCGATCGGTTCCCACACGCTGGCGCTGTCGACGCGCCAACGGCCGGGCCGGCCCGGCACTTGTTCGGCCGCGTAGACTTTGGGCATGCTTTCCAGATGGTGGGTCAGATCGCCCGAGGCGGTCAAAAATGGCGGGTGGCGATATTCGTCGCCGCAATCGCCCGGCACCGGGACGGCGACCGCCAGCGCTTCGTCCAGCAAATCGCGATCGCCCGCATCGAACGAAAAATCGAACGCGCCCAGATTGGCGGCGCGATGTTCGCGCTCGCCCGGACGCGCGCCCACGATCGCCGCCGCGACGGCCGGATGGTCGAGCACCCAGCGCGTGGCGACATTGGCAACCGACACGCCGTGGCGTTTGGCGATGCGGCTGGCGGCGCCAAGGATGCCCTGCAGCACGGCCCAACCGCCGACCGCGTCGATAAAGCGTTTGTATTTGGACTTGCTCCAATCGGGGATATCGACGGGTTCGTCTTGGCCAACCCACCGGTCGGTCAAAAACCCGCCCGCGAGCGTGCCGTAAGCCAACAGCTTGACGCCATGGGCAAGGCAAAATTCGCTCATGCGGCCTGCCGCCCGCCGGTCGAGCAGCGAGAACGACACCTGGTTGGTCGCGATCGGAATCCCGTGCTTGACGAGCAACCGCAGATGGTCGGTGTCGAAATTGGTCAGGCCCAACGCGCCGAACTTGCCTTCGTCCTTGAGCTTGGACATTTCGGCAAGCGCGTCGAGATAGGCGGGGTGGCGATACTGCCACCAATGGAACTGCATCAGATCGATGCGCTCGACGCCCAATCGCCGCAAGCTGGGCCCGACCCCGTCGCGCACGATGCCGGGCGTCATGGGACCCGGCGGCGGGCACCATTTGGTGAAAGCGCGCACCTTGCCGCGCCACGGCCCCGCCAGCAGACGGCCCACAATGTCTTCGGCGCTGCCGTAATGGTCGGCCATGTCGAACGCGTCGAACCCGGCGGCAGCGTAGTCGGCAAGCGATGCGGCCGCCTTGTCGGGGTCCAGCAGCTTTCCGCCGCGCTCCATATCGGCAACCTGCCACAGACCCGTCAGCAGACGCGGGATCTCAAGGCCGGGCGCGATTTCGATGCGCGGCGGAACCTTTGCCATTGGTCGGACCGGACTAGCGCGGCGGCAGGCGGCGCTGCACGTCCTGCACTTCGTTGGTCGACATTTCGCCGACCGTCACGATGTTGCCGTCCGTGATGCGCCATTTGCGGAACGGGCCCGTAATATCGCCGTTTGCATCGAAGGTCACGGGGCCGATCACGCCGACATACGAGATGCGCTTGCCTTCGCGCAACAGTTGCAGCGCGCGCCGGAACTCGGCCGCGCCCGCATGGATCGTCTCGCCGCCTGGCCCCGTCACTTCGCGCACCGCATCGCGGATTGCCGCCGATTCTGCCTTGCCCGCCTTGGCAATGGCGAGGCCCAAAATGGCGGCCGCATCGTAGGCGCGGTCGGCGGCGGGCGCATTGGCATCGAACCCGCCCGACATGGCGGGATAGGCCGTCGCGAAATACTCGGTCGACGGCGTGCGTACCGTGCCCGACGACGTACCGAACGCGTTGTTGAGGAAGCGCGGGCCGACGTCGCGGATAAAGTCCGCGCTGTTCATGCCGTCGTTGAGCAGGAAGGTTTGCGCCCCGCCCTGCTGCAGCCACGTGCGCGCGATCGTCGTGCCGTCGCCCGGATACGAGATCAGATAGAGGGCGGGCGGATTGCCGCGCATCGCGGCCGTCACTTCGGGCGCATACGAGGGCTGGCTCGGGTTGTAGGGCACCGTGTTGACGATCTTGCCGCCGAGCGCTTCGTAGGCGCGCTTGAATTCGGCCAGCATATTGACGCCGAAATCGTTGTTCACATGGATGATCGCCAATTCCTTGAGGCCCTGGTCCATCGCGTATTTGGCGGCGGCCGTGCCCTGCAGCGCATCCGACGTGATCGTGCGGAAGAACACGCCCTTGGCGTTGCCTTCGAGCGCGATACGCGTAAGCGTGGGCGAGGACGATGCGGGCGAAATCTGCACGACACCGGCAGGCGCCGTGACCGAGGTGAGGATCGGGATCGAGACCGACGAAATGATGCCGCCGATGATCGCAGGCACGCGGCGCAGATCCACCAGCTGGCGCGCTTGGTCGACGGCGACCGAGCCTTGGCTTTGCGCGTCACGCAGATCGAGCGCCAAACGGCAGCCCGCAACGCCGCCGGCCGCGTTGAGATCGTTGAACGCGAGTTCCGCCGATTTCGACGCCGCCTGCCCGAAGCGGCCTGCGGGCCCGGTCAGCGAGACGACCATGCCAATCGTGTGCGCGCAGCCTTGCGCCAGTACGGGCGATGGCTGGAACTGGGCGGCAAGGGCAAAAGCCGAAACGGCAAGAAGCGACAGCAAGCGCACGGAGGGATTCCTTTCAAAAACAGGCCAAAGACAGATGCGGCGATTTACGCGGAGTTTGGTGGGCGAATGGGCGTTTGGCAAGCCGCTTTACGCGTCCGCAATCCAGGTTTCGTGGACCGCCAGCCAGCGCAGCCCATTGGGGCCGGCAGGATCCGGGCACATCAAGGCGCTCGCACGCCGCTGCGACGGTCCCGGTCGGCCGACCTGGATTTCGTCGTAGCCGACTGCAACGAAGCCAGGCCCGGCCGACAGGGGGTGGAACGAGTCAATTCGAATGCCAAAGCCCGCACCGAAAGCGCCGCGCAGCCCCCCCAGCATCGCGAGCACGCCCGCGCGATCCAGGCGCTTGGCGCCCGGCCCCACCATCGAAAAATCTTGCGCAAACGCCGCTTCGAATCGTTGGAACACGTCTGCGCCCGCCCCCATCCAGGCGGCGAACGCATCGTGCAGTTCGACGATTTCGCGCCGCGCACGCTCGAATTCCGGCTGCATGCCGCTCATGATTTGTTGAGGTTGTATTTCATGATACGCCCGTGCGGACCGTCCTTGTCGCGTTCGAGCGCGAACGTATCGCCAAGCGGCCCTTGGCGTTTGCAGCGCACGGCTTCGATCCGGGCACGGTCGGCATCGTCGAGCCGGAACGCAAAGATGCCAAGATTGTCGGCAAGATGCGCGGCATAGCGCGCGCCGACGATGATGCCGGCCACGTGCGGCCGGTCGAGCGTCCAGCGACCCGCGACGCACGCGATCGACGTTGCGTGCTTGTCGGCGACCGCCTTCAACGCCGCAAGCATTTCCTGGAACAGCCCCCAGCCGCCGAAATCGTCGATCACCAGCTTGTATTTGACGAGGCTGCGATTGTAGGAAAGATCGACAGGTTCGGGTTTGCCGAGCCAGGCTTCCGACAAAAATCCGCCTGCCAGCGTGCCGTAGCACAGCAGTTTCATGCCCGAGCGCGCGCACAGCTCCATCATTGCGTTTTCGGCGCGTGCATCGAGCAGCGAATACTGCGCCTGCATCGAGACAATCTTCGCGCCCGCATCGAGCATGGCTTTTGTATGCGGCGCGTCGAAATTGGTCGCCCCCAGCCGGTCGATCTTGCCCGCGCGCTGCAGATCGGCCAGCACGCCCGCAATTTCGACATGGCGCGCGATCGCGTAGTTCCACCAATGGAACTGCACCAGATCCAGCCGTTCCGCCCCCAGACGCTGGAGCGACCGGTCGACGATTCCGGCAACGTAGGCCGCATCGAGCGTCGCAAGCGCGTCCCAGTCCGGCACAAACTTCGTGTGGATCTTGAGCGCTGCCAGCGCGTGCGCTCCGCGCCGCGCCAGCAGGCGTTGGCGGAACAGGCCGATCAGTTCCTCGACGCCGGTATAGATGTCCGCGCAGTCGAAGGCGGTGACGCCCGCATCGACGAACGCGAACATGTCTTCGACCGCGCGTTCGGCATCGACCGGGCCGTGGCCGCCCGCCAATTGCCAGCCGCCGCGCAGAAGGCGCGAAATCGCGTAGCCCGGCGCCAGATCGAAACGCTCGACCGTCATGGCGCGCGCTTCACGGCCGTCGTCGCGGCATGGCTGAAGCGCCGGGTGCCGGTGCGCGAAATGCGAAACCGCGATGCGCAATTGGGATCCGGGCAAGCGACCTCGGCATCGCTTGTCATCCAGTCGTTTGGATGCGTGGGGCGCTGCTTAGCCGCCAGCAGCGGCAGCAAAGCGCCCAGCGAATAGATCGAAAAACCTTGGCCCGGCGGCAGATGCAGCATCTCGCCGCGCAGTTCGAAATGGTCGCCCGGTTTGGCGCCGCAATAGACGGCGCCGCCGTCGGGTACGACGACCTCGACGCGCAAATCGAACAGTTCGAAAGTATCGTCGCCCACGGGTCCGGTCTCCGTTCGCGGTCTTGCGGATGCGCGAACCTTCATGCTCTATTTTGCCAAGGCGCGCAACGTTCTCTCCCCCCAGCGCCGATAGTCGGGTCCATGCTGCAAATTCGCGATCTTGCCAAACGCTTCGGCGGCAACCGCGCCGTCGATGGCGTGTCGTTCGACGTGCCCAAGGGCGCTATTGCGGGCCTGATCGGCCCCAACGGCGCCGGCAAAACGACCTTGTTCAATTGCGTTGCGGGCCTCTACGCGCCCGATTTCGGCACGATCGCGCTGGATGGCCAGCGCATCGACCGGTTGCGCCCGTCGGCGGTGCATGCGGCTGGCCTCGCGCGCACTTTCCAGATCCCGCGCCCGTTTCCGGCGATGAGCGTGCTCGAAAACGTGCTCGTGGCCGTGCCGAACCAACGGGGCGAGAAATTCTGGGCAAACTGGTTTTCGCCCAAGCTTGTGGCCGCCGACGAGCGGCGCGCACGCGCCGCAGCGCGCAGCTGGATCGATTTCGTCGGGCTCTCGCACCTGGAAAACGCGCCCGCACGCGTGTTGTCGGGCGGCCAACGCAAACTGCTTGAGCTTGCGCGCGCAATGGTCGCCGACCCGCGTCTCGTGCTGCTCGACGAGCCCGGCGCGGGCGTGAACCCGGCCTTGCTCGACAAGATCGTCGAGCGCATCGCGGCGATCAACAAAACTGGCACGACCTTCCTGATCGTCGAGCACAACATGGATCTGGTCATGGGGCTGTGCGCACCCATCGCGGTGATGGCGCAGGGCAAGCTGATCGCGTTCGGCGATGCAGCGCAAGTGCGCAGCGACCCGCTGGTGGTCGACGCATATTTGGGCGGGGCGCTGGCATGACCGCGTGTCTCGAAATTTCGAAGCTCGAAGCAGGTTACGAGCCGGGTCTTGCGATCGTGCGCGGCGCGTCGCTCGCACTGTTGGCGGGCGAAATTCTCGCCATTTTGGGGCCGAACGGCGCGGGCAAATCGACGCTCGTCAAAGCGGTGGCGGGCTTGGTGCCGGTGTTTTCGGGCAGCGTGCGGCTCGAAGGCCGCGAGATTGCGGGTACGCCTGCGCACCTGCTGGCGCGCGCGGGCCTTGGCTTTGTGCCGCAGACCGAAAATATTTTTTCCCCGCTGACGGTTGCCGAAAATCTCGAGCTTGCGGCGGCCGTTGCGCATGTGCCGGCAAAGCGCCGCCTGCCCGAACTCTATGCGCTGTTCCCGGATCTCGCCCAAGCGCGCCGCATCGATGCCGGCCGGCTGTCGGGCGGCCAGCGCCAGATGCTGGCGATGGCGCGCGCCCTGGTGCCCAATCCGCGCGTGCTGATCCTCGACGAGCCGTCGGCAGGACTGTCGCCCAAATTAGTTGGGCACGCGTTTTCCAAACTGGTCGAGATCGCTGCGGGCGGCGTCGGCATTCTGCTGGTCGAACAGAACGTCAAGGCGGCATTGGCCGTCGCCTCGCGCGCGGCCGTGCTGGTCGAGGGGCGCGAACGTATCGTTGCGGCGGCGAGCACGCTCAAGGAACCCGGCGTGCTCGAAAAGTTGTTTTTTCCGGCAGCCGAAGCGGTGGCGCCATGATTTTGCAGATCGTCGCCGACGGTTTAATCGTTGGCTCCACCATCGCGCTTGGCGCCGTCGGGCTCACGATGGCGTATTCGCTGCTGCGCTTTGCCAATTTCGCGCACGGCGAATTCATCGCGTGGGGGGCCTATCTTGCCCTGACCTTTATGGGCTTCTTCGTGGCGCTGGGCGGCGGGGGCGCAATGGCGCCGCTCGGGCCGTTTTCGTTCGGCTGGCAGTTGTTGGCAGCGCTGGTAGCCGGCGCCATCGCGACGGCGGCGATCGCGCTTGCGCTCGACCGGCTGCTGTTCGACCGGCTGTCGGCGCATGGCAGCGCCATCGTGCTGACGATCGCCAGTTTCGGTGCGGCGCTCGCGCTGCGCAATCTGCTGCAGTTCATCTACGGCGCCTTGCCCGCCTACTATACGCGCGAGTTGCAGATCGCGATCCATCTCGTACCGCGCGACGTGGGCGGCGGGCTGCGCGTCACGCCCGACCAGATGTTCGTGCTGGGCCTGACGCTGGCGCTTGTCGTCGCCTTGCATCTGTTTTTACAACGCACGACGTTGGGCCGCTCGATGCGCGCGGTCGCGCACAACCCGGCACTTGCGCGCGTGACGGGCATCGACGTCGCGTCGGTGCTGCGTTGGACCTGGATTTTGGGCGCGATCCTTGCGGCCGTGGCGGGTACGTTCGCGGGGCTGGTCGGCCAACTGCGACCGCAGATCGGGTTCGATCTGCTGCTGCCGCTGTTTGCCGCCGCCATCCTGGGCGGGATCGGCAGCGTGCCGGGGGCCGTGATCGGCGGCCTGATCGTGGGCCTTGCCGAAAGCGCTGCCGTGCCGCTGATCGGCGCCGAATATCGGGCGGCGGCGGCGTTCGGCGTGCTGATCGCCATCCTGCTCGTGCGTCCGCAAGGCCTGTTTTCGGAGCGCGCAAAATGAGCGATTTTCTGCCGGCAATTTCTTACGCGGTGTTCTTTCTGGTTTTCGCCTCGATTTTCGCAACGATGGCGCTGGGGCTCAATCTGCAATGGGGCTTCACGGGGCTGTTCAATGTGGGGGTTGCCGGGTTCGTGGCGGTGGGCGCCTATGCATCGGCGCTGCTGACGACGCCGCCGGACTCGGGCGTCGGCGCCGTGCGCGTTGTCGGCTGGGGCTTGCCCATCCTTGTCGGTTGGATCGGCGGCGCGGCGGCAGCGGGGCTGGTTGCGACGTTGGTCGGCATTGCCGCATTGCGGCTGCGCCACGACTATCTGGCGATCGCCACGTTCGGCGTGGCGGTGGTGATCCAACTCGTGGCACTCAATGCGCAAAAGCTTACCGGCGGGCCCTTCGGCATCCAGTTCGTACCCAAGCCCTTCGACGCCCAACTCGACGGCTCGCTCGCCTTCAACATCTTGTATCTAGCGATCGCGCTTGGCGTGCTCGGCACTGTCTATTTCGCCTTGCAGCGCCTAACCGCCAGCCCCTGGGGACGCGTCTTGCGCGCGATCCGCGAAGACGAGACCGCCGCCGAAGCGGCGGGCAAACGCGCCTTTGTCTTCCGACTGCAATCGTTTGCGATCGGCGGCGCCATCATGGGGCTCGGCGGCGCGCTTTACGCGCATTTTGTCGGCTACATCGCGCCCGAAGATTTTCTGCCGATCCTGACCTTCCAGCTCTGGACGATGCTGATCGTGGGCGGCGCTGGCAACAATCGCGGCGCAGTGCTGGGCGCGCTCGTGGTGTGGTTTGTTTGGACGAGCGCTGGCAACGGCCTGCGCGAACTCGTGCCGCCGGCCGAGCAGGCACGCGCGGCAGCTTTGCAGATCGTCTTGGTGGGCGTGCTTTTGGCCGCAATGCTTGTATGGCGCCCGCACGGACTGATCGGCGAACGCCTGGCCGGCAAAAAATAGCGCAACCCATCCGTCGTCAGCGAGCCTTCAGATCAAGTGGCAGACCCGAATGTCGGGACTTTGCAGCACCTGCGCTTTGGTCAGCGCGACATTGATCTTTCGCTTGGAATGCTCGACGGACAAAACGCTCGACGGGCGAAGCAGCACTTTTCTTCCCGTCGGCCGCTTTCCAATCTCGACAACCATCCAGCACGCGTTCCAAGTGCTGTAGTCGACGAGGAAATAGCACACCGTGCCGAAACCGCCATCTTTGGCGGCAACCCCGAACCCTCGAAACGACGCAACGGCTTTGAGCATGGCACATTCCTCTTCGGTGCGTGCGCGAACGTCCGCAAATAGCTCCTCGACGCTCGAACCGCGGCAAAAGATGGCGCAGGCGCGCGCGCATTCGAGAGACTCGGAATGTACGCAGCCCAAGCCCGAAACACGGGTGACAAAATTTGTCGATGGATGGGACGGAGATTTGTCGACGATAACGCGATCCATCGGGCAAGCACGAATTTGCTTTTAGATGCCGCATTTTTTGCGGCGGATTTGATGAGTATTTTCCGACGCTGATAGAGCGTCGCCAGCCTTCGATATCTTGCACCACCTCATAAAAGTTTGCCGCGTGCAACTTACGTTCGCGAACGACTACAGCGCTGTCGAACGATGCGATTTTCACTCATCTGTGCACAAAACTGCGTTGAACATATTGGATCGACAGGCAATGCCAACTACTCGTCAAAAATTGCAGTTTTTACGACCAACATCGTCTCCCGAGTCCGAATTGAACAAGGGCGCCTTCGGTTGCAGCCGAAATAACGCCGCCCCCGCGCCGTTCGCATCGCCGAAGAAACTCCGTTCTGTTTTGAGCGACCATCCGAACGGGTCACTACTTTCGAGCCGACCGAACCGATCGGGAATTCTTTTGCCTTCGAATCGGACCGGACGCTCTTTAGGTTTTCAAATGCGCTCTTGGTACGCTCGTCCGTATCAATTCGATCCGATACGCCACTTCGGCATCTGCAATTTCGGATCGAACGACGCCATCGGAAAACTCGAACGGGAGCATCACAGTGGATAGAACCCCAATCCTTCACATCGATCGCAATCAGCTGTTTCGGGAAGGGCTGCGCCGCATCCTCGATGGCTCGCCGTTCTATGTGATGTTCGAAGCATCCTCGTTTGCCGACGGCGTCGAACAGATCGCCGTTCAGTCGCCGGGCATCGTTATCATCGATACCAACGGCTACGGGGAAGTCCTGCCGGAGCTGATGGAGAACGTGCGCGTGAGTGCGATGCCGCCGCGCGTGGTCATGTTGACCGACACGATCGCCATCCCGCGCCTGGTCGGCGCACTGACGGCCGGCATCGATGGCTATCTTCTGAAAGACATGTCCACGGACGCGCTAAAGCAGTCGCTCAGCCTGGTGCTGATGGGGGAAAAGGTCTTCCCGACCGACCTTGCGCATCTTCTGATCAACAACCGGTTCACGGCGCAGACCAATGGCGCTTCGGACAGCGGGCGGATCCTATCGGCAAGAGAAACCGAGATCCTGGCCTGTCTGGTTAACGGCCATTCAAACAAGGCGATCGCCAATCGCCTGCAGATCACCGAGGGAACGGTGAAGATGCATCTGAAAGGCGTGTTGAAAAAGATCAATGCGCAAAATCGGACTCAGGCCGCAATCTGGGCTCTCCAGAACGGCATTGCCGCCGACATCACGTCCGAAGCTGTGGCGGCGCGGGCTTAAAGCCCGCCTTCATCGGCGCCGCCAAACCGCCGAAATCAGTCTTTAGATCCTAAAATTTTATTGTCGAGGCGCCGTTCCGGGCGCGCCGAGTTCAGAGGCATCGATGCTTCATTCGCCGTCGGGCAGCCCGATCCACGCGTCCAATGGCGTTCCGCCATTCGACCCAAACGGCAACGCACGGACGCGAACACCGGAGCCGACAAAACTCAGCATCGATATCCATTGCATGATGCTCTCGGATGAAGCGCCGCTTCGCCCGTACCCCGAAGCCAGCCCGCCGCCGCCAAGGTTGCTCCAACCAAGCCCCGTTCCAAGACCGGTGGCCCATCCGGAACCTGCACGCGCAACTTGTGCGAGCGTGCCGGTTCCAGCGATGCGCGCAAAAGCCTGATTCCCGTCGCGCGCAACGTCGAGAAGCGATCCATCCGATCCGCGCTGCAGATTACGCGGCTGCGTGCCCAGAACGCGGCTGTTGTAGATTGCTTGGCGCGCGGCCGTGCTCAGTCCGACGCCGCCGGGCTGATACGGCTGATTTCCAAGCTGGGCATTGGCGGTGCCGACGCCAGACATCGCCAGAAACGTCCCCATCAACAAACTTCCGAGCGCAAGGCGCGGACTGATCGCGAGAGCCATATTGTGTCTCCTATTGGTGAACGAAAGAGTGTACGGCAAAGCCAGCGGCAAGCGAGGGAACTTACGGTGTGAACTCCTCTGCCTCGCTTTTGTCCAAAATCGCGCTTTGTAAAACACTCTTTTTGGGTAGGGCCGCCACCGCTGCCTGCGCAACAAGCCGATTTACGGTCGCAAATACGGCAACGCCGGTACGGTTCTGAAGCCGGAGCTTGCGCATCACAAGGCGCACGAGCGTTTTGACGCGACTCTCCAACAAGCCGCTCGCCGCCGCGATCTGGCGGTTCGAAAGCGTCGCACCGACATAAGAGAGTATGGCGAGCTCTTCGCGCGACAGATCGCCGACAATATCCAGACGCAACTGGTCGCCCGCTAGGCGGCGCAGCATTTCCGGCGAAACGGACATGTAGCCACGAATCGCAAGATCCAAAAGATCGACAGGCAGGTCGTCGTACTCGGCCCGCAGCAGAAGGCCGCAATCCGCCTTGACCCGAACGACAACGTCCAACATTTCGCGGTCCGACAGAACGACGACCGCGAGCAGCTTTGCAAGCATCGCGCTGGTCTCGGCCAGCCTATGGTCCCACAGCCAGATGAGGTCGCTCGCTTCAACAAGAACAATATCAGCTTGTATTTTCTCGAGAATCATTCCTTTGAATGAAAGCGGATCAACGGTCGCGACGAGACTCCAGCCTCGTTGGCGCGTCACTTCGTGGTGCAGCGCCCACGCAAGATCGGATCTGCGCGTTGCAATGATAAACCGACGACCTTGAGCCATTTTACTTTCCGATCATGCAATGAACAACGTTGTCTTGCACGACGACGCGCAGCGCGCAGTCGCAACCAAGCTGCAACCTTAGTATCTATTGAGCAACATCGTAAGCGGCGCATTCGGCATCCACACACCCCCAAATGGATGTACGCACCCCGAGAGACCACCCCGTTTGCGCCGAAAAGCAGACCGCTTGAAAGCTCGTGGCTGCGGCGTTTTTCCGTATGTTGGCTCCACCAAACACGAAGCGCGCAAACGACGGAAGGACATCGGTCCAACCCCGGCACCGCTTCCAAAACAAGTGGAGATTAAGGTGCGCACCTTGCCCCTCGTCGCTATTGCCGCCCTGTCGTTGGGCGCCTGCTCGGCCGACACCCTCTACTCCAAACAAGGCGTGCGGCCGACTTACGGCCTGCCTGTCACGAACAACGACACCCCCTACTCCCAGTGCCTTGCGACGCTGGCAACCTTGCCGGCCACGACCTTGCCGATCTTCACGATCGGCGAAATCGCCGACAAGACCGGCCAGGTCGACCGGTCGAACAACGGTTCGGTCCTTTCGCAGGGAATTACCGAGATGATGATGAGCGCGTTCTACAAAACGCGACGCGTCAACCTGGTCGAACGCTTCGATCTTCGCATTCCGCTTGCCGAAGCGAGGATGGTCGAACAGAAGCTTGCACTAGCGCCCGCGCAGACCAACGCGCCCATCCGGTCGAGCAATTTCGTGGTCATGGGTGCGCTCACCGAGCTCAACTACAACATCGTAAGCGAAGGCGTGCGTTTATCCGTCGGCGGTGTGGGCGGCGGGGTACGCACCGTCATCATCAATGTCGGCCTCGACGTGCGGGTCGTCAATTCGCAGAGCTTCGACGTGCGCTACGTCAGCTCGCTCCAGAAACAGATTTTTGGCTATGAGGTCGAAGCGAACGTCTTTCGTTTCTTCGGCTCAAGACTCGTCGAGTTCGATGCGGGGCGCATTCAAAACGAACCGCTCCAACTCGGCGTGAGGTCCGTCGTCGAAATGGCGGTTTACCAAATCATGACGGACTACCTCGGTCTGCCGGGCTCGACGGATTGTCAGCTCGAACGGACTACCTACGCGGACGAGTCGCTTCCCAAAGCCAAACCGGACAGGAAGTAGCTTCAGGCGAACCCCAAGTCACTTCAACCCTAGGAGACAGACAATGACTTCGATCACCAAAGCCAGCCTGCTGGCGACGGCATCGGTACTCGCCATCGGCCTTACGACGATCGCCCCGGCCCACGCTTTCGACACCGTCGACTGGCGCTGGGATGCGGCCATCACCGAGACGATCACGAAGAACGTCAACGTGAACATCAATCTCAGCCCGACAGGGATGGTGATGGTGGAATCGCTGCAGGCGAACATCGGCGACATCAATGCGACGTCGACGGTTACGGGTATCACCAACAATCAGCCTTCGCCCGGCGGCGTAACGGAAGACGTCACGATTCCGTTCCAGTTCCACTACGGGCTGAACAGCTCGACCGGTGTGGTCGTGCTCGACGACGACTTCAAGAGCCCGACGGTTCTGACGGGTACTGTGGATGAAGGCGATCAAGCGCCGAACATCAACGGCACCGTTATCGGCACGATCGGCGTTGGCGGATTCGTGATCCCGGCGACGGCATCGCTTGCCGCTGCGACCGAGCTGGGTTCGATCAACAGTGCCGCGACGGCAGTGACGAACAACCTTGCCGTCGATTCCGATACGGCAGTTCAGATGCATATCGGCCAGTTCGCCGTGGGCGGGCTGAGCGGCGAAGGCGGCGTTCCTGCCGTTTCGACGAACAACTCCAACCTGACGATCGCCGCCGTGCTTGCCACGCTGGCATCGAACGGCGGAGCCACCAAAGCAACCGTCAAAGCAACGTCGACGGTCAGCGAAATCGTCAACGCTTCGGTGGACAGCTCGGCCACGGCAGTCGCGAACAACCTCACCGTCACGATGGCCCCCAATGGGCTGCTCATCGGCGACGTGACCCAGGTCGCATTTGCCAACGTCACGGCCACGTCGAAAGTGACGGATATCGGCCTCAGCAACTACACGGGCTTGGGCGGTCTTACCCGCCCGATCATCGGTTCGGTTGCGACGGCCGTCGGCAACAACGCCTCGATCTCGGTCCGGGCGCCGGTGGTTGCCGCGCAGTAGTCGTTCCCAAAGGCGAGGAGAGAGGGCGGTTCGCCGCCCTCTCTCTTCCGCTTCTTTCTGTTCCAACCCCAAATCCGTTTTAAGGAGGTCAACATGTGCCCGACGAAATTTTTTGCGCTCGCAGCCTTCGCCGCTCTCGCAGCCTCGATGCAACCGGCCAGCGCGCAGCAAGTTGGCCGCGACGGCTATAACTTTCCCGCTCGCTCGCCCAGCATGGCAGCGCAATTCGAATTCCAGTCCCGCCAGGCGAGTAGCGCCAATTCGTCTTCGGGTTCGGGCAGCCTCGGCGCGCTCAACCAGTACGTGACCCAATACACGTCGAGCTCTACCTCGATCGCGAACATGAACCAGGTCAACCAGACGGCAACCGGCGGATCGACGGCGACGCTGAGCCAGGCGACCGACCAGGCAAGTGCGGGCAACCAAGACTCCCAAGCCAGCACGAAAACGAAGGTCGACAACTCGATCACGAAGCTTATCGCCCCACTGGTTCCCGCCAACTAGTCGAGCGCGACGAGCACACAATGCGCGGCCCGAACGCCGGAACGGAGACGACGATGCACGGTAAATGGATGCAGACCCTGGCGCTGTATGCCATCGCGCGCCGTGGAACGGGCGGATTTGCACCGTCGCACGTACGCACTGCGCACCCGGTGGAAATCGGCCACGTTGCGGAATTGGCCAGTGCCGCCAGCGCACACGACGCGCGGGCGCAATATGCGCTCGGCGTGCTGTGTCTTACTGGCCGGACCGGCACAGCCGCGCAAACGAAATGCCGGAATCTCCTCGCCGCAGCAGCCATGCAAAACCATCCCGATGCTTGCTATGTGCTCGCGCTTCTGCACCAAAACGGCGTGATGATGCCGAAAGACGCTTTCAAGGCGGCGCATCTTTTTCAGCGAGCTGCAAAGAGCGGCCATGCGCGCGCGATGAACGCGCTGGCCCAACTGATGCTCGCTGGAAATGGCGTCGCGCGCGATGCGGCTGGCGCTATGGGGCTGTTCGAATCGGCGGCGGCGCAAGGGCTTGTCGTGGCGCAGGCAAATCTCGGTGTACTACTTTTGCATGGCTGTGCGAAACCCGCCGACATCGAGCGCGGCCTGAAGCTCATCGCATCGGCCGCCCGCGATAGTTCGCCCGAGGCCCAGCATTATCTGGCGTGGCTCTATCAGGCTGGCGTGCGTGTGCCGCAAGACTCGGCGATCGCGTGCAAATGGTACGGGCTTGCAGCCGACAGCGGCAAAACGCGCTCGCAATATAGTCTTGCCGTTGTTTTGCTCGGCGCAGCGCCGGCAATCTACGACCCCATCAGCGCATTGAAGTGGCTGCTTGTGGTCGCAACCAGTCGCGAAACCGGCTTGCAGCTCTCGGCCGCGCGCATGATCGACAGCTTGGCGCCGCGATTGACTGCCGGCAAGGTCGCGATTGCAACGGATGCGGCAATTCAATGGCTGCAGCACCGCGCACCGGACCGGATGCAGGCGGTGCTTCAATGAGATCCATGAAGATCGCTGGACGCATGCTTACAATCGCTTTTGCGTTGTCGGTAGGCGCGTGCGCACCGCTTCTGCCGCTCGTGGGCAGTCTGCTCGGCGGCAGCGATGCAGCCAAGCCGCAACTGGCGGGGCCTTTCGCAGGCGGGCCGACAGTGACGCAAAATACCCCCCCCTTAGGATCCTTGATGAGCGAGGCGATCGCGCGCACCGAACAACAACCGACCAAGTCCTGCGAATCGCAATTGCCTGCGTCCGACGATATCGACGCTGCGGTCGCCGCAGGCTGTCCGCTGCGACTGGTCTGCCTGCCGGGTACGAGCGCACCAATACGGCTGCGGGTCTGCGCTGGCCCGGCGAACACAGTCGAACCGGCAACCGGTGGAACGGGCGATAGCTGGCTGTGGAACAGCGGTCTCGACAACGCGGCGCACCTTGTATCGGCGCAGGCGGCGATCAATCAAGCGGCCAAAGACCGTCGGTTGCAGCAGGCCTTGGCATTCCATGGCCTGAAATCGCTTGGCGCCACACCTATCGGGAGGGTCGATTGAATGCGCGAGTGGATCCGCAACGCGCAAGATGATCGGCGCAAGGCCGGTACCTACATGGCGCTCGCGCGCAAATCCGGATACGCGAACGGCCATTCGCACGGCACGCTCGACACCGAGACTCGCGCCCTGTTTTGCCGACTGATCGCCGAAGGCAAGGATTCGCAGCAGGCCCTGGAAATCCAGGCACCCGTGTCTGATTCCGAAACCGCGATATCGCCGTCCTCGAAATCATACTTCGGCGTGCTTGTAGCATTCGCTGTCGGCGCCATTTCCGCAAACCTGCTCCAACGCTGACATCCAAGGTTCTTTCGCGCACCGTGCGGAAGAATCTGACGTTCTGCGTAGAATCCGACGCTGCCGGTCCGGATGGCACAAAAATAGAGTTGGGAACCGACGCGTGGCGGCGGCTGTTTTATCGGGCGGGCCAACAATGTTCAAGATTTGGAAGACTGGATTGCCGATCGCGCTGTCGTTCGTAGCAATTTCGACCTTAGCGGCGCAGACCGCCGGCGACAGCGAACGCGGGCGCGAAGCTGCGGAACGGGCCTGCATGTCGTGCCATGCGGCGTCCCGCAGCGGTCCTCCGGGCCTTACCGACCTTGCGCCGGATTTCACCTCGATCGCCGCATTGCCATCGACGACGCCCGTCAGTCTGCGCGTGTTTTTGCAGACGCCCCATCAGCGGCTTCCCAGCAACATCCTGTCGCCGACAGAGATCAACGACGTCGTGGCATACATCATGTCGCTGCGCCGGTCGATCTAGCCGTCGTTGCTGCCACGCAGGTCGGCGCGCGTCGCCTCAGAAGCGTTGTCGTCGGCAACCGTTTCGGGCGCGACCGAAGCCGGGCGCGCAAACGGCAGAAAGACCACCGCAAGCATCGTGACGAGCGCCATCAGCGCCCAAGCTTCGTTGATCGCTTGCTTGAGCGCGGCTCTTTCGACGGCGGCGCGAAAGAGCGCGGCGAAACCGCTGTCCGCAAGTGCCGCATCGTTGGCGACGAATCCGGCGATGTCGATGCCGACAATGCGCGCCGCGTCGTCGTCGCCTGCGAGCAAGCGCGCGGTCAGGCGTTCGGCATGGCCGTCCGAGCGGCTGTAGATCACCGTATCGATCGCGGCCAAGCCGATGGCACCGCCGAGATTGCGCATCATGTTGAAAAGGCCGCTTGCGTCCGGGACCCGGCTCGCCTCGAGGCTGCCCAGTGCCAAGCGGGTCGGCGGCAACAGACAGAACATGATTGCAAGACCGCGCACCAGCTGCGGCCAAAACATCTCGTCGAAATCCGTGCGCGGCGTTTGAAACGCGCTGAACGCTAATCCTGCTGCAAAGACGGTCATGCCGCACGCAGTTAAAATGCGCGCGTCGACGCGCTTTTCGAGCAAGACCGCAACGGGTGCGGCCGCAAGCTGGGCAATGCCCGTCACCAGCATAATGGCGCCGATTTCGAACGGCGTATGGCCGCGAACGAATGCCAGAAAGACCGGCATCAGATAGACCGACCCAAACAGGCCGACGCCAAGCGCGAAACCAAGCACGCAGCCGACGGCGAAATTCGGATCCCGAAAACTGCGCAGATCCACGAGCGGATCGCGCGCGCGCCAGGTGCGAACGCAGAATCCGATGAGGCTCGAAGCCGCAAGCAGCATCAATGCAAGCACGACGCCGCTTCCCCAGCCGCGCGTCGGCGCTTCTTTCAGCGCGATTTCGAAGGCTGCCAGCGCCGTCGCAAGCGCCAGCAGCGACACGAAATCGAGCGCGCGCAGGTGCGGAAGCTGCAAAGGCGCACGGGGCAGAGCAAGCAAACCGGCAACGACGCAGACGACTCCTGGCGCAAGATTGAGAAGGAAGAGCCAGTGCCAGGCGAAGCTCTCGGTTACCCAACCGCCGACGATCGGGCCAAGCGTCGGTGCGAGAACCGCGAGCACGCCGCCGAGCATCGTCGCTAGGCTTTGCCGGGCGACCGGAAAAAGCAAAAAAACGGCCGCAAAGACAGCCGGAATGAGCGTTCCGCCCGAAAACCCCTGCACGATGCGCCACGCCACCAGCACTTCGAAGCTTTGGCTCGCGGCACATCCGGCCGAGGCGAGCGTAAAGACTCCGAGTCCCACGACGAACAGCCGGCGCATGCCAAGAATTCGCGTCAGAACGCCGGTGAGCGGAATGGCGATTACCTCGGCGACCAAATAGGCGGTCTGTATCCAGCTCATGCGGTCGGGCGCGATATCGAGCGCCTGCTGGATCGCCGGAAGCGATGTCGCGACGATCTGGATATCGAGAATGGCCATGAACATGCCAAGGCACATGGCGCCGAAGCCGACCCAAGGGGCCGCAGCAGACGCTGAAGGTTCAGCGCGCTGCAAGATTGCGCAATTCGGCCAATGCCGCGTCTTCCGCTCGGATCCGCACGACGAGCGCCGCAGCATTAAGCAGCGTGAAGACGCCCGCATACCACGGCATACCAAGACACAACGGCAGTACGGCGATTTCGCCTGCCACGATCGCATAGTTGGGATGCGCCATAAATCGATAGGGGCCGCGTCGCACCAGCGGCGCATTCGGCACCACGACAATGCGCGTCGTCCAGCGGCGCCCGAGGGTCGCAAGCGTCCAGACACGCAAAACCTGGATCGCCATAAAGACCGCAAGCCAACCGAGATCGACCGGACTGTCCCGGCCATCGAGCCAAAGCCCGACAAGCCAAGCCGCGTGCATTGCCACGATCACGGGATAGTGGCCAGCGCCAAACTCGACGGCCCCGGCTGCCATTAGCGCCGACGTATTGCGCCGCGCGTACCAAAGCTCTGCCAATCGCTCGGCGGTAACAAAAACCAGCAGCAGCGCAGCCGGCGTCATGCGGCGGCTTTAAGCGATATGCAGCTGGCTGAAAAACCCGGCCCCATCGCCGTCAGGAGCGTGCGCGACGGCAAGCCGCTGCGGACGACACGCTCGAGAACGAACAGCGCCGTCGGGGCGGACATGTTCCCAAAATCGGCCAGCACCGCGCGCTCGTGATCGAGAGACCCTTGCTCCAACGCGAAGGAGCGCTCCAATGCAGCAACGACTTTAGTGCCGCCAGGATGGAATGCGAGCCGCTCGAAATCGCCAAGGCGCAGTCCTGCGCGCGCGAGAATGCCTTCGACGGCCGGCCGCATATGCGCTTCGGCGAACGGCGGAATGGCGCGGTCGAAGATAACGCCGAAACCCTGCGGATCGACCGACCAGCCCATCACGTCGATCGTCGCGGGCCACAGATGCTGACCGCTTGCCTCGATCGCAGCGATCCCCGGATCGCCGACGCGAAGGACGCAGGCAGCCGCGCCGTCGCCGAACAGCGCCGTCGCGACGACGTTCGCTTTGGTCAATTTATCGAGGCGAAAGGCAAGCGTGCACAGTTCGATCACGACCAGCAGCACAACGCTGCCGGGTCGCGCGCTGGCAAGCCGCGCCGCGATCCCAAGCCCGCTCACGCCGCCAGCGCACCCAAGACCGAATATCGGCACGCGTTCAACATCCGCGCGAAAGCCCATGCGGCCCGCGGCATGCGCCTCCAGGCTTGGCGTCGCAATGCCGGTCGACGACACAGTGACAATCGTGTCGACGTCCGCAGGTTGAAGACCGGCCGCATCGAGTGCACGCGTCGCAGCCTCGACGAAAAGCGACAACGCCCCCTCGAGATAGGCCTTGGTGCGCTCGGGCCATCCAAGCGGTTCGAAATACCAGTCGATCGGCTTCACAGCGTAACGGCGGCGGATGCCCGAACTCTCGAACACCCGCGCCAAGCGCTCATAATCGCCGACACGTCCGGCAAATCCGCGATGCGCTGCCGCTGCGACGTCGTTTTGTGCAATTTCATGCGGCGGTACGGCGGTTACGAGCGATACGAGTTGGGCTGCTTGCGGCATCGTGCTGTCCCGTCGGCCTGCTGTCGTTCGGCGATCGTTTGCTGCTGGCGCACACGGCAATGCTGCAAGCATACAGCGCTTGCAGCATTGCCGCAGTGCGGAAGATTACATCCAGTAGCTGGGAGCGCTGTAGTATTTGTCGACCTTGCGACCGTAGTCGGCAGTCCATTCGAAGTTGCCGTCGCTGTCGTAGTTGGGGGCCGTCTCGAGGATCTTCTTGTCGAGATCGACCACATAGCCGCCCATTTTCGTGTCGTAGGTCAGCGTCGCCCACGGCAAGGGGTGGTGCTTCTCGTTCATGCCGAGAAATCCGCCGAACGACAGGATGGCGTAAATGGCACGCCCGCTGGCGCGGTCGATCAGAATGTCGTCGACGGTGCCGAGTTTTTCGCCTTTTCGGTTGTAAACCGTGGCGTCTTTGACCTTGTCGGCAGCGATAAGCGAAGCAACGGTACCTGTATTTTTGTCCATCATCGGCAAACTCCTTGATGTCGATTGCGGTGGATCCAAACGGACTGCATCGAAGGCTGCCAGCCGACGCGGGCAGTCCCTGCCGATGCAGAACGACGCAATCTAGTTGCCGCCTGCATCGCTTCGGTAGCGTCGGGAACTACGCAGAGCGCTTTGCGGGCCGCCCGGCTTTGCCCACAATTAAACCAAGATTAAAGCTGCCTAATGCCGCACGCCGTTCGGCCGAACGCAATTTTCCGCAACGCTTTGGAGCCCGCATGCGCCGCGCGCCTTTTGCCAAAGACTTTCCCATCGTCTGCGTCGGCGGATCGGCGGGCGGGCTCGATGCGTATGTGCGGCTGCTGTCGCAGTTGCCTGCAGACATGGGAGTCGCGATCGTCGTCGTGAACCATGTGCGTCAAGTGCCAACCTTGCTGCATCAGATCCTGCCCAAGCATACAGCGATGCCGGTGATGCTCGTTGCCGACGGAATGGCGATCCGCGCCGATTGCGTATTCATCATTCCCGAACGTTACGATCTCCACGTCCGCGACGGCCGGTTCTGCCTCGCCGCCATCTCGAAGCCGCGCGGCTGGCCGGACGTGATCACCGTATTTTTGCGCTCGCTCACGCGGAACTGGAAGGGACCGATTGTCGCCGTCATCGTTTCGGGGCTCGATGGCGACGGGGCGGCTGCCTTGCGCGGCATCAAGGCGGTTGGCGGCATCACGATCGCGCAAGATCCGATCTCGGCCAAGCAACCGGACATGCCGATATCTGCGATCGGCACGGGCTTCGTCGATTTTATCCTGACACCCGAAAAGATCGGGCAGACGATCGTCGCACTGTCGCGGGAGAGAAGCGCGCTGCGAACCAAACAGCGACGCGCTGCGGCAGGCGATTGAACGCAGACTCGAGCTTTATGGAACAACCATCCGCATCAGCGGATGGCCGAACGACCCAAAATCGGAGCGGGAAGTGGTGGGCGCTGTAGGGCTCGAACCTACGACCCGGTGATTAAGAGTTATATGCGGCACCTACGCCAGAATTTTATTGAATTACCTTCCAGCTTCCACACCCCCACATAACGCCAATTTTAAAGCTAATTGTCATTTTCTTGGCTTGCCCGTGAATACGCTTGAGTTTCCCCCTTAGTGGGTGCATAACGGGTGCACAAGAACCCTCTGATTTTATGGGTGCACTATGAAGAAGAAAATTGGCGTTCGCGCCGTCGAAGCAATGAAGCCGGGCGACATCCTGTTCGATACCGATAGCAAGGGCTTCGTCGCTAGGTGCCTGCCGTCCGGTGTGGTGTCGTTTGGCCTTCGCTATAGGGATAAGACGACCCACAAGCGGCATTGGATCGGGCTTGGTACTTGGGGCGAATTGACGCCGGAACAGGCCCGCACGAAGGCCCTAGCCCAAATGGGCGACGTTGCACGCGAGGCAAACCCCCTCGAACTCAAGCGGATCATCGTCGAGAAATCCAAGGGCAAGGATACGGTCGCCCATTTGCTCGACACCTTCGTCAAGCGCTACGTCCGGGGCGAGGCAAAGCTACGCTCGGGCGACGATATCGAGGGAATTTTTGAACGTGTCGTAAAACCCATAATTGGCGGACGGTCGATCTACGAACTGCGGCGGTCGGATATCACGGCGATGCTCGACAAGATCGACGACGAACGCGGCCCGGTTGCGGCGGATCGAGTGCTTGCCCATGTCCGCAAAGCCTTCAACTGGGCCATGACACGCAACGAAGCATTTACCAGCCCCATCATTCGCGGCATGGCCCGCACTAAGCCCAAAGACCGCGAACGTGACCGCGTGCTATCGCCCAGCGAAATCCGCCAATTGTGGGCGGCAACGGAATCGACAAACGAGACATTCCGGGCGCTGGTGCGGGTGCTGCTACTGACGGGGCAACGGCGCGACGAAATCGCCCGCATGAAATGGGCATGGATCGACGGCGACGTGCTGACGGTCCCGGCTGACGTTTACAAGACGAAGCGGGCGCACAAAGTGCCCCTACCCCCTGCCGTGCTCGACCTAATCAAGTCGCAGCCACCGCGCGACGGGTGCGAGTTTGTTTTCTCGACGAACGGCAAGACGCCCTACAGCGGATTTTCCAAGACGAAGGAAATGCTCGATACCGCGATCAATGCGGCACGCTTGAAGGCCGGGCAAGGAGAGATACCGAATTGGCGCTTGCACGATCTGCGGCGCACGGCGCGGTCGCTAATGGCTGGCGCTGGCGTGTCTGGCGACGTTGCCGAGCACGTCCTAGGACACGTTGTGCAGGGCATCAAGCGGACCTACGACCGGCACGACTATCTAGCCGAAAAGCGCGACGCTCTTGAAAAGCTGGGCGCCGTTATCGACAGAATCTTGGACCCGCCGACCGGCAATGTCGTCGAACTTAAGGCTAAGAAATCTGCGAACAGCGGCGGCGCGATCTAGAAATTGCAGGCGCGAGACACTACATCGAAAACAACGGGGCTAGATCGACGGATCGAAAAGCGGAACCGCACCGCCTGCCCCGTTGCCATTGTGCGGACGCCCAGCGGAGGGCGCATGATTGACGACCTAGATAAGCGCATTGGCGCCGATCCGATTGTTGCGATTCGGCTTGCTGGCGAACTCTACCGAAAAGCCCCCGATGCTATCCGGCGACGTGACGCGGCAATTCTACAAATTGAGGCCATCCGAGTTCTGTTGCTATCGCCCAGCGACGGCTCAAAGTCGCATCTATCGAACGATGACATTGCCCCGCTGGTGGCAATTGCAGGCGGGTTGCTCGACCTTCGCAAGGGCATCGTTTCGGATGTCCTAAACCCGGCAACCATCGGCGGAAAGCCGAGCGAAACGGCAACGACCATCGAAGACCGAAAAGCTGCAATTCTTGCCGCGCGTGCTGCATTGATCGTGCTCGGCGTTCCTGCGCCCGAGGCGAGTGCGCGCGTTGCAAGGGCGGTAAACTTGACGCAGACGAACATCGAAAACTACGCAAAAAATCGCGTCGAGCTTGAGAGCAATCTGACCTACAGCCTTTTTGCCGACGCCGTGCGCGACGGCAGCGAAGATGTCGTAATTGCTGAATTGAAGCGTTTCATGCTGCTACAGCCCGAGCGATTTTCGCGATAGCCATGGGTTAAACGAAAATCCGAAAGGGCACCTTTCGCAACAATAGCGCACCGGCACACGCCAACGCGCACCATGCGAAAGGATGCTCAACGATGACCGAACAGACTGGCCCCGACTATTTTGGGCGACGTGACGCGGCTCAGTTTTTGACAGAGCGCGGCTTTCCGACTGCGCAGCGTACCCTCGAAAAACTCGCCTGCCTTGGCGGCGGCCCCGTGTATCGGCTCTACGGACGGCGCGCATTGTATTCACCCGCCGACTTGATTGCGTGGGCAGAAGCCCGGACATCGGCGCCCCGCACGAACACGTCGGAGGCCAGCGCCAATGCAGCTTGAGCGCAAACCCCAGACCCCACCGCCCGCACCATTCAAGCCGATTGGCGCCGTTGTCGCGCGCATCGTCGAGCGCGCACTGGCAAACGCCAAAGCGAAAGGACAGGCTGCGAATGAATAGCGCATCCGACATCGCGCACGAACTCGCCTTGCGCGTTGACGATCTAATTCCGACCTTACTGCCGCTGGCGCGCAGGTGCGGGAACTATTGGTCGATTGGATCGATTGACGGCGAACGCGGCGACAGTCTGTTTATCCATCGGCACGGCGCACGCGCTGGAAAATGGTCTGACGCTGCGACCGGTCAATTCGGCGACTTGCTCGACTTGATCGAAGCAGCCCGTCGACTGTCCAAAGCCGACGCCCGCGACGAAGCCCGTGCATGGCTGGGATATGGGCAGGCTATGCGCCCGGTATCGGCACCGGCCAAGACGACCGCCATCGACGAAGGGGCGACACGCGCAGCACTCGAAATCTGGAATCAGGCAAAGCCCATCGCGGGGACGCTGGGCGCAAAATATATTTTGTTTCGAGCGGTCAATCTGCCGGTCCCGGCGACGATCCGGTATCGCGGCGCATTACAGCACAAGCCGACAGGTCTGATCCTACCGGCCCTTGTTGCGGCGGCGCAGGCGCCGGACGGCAGCATATCGGCAATCCAGCGCATCTACATTCGACAAGACGGGTGCGGCAAAGCTGGCGTGCGGCAGCCCAAGATGACGCTTGCGCCGCTGGGCGCGGGTGCCGTCAGGCTTGGCGAGGCAACCGACACGCTCGGGCTTGCGGAAGGCGTCGAAACCGGCCTAAGCGCGATGGAACTCCACGGCGTGCCGGTATGGGCGGCACTTGGGCGCCGCTTCGACGCAATCGCGCTGCCTGACAGTGTGCGCCGCGTGATCGTGTTCCGCGACAACGGCGAACCCGGCGAAGACGCTGCCGAACGCGCCCGCGTGAAATTCAATGGCGAAGGCAAGGCGGTCGAGATTGTCGCACCGCCTGCCGAGTACGGCGATTGGAACGATGTCGCCCAGGCGCGCGGCATGGCAGGTGCGGCATGACACCGCCAAACGTGCACCGCTTGCAACCCGCGACCGACGAAGCGCGATCGATCCCGCTGCCGGTGTTGAACCCGGCGGATTGGCAGGGCCAAACGCTGCCCGTTCGCAAGTTTTTTGTGCCGGACCTGATTCCGATTAAAGCGGTGACGCTGCTTTCGGGCGACGGCGGCACGGGCAAAAGCTACTTGGCGCTACAGCTCGCAACGGCGGCGGTCTGCGGCGAAACGTGGCTCGGTATGCCCGTCAAGTCCGGCCCGGTGCTTGTGCTGGCATGCGAAGACGACGGCGACGAACTGCAATTGCGCCTTCACGATATCACTTCTGCGCTTGGGCGACGCTTCGACGAACTCGAAAACATGCGGATCGTGGTGGGCGTCGGATTGGACGCGGCAATATTCGAGGCAGAAGAGGGCGCATCGAAAGGGCGATTGACCGCGCGCTTTGCAGAAATCGAACAACATGCGCGCGACCTCCGCCCGGTGGCGATCATGCTTGATACGGCGGCGGACATTTATGCTGCCAACGAAAGCACGCGGCGGATCGTACGGCAATTCATCGGGGCACTTACCGGTCTAGGCATCGAACTCAATTGCGCGATTGTGCTGCTGGCGCATCCGTCCAAAGCTGGCATGGCGAGCGGCGATAACTACTCAGGCAGCACGGCTTGGAACGGCTCGGTTAGGTCGCGCTTGAGCCTAGAATATGCCGCGAAGCCCAAGGCCAGCGACGACGAAGACGGCAGCATCGACCGCAATGCGCGCATCTTGAAGCACGCCAAGTCGAACCGTGGCGCGCGGCTCGACGACATCAAGCTACGATGGGAAGGCGGGGTATTCGTGCGGACTGGCGCACCGGCTGGGCCGGTTGACCGTGCACTTGCGGCAGCGAAGGCCGATGAGAGATTCCTGGCGCTTCTGGACTGGCACGCGGCAACAGGGAGCAACGTATCGGCGGCGCGCACGGCGACCAATTTCGCACCGAACGCCTTCGCCAAGCACCCCGAAAGCGAGGGAGTGACCAAAGCTGCATTTGATGCCGCGATGCACCGGCTGATTAAGGCAGGGGCGATCAAGACCGAAGCTTACGGACGCCCGTCAGAACCCCGTCAACGGATTGTGAGGGCGGCAGCATGATCGATTTGGACCCCCGTCGCGCATGCGTCGCGCATACCGTCGCGCATGCGTCGCGCCCCGTCGCGCATGCGCGTGTGTCGCCCCCCTATAACCCCCCGGGGAGCGCGACGCGCGCCCCCATGCTGGACGCATGCGGGACGCTCGGCACTCCCAAAGCACCGGCGGTGCTCGGTATCGATCCGGGATTTTCGGGTGCCTTGGCATGGCTCGACCTTGGCGGCGATCTACACGTCGAAGACATGCCGACCCTGGCAATCGAGCGGAACGGCAAGACGAAGCGCGACCTTGACCTTGCGGCGATGGTCGAGCTGGTCGAGCAACACCGGCCCGCGTTCGCAGTCGTCGAGCGTGTCGGCGCAATGCCCGGACAAGGCGTGTCGTCGATGTTCGCTTTCGGTCGCGGCTTCGGATCGATCCTTGGCGTACTGGCAGCACTCCGGGTGCCGGTCGAACTCGTAACCCCGGCGACGTGGAAGCGGACTCTAGCCGTCCCGGCAGGCAAAGACGGCGCACGGCTGCGCGCATCGCAGCTTCTACCGGCGCACGGCGGGAACTGGCGACGCGCCAAAGACGACGGCAGGGCAGAAGCGTCGATGATTGCTTGGTACGCGCTTGCCCACCTCTCAAACCGGCCCGGCTTCGCGCTAGGGCAAGCGCAGGATTCGACGAACTCCGGAACCCATACCGACCCAGCCCGCGACACAGACGCGCGTGTACGGGCTTCTAATGGCGATCACGACATACGCTTGAGTTTCCCCGATTGCGAGGCATCCCATGGACGATGACACCATTGCCAATTCAGGCGAGCAACAACGGCGACCCGGTTTTCAGAAGGGGCAATCCGGCAATCCAGCCGGACGCCCGCAAGGCTCGCGCAATGCCGCGACGTTGCTCTTAGACGCGATGGCGGACGGGCAAGCGGAAGCCGTGCTCGCCAACGTGCTGACGGCGGCGAAGGGCGGCGACTTAAAGGCGGCAGAAATCATCTTGTCGCGCGTATGGCCCGTGTGGAAGGGGCGGCCCGTCAGTCTCAATATTCCCGCGATCAAGACAGCACCGGACATCCTTGTGGCATTGGCGGCAGTCGTTGACGCCACCGGCAAGGGCGAAATCACGACCGACGAAGCGGCGGCGGTTGCGGGCGTGCTCGAATTGAAACGCCGCGCGATTGAGACAGTCGAACTAGAGGCGCGATTGGCGCGGCTCGAAAGCACACAAGGGACCAAACAATGAGCGGACTTGCAAAGCGTCTGGAAAAGGTCGAGCGGGAATTGACGCCCCCGGAACCCGTGCGGATTGAGTTTCTGCGGTCGCTTGTGAAAGGCGGTCACGGTCAACCGGCATTGATGACGCGCGGATACACCCGCGAAGAACTTGCCGCGTTGCCTTGCCTGCCTAACGGCGAACTCGACGACGACAAGATCGAATGGTTTCCCCACGTTGGAAAGGACGCGGCATGAAACGCGACATTGATAAGCGCATTGCGACACTTGAACAGGCGGCAGGATCGGCGCGGCAAGTGCTGGTCGCAGGCGCTACGCAATCCGAGTGCGCGACACGTTGGGCAGCATGGTGCGCGGCGCATCCGGGTGAAATGGCAGCGGCGCTATTCGTCGTGACCGGCGTGCCGCGTGCTGCACTCGGGGTGCTGCAATGAGCGGCGGCATAGATCGGCGGCTTGCGACGCTCGAAACCCGCAAGGCCAAACGGCGGCGCTATGTCTTCTATACCGACGAAACGATCCCGCCCGACCACCGGGGCGCCTATGCGCTAATGCCGCGTCCTTGCGCTACGGTCGAGGAATGGCTTGCACGGTGCAACGCGGAAGGCCGGGGGATCGAATGAAACGAGACATTAATCGACGGCTTGACCAGCTTGAGGCGGCTACGGACGGGGCTTCATTCGTCGTCGTCTTCGCTGGCGAACCGATCCCAGCGCACGCGCGCAAGCTGGTTATCGTTGTGCCGAAACGCGGCGGCAAAGCATGGTGCTCGACCAGCCCAAGCACTAGGCCCAACATTCGGCACGGTGCGAAGATCGAAGCGGCGGCGGGAAAACCTGCCCCGCTTTTGTCTTTTGGGCGTGCAGTATTGGCGACGGCTTCGAATAATCCATAGATTTACAACTATAGGTTAATTGCATCCACCAAAGCCCGAAAACCGACGAAATCGCCCCTAACGGGTGCATAGAAACCCGGTGATTTTCCGGGTGCATAGTATGTTCGCTAAACCATTGATATTGCTTCGGGAGTGGTGGGCGCTGTAGGGCTCGAACCTACGACCCGGTGATTAAGAGTCACCTGCTCTACCAACTGAGCTAAGCGCCCTCGCCGAAGCGAAGAAGTGAGCGCGATATAGCAAAGCGTCCAGCCCTTGTCGAGGGCGAATCTTCAAGCACCCTGCGCCACGCGCGCACCCCCGCCCGGCGGGCGCAGTTTGTCGCGTTTCATCGCCTCGTGCAGCAGATCGCGCGCGATCGGGGCCGCGACTGCCGACCCGCCGCCGCCATGCTCGACGATCACCGCGATCGAGAATCGCGGTTGCTCGACCGGGCCGTAGCCCACGAACAGCGCATGGTCGCGCTCGCGCCACGGCACCTGGTCGGGTTTGCGCAGGCCGACGCGCCGTTCTTCCTCGGTAATGCGGCGCACCTGCGAGGTGCCCGTCTTGCCGCCATAGGCATAGCCGGGTTCTAAAATGCGCGCGCGAAAGGCGGTGCCGCGCGGATCGTTGGTCACGCCGCGCATCGCGCGCATCATCAGCGCCAGGTTCGCCTGCGGCACGCCAATCGAGGCAAATTTCGCCGTCGGCCGCTCCGACGTTCGGCGTTCCTCGACCAAATCGCGCGTCAGATGCGGCACCACAGCGAGGCCGCCATTGACCAGTCGCGCCGTCATCGTGGCGAGTTGCAAGGGCGTGGTCAGCACATAGCCCTGGCCGATCGAGGCCACCAGCGATTCGCCCTGCGCCCAGCCCTTGCCGGTGCGCGCCAGCTTCCACGCGCGCGTCGGGATGATGCCGCTGCGCTCGCCCGGCAGATCGAGCGCCAACGTCTGGCCTAGTCCGAAACGGCGCGACATCTCGGCCATGCGGTCCGCCCCCAGTCGTTTGCCCATTTCGTAGAAATAGACGTCGCACGACTGCATCAGCGCTTCATTCATGTCGAGCGCGCCGTGCCCGCCCTTCTTCCAGCAATGGAAGCGGTTGTCGCCAAGGTCCATGTGGCCGGGGCAATAGACGCGCATATCCGGCAAAACGCCGTTTTCAAGCGCCGCCAGGGCGACCATCATTTTGTAGGTCGAGCCCGGCGGATACTGGCCCGAAATCGCTTTGTTGGTGAGCGGCGCGCGCGTGTTGTTGAGCAAAGCCCGCCATGCCGGTCCCGAAATGCCCCGCGCAAACTCGTGCGGGTCGTAGCTCGGATGCGATGCCAGTGCCAGGACGTCGCCGTTGGCAACGTCGAGCAGCACGGCGGCAGCGCTTTCTTCTTTGGCAAGACGCTGGGCCGCCATCAGCTGCAAATGCGCGTCGATCGTCAGCACAAGATCGGTGCCTGGCTGTCCTTCGTTGCGCGACAGCTCTCGGATCGGCCTGCCAAGCGCGTTGACCTCGAGCTGGGTGTTTCCAGCCTCGCCGCGCATGGCAAGATCGTACATACGCTCGATGCCGTTTCGCCCGACGCGAAAATCGGGCAGTTCGAGCAGCGGGTCGCCGGTGAGATCGGCCTCCGCTGGCGGCGCCACGTAGCCGATGAGATGGGCCAGGTGTTCGCCGTGCGGATAGAGCCTGGTCGAGCCCACGTCGATCGTGACCCCGGGCAGGTCGGGCGCATTGACCGCGATGCGGCTGACGTCGTCCCAGCTCAAGTTTTCTTTGACGGTCGTCGGCAGAAACTTGCGCTTGCGCGCGACCTCGCGCATCACGCGCCGCCGCTCGCTGTCCGAGATCGGAACGATTTCGGACAGCGTATCGAGCGTCGCGCCGATCGATCCGGTTTGCTCGGCCACCAGCACCACGCGGTAATTGAGCTGGTTGTCCGCCAGCACCGTGCCCTCGCGATCGAGGATGCGTCCGCGCGGCGGCGCCAGCAGGCGCAGATTGATGCGGTTGTCGTCGGCCATCATTTTGTATTTGTCGGCCTCGACAACCTGAAGATAGTACATCCGCCCGCCCAGCACGCCCAGCAACGCGACCTTGCCTGCGGCCAACAAAGCCAGACGCCGCGTGAAGCTGCGCTGGCGATTGGGATCGGTGCGCGCCAACAGCGCCATCAGCCGTCCGCCAGGAAATGGCGCTGCACGCGCCCAAGGAAGGTTGCCAAGGCCGGGTAGAGCGCGACCGTCAGCGCGAGTTGGGCGACAAAAACCGGCCCGCCCGGCAGGCCGCCGCGAAAGACCCACCCCAGCACGGCCGCCAGCACATGCGCGCCAGCTGCCACCATCACGAAGGCCAGCCAGATCAGCCAGAACGCCTTGCCGCGAAACACCTTGTGCTGGGCGACCAGCGTGAAATGCACGAGCAGCAGCACGAGCGCGTTTAGCCCGAGCGGCGCCCCGGAGAGGCTGTCGGCCAACAGCCCGATCAGAAAAACGCCCCACGCCGGAAACAGATCGGGCCGGTGCACGGTCCAATAGAAGACAGCCATCAGCGCGAAATTGGGCGCGAGTACGGCGTATTCGGGGATCGGCAGCGGCACCACCGCGCATGCGGCGATCAGCGCCGTCAGGCTCGTGGGCAGCGCACGTTTGAGAAGCCGGTCGAGTTGGACAAAAGCCGCGACGACCATCAAAGCCCCCTAGCGCCCGCGCCGCGCTTGCGGCGGCGGTGCTGCCATCGGCAGCGTGCCGCCGGTGCCGTAATCGACGATGCGCAGATAGTCGAGCCGATGGAAATCGACGAACGGCTTGACGCGCACGCCCTTGTCGCCGATCTGCACGACCACGCCGACCGGCAAGCCCGGCGGGAAGATGCCGCCATGGCCCGAGGTGACGATGCGGTCGCCGATTTGCGGCCGCGCGCCCGACGACAGAAACACAAGCCGCGGCAAGTCGGAATTGTCGCCGTCGACGATGGCGCGGTCGCGCGATCCTTCGATCATCACGGGCACGTGGCTGTTGAGGTCGGTGAGCAGCAGCACGCGCGCTGCCCGGTCGCCCACCTCGCCCACGCGGCCCGCCAGGCCGTCGGGCGACAGCGCCGTGTGGCCCTTGGCAATGCCGTCGCGCGCGCCCGCCGCGATCAGCACCGAGCGGGCGAAGGCGCCGCCCGCATCGGCCACCACGCGCCCCGTGACGAAGGTGAAGCTTTCCTCCGTCGAGGCTCTGGCGGTTTCGCGCAAGGCCCTGTTCTCGGCCTCCAGATTGCGCGCGACTTGCTGCCAGTGCATCAGCGTCGCGTTCTGCTCGCGCAGCCGGGCGTTTTCGCCGTGCACTTCGAGCAGCCCGCGAAAACTGTCGGCCAGTTCGCTTGCGGTCTGGACCGGGCGCGCCGCCGCATCCAGCACCGGCACGATCGCGTCGACGACCAGCATGCGGCCGCGCTCGATGAACGGCGCCTCGGCCTTGCCCATGACCAGCAAGCCGACGGCAAGCCCGACCAGCCCCGAAAACGCCATGCGCTGCCCGAGCACCCGCAAGGGAGCGGCCAGTTTCAGCGCGGGACCGGGGCGTTTCATGCCGGGCCTAGTACATCGAGATCAGAACGTTGCGAAGGGTCTTCATCTCTTCGAGGCAGCGCCCCGTGCCCAGCGCCACGCACGACAGCGGATCGTCGGCGACCGACACCGGCAGTCCAGATGCGTGCCGCAGCACGTAGTCGAGATTGCCAAGGAGCGCGCCGCCGCCCGTCAGCACGATGCCCTTGTCGACGATGTCGGCGGCCAGTTCGGGCGCCGTATGTTCGAGGGCGACCTTGACCGCCTCGATGATCGCGCTGACGGGTTCGGCCAAGCTCTCGGCGATCTGGCGTTCGGAGATCAGCAGTTCCTTGGGCACGCCGTTCATGAGGTCGCGGCCCTTGATCTCCATCATGCGGCCTTCGCCGTCGTCGGGCGGACAGGCCGACCCGATTTCCTTCTTGATGCGCTCGGCCGAGCTTTCGCCGACCAACAGGTTATGGTTGCGACGGATATAGGCGATGATGGCTTCGTCCATCTTGTCGCCGCCCACGCGCACCGAGCGCGAATAGACGATGCCGCCCAGCGAGAGCACCGCGACTTCGGTCGTCCCCCCGCCGATATCCACGACCATCGAGCCCGTCGGCTCGGTCACGGGCAGGCGAGCGCCGATCGCGGCGGCCATCGGTTCCTCGATCAGGAACACGCGGCGAGCTCCCGCACTTTCGGCCGACTCCTGGATCGCGCGCCGCTCGACCGCGGTCGAGCCCGAGGGCACGCACACGATGACCTGGGGCGAGGCGAAGGAACGCCGGTTGTGCACCTTGCGGATGAAGTGCTTGATCATCTCCTCGGCGACTTCGAAGTCGGCGATCACGCCGTCGCGCAAGGGTCGGATGGCGGTGATGTTGCCGGGCGTGCGGCCCAGCATCAGCTTGGCTTCGTCGCCGACGGCGAGCACCTGCTTCTTGCCCTTGATCTCGGCGATTGCCACAACCGAGGGTTCGTTGAGCACAATGCCGCGGCCCTTGACGTAGACCAACGTGTTGGCCGTGCCAAGATCGATCGCCATGTCGGCGGAGAGCATTCCAAGGAGACGCGAAAACATAAAAAAATCCTTACCTTTCAACGACTTTGGGGAAACCGGAACCCCACCAAATGACCGGAAATTTCGGCGGAATTAAGCCGAAATAGACGTCCGTGTCGACAGATCTGCGCCGGCTCCGACCGGCGCCGATTTCTTTCGTTTTATCAATAGCTTGTTGAGGGCGTTGAGATAGGCCCTGGCCGACGCGCACAGCGTGTCGGCATCCGCCCCCTGTCCATTGACCGATTTGCCGCCCTCGTCGAGTCGCACGGTCACCTCGGCCTGGGCATCCGTGCCCGCGGTCACGGCATGCACTTGGTAGAGTTGAAGCTTGGCTTCGTGCGGCACCAATTTTTTGATGGCGTTGAACACGGCGTCGACCGGCCCGTTGCCGCGCGACTGGACGTTCTGCACCGCCCCGTCGATTTCAAGCTCTAGGTCGGCAAGCTGCGGCCCCTTGGAGCCGGCCACGACCTGCAGCGAGACGAACTTGATGCTGTCGGCGGTGCTGCCCATCTGGTCGTCGACGAGAGCGACGATGTCTTCGTCGAAGACGTCCTTCTTGCGGTCGGCCAGATCCTTGAAGCGCTTGAAGGCGTCTTCGATCGTATTGTCGCCGAGGCTCTCGAAGCCGAGTTCCTTGAGCTTGGAGCGGAACGCCGCCCGCCCCGAATGCTTGCCCATGACCAGCGTGGAGCGCACGAGACCGACGCTTTCGGGCGTCATGATCTCGTAGGTCTGCGCATTCTTGAGCATGCCGTCCTGGTGAATGCCGCTTTCGTGCGCAAAGGCGTTGGCGCCGACGATCGCCTTGTTGGGCTGCACTGCAAACCCCGTGATGCCCGACACCAAGCGCGAGGCGCGCACGATGTGGGTCGTGTCGACGCCGGTCGTGAACGGCAGGCGGTCCGGGCGCGTGCGCAACGCCATGACGATTTCTTCGAGGGCGGCGTTGCCCGCACGCTCGCCGATGCCGTTGACGGTGCATTCGACCTGACGGGCCCCTGCCGAGACGGCGGCAAGCGAATTGGCGACGCCCAAACCCAGATCGTTGTGGCAATGCACCGACACGCGCGCCTTGGCGATGTTGGGAACCGCCGCCATGATGCGCGCGATCAGCGCCCCGAATTCGCCCGGTTCCGCGTAGCCGACCGTGTCGGGGATGTTGATCGTGGACGCGCCCGCTTTGATGGCGCTTTCGATGCAGCGGCACAGAAACTCGAATTCCGTGCGGCTGCCGTCTTCGGCGCTCCATTCGACGTCGTCGCACAGATTGCGCGCGTGCGTCACGCTGTCGACGACCGCTTGAAGTACGGCCGAGGGTTCCATCTGCAGCTTGTATTTCATGTGCAGCGGCGAGGTGCTGATGAAGGTGTGGATGCGCGGCCGCTTGGCATGCTTCAGCGCCTCCCACGCGCGGTCGATGTCCTTGCGCCCGGCGCGCGCGAGGCCGCACACGACGGCCTTCGACATCGAACGCGCGATTTCCGACACCGCTTCGAAATCGCCGTTCGACGCGATCGGAAAACCGGCTTCGATCACATCGACGCCCATTTCTTCGAGCGTGCGCGCGACGCGCAATTTCTCTTCGAGATTCATCGAGCAGCCCGGCGACTGCTCGCCGTCGCGCAAAGTGGTGTCGAAAATCCAAACGCGGTCGCTCGATGCCATCGGTCCCATCCGGTCGGTCTGTGGATAATTAGGCGTCACAAAAACCGACGTAAGGTTAACAGATAACCTATCGCTCTGGCCAGCGATGGGCATCATAGCACCGCACCGCAAGTTTTGGCGCGACGCAGACGCAACATAGACGCAACGCAGACGCGACATCTGCGCGACATGGACGCGACATCCACGCGACATGTTGCGGATCAAGTCTCTGATATATTTGAAAACTAGCCTCGAAACGCACGGAAATTTTCCGTCGCGTCGCGTGGCAAGGTCCGATCTTCACTTTTCAAACAGCACACGACCCGGAAAGCGGATCGATTGACGGAGTTTAATCGAGTTTTTAGATCAAATAAAGAACAAAAATAAAAAATTGAATGATATCCATTTATAAGATTTTTATCTTTATCGTGCCATTTCGATCGCGCGCGTCGACGCAGACCGGGCGCCCGCCGCCCTCGTGCTTGGCGGCGGATCCAGCTCGACACCGGCCGCCATCTATCAGAGATACAATCTTGAGAAGAAACAGCCGCTCCCCACCGCATCGACGCCGAAGACGAAACACGAAGCGCACGCAGCGACGTTTTCGGACATCGGCGACGTGCCGTCCGCAAATTTTACGGAACCAAGCGCGCTTCGCCGCTGACAAGCGGCAAAACGATGCGCATTTGGCCGACTGCGAGCGCCCGGCGCTTGACGGCCGCGTTCCGCTTTGCGTTGATAGACAAAACCAACGGGGAGACCGCACCATGGATCGAGCGTCGCGTTTTGTCTGCACCGATGCCAATGCCATCGCCGCCGAGGCGCCCTGTTCGTGCTGCGGCTACGACGACCCGATGTTTGCGCCCGAAGCCTTTGCAAGGCGCGATCTGTTTCGCTGGGCGGGCGGCCTTGCCGGCGCTGCCGCCATTGGCGTCCCGGCCCTGCAGCACCAAGCGCAGGCCCAAGCGCCGACACCGGCGCCAGCCCCGGCACCGGTGCGCGAAATCACGCAGATCGCTGGCAATCTCTATCGTTTCCGCAACAATTTCCACTTTTCCGTGTTCGCGATCACGCCGCAGGGCGCCATCTGCACCGATCCGATCAACGCCGCCGCCGCGACGTGGCTCAAAGACCAGATCCGCGCACGCTTCAATCAAAGCGTGCGCTATGTGATCTACAGCCACGACCATCCCGACCATATCAACGGCGGCGAGGTCTTCGCCGACACTGCCACCGTCGTGGCGCACGCGCGCGCCAAAGAAAAAATTCGCGCCGAGCAGCGCCGCACGGCCTTGCCGCACGTCACCTTCTCCGACGCGATGACGCTCGAACTGGGCGGCACGGTCGTCGAACTCGACTATGTCGGGCGCAACCATTCCGACAATTCGATCGTCGTGCGCTTTCCAGCGGCGCGCACGCTGTTCGCGGTCGATTTCATCCCGGTCGAAACCGTGGCCTTCCGCGATCTGCACGAAGGCTATGTCGAGGAATGGTTCGACTCGCTCCGCCGGGTGGAGGCGATGGATTTCGATCTGCTCGCACCCGGCCACGGACCGATGGGCACGAAGGCGCATGCCCGCCAGTTTCGCGAATACATGGAAACGATCCGCGACGGCGTGCTTGCGGGCATGCGTGCAGGCCGCAGCCTCGACGAGATTCGCCCCGGCATCAATCTTGAAAAATACGCCAATCGGGCGGGCTACGCCCAGATGCGCGATCTCAATATCGACGGCATGCACCGCTACTACACGCTCTTCAGCCGCCGCTCGGGCTGAACGCCATGCTCCTGACGCGCCGGGTTTTTGGCCAAGCTGCCCTCGGCGCGCTGGTGCCTGCGTACGGGTTCGCACGCGCGCCAGAGCAGGCACAGGCCGACGACGTCGGGCTGCTGCTGGTGCTGCTCAACGACGGCTCGGGCTCGATCGATGCGGACGAGTACCGGTTGCAACGCACCGGCACGGCCCAAGCGCTTCAACGGCCCGAGATTCTGGCGGCGATCGCGCGCACGTCGGCACGCGCGATCGCGGTTGCCTACGGCGAATGGGGCTCGCCGGGGGCGCCGCAGATTCTGGTGCCGTGGGCGCGCATTGCCGATGCCGACGATGCGGCCGATTTTGCGGCGCGCGTGGTGGCAGCCCCGCGCCAACGCCAAAGCTGGAACGCCATCGGCGACGCGATCGCAGTGGCAACCGACCTTATCGCCGTCGCGCCCTTCCGCAGTTCGCGCGCCACGATCGACATTGCGGGCGACGGCCCCGACATGCGCTCGCAGATCCTGCCCGCCGCCGCCGCACGCGACCGCGCGGTTGCGGCCGGCATCACAATCAACGCGCTGGCGATCGCGGCCGAGGGCTCGGGCAGCGCCATGCCGCTGGAGCGGCTGCGCGCGCATTACGAGGACAACGTGATCGGCGGTCCCGGCGCGTTCGTGATGAATGCGCGCGACCGCACCGACTTCGCGCACGCGATTTTCAACAAAATGGTGCGCGAACTGGCGTAGGCGCAACGCGCCCGCTATCGGCCCCGTTCAGTCGCGCACAATCTTGCCGGGGTTCATGATGTTGTCGGGGTCGAGCGCCTTTTTGATCGTGCGCATGACCGACACGCCCTCGCCGTGCTCGTCCTTGAGGAAGTCGATCTTGCCGTAGCCGACCCCGTGCTCGCCGGTGCACGTGCCTTCCATGGCGAGCGCGCGCGCAACCAGCCGGTCGTTGATGCGGTTGGCTTCGGCGACTTCCTCGGGCTTCGTTGGGTCGAGCACAAATGCGAGGTGGAAATTGCCGTCGCCGACATGGCCCACGATCGGCGCGGGCAGGTGCGTCGATTCCAAATCCTTCTGCGTTTCGACGATGCAGTCGGCGAGGCGCGAGATCGGCACGCACACGTCGGTTGCCCAGACTTGGCAGCCCGGCCGCAGCGCCTTGGCGGCATAGGCCGCATCGTGGCGCGCCTGCCAGATCTTCTTGCGGGCAGCTTGATCGGTGGTCCATTTGAAATTCTCGCCGCCATTGTCGACCGCGATGGCCTGGACCATTTCCGCCTGCTCGGCAACCGAGGCTTCGGTGCCGTGGAATTCGAGCCACAAGGTCGGCACGGCCGCCAGATCGAGCTTGGAATAGCGCGCGATGGCGCCCATCTGCACGCCGTCGGCCAATTCGATGCGCGCGACCGGGATGCCGGCCTGGATCGTCGCGATGGTGGTATCCACGGCGCCTTTCACGGTGTCGAAAGTGCACATCGCCACGCTGGACGCCTCGGGGATGCCATAGAGCTTGAGCGTGACTTCCGTGATCACGCCAAGCGTTCCTTCCGAGCCCACGAACAAGCGCGTGAGATCGTAGCCGGCCGAGGATTTGCGCGCGCGCCTTGCCGTGCGGATCACGCGACCGTCGGCCAGCACCACTTCGAGCGAGAGCACGTTCTCGCGCATCGTGCCGTAGCGCACGGCGTTGGTGCCCGAGGCGCGCGTCGCGGTCATGCCGCCCAGCGATGCATCGGCGCCCGGATCGATCGGGAAAAACAGGCCGGTATCGCGCAGATGTTCGTTGAGCTGCTTGCGCGTGACGCCCGGCTGCACACGCACGTCCAGATCCTCGACATTGACCGCCAGGATCGCGTTCATGCGGCTGACATCGATGCAAATTCCGCCGTGCAACGCGGCCGTGTGCCCTTCGAGCGAGGTGCCGGTGCCGAACGGCACCACCGCCAGGCGATGGCGCGCGCAAATCTCGACGATCGCCGCGACTTCCGCCGTGCTCTCGACGAAGGCGACGGCATCGGGCGGGATCGACATGTGATAGGCCTCGCCGCGCCCGTGCTGGTCGCGAACCGCCCCCGCCGTCGACAGACGCGCGCCGATCAGCGTTTGGATCTCCGCGATCGCCGCGTCGCGCGCGACGGGGTTGGAGGCTTTGATTTGCGCAATGCTGGCCATCGGGCTTCCTCGCCGTTTGAAGGTCCCGAAGGTTAGACCTGCCGGGCGCGGACTTCAACCGCCTGGGCCGCGCGCACGCGTTCGCGCCAGATCGTATAAAGACCCGCCGAAACGACGACCAGCGCGCCCCACCAGACATTCGCCGACGGCCATTCGTTCCAGAAAATCCAGCCAAAAGCTGCCGCCCAGACCAGTTCGGTGTACTGCAACGGCGCGACCGCCCCGACCGGCGCCAAGCGCATCGCGCGAAAGCTCAGCGCCTGGCCCGCGATCAGCACGGCTGCCAAAACTGCGATCACGCCCCACATCGCGTCGGGAACGGGCGTCGCTACGAACGGCAAAGCGACCAGCGATGCCGCCAGCATGACGGCGCCCTGCGTCCACATCATCGCGATGTCGCTTTCGGTCGCCGACAGCAGCCGCACGGTGGTCATGCCGAACGCGTAGAGCGCCGCCGACAGCAACGCCCACAGCGCGCCCAGCGAAACGGCGCCGTCGGCGGCTTCGGGGCCCACGATCAAGCCGACGCCGACCAGGCCGATGCAGACCGCCGTCCAGCGATGCACGCCCACGCGCTCCTTCAGCATGAAGACGGAAAAAACCGTCATCAGCAGCGGGGCTGCAAAACAGATCGCGATGGCGGTGGCGAGCGGCAGCAGTCGCAGACACTCCAAAAACGAATAGACCGCGCCGACCGAAATCAGCCCGCGCCCGATATGCGCAAGCGGCCGTTTGGTTGCGAACGCCGCGCGCCCGTGCACGAACCACGCATAGGGTACCAGCACGGAGAGCACATAGGCCGACCGGATCGCGACGATCTGGAAAATCGGCAGTTGCCCGACGGCGAATTTCGACACCGTATCCATGATCGAGAGCATGAACACGCCCGCGAGCATGAATACGATCCCCGCCAACGGCCGGTCGTGGCGGCCGACGCTGGAATCGGGTTGGGGCGTTGGGCTTGTCATGGCGTCGTTAGGCTATAGCCGGTCGGCGCCCCGAATGCAGCCGCGCAATTGTCCCGCTACGCTTGGCGCAGATTGGACACGATTTCGCCCGTGCGATTCGAACCCGTGCGATTCGAACCCGTGCGATTCGACGTTATCTCGTGCCGAACCCGCCGCCGCCGGGCGTTTCGATCACGAACATGTCGCCGGGTTCGACCTGCCATTGGGCGGTCGCGCCCTTCTCCTCGATGCGGCCGTCGGCGCGCTCGACCCAGTTGCGGCCGAGTTTTCCAGCATCGCCGCCTGCGAGGCCGAACGGCGGCACGATGCGGCGATTGGCAAGGATCGCGCAGGTCATCGTTTCGAGGAACCGGATCTTGCGCACCACGCCGTCGCCGCCATGGCGGCGCCCTGCCCCACCCGAGCCGCGCCGGATGGCGAAACTTTCGACGCGCACGGGAAAGCGCCATTCGAGCACTTCAGGATCGGTCAGGCGCGAATTGGTCATGTGCGTCTGCACCGCATCCGTGCCGTCGAAATCGGGGCCTGCACCCGAACCGCCGGCGATGGTTTCGTAATACTGGTGGCGGGCATTGCCGAAGGTGAAATTGTTCATGGTCCCTTGGGCACCGGCCATGGCGCCAAGCGCCCCGTAGAGGCAGTCGGTGACGGTCTGCGAGGTTTCGACATTGCCCGCCACCACGGCCGCCGGATAGCGCGGGCGCAGCATCGAGCCTTCCGGGATGCGCACGTCGAGCGGTTTGAGCACGCCCGCATTCATCGGGATGTCGCCGGGTACAAGCGTGCGGAACACATAGAGCACCGCCGCCATGCATACGGCGGCGGGCGCGTTGAAATTGTTCGGGCGCTGCACGGACGTGCCCGCAAAATCGATGACGGCGCTGCGCTTCGCGCGGTCGATCGAAATTTTCACGGCAATGACGGCGCCGTCGTCCATCTTGTAGTCGAACGCGCCGTCTTTGAGCACGTCGAGCACGCGGCGGACCTGCTCCTCGGCATTGTCCTGCACGTGCCCCATATAGGCGCGCACGACGTCGAGCCCGAAATCGCGCACCATCTTGCGCAGCTCCTGCGCGCCCTTCTCGCACGCCGCGATCTGCGCTTTGAGGTCGCCGATGTTCTGCGCTGGATTGCGCGCCGGATACGGGCCGCTTTCGAGCAAGGCGACCATCTGGGCCTCGCGCAAGACGCCCTGTTCGACCAGCAGAAAATCGTCGATCAGCACGCCCTCCTCCTCGACGCTGGTCGAGCCCGGCGGCATCGAGCCCGGCGTCAGGCCGCCGATGTCGGCCTGATGGCCGCGGCTCGCGACAAAAAACAGGATTTCCGTTTTTGCGTCGTCGAACACCGGCATCACGACCGTAACGTCGGGCAGATGCGTGCCGCCATTGTAGGGCGCGTTCAGCACATAGACGTCGCCCGGCTTCATCGTGCCTTCGCGCGCGCGCGTGACGGCGGCCACGCTCTCGCCCATCGAGCCCAGATGGACGGGCATGTGCGGCGCGTTGGCGATGAGGTTGCCGTCGCGGTCGAACAACGCGCAGGAAAAATCCAAGCGCTCCTTGATGTTGACCGAGAAGGCGGTGTTCTGCAGGGCGACGCCCATCTGTTCGGCGATCGACATGAACAGATTGTTGAAGACCTCCAGCATCACCGGATCGACCGACGTGCCCGCCGCATGGCTGCGCTGCACGGGAACCGTTCGCGTCAGCACCAGATGGTCGCGCGCCGTGACGCGCAGCTGCCAGCCCGGCTCGACGATCGTGGTGGCGTTGGCGTCGGCGACGATCGCGGGTCCGTCGAGGCGCATGCCGGGCAGCAGCCGTTCGCGCCGGTAGATCGGCGCCTGGCGCACGGCATCGTCGGTGTAGATGTCGGCGCAGGCGTCGGGTGCGGGCGGCGGCGCGTCGGGCGCATCGAACACGGCGTCTTGCATCGTATCGGCATGGCCGATGGCTTCGATGGCGACGGCTTCGACGACGATCGCTTTGCCGGGCAGCGTGAAGCCGTAGCGCTGGCGGTGCGCCGCCGCGAAATCGGCCGCGATGCGCGCCAACGGGCCGTCGGCGACGGCGAGCGTCGAATCCGTGCCTTCGTATTTCAAATGCAGGCGGCGCTGGATTTCGATGCTGGCCTGCGGCACGTCCTGGCGCACGAGTTCGGCGCGCCCGTCGGCCGCCAGCCGATCAAGATCGTGTGCAAGGGCCGGCATCAGCCGTTCGTCGAGCCTTGCTTCGACGGCCTTCTCGCGCAGCACGCGCATGTCGGCCAAGCCCATGCCGTAGGCCGACAGCACGCCCGCAAACGGATGCACGAACACGTTTTCCATGCCGAGCGCATCGGCCACCTTGCAGGCGAACTGCCCGCCCGCCCCGCCGAAGCAATTGAGCGCGTAGCTCTGCACGTCGTAGCCGCGCTGGATCGAGATCTGCTTGATCGCGTTGGCCATGTTCTCGACCGCGATCTTCAAAAACCCGTCGGCGACCGCCTGCGCGCCGGTCGCCTTGCCGGTCGCAAGCGCGACGCGCTTGGCAAGATCGGAAAACTTGGCGCGCACGATGTCGCTATCGAGCGCCTGGTCCCCGCCGGGGCCGAACAGTTTGGGGAAGAACGCGGGCACGATCTTGCCGACCATGATGTTGGCGTCGGTCACGCAAAGCGGACCGCCGCGCCGGTAGCAGGCGGGGCCCGGATTGGCGCCCGCACTGTCGGGCCCGACGCGAAAGCGCGCGCCGTCGAAATGCAGGATCGAGCCGCCGCCCGCCGCGACCGTGTTGATCTTCATCATGGGGGCACGCATGCGCACGCCCGCAACGACGGTTTCGAACGTGCGCTCGTAGGCGCCGTTGTAGAGCGCAACGTCGGTCGAGGTGCCGCCCATGTCGAAGCCGATGATCTTGGAAAAGCCGGCCGCCTCGCCGGTGCGCGCGGCCCCCACGATGCCGCCCGCAGGGCCGGAGAGTATCGCATCCTTGCCCTGGAACCGGCGCGCATCCACAAGCCCGCCGTTGGATTGCATGAACAGCAGCCGCGTATCGCCGAGCGCTGCCGCCACGCGATCGACATAGCCGCGCAGAATCGGCGCGACATACGCGTCGACCACAGTCGTGTCGCCGCGCCCGACGATTTTCATCAGCGGCGAGACTTCGTGGCCGACCGAGATCTGCGAAAACCCGATGCGCCGCGCGATCGTCGCCAGCATCGCTTCGTGCGCCGGATAGCGATAGCCGTGCATCAGCACGATCGCGAGCGCGTCGATGCCGCTTGCGAACGCGCGGCGCAAATCGGCTTCGGCTTTGGCCTGGTCGAGGGCGCGCAGCACGTTGCCGTTGGCGTCGATGCGCTCGTCGATTTCGATCGCGGTCTCGTAGAGCAGCTCGGGCAGTTCGATGCGGCGCACAAACAATTTCGGCCGGTTCTGATAGGCAATGCGCAGCTGGTCGCCGAACCCGGCCGTGATGGCAAGCGCCACGCGCGCGCCCTTGCGTTCCAGCAGCGCGTTGGTGGCGACGGTCGTGCCCATCTTGACCGCGTCAATGGGCTGGCCCGCGAGGCTCGCCTGCCCGTCGAGCCCGAGCAGATCGCGAATGCCCTGCAACGCGGCATCGGCGTAGCGCTCGGGATTTTCGGACAGCAGCTTGTGCGTGGCCAAACTTCCGTCGGGCCGCTTGGCGACGATGTCGGTGAATGTGCCGCCGCGATCGATCCAGAATTGCCAACCTGTCATGGCCGCAAGGCTAGCGCGTCAAGCCGCATCGCGCCAAGCGCCGCGAGGCAACCTCCAAGGCTGGATGCTGCCCGCCACGCCCGCAAACGCATTGCGGGCCAGCGCGCACATCAGCAGCCGTGCCGGATTCTCGCCCGGCATGACAAGGCCGTGCGGACTTGCGGGCACAAAGCCGAAGCGTTTGTAGTAGTCGAGATCGCCCACCAGCACGACGCGCTTGGCATTCGACCATGCCGCCGCATCGAGCGTGTCGCGCATCAGCGCGACGCCGATGCCGCGCCCCTTCAGCGCAGGCTCGACCGCGATGGGGCCCAGCAGCAGCGCCGCGTGCCCGCCGATGGCAACCGGCCAATAGCGGATCGTGCCGAGCAGCCGACCGTCGGCGTCGGCACGCGCGACGCGCGAAAGATCGCAGATCGGCGCACATGCTTGCCGGTAGCGATACGAGATTTTGGCATGCCGGTCGGGCCCAAAAGCCCGGTCGAGCAAGGCGTCGATGGCAGGGCCGTCTGCGGGCCGTTCGGTCGTGAGATGGAACATGGCAGTCCTCGTGGCATTGGCGTTGCGTCGTCAAGCGAGCGCGCGCGGATGCCGAGAGGACGGGCGGAAGTACGGAAAAGAAATCGAGCCGGTCGGACGACGAATCAACGCGCGCGGGGGCAAAAGCCCCAGGCTCGTCGTCGCAAAAGAAGGGTTGCCGCAATTTCCAAGTTTCGTTTTTACAAGACGCTGCCGGGTTCGGTCAAACCTTGAATTTCGGATCGAGCCAATCGCGCAAACTGTCGCCGAACAGGTTGAAGGCGAACACCGCCGTCGAGATCGCGAGGCCCGGAAACAGGATCATCCAAGGCGCCTCGCGGTAGAAATCCGACGCGTTGCCCGAGAGCATCAACCCCCAGGCGGGCGTGGGCTCGGTGACGCCCAGCCCCAGGAACGAGAGCGACGCTTCCAGCAAGATCGCCTGGGCGATGAAGGCCGTGAACATGATCAGGAACGGCGCCGAGACGTTGGGCACCATGTGGCGGAAGATGATGCGCAGATGGCTGAAACCGGCCGCGCGCGCCGCGTCGATATAAGGCATCTCGCGGATCGACAAGGCGGCCGAGCGCACCACGCGCGCGACCTTCGGTACGATCGGGATGGCGATCGCGACGATGAGGTTCACGTCCACGCCGCCCACCAGATTGCGCCCGAGCATCGCCACCACCACGAGCGCCAGCACGATGATCGGAAAGGCGAGCATCACGTCGATGAAACGCTGCACGATCGTGTCCACGCGCCCGCCGAAATAGGCCGACGAGACGCCCACGATGGCGCCAAGCGTGCAGCCGAACAGCGACGAGAAAAATCCGATCGTGAGCGCGGTCCGCGCGCCGTAGATCACGCGGCTGAAAATATCGCGCCCGAACGCGTCGGTGCCCATCCAATGCGCGGGCGACGGCGCCGACAGCATCGCGCCGAAATCGATCGTCAGCGGATCGTAGGGCGCCACCAGCTCGGCGAACATGCCCGCAAACAGCATGGCAAGGATCGCCACGCCCGAAATGGCGCCCAAGGGCTGCGCCACGCAAAACTCGACCAGCGCCGGGCGGCGCTTGCGGAATTTGTAGACGATATTGGGCTGGGATGCGCCCGACTGGGCAACAGACGCCATGTTACTTGCTCCCGTAGCGGATGCGCGGATCGAGCCAGGCGTAGAGCAAATCGACCACCAGGTTCGACAGGATGAAGACGACCGCGATCAGCATGACGATCGACTGGATCAGCGTGAAATCGTTGCGGCTGATCGCCTGCACGAACAGGCGCCCCAGGCCGTTCAAGTTGAACACCTGTTCGGTGACGACAAGGCCGCCGATGAGGAACGCGAATTCCAGGCCGATGAACGTAATCGCGGGCAGCATGGCGTTGCGCATCGCGTGGCGCGAGACGACAAGCTTTTCGTACACGCCCTTGGCGCGCGCGGTGCGGATGTAGTCTTCCTTCATCACCTCGACGATCGACGAGCGCACCATGCGCGCCACCACGGCCGCGTAGCGGTAGCCGACCGCCAAAGCGGGCCAGATCAGCTGGCTGATATTGGCGACCGGATCGACATAGAACGGCGTATAGGTGATCGGCGGCAGCCAGTTGAACAGATAGAGCAGTCCCAAAATGATGATCATGCCGAGCCAGAAGCTCGGCACCGCCAAGCCCGCGATGGTCACGATGCGGATCGTGTAGTCGATCCAGGTGTCTTTGAACAAAGCGGAGAGCGTGCCGAGCGGTATTGCGATCAGGATCGCAATCACCGTCGCCATCACCGCCACTTGCAGCGTGAGTTCGAGGCGCAGGCCGATTTCCTCGACCACCGGCCGGTCGGTCCACATCGAATTGCCAAGATTGAGCGTGGCGAGGCCCGTCATCCACTGGCCGAATTGCACGATCATGGGCTGATCGAGGCCCAGGCGCGCGCGCTCTTTCTCGATCGTCTCTTGCGTCACGCTGCCGCCGTCGCCGCGCAGTTTCACCTCGACAATGTCCCCCGGCACGACCCTGAGCATGAAGAAGATCAGGATCGCGACCCCGACCAAGGTCGGGATCATCAGGAGGGCGCGATTGGCGAGGTATCCGAGCATCGGCGACGGCTTCTTTCTGCAGCGGTAAGCTTACTGGTTCAGCCAGACCCCGGCGAGGTTCTGCCCGAGATTGTGGCTCGGCGACATTTCCCAGCCCATCACCGCCCTGTTGGTCGGGATGATGCGGTGCCACCACAGCAGCGGCGCCTGGTAGACCTGGTCGAACATGCGCGCTTCGAACTGGCGGATCAGATCGTAGCGCTTGGTCTGGTCGCGTTCGCGGGCTTGCAGATCGAAGAGCCGGTCGAGTTCGCGGTCGACCGAACGCGAGCGGTTTTCGGGCGCGCGATCGAGCGAGATGTACTTGGCCAGACCCAGGCTGGGTTCGTCCATGAACAGGTTCGAGAAATCGACCGCGACGTCGAAATTGCCGCTCGACATGCCCGCAAGATAGGGCGACGTCTCCGACTGGCGATGCTCGACCTTGACGCCGATTTGGCGCCATTGGTCGACCAGATAGATGCCGGCCGGCGTGTAGGGCTGCGGCGTCGAGCGGTTGTGCAGCACGAACTCCAGGTTAGGCACGCCCGCTTCCTGCAGCAAACGGCGCGCTTCGGCGCGTGCGGCCGCAATGTCGCGCCCGTAGCCCGGCACCTTGGCCAGATCCTCGTCCTTGATCGCGAAGGGCGAACCCGGACGCACCAGACCGCCGACATCGCGCAGCGTCGCCTGGCGCGCCAAGCCCTGCGCGCCCGCACGGCGGTCGATCGCCATGTTGAGCGCGCGGCGCACGCGCACGTCGTCGAAGGGCTTCTTCTCGGTGTTGAAGACGACGAGCAGATTGAGCGTCCAGCCCGACTCTTCGATGCGCACCTTGTCGCCCATGCCCTGCACCAGGCGGTCGCGCTCGGCCGGGCTGATGCCGCGGAACTCGGCCATCACCTGCCCGCCCTGCAGCGCGTTCAGCATCGCGGCGGGCTGGCTCATGAACACGCCGCGCAGGCCGTCCAGATAGGGCTTGCCGGGTTCGAAATAGCGCTCGTTGCGCGTGCCCGTCATGTGGCTGCCCTTGACGTGCTCGCCGAAGCGGAACGGGCCCGACCCCATGATGTTGGTGCGCGGGAAATTGGCGTCGGCCGCAAGCTTGGCCGCCGAATAGACGCAATTCCACGGGCTCGCGAAATGTTCCATCATCGCGGGATTGGGCGCCTTCATCTTGAAGGTGATCGTCGTGGCGTCGGGCGTTTCGATCGTGTCGATGTCGCCGAACGTCGCCATGCGCGTGGATACGATGCCCGTGGGCGGCGCGCGCAGCCGCTCGTAGGTCGCCTTGACGTCGGCCGAGGTCAGCGGCGTGCCGTCGTGGAAGACCGCGTTCGAGCGCAGCTTGAACGTGTAGTTCATAAGATCGGGCGCGACCGTCCAGCTTTCGGCGAGGTCGCCTTTGACGCCCGGATATTTCGACAGATCGAACTGCATCAGCGTCGAATAGAAGGGCGAGACGAAATGCAGCGTCGCGAAGGTGTCGGACGCATGGCAGTCGTAGTGCGGCGTTTCGGCGGAAATCGCGAAGGTCAGCGTGCCGCCGCGCTTGGGCGCTTGGGCATCGGCGGGACCGGCGAATGCCAGGCCTGCCGCGGCAATACCGGCCGCAATCAAACGAACGTAGCTCATCTTGGCGTTCCTCCTGTGTGGGTGCGGCGGGCTTTTCGAGGGGGGAGCCCTTGTCCGCGCGGTGTTGGGGTCTATGGAATACGCCCGCAAGCGGGGCGTCAAGCGATCTACACCTTGATGCAGGCGACAAAGTGGCCGGGTTTGACCTCGCGCGGTTCGGGGACGATCTTTTTGCAGTCGCCGTCGGCGAGCGGGCAGCGCGTATGGAAGACGCAGCCCGTCGGCGGATTGAGCGGCGACGGCGTTTCGCCCTTCAATGCCCGCGGCGCCCGCGCGCGCTCGACCGACGGGTCGGGCACGGGGGCGGCATCGAGCAGGGCACGCGTATATGGGTGCAACGGCTCGGCATAGAGCGCGTCGCCGTCCGCCATTTCCATCAGGCGGCCCAGATACATCACCACCACGCGGTCGGAGATATGCCGCACCACCGCCAGATCGTGCGCGATGAACAGGTAGGTCAGGTTCAGCTTGTGCTGCAGCGTTTCCAGCAGATTGATGATCTGGCCCTGGATCGACACGTCGAGCGCCGACACGGGCTCGTCGCAGACGATGAATTCGGGCTCCATGGCAAGCGCGCGCGCGATGCCCACGCGCTGGCGCTGGCCGCCCGACATTTCGTGCGGATAGCGCTCGGCCATGTAGGCGAACAGCCCGACCTGCACCAGCAATTCGGCCACGCGCTCGGCCGCCGCTTTGGCGTTGGGGACGATTTTGTAGACCATCAAGGGCTCGGCGATGATCTGGCCGATCGTCATGCGCGGATTGAGCGAGCTGTACGGGTCCTGGAAAATGACCTGAATTTTACGCCGGATGTCGCGCAGCTCGTTCAAGCTTTTGGCGGCGATATCCTCGCCCTTGAACTTGATGGCGCCCTCGGTCGGATTTTCGAGCCGCAGCACGAGGCGGCCGATCGTGGTCTTGCCGCAACCGGACTCGCCGACCAGGCCCAGCGTTTCGCCGGGCGCTATCTTGAACGACACGTCGTTGACCGCGCGCACCTGGCTCGTGACGGTAGAGAACAATCCGCCTTTGCGCGACACGGTGAAGAATTTCTTGAGCCCCGTCACTTCCAGCAGCGGGGGCGCGTCTTTGGCGACGCGCGAGCCCGCATCGACGCGCACGGGCGCCGCCGGCTTCAGCGTGCCGGCCGCCAATTCCGGGGCGCGCAGACAGGCCGAAAAATGGCCGGGCTCGATTTCCACCAGCGGCGGATCTTGCGCGCAGATATCGGCCTTGAAGGCGCAGCGCGCGGCGAAGCGGCAGCCTTTGGGCGGATCGAGCAGGTTGGGCGGCAAGCCTTCGATGGTTTCGAGCTTCAGCCCGCGCGGCCGGTCGAGGCGCGGCACCGAGCGCATCAGCCCCATCGCGTACGGGTGGCGCGGCGTCAAGAACACGCCGTCGGCCGTGCCCTGCTCGACCACGCGCGCGGCATACATCACGTTGACGCGATCGGCATAGCGCGCGACCACGCCCAGATTGTGCGTGATGACGATCAAAGCGATGTTGAGCTTGCGCGAAAGCTCTTTCATCAGCTCCAGAATCTGCGCCTGGATCGTGACGTCGAGCGCGGTGGTCGGCTCGTCGGCGATGATGAGCTTTGGATTGCAAGCAAGGCCGATCGCGATCATCACGCGCTGGCGCATGCCGCCGGAAAACTGGTGCGGGTACTGGTCGAGGCGGCGTTCGGGATCGGTGATGCCGACCATCTTCAAAAGCTCGACCGCGCGCGCGCGCGCCTGCGCTTCGTCCATCTTCAGATGGATGAACAGCGGCTCCATGATCTGCAGGCCGATGGGCAGCACGGGATTGAGCGACGTCATCGGCTCCTGGAAAATCATCGCGATATCGCGACCGCGCCGCGCGCGCATTTCCTCGTCCGACAGATCCAGCAGATTGACGCCTTCGAACATGATGCGCCCGTGCACCACGCGGCCCGCGGGCTTGGCGAGCAGGCGCATGACGGCAAGCGACGAAACCGATTTGCCGCAGCCAGATTCGCCCACGATCGCCAGCACTTCGCCGGGGCGGATCTGATACGACACGCCCTCGACCGCGCGCACCACGCCGCGCGAGGTGACAAAATGCACATGCAAGTCTTCGACTGACAGCAGCGGGGGCGGCAAAATTTCCGTTTCAGACGTCAAAGGAGCGTCCCTGTTCGTTTTTTTTGTTGGTTTAGCGGCTCTACCATGGCTGGGCACGTTTTTCCAGCGCTCACGCAAGCAGGCTTGCGACGCCGTCCAGATCCGCAACGATCCAATCGGGTTTGGGGACCGCGCTCGACAGGGCCACGGCGCGCCGATTGACCCAGGCGACCGCAAGGCCCAGCGGCTTGGCGCCGACCATGTCGGTGAATTGCGATTGGCCCGCATGCAAGATCGCCGCAAGCGGCACGCCCGCCTGCGCCAGCAGATAGCGGAACAGCGTGCCATCGGGTTTGTAGCCCTTGGCGCGTTCGGCCGTGCAAACCAGATCGAACATGTCGGGCAAGCGCGTTGCGGCCAGCAGATCGTCGTCGATATTGGAGACGACCGCCAGCCGCGCGCGCGTCTTGAAGTGCGCCAAGCAGCGCTCGACATCGCCATAGAGCGGGAAATTGCCGAACGCGGCAAAATAGCGCTCGATCAAATCGGGATCGCCCGCAACGCCGAAATGCGCGAAGGACTGCGCCAAAGACTCCCGGCAGATCGCGCGGTAGCCGCGATAAGGCTTCCAGTACTGCGCGATGTTGCGGTGCTCCCAATCCTCCCAGAAAAGTTTGACGTCGACGTTCTCGGCTCCGCAATCGTCGAGGATCGACTGGAACGCCGCATACGAGCCGCCACGCACATCGAGCAGCGTGCCGAACACGTCGAACGATATGAGTTGCGGAAAGACGGCGCTCGGCACTTCGTTCATCCGCAAAACTCCGGTATCAGGTGCGCATTGCGACGGCATCGATTTCGACGAGATAACCATAGTGCAGGCCAGGCACCGGCACCACCGTGCGCGCCGGACGATGGCTGCCGAAGTGGCGGGCATATATGTGGTCGAAATTGGGCCAATGCTCGATCCCCGCGATATAGACGCAGACCCTGACGATCTGCTGCGGTGCTGCACCTGCCGCCGCGGCGGCGGCCAACAGATTCGCGATCGCGCGCTCGGCCTGGACACCGAATCCCGCATCGGGCGCGTGCGCACCATTCGGCAAGACCGGCAATTGACCGGATAAGAAAATCAGATCACCCGCAACAAACGCCGGCGAATAATGCCCACCTGCGCGCATTCCGCTTTCGACCGGCCATATTTCATCCTCGCGCATGGCTTACCACCCCCGGAAACGCGGCCACACGGCCGCAACTTCGTTGCGGTCGCCCAAGAGGAGATATCTGTCGTGTTGGGCAGCAGTAGCGCAGGCGTGGTTGGGCAAGATACGCACAACGTCCCCAACTTCGAGCGGCGGGAGTACCCCTTTGCCGCCGGGTCGCACCGCGACCAGCCCGTGCTCCTGGTTCGTCTCAACAAGCACCAAATCCTCGAACGGAACGCCGGCGGCATCGCACACCAGACCGTAAAACTGATCGACGCGCTGACTGCGCGTGCCACGATCGCGCGACATCGCCGTCCAGCCCGCATCGATCACAATTCGCTTTGCGTCCGCCGTGTGTCCAAGCACGCTGGCCGCAACGCTCAGCGCGATATCCGATACCGCGCACACGCCGATACCAGCCATCACCAAGTCGAAAAACGCAAAGACACCCGCCCGAACCTCGCTGACGCCAGTCAAGTGCCGCGCGCCGAACGCCGTCGGCGTCGATCCGACGCTGACGACCGGCGTTGCAAAACCGGACGCCCGCAGTTTTTCGGCTGCCGCGACGGCTGCGGCGCGCTCCGCCTCGCCCGCGTCGGCGCGAGCTTGCGCATCGTCAAGCGCGTAGGAGCCGCCCGCGTGCGCCATCACACCGCCCACGACAGCGCCGCCTTCGGCCAACGCCCGGCCGATTTCGACAAGCGCAATATCGGTTGGTCGCACGCCGCCGCGATGTCCGTCGCAGTCGATTTCCACGAAAGTTCGAATAGGCTCGCCATGCGCGCGCGCAAACGCGCCGACTTCGCGCGCAAGCGAAACCGAATCCACAACAACCGCGAGGTCGGCACCTCGCCGTCTTATGTCGCGCACGCGCGGCAGCTTGGCCGGCGCCACCGCCACCGCATACAGAATGTCGGTCAAACCCGACGCCAGTGCATGTTCGGCCTCGCTCAACGTCGATACCGTGACGGCACCGACGCGTTCGCCGAGCATTTCGCGAACGATCTCGACCGATTTCGACGTTTTCATATGGGGCCGAAACGCGACGCCGAGCCCGTCAAGCCGCACATGCAGCCTTTCGATGTTGCGCCGCATCTTCGTCGCGTCAAGAACCAAACAGGGAGTTTCGAAACCGAGTGATGATCGGATCATGGTCATGTCCTGCGCCTCCGCTTTGGCAAGCATCCGTAATCGGGCAGACCAGACGCCACAATGGCGGAAACAGAAAACATGAATTAAGTTTCGACTTAACTGCTTTTACGCACAGGCAAACGATGGCGCTCAACAGCAACGATCTCGCTTTTTTTCAGACGCTGGTCGCCGGAAAATCCCTCGCCGACGCCGCACGGCGCCTGGGCGTCAGTGGTGCCGCTGTTTCGTTGCGACTGCAGCAGATCGAGAGCCGTCTCGGCGTCCGACTGCTCGAAAGGTCGGGTCGTCGCATGTATCTGACCGACGAAGGTCGGCTTCTTCGCGAGCGGGCCGAAACGCTGCTTTCCGGTTTTCTTGCATTGGAGGAAGATCTGCGCGCACGCCGGGGCGCCGTTGTTGGGACGTTGCGCGTCGTAGCACCTTTGGGCTTCGGGCGCGCATATGTCGCGCCGCTTGCCAGCGAACTCCGCCGCCGCCATCCAAATCTGCGCATCGAACTCACGCTCTCCGACCGCATCGGGCGCTTGCCTGAGGAAGCCTGGGACGTGGCCGTACATGTCGGCCCCCTTCCCGATTCGAATCTAGCGCTGCACCAGCTGGCGCCCAACGAGCGCTGGCTTTGCGCTGCACCGGGCTATCTCGCGAAAGAAGGCCCCCCTTCGACACCCGAAGAACTCTCCGCGCATGCGTGCATAGCGCTGCGAGAAAACGACGAGGACGTGACCGCTTGGCGCTTCGCAAACAGGAAGCATACCGCAGCGATACGGATCGAACCCATCCTCGGCTGCAACGACGGCGACGTGGTTCGCGATTGGGCGCTGCGTGGCGACGGCATAATCTTGCGCTCCGAATGGAGCGTTGCGCAGGACGTGGCCGCCGGACGACTGAAACGTTTGCTGCCCCAATTCGAGGCGGCGGCGGCACCGGTTGTGGCGCTGACGAGCAAGCGCCGCCACGTCTCGGCACGTGCCACAAAATTCATCGCAAATCTGAAAGCGATCCTTTCGCCCCCACCGTGGCGTGTTTGGCCGCGCTAAAAGCCGCTAATGGTTTGCACCTTCGATCGCCGCGATCAGCGCGTCGGTGACCGACTGCGTGGTCGCCGTGCCGCCCAGATCGGGCGTATGGCATTTGGGATCGGCCGTCACGCGCGCGATCGCCGCCATCAGACGCTTTGCCGCTTCGCCCTCGCCCAAATGGTCGAGCATCATCGCCCCCGACCAGAACGTGCCGATCGGATTGGCGATGCCCTTGCCCATAATGTCGAACGCCGAGCCGTGGATCGGTTCGAACATCGAAGGGAAACGGCGCTCGGGATTGAGATTGGCGGTCGGCGCAATGCCGATCGAACCGCCCAACGCGGCGGCAAGGTCGGACAGAATGTCGGCATGCAGGTTGGTTGCCACGACCGTATCGAGGGAGGCGGGTTTGCGCACCATGCGCACGGTCATGGCATCGACCAGTTCCTTGTCCCACGCGACGTCCGGGAATTCCGCCGCCACTTCGCGCGCGATTTCGTCCCACAGCACCATGCCGTGGCGCTGCGCGTTCGATTTGGTGACGACGGTCAGATGTTTGCGCTTGCGGCTGCGGGCGAGCGCAAAGGCAAAGCGCATGATGCGCGCGACGCCCACGCGCGTGAAGATCGAGGTTTCGGTCGCAACCTCCTCTGGCAGGCCCTTGTGCGTACGCCCGCCCTGGCCCGCATACTCGCCTTCCGAGTTCTCGCGCACGATAACCCAGTCGAGCGCGTCGGGCGCGAGATTCGCCAGCGGCGACACGATGCCCGGCAGCATGCGCACCGGGCGCACGTTCGCGTATTGGTCGAAGGGCTGGCAGATCGCGAGCCGCAAGCCCCACAAAGTGACGTGGTCGGGCACGTCGGGCATGCCGACGGCGCCGAAATAGATCGCGTCGAACGGTTTGAGCTGGGCGAGCCCGTCGGCCGCCATCATGGCGCCGTGGCGTTTGTAGTAGTCGCAGCCCCAATCGAAAACCGTGGTCTCAAGCGCAAAGCCGCTGCGCTTGGCCAGGGCGTCGAGCGCGCGCAGGCCCGCAGGCACCACTTCCTTGCCGATTCCGTCGCCCGGAATGGCGGCGATCCTGTAGCGTTTCATAAGGGCGGCTCCCGTGTCGTCATTTGTCTTGAACATCTGATATACGAAGTTAGGGACAGTTGGAACGGCATCGCAAGCGGGCGACACAAATCCATGTCGGTGTGGGGAAGCATTTTGGGGGGAACCGCGGGCTATGCGCTTGGCGGACCGTTGGGCGCGCTGCTGGGCGCGGCGGCGGGCCATGCGTTGGCAAAGGTCGCCGGTGCGGGCTCGGGTCCGGGCGAAAAGGAAATCGCCTTCACGATCGCGACCGTGGCGCTCGCCGCCAAAATGGCCAAAGCGGACGGCGCCGTGTGCGCGCGCGAGAAAGCCGCATTCGCTGCGCTGTTCCGCTTCGATCCGGCCGAGCGCGCCAATGTCGAGCGCGTGTTCGATCTGGCCACGCGCTCGACCGCCGGGTTCGATGCCTATGCCCGCCAGCTCGGCGCGATGTTCGAGCCGGGCTCGCCCGTGCTGGAAGAACTGCTCGATTGCCTGTTCCACATCGCGCGCGCGAACGGCGAGGTGACGGCGTCCGAAACCGCGTTTTTGGCCGAGGTCGCGCGCATCTTCGGCCTCTCGAACCAAGCGTTCGCGGCGCTGGCGGAACTCCAGCGCGATCCGGCGGAAGCCGACCCCTGCGCGGTGCTGGGCCTCGCGCCCGACACGAACGAAGCCGACGCGCGCGCCGCGTGGCGCGAACTCGTGCGCACGCACCACCCCGACCGCCTCACGGGTGCGGGCATGCCGGCCGCGTTCGTGGCGCTCGCCAACGAACGGCTCGCGCGCATCAACGTGGCGTGGGCGGATCTTCGCAAACAAAAGGGCTGGACATGAGCCCGCGCGATTCGCTGCAAGCGGTTTTCGTGACGGCCGTTTGGGGCCTCAATTTTGTCGTCGGCAAATGGGCGCTGGCCGAACTTCCGTCGGTGCTGACGATGGCCTTGCGTTTTTCGATGGTCGCGCTGCTGCTGGTGCCGTTCGTCAAAACGCCCTGGGCCGACATGAAGCGCATCGCCTTGCTGTCCTTCACCTTGGGGCTCGTGCATTTCGGCATGATGTTTTCGGGCCTTTCCGGCACCGATGCGGGGCTCGCCTCGATCCTGGTGCAAAGCCAGGTGCCGTTCACGGTGATCATCGCGGCCGCGTTTTTCAAAGACTGGCCGACGATGCGCCAATGGGCGGGCATGGCGCTCGCGTTTTTCGGCATCTGGCTGGCGCTGGGCGAACCGCGCATCGGCGGCAGCGATGCGTTCCATATCGGCCTGATCCTGGCCGCCAGCTTCGTGTGGGCGGTCGCCAACTTCCAGATGAAGGCGCTTGGCCATGTCGACGGCTTCGCGCTCAACGCCTACATGGCGCTGCTGGCGGCCCCGCAATTGCTGCTCGCCTCGGCCGCGATCGAGACGGGCCAGATTGCGGCGATCGCCGATGCGAGCCTATGGGCCTGGACGGGCGTCGCGTACATGGCCTGCCTCGTGACGATCGTCACGTACTGGATGTGGTACCGGCTGTTGCGGCGCTATTCGGTCGGCGAAGTGATGCCCTATTCGCTGCTGGTTCCGGTCTTCGGCGTGCTGTCGGGCGTCGCGATGATGGGCGATCCCTTCGGCTGGCGCACGGCAGCGGGCGCGCTGGTGACGCTCGCAGGCGTTGGCGCCATCACGCTGCAACGCAAGCACGTTGCGCAATGAGCGCGTTCGTCGAACGCCCGTCGCCCAATTTCGACGACCGCCCGGCGGGCGTGGCGCCCGAAATTCTGGTGCTGCACTATACCGATACGAACACGCTGGACGAGACCTTCGGCTATCTGCTCGATCCAGCAAAGCAGGTCAGCGCGCACTATGTCGTCGACGCGGACGGCACGGTCTATCGGCTGGTCGACGAGACAAAACGCGCCTGGCATGCGGGCCGATCGTGCTGGCGGGGCTTGCGCGACATCAACGCGCGCTCGATCGGCATCGAGATCCAAAATCCCGGCCATCGCTGCGGCTACCGGCCGTTTCCCGAGGCCCAGATCGCCGCGACCATCGAGCTTTGCCAAAAAATCATGGCTTGCAATGGTATTCACGCCCGCGATCTGGTTGGGCACTCGGACATTGCACCACAGCGAAAGATGGATCCGGGCGAGCTGTTCCCGTGGGAACGCTTTGCCCAAGCAGGACTTGGCTATTGGCCCGGCCATGTCGCGCGCCGCCGCCGCTCGATACACACTTTTGGTCCCGGCGATCGCGACGAAGCCATTGGGAACGTTCAGCATGCCCTTGCAACGATAGGATACGAATGTAGCGTCAGCGGCATCCTCGACGCGTCGACGGAGGCGGTCCTCACCGCCTTTCAGCGGCGCTTTCGACCCTGGCGTTGCGACGGGCGGCTCGATGGCGAAACGCACGCGCGCGCGCGCGCAATGGCCGAGCTGACGAGACGGTAGACACGTTCTCGCTGCCGATGTTAATTATTGCCATCATAGGATTCTCCGTTGAAAGCGCGGTCTATGCAGGCATATCCGGCTATATTGTACGCAAAAGATGGTGGCTTTGCGGTTTCTGTGCCAGATTTGCCCGGTTGCAAAGCGTCGGGAAAGACCATGCAGGACGCGGTTCGCAATGCGTTCGCGGCGGTCGCCCGAAACCTCGAGGTGTATTCGGAAAAAAATGCTGAAATTCCGCAACCGCGAAGTTTTGAAAATGCAATTCGCGAATTTTATCCGAACGTGGTGGCGCATCTGCTGATTCCGGCGGAGTTCGTTGGGCGCGTGGTGCGACTCAATATCAGCATGGACGAAAGCATCGTCTCGCTCGCGGATCGGCGCTCGACGCAGCTTGGCATGACGCGCTCCGGTTACATCGCGCATTTGATCCGCACCGAATCCGCCGGCAAAAAAGTCGGCGCACCTTCCACGAAGGCCGCAAGGCGCAAGCGCTCGTAACCCCGGCACCGCGCATCGTCCGTCTGCGTGACAAGACGGGCCTATACGAGACGGGCCTATACGAGATGGGGTTGACGGCTGGCGGGCATTGGCGCATCTAGCCGCTTGCCAGACGGTCGGACGGCCGCGGGGCTGCGTGCAAACGCCGCTTCGAGGAAAGTCCGGGCTCCACGGAAGTAAAGGTGCCGGGTAACGCCCGGCGGGGGCAACCCCAGGGACAGTGCAACAGAAAGCAAACCGCCAACCGGGTTTCGGCCCGCGGCAAGGTTGAAAGGGTGGGGTAAGAGCCCACCGCGGACGCGGCAACGCGGACGGCACGGCAAACCCCACCTGGAGCAAGACCAAATAGGGGCGGCACGCAGCGCGTTTCGACGCGTTGTCGTCTATTTCCGGACCGCCGCCCGGGTCGGTCGCGCGAGGTGCCTGGCAACAGGCATCCCAGAGGAATGGTCGTCGCCGTGCTCTTCATCGGGCACGGAACAGAACCCGGCTTACAGACCGTCTGGCGTTTTTTTCCCGCTTCGAGCCCGCATCGGCGTGTCGCGCGCCATCTGCGGCAGCGAGCGCATTTTCAAGTCAGGTGGAATCACCTGACAACTCGGAAAATGCAACAAAACAAATGCAATCGTTCGAGACCGCGATGCAGGCGGCCAAATGCCATCAAATAAGCATGATTTGTCGTTAATTTTGGTTAATTGACGCGCGCACACCCAAAAAAGAACAAAGGGTGTTCGAGCGAAAACAGTGGCTTAGCCCATTGACGCCCATATACGCCCATGTTATCCCATATTGTCCCACGACCTGTAATTTGCGTGTTGCAATAGCGGGTTGGGGGCCGCGTAGAAAAACGAATTTCCTCCGTTTTTCAATACGTTGCGAGGTTGGGGATAGCACGGGATCGCTGATCGAACGATGGCCAAAACCACGTTCAAATCGACCTACAGGTTCAAAATCGACCGGAAGGGGCGCGTCTCCATTCCGGCCGATTTTCGCACCGTGCTGGCCGCAAAAGGCGAGGAGGAGCTGAACGTGCTTCCCTGGACCGGCCCTGTCGCACGCGTCATCGGCGACGACGTGCTGGCGCGCATCGGCGCCAATGCCGATCCGCTGGCCGCGTTCAGCGCCAAACCGCTCGACGAGGCCGCCATGCGCGCGGCCGATCTCATCGCCCTCTCGCTCGACGCCGAAGGCCGCGTGATGCTGCCCGAACGTCTGATTGCACACTGCAAACTGTCCGAGATCGTCGCGTTTGCGGGGCGCAACACGTTTTTCGAAATCTGGAATCCCGAGGCGCTCGACGAATTCCAGGCCCAGTGGCATGCGGGCCAGGGAGCGCGCGGCTGATGGATGCCGATTTCGCCCATGTCCCGGTCCTGTGCGCCGAAGCGACGGCCGCCTTGCTGCCGCGCGACAACGCGATCTATGTCGACGGCACGTTCGGGGCCGGCGGCTACACGAAGACGCTGCTCGACGCGGCCAAGTGCCGCGTGGTCGCGATCGACCGCGATCCGGCCGCGATCGCGCGCGCGGCATCCTTGCGCCAGGCTTTCGGCGCCCGCCTGACGATGGTCGAAGGGCGTTTTGGCGAGCTCGACCGGCTCGCCAGCGAAGCCGGGTTCGACGCGGTCGACGGCGTGGCGCTCGACCTTGGCGTGTCCTCGCCGCAGATCGACGATCCCGAGCGCGGCTTTTCGTTCCGTTTCGACGGGCCGCTCGACATGCGCATGGCGGCAACGGGACCGACGGCCGCCGACATCGTCAATAGCTGGGACGAAAAAGATCTGGCCGACACGATTTACGGGCTCGGCGAGGAGCGCCATTCGCGCCGCGTCGCGCGCGCCATCGTCGCCGCGCGCCAGACGAGCCCGATCGCGCGCACCTTCGAACTCGCGCGCATCGTGCGCGGCGCCGTGCCGCGCAGCAAAGACGGCATCGATCCCGCCACGCGCACCTTCCAGGCGCTGCGCATCGCGACCAACGACGAGCTTGGCGAACTGGCCCAGGGCCTGGTCGCGGCCGAGCGCATTTTGGCGCCGGGCGGACGCCTTGCAGTGGTCTCGTTCCATTCGCTCGAAGACCGCGCGGTCAAACGCTTCTTGAAGCAGCGCTCGGGCGAAAACGACCGCGGCTCGCGCCATTTGCCGAGCGCCAAGCCCGCGGCCGCCGCAAGCTTTCGCCTCGTGTCGCGCAAGGGCATCCGTCCCAGCGCGGCCGAAATCGCGCGCAACCCGCGCGCGCGCTCGGCCACGTTGCGCGTTGCCGAACGCACGCAAGCCCCCGCCTGGACCGGCGAGGTGGCCGCATGATCCGCATCGCCACCCTGCTGTGGATCGCGATCGCGGGCGCCATGGGCTACGGGCTCTACCAGCTCAAGCACGAGGTCATGACGCTCGAAGCCGAGCTTGGCCGTCTCAACCGCCAGATCGTGCGCGAGCAGGAGAACATCCACGTGCTGCGCGCCGAATGGGCCTACACCAACCAGCCCCAGCGCTTGCAGGCGTTGGCCGAACGCCATCTGGATCTGGCGCCGATGTCGCCGCGCCAGTTCGGGCGCCTCGACAGTTTGCCGGCCCTGCCGCTGCCTGGCCCCGTGGTCGGCCCTGCCCCGCTGCCGGCCGTCGCCGTCGCGCGACCGGGGGTACAGCGCTGATGGCGACGCGCCTTTCCGACATCGTGCGCGCCATCCCGGCGCGCTTGCGCTTCCAAGGTTCGGCTGCGCAGACGCTCGACACTGCGCGCCACCGGCTGGTGATCGGCGGAATGCTGTTCGCGGTCGCGTTCGCCGTGATCGGCGGACGGCTTGTGGACGTGACGCTGTTCACGGAAGCGCGCGAGCCGCGCGCCGCGCGCGTGCCCAACACCGGTCCGCTCGAACTTTCGCGCGCCGACATCGTCGACCGCAACGGCGTGCTGCTGGCAACGTCGCTCGTCACGCAATCGCTCTATGCCAACCCCAAACTGATCGCCAATCCCGACGCGACCGCGCGGCGCTTGGCGGCCGTCCTGCCCGGCCTCGACGAAAAAGCCGTCCGCGAGCGGTTGGCCTCCGACCAGCGCAGCTTCGTGTGGATCCGCCGCTCGCTGACGCCGCGCCAGCAATACGAAGTCAACCGGCTGGGCGTGCCGGGATTGTTTTTCCAGCGCGAGGAACGCCGCGTCTATCCGCACGGCGTGCTGGCAAGCCACGTGGTGGGTTTTGCCGACGTCGACAATCGCGGGCTGGCGGGAGCCGAACAGGCGTTCGACGAGCGCCTGAAGACCGCGCGCGAGCCCGTCAAACTCGCCATCGACATTCGCGCCCAGCACGTGCTGCGCGAGGAAATCGGCCGCGCCGTCGCCGATTTCAACGCGATCGGCGGCATGGGCGTACTGCTCGACGTGGCGACGGGCGAAACCCTGGCGATGGTCTCGCTGCCCGATTTCGACTCGAACGCGCCGGGCCTCGCGACCGAGGATTCGCGGTTCAACCGCAATACGCTCGGCACCTACGAAATGGGCTCGACCTTCAAGATGTTCACGGCCGCGATGGGCTTCGACAGCGGGGCCGTGCGCATGACCGACAGCTGGGATGCCAGCCGCCCCTACACGATCGGGCGTTTCACCATTTCCGACTTCCACGGCAAGAACCGCTGGCTGACCACGCCCGAGGTTTTTGTCTTTTCCTCCAACCTCGGCGCGCTGCGCATGGCCCAGCGCATCGGCGTCGACCGCCAGCGCGATTTCATGGACCGCGTCGGGTTCCTGCGCCCGTCGCCGATCGAACTGCCGGAAAACTCGCATCCGCTGGTGCCCAAGCCGTGGCGCGAGATCAACGCGCTGACCATCTCCTACGGCCACGGCATCACCGTGTCGCCGATGCAGCTTGTGGCGGCATCGGCCGCGAGCGTGGGGGGCGGCATCCTGCGCCCCGTTACGATCCTTGCGCGCAATCCCGAGTTGCCGGTGCCGGGCGAGCGCGTGATGAGCGCGGCCGCCTCCGCCCAGCTCAACCAGCTCATGCGCCTCAATGTCGAGCGCGGTTCGGGCCGCTCGGCCGAAGTGGCGGGCTATTTTGTCGGCGGCAAGACGGGGACTGCCGAAAAAATCCAGCGCGGCGGCTACAAAAAGAATTCGCGCATTTCCTCGTTCGTCGCCTCGTTCCCCGCGCACGATCCAAAATACGTGCTGCTGGTGATGGTCGACGAGCCGCAAGCCAAACGCGACACCGGCGCCTACGCAACCGGCGGCGTCGTCGCCGCCCCCACGGCCGGGCGCATCATCGCGCGCGTGGCGCCGTTGCTGGGCGTGGCGCCGCTGCGCGACATGCCAGCCCCCCTCGCACAGCCGCTGCTTGCGGCTGCCGAATTGCGGTAGGTGGCCATGCGCTTGAGCCAGCTCCTCGACGGCGAAATGCAGCTGCGCAATGCCGCAGGCCGCGACCCGGAGATCGCGGGCCTGACGGCAGATTCGCGCATGGCCGGGCGCGGCTATCTGTTCGCCGCCTTGCCCGGCGCCAAACAGGACGGGCGCGGCTTCGTCGGCGAAGCGCTGCGCGGCGGGGCGGCGGCCATTCTGGCCGCACCCGGCCTCGATCTGCCCGCCGGCATCCCGCTGATCGAAGCTGCCAACCCGCGCCGCGCTTTCGCGCGCGCGGCGTCGCGGTTTGCGGGCATCCAGCCGCGCACGGTCGCCGCCGTTACCGGCACCAGCGGCAAGACTTCGGTTGCCAGCTTCGCGCGCCAGTTGTGGCAGGCCACGGGCAGGCCCGCCGCCAGCCTCGGCACGCTCGGCATGGTGGCGCCCCACCAGACGCGCGCGGGCGCGCTGACCACGCCCGATCCCGTGGCGCTGCACGCCGACTTGGCCGAACTGGCGCAGGCCGGCATCGACCATGTGGCGATGGAAGCGTCCAGCCACGGGCTCGACCAATGCCGCCTCGACGGCGTCAAGCTGGCGGCGGCGGCCTTCACGAATCTCAGCCGCGACCATCTCGACTACCACGCCACGATGCCGGCGTATTTTGCCGCCAAACGGCGCCTGTTCGATACGCTGCTGCCGCTTGGCGCGGTCGCCGTGCTCAATGCCGACATTCCCGAATACGCGGCGCTGCGGGCGGTCTGCACGGAACGCCACCACCGCGTGCTGAGCTACGGGCGCGCGGGCGCCGATCTCAAACTCGTGTCGGCCGAACCGGTGCCGCAAGGACAAAAGCTCGTCCTCGAGGTGCTGGGCATTTCGCGCACGCTAGTGCTGCCGCTTGCGGGCACGTTCCAGGCCGCAAATATGCTGGCGGCCCTGGGCCTTGCGATCGGCAGCGGCGTGCCGGCGTTTGCCGCCCTCGATGCGGTCGCCTTGCTCGAAGGCGTGCCGGGACGGTTGCAATTGGTGGGCACCACCAAAGACGGTGCGGCCGTGTTCGTGGACTACGCGCACAAGCCCGACGCGCTGGCAACCGTGCTGGCGGCGTTGCGCCCGCACGTGACCGGACGCTTGGTCGTGGTCTTTGGCTGCGGCGGCGACCGCGACGTGGGCAAGCGCCCGATCATGGGCAAGATCGCGGTCGAAAACGCCGACCGCGCGATCGTGACGGACGACAATCCGCGCTCGGAAGACCCCGCAAAGATCCGCAAGGCGATCCTGGCAGCAGCGCCCGGCGCGCTCGAAATCGCATCGCGCGACGACGCGATTCGTGCGGCCGTGGCGGACCTTGCGGCGGGCGACGTGCTGGTGATCGCAGGCAAAGGCCACGAACAGGGCCAGATCGTCGGCGATGCCGTGCTGCCCTTCGACGACGTGGCCCACGCGCAAGCCGCCCTTGCAGGTGCGCCATGACCGTCTTGTGGACCGCATCCGACGCGCTCGCGGCAACGCAAGGGCACGCCCTTGGCGGCCAAACATGGCACGCGTCCGGCATTTCGATCGATACGCGCACGCTCAAGAAGGGCGATCTGTTCGTGGCGCTGAAGGGCGAAGCCAACGACGGCCACGCGCATGTCGCGGACGCCTTCGCCAAGGGGGCGGCGGCGGCGCTGGTCTCGCACGCGATGGAACACGGGCCGGGCATTCTGGTGCCCGACACGCTGGCGGCCTTGGGCGCCTTGGGCGCGGCCGCACGCTTGCGGTGCGATGCAAGGCGCGTGGCGGTGACGGGTTCGGTCGGCAAGACGGGCACCAAGGAAGCGCTGGCGCACGCCCTGGCCGCCCAGGCGCCGACGCACGCGGCGGTTGCGTCGTTCAACAACCATATCGGCGTGCCGATCACGCTCGCGCGTATGCCCAAGGCAAGCCGCTACGGCGTGTTCGAGGTCGGCATGAACCATGCGGGCGAAATCGATCCGCTGGTGCGCCTGGTGCGCCCGCACGTGGCGATGGTCACGACGGTCGAGGCCGTGCATGCCGAGAATTTCCCAAACGGCATTGCAGGCGTTGCCGCCGCCAAGGCCGAGATCTTCGCGGCCGGCGGCGAGACCGCCGTGCTGCCGCGCGACAATCCGTTTTTCGATTTTCTGGCCGCACGCGCCAAAACAAACGGCTTCGCGCAGGCGGTTTCGTTCGGCGAGCAGGCGGGTGCGGATGCGCGCCTCGTCGATTGGCGCGCGGAAGCTGCGGGCAGCCGCGCCAAGATCGTGCTGCATGGTCGGGTGCTCGACTTCGCGATCGGCGCGCCCGGCAAGCATTGGGCGCTGAACTTGGCCGGCGCGCTGCTGGCGCTTGCAGCGCTTGGCGCCGACACCGACGCCGCCGCCGCAAGCTTCGCGTCGATCGCACCGCCCAAGGGGCGCGGCGCGCAGCATCGCGTGACGCGCGCCGACGGCACGCAGTTCCTGCTGGTCGACGACAGCTACAACGCCTCGCCGCCCTCGATGCGCGCTTCGTTCGCGGTGCTGGGCGCAATCAAGGCCGCGCGCCGCGTTGCGGTCTTGGGCGACATGCTGGAACTGGGTCCCCAGTCGCCCGCCCTGCATGCCGGGCTGGCCCCGGCCATCGTCGAAGCGGGCATCGGGCGCGTCTATTGCTGCGGCCCCAACATGGCGCGGCTTTACGAAGCGCTGCCCGCAAGCTTGCGCGGCGCGCATGCGGCCGATTCCGCAGCGCTCGAACCGCTCGTCCTTGCCGCGATCGAGGCGGGCGACGCGGTCGTCGTCAAAGGTTCCTTGGGCAGCCGCATGGGCCGCATCGTCGCGGCCCTGCTGGCGTCGGATACGCCCCGCTCGGGCGAAAGGTAGCGCAGCGCCATGTTCTTCAACCTGCTTGTTCCGTTCGCCGACGAGTACACGTTCCTGAACGTCTTCCGCTATCTGACGTTCCGGTCGGGCGGCGCGGTGATGACCGCGTTGCTGATCTCGTTCCTGTTCGGCGAGCGCATCATCGGGTGGCTCAAATCCAAGCAGCCCGAACCGCCGATCCGCGCGGACACGCCCGAGCGCCACGCGCTGACCAAAAAAGGCACGCCCACGATGGGCGGCGTGTTGATCCTGCTGTCGCTGGGCGTTTCCACCTTGCTCTGGGCGGATCTGTCGAACGGCTATGTGTGGGCCGTGCTGATGGTGACGCTCGGCTTCGGCGCCATCGGGTTCTACGACGACTATCTGAAGCTCACGAAGAAAAACTCGAACGGCCTCGCCGGGCGCTGGAAGCTCGTGCTGCAAACCGCGATTTCGTTCGCCGCCGTGCTGTGGATCCTCGCGCTGACGCGCGAACCGCTCGACACGATGCTGGCCGTGCCCTTTCTCAAGGACTTCCTCGTCAATCTCGGCTGGTTCTTCGTTCCCTTCGCGATCTTCGTGATGGTGGGTTCGTCGAACGCGGTCAATCTCACCGACGGGCTCGACGGCTTGGCGATCGTGCCCGTGATGATTGCGGCGGGATGTTTTGCCGCCTTCGCCTATGTCGCGGGCAACGCGATTTTTGCCAACTATCTTTTGATCCACCACGTGCCGGGCTCGGGCGAACTCGCCGTCGTGTGCGCGGCCATCGTTGGCGCATCGCTCGGCTTTTTGTGGTTCAACGCGCCGCCGGCCATGGTGTTCATGGGCGACACGGGATCGCTGTCGATGGGCGGCGCGCTTGGCAGCGTTGCGGTCGTCACCAAGAACGAGCTCACGCTTGCCATCGTCGGCGGGCTGTTCGTGGTCGAGGCCGTTTCGGTCATCGTGCAGGTGGCGTCGTTCAAGCTGACGGGCAAGCGCGTGTTCCGCATGGCGCCCCTGCACCATCATTTCGAAAAAAAGGGCTGGGCCGAACCCACCATCGTGATCCGCTTCTGGATCATCGCTTCCATCCTGGCGCTCGCGGGTCTCGCGACCTTGAAGCTGCGGTGAGGCGATGATCGAAATCTATCCCTTTGCCGGATATCCGGTCGGCGTGCTGGGCCTCGGCAGATCGGGCCTTGCGACCGCGCGTGCGCTGATGGCATCGGGCGCCGACGTGTGGGCGTGGGACGACAACGAAGACCGCCGCGCGGAAGCGCGCGCAGCCGACGTGCCGCTGGTCGATCTCAACACCGCCGATCTTGCGGACCTCACCACGCTGGTGATTTCGCCCGGCATTCCGCACACCCACCCGGCCCCGCATCCGGTCGCCAAACGCGCCAAGGACGCCAAGCTCGAACTTATTTGCGACATCGAACTGCTGGTGCGTTCGCAGCGCGAGGCGGCCTATATCGGCATCACCGGCACCAACGGCAAATCGACCACGACCGCGCTGATCGGCCATGTGCTGGCCGCCGCCAAGCGCGACGTGCAGGTCGGCGGCAATATCGGCACGGCTGCCCTCACGCTCGAACCGCTCGGCAGCCAAGGCGCGTTCGTGCTGGAGATGTCGAGCTACCAGCTCGAACTCGTGCCGACGGCCGTCTTCGACATCGCGGTGTTCTTGAACATCTCGCCCGACCATCTGGACCGCCACGGCGGCATGGCGGGCTACGTGGCCGCCAAGAAAAACATCTTCCAGCGCCAGACGCGCCCGCGCGCGGCCATCGTCGGCGTCGACGATGCGACCAGCGCTGCGATCCACGCCGACCTGCTGGCCCAAGACGACCAGATCGTGGTGGCGATTTCGGGGACGGGCAAAATCGCGCGCGGCGTCTATGCCGACGGCGGCACGCTTTTCGACGCGCGCGACGGCATCGCAAAAGCCATCTGCGATCTTGCCAAGTGCAAGGCGCTGCCCGGCGCCCACAACCACCAGAATGCGGCGGCGGCGGCAGCCGTCGCCTTGCAGGTTGGCGTATCGGGCGCAACCATCGCGGCCGCGCTCGAAAGCTTTCCGGGCCTTGCCCATCGCCAGGAGCGCGTCGGCGAAATTGGCGGCATCGTGTTTGTCAACGACAGCAAAGCCACCAATGCCGATGCGGCCGCGCGCGCGCTTGGCTGCTACGCGACGATCTACTGGATTGCGGGCGGCCAGGCCAAGGATGGCGGCATCGAGACCTTGCGCGGCCATTTCGGGCGCATCGCCAAAGCCTATTTGATCGGCGCCGCCGCCAACGATTTTGCCCGCACGCTCGGCGACGTGCCGCACGAAATTGCGGGCGATCTGGATACGGCCGTGGCGCATGCCTATGCCGATGCCGCGCGCGACGGCAAGCGCGATGCGATCGTGCTGCTGTCGCCTGCCTGCGCCTCGTGGGACCAGTTCAAGAGTTTCGAACATCGCGGCGAGCGTTTCCGCGCCCGCGTGGCGGCCCTGCAAACGGGAGCCGCCGCATGAATTTCGCGCGCGCCGACAACTCCATCATGGCCCGCTGGTGGTGGACCGTCGACAAATGGCTGCTGCTGGCGCTTGCCCTGCTGATCGGCACGGGCGCGGTGCTGATCATGGCCGCTTCGCCCGCCGTCGCCTCGCGCGTCGGGCTCGACATGTTCCATTTCGTGCGCAAACAGCTGCAGATGCTGCCGCTGGCCGCCCTCATTCTGGTCGGCGTGTCGATGCTGGAGCCGCGCCAAGTGCGCGCCCTGGCGCTCGCGGGTTTCGTTGCGAGCCTTGGCTTCGTCGCGCTGACGTTTTTTGTCGGCACCGAGATCAAGGGTGCCAAGCGCTGGATCAGCCTGCCGGGCTTTTCGCTGCAGCCGTCGGAGTTTTTGAAACCCACCTTTGCGGTCGTGGCGGCGTGGCTGTTCGCGCTGGCGCGCAAGAAGGAAGGCTTCCCAGGCGATACGGCCGCGATCCTGCTCTACGCGCTCTCGATGGGTTTGCTGTTGCTGCAACCGGACATCGGCATGGCGTTCGTGGTGACGTGCGTGTGGTTCGCGCAGTTTTTCCTGGCGGGCTTGCGCATGGTTTGGGTCGCGTGCCTTGCGGGTTTGGGCGGCGGCGGCGCGGTGCTGCTCTACATGTTCTTCCCGCATTTCGAAAGCCGCGTGAACCGCTTCCTCGATCCGGCCTCAGGCGACACGTTCCAAGTCAATATGGCGATGGAAGCCTTCATGAACGGCGGCTTTGCCGGTCGCGGACCCGGCGAAGGCCGCGCCAAGGGTCTGCTGCCCGACGCGCATTCGGACTTCATTTTCGCGGTCGCGGCCGAAGAGTTCGGCCTGATCTTGTGCCTGATCGTGGTCGCGCTCTATGCGTTCGTCGTGCTGCGCGGCTTTGCGCGCGCCTTGCAGGAAACCGACCTGTTCATCTTGCTGGCGATCGCGGGTCTCAGCGTGCAGTTCGGCGTGCAGGCGCTCGTCAACATGGGCTCGACGCTGCATCTGATCCCGACCAAGGGCATGACGCTGCCGTTTGTCAGCTACGGCGGCTCGTCGTTGCTGGCGATCGCGCTCGGCATGGGTTTTGTTCTGGCGCTCAGCCGCAAGCGCTTCGGCACGGGGGACACGCTATGAGCGCGCCCTTGGTCGTGCTGGCAGCGGGCGGAACGGGCGGGCACGTGTTTCCGGCCGAAGCCTTGGCGGGCGCGCTCGCCAAGCGCGGCTTTCGCTTGGCCCTGGTCACGGACGATCGCGGCACGCGCTATGGCGGCACGCTGGGGACGATCGAAACGCACCGCCTGCCGATCCGCAAAATGACCGGCAAGATCTGGCAACGCTTGCTCGGCGCGTTGAGCCTGCTGCCGGGCTTTTTTGCGGCGCAAGCGCTGCTCGGCAAACTTGAGCCTGACGCGGTCGTGGGATTTGGCGGCTATCCCAGCTTGCCGACGATGTTTGCCGCACGTCGGCGCTACCGCACGGCCGTGCACGAGCAGAACGCGATCTTGGGGCGCGTCAATCGCCTGGTCGCCGCCCGCGTCGATGCGCTGGCAACGTCGTTTGCCGATACCAAGGGCGCAGGCGCCAACGCGCGTCTGGTCGGCAACCCGGTGCGCGCGAACGTGCAGGCGTTGCGCGCGACCGGCTACCAAAGCCCGCACGGCAAATTCCGCTTGCTGGTGACCGGCGGCAGCCAAGGCGCGTCGATCTTCGGGCGCGTGGTGCCTGCGGCCTTCGCGTTGCTGTCGCAAGCCCAGCGCCAGCAAATCGAACTTGCGCAGCAGACGCGCGCCGAAGATTGCGAAGCGGTCGAAAGCCGCTATCGCACGCTCGGCATGGACGCCCAAGTGGCGCCCTTTTTTGCCGATCTGCCGCAACGCATCGCAAACGCGCATCTGGTCGTGGCGCGCGCGGGCGCTTCGACCGTCGCCGAACTTGCGTGCATCGGCAGGCCGTCGTTGCTGGTCCCTTACCGCTACGCGACCGACGACCACCAGACCGCGAACGCCAAAGCGATCGCCGATGCGGGTGCGGCGTGGCTGGTGCCTGAAAACGAATTCTCGGCGGCCGATTTGGCGGCGCGTCTGTCGGCGTTGCTGGGCGACCCTGCGCCGCTCGCCGCCATGGCGGCAGCCGCTTACGCGTTCGGCAAGCCCGATGCGGCCGAACAGCTCGCCGATCTTGTGCAACGTCTTGCGGAGGCAAAACCATGAGGGCGCTTCCGCTCGACATCGGCACCATCCATTTCGTTGGCATCGGCGGGATCGGCATGAGCGGCATTGCCGAAATCCTGCACAATCTTGGCTACAAGGTGCAGGGCTCCGACCAGTCGGACAGCGCCAACGTGAAGCGCTTGGTCGGGCTCGGCATTCCCGTGGCGATCGGCCACCGCGCGGAGAATCTGGGCGCGGCCGAAGTCGTCGTCGTTTCGACCGCCGTCAAATCGGACAACCCGGAAGTTCGCGGTGCGCGCGAGCGGCTGGTGCCGGTCGTGCGGCGCGCCGAAATGCTGGCCGAGCTCATGCGCCTCAAATGGGCGATCGCCATCGCGGGCACGCACGGCAAGACCACGACCACAAGCCTGGTCGCGGGCATGCTCGAAGCCGCGCAATTCGACCCCACGATCATCAATGGCGGCATCTTGAACGCCTACGGCACCAATGCGCGCCTGGGTTCGGGCGACTGGATGGTCGTCGAGGCCGACGAGAGCGACGGCACCTTCATCAAGCTGCCCGCGACCATCGCGGTCGTCACCAACATGGACCCCGAACATCTCGACTATTGGGGCACGTTCGAGGCCGCAAAGAAGGGCTACCAGACCTTCGTGTCGAACATCCCGTTCTACGGTTTTGCCGCGATGTGCATCGACCATCCCGAAGTGCAGGCCCTGATCGCGAGCACGCAGGACCGCAAGATCCTCGCCTACGGTTTCTCGCCGCAGGCCGACGTGCGCGCGCTCAACATGCGCCTCGACGCGTCGGGCGGGCATTTCGACGTCCAGCTTTCGGGCCGCGCGGGGCCCGAGCGCCAGCTCAAAAACATGCATCTGCCGCTCGTCGGCCAGCACAACGTTCAAAACTCGCTCGCTGCCATTGCGGTGGCCGTCGAAATGGGCATCGACGAAGCCACGATCCGCAAGGGGCTCGCGGGCATCAAGGGCGTCAAGCGACGCTTTACGCGCACGGGCATGGGTGCAGGCATCGTGGTGATCGACGATTACGGCCACCACCCGGTCGAAATCTTGGCCGTGCTGAAGGCCGCGCGCAGCGCTACCAGTGCGGGCGTGATCGCGGTCGTGCAGCCGCATCGCTACACCCGGCTCAAATCGCTGTTCGAGGAATTCTGCACCTGCTTCAACGACGCCGATGCCGTGATCGTGGCCGACGTATATGCCGCAGGCGAAGCGCCCATCGAAGGCGCGTCGAAGGACGCGCTCGTCGAGGGCTTGCGCAACCACGGCCATCGCAAGGTCGTGGCGCTCGAAAGCCCGGCCGCGCTTGCCGCCACGGTGCGCGAGTTGGCGCGCCAAGGCGACATGGTCGTGTGCTTGGGGGCGGGCAATATCACGCAGTGGGCCTACGCGCTGCCGGACGAGTTGGAAGCCCTGGAGGGCCGCCAATGATGGCCCAAACGCGCCCGCTTCAACTGGCCGAACGTTTGCCCGCCGTGCGCGGCAGCTACCGGGCCAACGTCAATTTGGGACAGTACACGTGGTTTCGCGTGGGCGGTCCCGCCGAAATTCTGTTCCGCCCCGCCGATGCCGACGATCTGGCCGCCTTCATGGCCGGCAAGCCTGCCGACGTGCCCGTGACGGTCTTGGGCGTGGGCTCCAACATTCTGGTGCGCGACGGCGGCATTCCCGGCGTCACGATCCGGCTCGGCAAGGGTTTTGCCGGCCTGTCGCGCGACGGCAATATCGTGCGCGCGGGCGCCGCGTGCCTCGATCTCAACGTCGCCTTGCAGGCGCGCGACTGGGGTTTGGGCGGGCTCGAATTTTTGTCCGGCATTCCGGGCACCATCGGGGGCGCCTTGCGCATGAATGCGGGCGCCTATGGCAGCGACATGAAGGACGCGACGCTGGCGCTCGAAGCGATCGACGCGAAGGGCACCCGACAGTACGCGACCAACGGCGCGATGTGCTTCGGCTATCGGCACACCGGCATGCCCGCCGACTGGATTTTCGTTTCGGCCGAACTCAAAACCGAAATGCGCGATCCGGCCGCGATTTCCGCCCGCATGGCCGAAATCCAGGCGAACCGGGAGGCGGCCCAACCCGTGCGCACGCGTACCGGCGGCTCGACCTTCGCCAACCCCCACGACCCAAAGGCAGGCGGCGCCAAAGCATGGGAGCTGATCGACGCGGCGGGCTGTCGCGGTCTTTTGCGCGGCGGCGCGATGGTCTCCGAAAAACACTGCAACTTCCTGATCAACACGGGCAGCGCCACGGCGGCCGAACTCGAAGCGCTTGGCGACGACGTGCGCGCCCGCGTTTTCGCCAAGTTCGGCGTCGAGCTGGCGTGGGAGATCAAGCGTCTGGGCATCAAGCTGGGGGAATGCACGTGACGCGGGTTTTGCTGCTCAAGGGCGGACTGTCGAGCGAGCGCGAGGTCAGCCTCGTGTCCGGTGCGGCGTGCGCCGAGGCGCTGCGCGCCAAAGGCTATGCCGTGGAGGAACACGATTTTGTCGCGCTCGAAGGGCTCGTGGCCGCGCTTGCGCGCAAACCGGATGCGATCTTCAACGCGCTGCACGGCCGCTTTGCCGAAGACGGCACCATCCAGGGTCTGCTCGATCTTGCGGGCATTCCCTACACCCATTCGGGCCTGCTCGCCTCGGCGGTCGCGATGGACAAGCCGATGGCGCGCAAGATTTTCGCGAGCCACGGCCTGCCCGTCGCCGAAGGCGGCGTCTTCCACCGCGATGCGGTGCTGTCGGGCCGCGCGATGGCCACGCCCTTCGTCATGAAGCCGACCAACGAAGGCTCGAGCGTGGGCGTCAAGATCGTGCTCGACGCGGCCGACCTTGCGGCGCTGGCCCAAGAGCCCTGGCCGTTCGACGACGAAGTGCTGGTCGAACGCTACGTGCCGGGCCGCGAATTGACGGTTGCAGTGCTCGGCGCCAACGGTTCGGCGCAAGCGCTGGGCGTGCTCGAAATCCGCCCCAACAACGGCTTCTACGACTACACGGCCAAGTACACCGACGGCAAAGCGATCCATCTGTGCCCGGCCCCGATCGCCGCCAGCGCGTATGCCCGCGCCCTCGACATCGCGCTCGAAGCGCATCGCGCCCTCGGCTGCCGGGGCGTGAGCCGCGCCGATATTCGCTACGACGATACGGCAGGCGAACCCGGCCAGTTGTGCCTGCTGGAAGTCAACACCCAGCCCGGCATGACGCCCCTGTCGCTTGTTCCCGAAATCGCGGCGGCAAGCGGGATTGCTTTTGCCGATCTTTGCGCGCGGCTGGTCGAACAGGCGCGCCACGACGGTCCCGTCCGAAAGCCAGCGCCATGAGCCGGAACCGCGCCAAAACCAAAAAGCCCGCGCGCCGTTTCGGCTGGCGCCGCGTGCTGTCGTGGCACCCCTCGCCGCTCGCGATCAAGGCAAGCGCCGTGCTGCTCGTCGTCGGCGGCCTTGGTGGCGTCGCGATCTTCGAGTGGAACAACGGCATGCCGCAGACCATCGCCGACATCCAAGTCGATATCGAACGCCAGGCCATCGCCGCCAGCGCGCGTGCGGGCCTTGCGGTGCGCGACGTTCTGGTCGAAGGCCGGATCCAGACCGACCCGCGCGACCTGCGCGCCGTACTCGACGCGCGCCGGGGCGCGCCCATCCTCGCGTTCGATCCTTATGCCGCCAAGGCCGAGCTCGAACAGCTGCCGTGGGTGCGCCGCGCGTCGGTGGAGCGGCGCCTGCCCGACACGATTTTCGTGCGGCTCGAAGAACGCATCCCGCTTGCCCTGTGGCAACGCCAGGGGCGCTTCGCCGTGATCGATTCGCAAGGGCACGAGATCGCGGGCACCGATCCCGCGCGCTTTGGCGATCTTCTGGTCGTGGTCGGCGACGATGCGCCTGCGGCTGCGGGCGCGCTTCTGGCGCTGCTGGAAACCGAGCCCGCGATGCTGAAGCGCATTGCGGCTGCCGTGCGCGTCGGCGGGCGGCGCTGGAACCTGCGCCTCGACAACGGCGTCGACGTGAACTTGCCCGAGACCAACGCGGGCGCCGCCTACGAGCGCCTTGCCCAGCTCGTGCGCGACAACGGCTTGGTCGACCGCAATGTGGTCGCGGTCGATCTGCGCCTGCCCGACCGGCTGATCCTGCGCGTCGCCAAAGACACGACGCTGCCCGTCCAATCCCAACCGGCGCAGCTTGCGCGCCGGCCCAACCGTCCCACGTAAGGAGCGCCCCCGTTGGCCAAGAGCAAACGTAAATCGCGCAGCGGTCTCGTCGCCGTGCTCGACCTCGGCTCGACCAAGGTATCGTGCTTCGTCGCCAAGGCGGACGCCGACGGAGCCGCGCGCGTGGTGGGCATCGGCCACCAGATCAGCCGCGGCGTCAAAGCGGGCTCGATCGTCGATCTCGACGAGGCGGAACACTCGATCCTGTCGGCCGTGTCGGCGGCCGAACAGATGGCGGGCGAAACTCTCAAAAGCGTGGTCGTCAATTTGATCGGCGGCCAGCCGCAATCGCGCACGATCCCGGTCGAGGTCGCGATTTCGGGCCACGAAATCGGCGACAACGATCTGCGCAAAGTGCTCGACCAGGCGCGCCAGACCCAGACGGCGCCCGAACGCCGCTTGATCCACCAGATCCCGGTCGGCTTCACGATCGACGGCAGCCGCGGCATTCGCGATCCGCGCGGCATGTGCGGCGAACGCCTGGGCGTGAAGATGCATATGGTCACGGCCTCGGCAGGGTCGGTGCGCAATCTCGAAAACGTCGTCGCGCGCTGCCATCTGGAAGTCGAAGACGCGGTCATGCCCGCCCTCGCGTCGGGCCTCGCATGTCTGGCCGTGGACGAGATGGATCTGGGCAGCTGCGTGATCGACATGGGCGGCGGCACGACGTCGCTTGCCGTGTTCTTCGACGGGCACTGCGTGTTCGCCGACACGATCGCGGTCGGCGGCGCCCACGTCACCAACGACATCGCGCGCGGGCTCTCGACGCCCTTGGCGCATGCCGAGCGCATGAAGACGCTGCACGGCAGTTGCATCCCCTCGCCCTCCGACGAGCGCGAAGTCATCGACGTGCCGCTGGTGGGCGAAGAAGACCACGCCCAGGCCAACCACGTGCCCAAATCCATCCTGACCGGCATCGTCGCGCCGCGTCTGGAAGAAACGTTCGAAATGGTGCGCCAGCGTCTCGAAGCCTCGGGCTTCGACCGGGTTGCGGGCCGCCGCGTCGTGCTGACCGGCGGCGCATCGCAACTCCAAGGCGTTCGCGAACTGGCCGCCATGGTTCTCGACAAGCAAGTGCGCATGGGCAAACCCGTTCGCCTTGCTGGACTGGCCGACCAGACCGGCGGGCCCGCTTTTTCGGCCTGTGCGGGTCTTGTCGCTTTCGCCCTTGCCAAGGGCGCCGAATCGCTGCGACCTGACGCCACCCCGGCACTGGGGGTGGGACTGTTTGGCCGCGTCGGAATGTGGCTGCGGGAGAACATGTGATGCCCAACGCCGTCGACCCAACCCAACCATCGCACCCTTGCCAAACGGAGGTAACGACCATGCCCATCACTCTTGGAACCATTCCCGGCGAACTCAAGCCGCGCATCACCGTCGTCGGCGTCGGCGGTGCCGGCGGCAATGCCGTCAACAACATGATCCGCGCACGGCTTGAAGGCGTCGAGTTCGTCGTCGCCAACACCGACGCGCAAGCGCTCGGCCAGTCGATCGCGGAACGCAAGCTGCAGCTTGGCGTGGGCGTAACCCAGGGTCTTGGCGCAGGCTCGCGTCCCGATGTCGGCCGTATCGCGGCCGAAGAATCGATGGGCGATCTGCTGGAGCACATCCAGGGTTCGCACATGGTGTTCGTGGCGGCGGGCATGGGCGGGGGCACCGGCACGGGTGCCGCGCCCGTGATCGCGCGCGCATGCCGCGAACACGGCATCCTGACCGTGGGCGTGGTGACCAAGCCCTTCCACTTCGAAGGCACGCACCGCATGAAGCTCGCGGAAGCGGGCATCGAGGAACTGCAGCAGACGGTCGATACGCTCATCATCATCCCGAACCAGAATCTGTTCCGGGTCGCCAACGAGCGCACGACCTTCGCCGACGCCTTCAAAATGGCCGACGACGTGCTCTATTCGGGCGTCCGGGGCGTGACCGACCTCATGGTCATGCCGGGCCTCATCAATCTCGACTTTGCCGACATCCGCTCGGTGATGGGCGAGATGGGCAAAGCCATGATGGGCACGGGCGAAGCCGAGGGCGACAGCCGCGCCATCGACGCCGCCCAGAAGGCGATTTCGAACCCGCTGCTCGACGACGTGTCGATGAAGGGCGCCAAAGGCGTGCTCATCAACATCACCGGCGGCATGGACATGACGCTGTTCGAAGTCGACGAAGCCGCCAACCGCATCCGCGACGAAGTCGATCCCGAAGCCAACATCATCTTCGGCTCGACCTTCGACGAAACGCTCAACGGCCGCATGCGCGTGTCGGTCGTGGCGACCGGCATCGATGCTGCCGCCGCGGTGCAGCCCAAGCCCCAAACGTCCGTGGTCAACTTCGCGCGGCCCGCGATGCGCCCCGCCATGGGGGCGTCGGCAGCGCCCGCACCCATGACCACGACCGCACCGGCAGCCGTTGCCGCCGCAACGACGATCCCGGCCGTGTCGGCCTTCGTGCCCGCGACGGCAGCCGCCCATCCGGTCCAGCAGACAGCGACGGCCTTCAAGATCGAACCGGCCCCGATGCCGACGCTCGAACTTGCGCCCTATGCCGAACCGGCACCGACGACCGTGGCCCCCGCCGCCGTCGCGGTTGCGGAAGCCTACATCCCGCCCAAGGCGATCGAAGTGGCGCAACCTGCCCCCACATCGGCAAATCCGTTTGCCGAAGCCGACATGGTCAACGCCGCCAAGACGACGGCCCCGGCCGCCAAGCCCGCACAGCGCAAGGTCTCGCTGTTCGAACGCATGACCCGCTCGGGCCAGGCGCGCAGCGAGGCTGCCACGGCGTCCGAGCCCGTCCGCAACCAACCCACCTTGGGTGCGCCGATCGGCAGCATGACGGTTCAGCCCCAACCGGCGGTGCAACCGACGGCCGCGCCGGCGGCCCAGGCGGCACCGCAGCCGGCGGTCGCGCAGCCGCGTTTGGGCGGGCTCGATCCCTCGGATCGCATCCAGTCCAAAACCGAAGACGATCTGCTTGAAATCCCGGCCTTCCTGCGTCGGCAGGCCAACTAAGAAGCAGAGTTGTATCCAACCTGCAACAAGTCGCAATAAAAGGTGACTTGAGGCTCCGAAGGCGGTCTTGTACCACCTTCGGAGCCTCAAGCGCTTTTTGGGGCACGGAATCGCCGGGAAGAAGGATCGCGCTGCACGCGTTATGGGGCAGACGAACCGCTCCAGGAACAGGAGTCTGAATTGCTGGGCAGACGCGCCAACAAACCGCGACCGATCGCGCAACGGACCTTGAAGGGCCCGATTGCTTGCGCCGGCACGGGCCTGCATTCGGGCCGCAAAGTATTGATGCAGCTTTTGCCCGCACCGCCCAATCACGGCATTGTGTTCCGTCGCCGCGACGTGGCGGGTGCGGCGGGCGTGCTGAAAGCCGATTTTCGCAATGTGCGCGACACGCGCCTGTGCTCGATGCTGATCAACGAGGCGGGCACGCGTATCGGCACGGTCGAGCATTTGATGGCCGCCCTTTACGGTGCCGAGATCGACAATCTGATCGTCGAGGTGGATGCGGACGAATTGCCCGTCATGGACGGCTCGTCGGCGCCGTTTTTGTTCTTGATCGAGTGCGCGGGCACGATCGAACAGGCGGCCACGCGCCGCGGCATCGAAATATTGAAGCCGCTTTCGATCGAAGACGGCGATGCGCGCCTGGATTTGCTGCCGGGGGCAGGCTTTTCGGCCGAATTCGAGATCGATTTTGCCAGCGACGCGATCGGCCGCCAGCATTTGCATATCGCGCTGGATCCCGGCGCCTTCCGCCAGGAAATCGCGCGTGCCCGCACCTTCGGCTTCGAACACGAAGTGGCGCAATTGCGCGCGATGGGCTTGGCGCGCGGCGGTTCGCTCGACAATGCGGTCGTGATTTCCGGCAGCCGAATCCTCAACGAAGACGGCCTGCGGTTCGACGACGAATTCGTGCGCCACAAGGTGCTCGATCTGGTCGGCGATTTTTATCTGGCGGGCGGACCGCTGTTGGGCCATGTGCGCGCCAAGCGGTCGGGCCATCGCCACAACAATGCGGCCCTGCACGCGCTGCTGTCGAACAAAGACGCCTGGCGCTGGACCGAAATGACGGTCGACAGCTACCGGCACGCCGACAAAGCGACCCCGTCGCTTGGCGGCATCGCCGAGTGAACCCCGCGCGACGCGGGGGTTAAAAAACGGCGCGAGATACGCTATATTCGATTTATGACCTTTGATCCGCGCGCTCGCTCGATTCGCACCTTGTTTGCCGCCGCCTTGGCAGTGTCGCTGCTGGCTGCCTGCGGCGAAAAGGAAGAGCCCTACGTCGAAAAGCCTGTCGAGGAGCTGTACAACGCGGCCGTCAACGCCATGGCGTCGGGCAACTATGTGCGCGCGGCCCGGCAATTCGACGAGGTCGAGCGCCAGCACCCCTATTCGGTGTGGGCGACGCGTGCCCAGCTTCAAGGCGCCTACGCGCACTACCAAAACAACAAATACGACGAAGCGATCGTGGCGCTCGACCGGTTCATTCAGCTCAACCCGTCCAATCGCGACGTCGCTTACGCCTACTATCTCAAAGCGCTGTCCTACTACGAACAGATCACCGACGTGGCGCGCGACGCGCGCATGACCGAAGACGCGCTGCAAGCCCTGCAAGAAGTGGTTCGCCGCTTTCCCGAAAGCACCTATGCGCGCGACGCGCGGGTCAAGATCGACCTCACCTACGACCATTTGGCCGGCAAGGAAATGGAAGTCGGGCGTTTCTACCAGCGTCGCGGCCAGGCGCTTGCCGCCATCAACCGCTTTCGCGCCGTGATCGAAAAGTTCCAGACCACCAGCCACGTGCCCGAAGCCCTGCACCGGCTGACCGAAAGCTACATGTCGCTCGGCCTGATCGACGAAGCGCGCCGCGTGACCGCCGTGCTCGGCTACAACTATCCGGGCAGCGAGTGGTACCGCGATTCGTTTGCGCTCGTCGGGACGGGCGAATTGCCGCGCGATGAACAGCAGCCGGGCGCGGTCAGCCGCACGCTCAACGCCCTCAATCCGCTGAACCTGTTTTAACGGGACGGGACGATCATGAAACTCGCTCGAAAAGTATTTTCCGAACAAACCATGATCGAACCGTCGAGGCTGGCCCTCGTGAGCCGCTTCCCAGCGCGCGATTCGTCGGCTACATCGATGGCCATGCTGGCAGGGTTGTCCATTCGCGATTTTGTGCTCGTCGATCGGCTCGATCTGGCGTTTGCCTCGGGGCTGTCGGCGCTGACGGGCGAGACGGGGGCCGGCAAATCGATCCTGCTGGATGCGCTTGGCCTTGCACTTGGCAGCCGGGCCGAAGCTGGCGCCGTGCGCAAGGGCGCGCAGGCCGCAAGCGTCTCGGCCAGTTTCGAAATCGACGGCGGCCATCCGGCGCTGGCGCTGCTGGCCGAGCAAGGGCTCGAACCGCCGGAGGCGGGGGCGCCCCTCATCTTGCGCCGCGTGCTGTCGGCAGACGGGCGCAGCCGGGCCTTTGCCAACGACCAAGCCTGCTCGGTCGGGCTTTTGCGGCAGCTTGGAAACATGCTGGTCGAAATCCACGGCCAGTTCGACACGCACGGCTTGTTCGATGCGGCAACCCATGCGGGTTTGCTCGACGCGTGGGCGGGCCTCGGCAAAAACGCGGCCGCTTTGGCCCAGAAGTTTTCGCAGTGGGCGCACGCGCGCGACGCCCTCGACGCGGCCCAGGCCGCGATCGCGCAAGCGCGGCTCGAAGAAGACTATCTGCGCCATGCGCTGGTCGAGCTCGACGGGCTCGCGCCGGAAGCGGGCGAGGAAAAAAACCTCGCCGAAAAACGCGCGATCCTGCAAGCCCGCGAAAAACTTGCCGCCGCTTTGGCCGATGCCAAAAGCGAAATGGACGGCCAGCGCGGCGTGGAGACGTCGCTGCGTGCCGCCCAGCGCGCCTTGGAACGCGTCGCCGCCCATGCGGGCGAACGGTTCGACAAGGCGATCGCTGCCCTCGACCGTGCCGCCAGCGAAGCGATGGACGCCTCGGCCGAAATCGAAGCGGCGGGCGACGCGCTCGCCGAGGGCGGATACGATCTGGAAAAAACCGAGGAACGGCTGTTTGCGCTGCGTGCCCTCGCCCGCAAGCACCGCACAAGCGTGGACGAACTTGCGGCCTTGCGTGCCGACATGGCGGCGAAGCTCGGCGCGCTCGACGACGGCGAGGCGGGTTTGAAAAAACGCGCCCAGGAAGCCGCCGCCGCCAAGGCAGCGTATGTCGCGGCCGCCAAGGAACTTTCGGCCGCGCGCCAGGCATCGGCCGCCAAACTCGACAAAGCGGTCGCCAAGGAACTGCCGCCGCTCAAACTCGAAAAAGCCCGCTTCCGCACCAAGATCGCCCCGCGCGCCGAGAGCGAATGGGGTCCGGGCGGGATCGATGCGATCGCGTTCGAGGTTGCGACCAACCCCGGCAGCGAGCCGGGCGCCTTGGCCAAGATCGCGTCGGGCGGCGAGTTGGCGCGTTTCATGCTCGCCCTCAAAGTGGTGCTCGCCAAGGCCGATGCCAAACGCGGGCTTGTCCCCGCCCTCGTGTTCGACGAGGTCGATGCGGGCATCGGCGGCGCGGTTGCGGCGGCCGTGGGCGAACGACTGGCGCGCTTGGCGCTCGAGGCCCAAGTGCTGGTGGTCACCCACAGCCCGCAAGTCGCGGCCAAAGCCGACACGCATTTGCGTGTGGCGAAAATCGCGACCGCAAAATCGGCCGCGACCACCGTCGGCATTCTGGCGCCCGCCGAGCGGCGCGAAGAGATTGCGCGCATGCTGGCGGGCGCGACCGTAACCGACGCGGCACGCGCGGCTGCCGACGCGCTGCTAGCCGGAACGGACTGATGGCGGCCAAAAAGAAACAGGATTACGGCGCCGTCGCCGCCGCGGATCTGACCAAAGCGCAGGCCAAAGCCGAGTTGGAACGGCTCGCCAAAGCGCTCGCCCGGCTCGATTTGGCCTACCACGCCAAGGACGCGCCGCTGATGGCGGACGCCGCCTACGACGCCCTCAAGCGCCGCAACGCGGACATCGAAAAACGCTTCGGCGATCTGAAACGGACGGACTCGCCGTCCGACAAAGTGGGCGCGCCCGCCGCCGCCGGCTTTGCCAAGATCCGCCACGACGTGCCGATGCTCTCGCTCGACAATGCGTTTGCGGACGGCGACGTGTTCGAGTTCGGCCAGAAAATCCGGCGCTTTCTCGACATGGAAACGGGTGCGATCGCCTACTCGGCCGAGCCCAAGATCGACGGGCTGTCGATCTCGCTGCTCTACGAACACGGCAGGTTCGTGTCCGCCGCCACGCGCGGCGACGGCGAAGAGGGCGAAGACGTCTCCGCCAATGTCGCAACGATCGGCGAGGTGCCTGCGATCTTGTCCGGGCAAGCGCCCGCGCGCATCGAGGTGCGCGGCGAGATCTACATGACCAAGGCCGATTTTCTGGCCATGAACGAAAAGCAGGCGGCGGCGGGCGACAAGGTCTTTGCCAATCCGCGCAACGCGGCAGCAGGCTCGCTGCGCCAGCTCGATGCGGCCGTCACCAAAAGCCGACCGCTGCGGTTCTACGCCTATACGCTGGGCGCCTATGACGGCCCGGCTCTCGACTCGCAAAGCGATCTGCTGGCACGGCTTGCAGCGTGGGGGTTCGTCGTCAACGAACGGGCCGCGCGCTGCGCCGACGAGGCGGCTTTGCTTGCCTACTACGCCGAGATCGGCCGCGATCGGGCCGCCCTGCCCTACGACATCGACGGGGTGGTCTACAAAGTCGACCGCTTCGATTTGCAGCGCCGCCTCGGGTTCGTTGCGCGCAGCCCGCGCTGGGCCATCGCCCATAAGTTCCCGGCCGAGCGGGCCGAGACGACATTGACGCGGATCGACATCCAGGTCGGCCGCACCGGCGCATTGACGCCGGTGGCGATTCTGGAACCGGTCAATGTCGGCGGCGTGCTCGTTTCGCGGGCGACCTTGCACAACGAAGACGAGATCGAACGCAAAGGCGTTCAAGAAGGCGACCGCGTTGTCGTGCAGCGCGCGGGCGACGTGATCCCGCAGATCGTCGAAGCCAAACGAACGGCGAATTCGAAAAGATATACGTTCCCGAGCCATTGCCCGATCTGCAAATCGATCGCCGCACGGCCCGAGGGCGAAGCGATCCGGCGCTGCACGGGCGGGCTCAGATGCGATGCCCAAATCGTCGAACGGCTGCGCCATCTGGTGTCGCGCGGCGCGTTCGACATCGAGGGGCTCGGCGAAAAAAATATCGAGGAGTTTTTTGCGCTCGGCTGGATCAAGCAGCCGGCCGATCTGTTCGGGCTCGCGAAACATCGGGACGAGCTTTCGAAGCGCGAGGGCTGGGGCGAAAAATCCGTCGAACGGCTGTTTGCCGCGATCGATGCCCGCCGCCGCGTGCCGCTCGAGCGGTTCATCTTCGGGCTTGGCATCCGCCAGGTCGGCGAAGCGACGGCGCGATTGCTCGCGAGCCACTACGGCACGCTGGCGGGCTGGATGGCGGCGATGGACAAAGCCAGCGCCGAGCTTGCCGCCTTCGCGGGCGAGAAACGCAAACCCGAACTTGTCGGGGAGGCCTGGAAGGAACTGGTCGCGACCGACCAGATCGGCGATGCGGTCGCAAGCGAGATCGCAAGCTTCTTCGGCGAACCGCACAACCGAACGGCGCTCGACGATCTGGCGGCGCTGGTCGAAGCCAAACCCTTCGAGAAACCCGCCGCGACCAACGCGGCCGTGGCCGGCAAGACGGTGGTGTTCACGGGCACCCTCGTGACCATGAGCCGCGACGAGGCCAAGGCGGGCGCGCTGGCGCTGGGCGCCAAAGTGGCGGGTTCGGTTTCCAAAAAGACCGATCTGGTCGTCGCGGGCCCCGGTGCCGGTTCCAAACTCGCCGAGGCCGAAAAATACGGCGTCGCCGTGATCGACGAGGCGGCGTGGCGCGTTTTGGCGGGGCTCGGCTAGACGATGCCGGCCGTCACGGTCCTCAAGCCCGACGGCACGGCGCTGACCGTGCATGTCTATGCGGGCGAGGAACTGGGCGAGGACTATTCGCTCGCCGACATTGTCGACGCCTTCGCCCTCGGCACGCCGGCGGGCGACGGCGCTTTGGCGTTCACGCGAAAGGAACTCCGCGACCTCGCCAACTTCGCCAACGCCTATTCCTTCGACCATCCCGAGGGCTTCATCGAGATGTGCCTGGAGATCGCGCGCGCGAGTGCGGGCCTGCCGGGCGAGCGGCTGGTGTTCCGGGCCGATTTCTAGAGCGGGGCGGTCGCCCACGCGAGCCAACTTCCAGTGGCATCGTCGACCAGCGGCGCGATCGTCGCCGCGACGCGCGCGTGGTAGGCATCGAGCCAGGCGCGCTCGCCCGGATCGAGCAGCCCCGCTTCGACCATGTTGCGGTCGATGGGGGCGAGCGTCAGGGTTTCGAAGCCGAGCATCGGCCGCTCCCAACCTTGGATTGCAGGCAGTTCGGCGACCGCGACGAGGTTCTCGATGCGGATGCCGTAGGCCCCGGTCTTGTAGTAGCCGGGCTCGTTCGAGACGACCATGCCGGGCTGGAGCGCCACGCTGTTGGGCATTTTGGCGATGCGCTGCGGGCCTTCGTGGACCGACAAAAACGCGCCGACGCCGTGCCCCGTGCCGTGGTCGTAATCGAGACCGGCATCCCACAGGGCGCGCCTGGCGAGCACGTCGAGCTGCGAGCCGGACGTGCCCTTGGGGAAGCGCGCGCAGGCGAGCGCGATATGGCCCTTGAGCACCCGCGTGAAGCGCTCGCGCGCTTCGCGGCCGACTTCGCCCACGGCGACGGTGCGCGTGATGTCGGTGGTGCCGTCTTCGTACTGGCCGCCGGAATCGACCAGATAGACCATGCCGCTTTCCAGCCGCCGCGCGGTTTCGGGCGTCGCGCGATAATGGACGATGGCGCCGTTGGGCCCGGCGCCGGAGATCGTGCTGAAACTGGTGTCGCGCAGCACGCCGGTCGCCTTGCGGAATTCGAGCAGCCGGTCGGCGAGAGCAATTTCGTCGTACCGACCCGACGGCGCTTCGAGGGCCAACCACGCCAAAAATTTGGTGACGGCGGCGCCGTCGCGCAGATGCGCCGCGCGAATGCCGGCGAGTTCCTGCGGATTTTTGCAGGCTTTGGGCAGCGCGCAGGGGCAGACGTCGCGCGCGAGCACCGCGCCGCCCTGCGCCAACCGCTGGTCGATCCAGGCCGCAGCGGTCAGCCGGTCGGTGAGGACCCGCGCTTTGGCGGCGCCCCATGCGTCGAGCGCTTCGCCAAGTTCGCCGGGCGGCCGGATCCGCACGCGGTTGCCAAGCTCGGCACGCACCGCAGGCGTGAGCTTAAGCGGTTCCATGAACAGCTCGAGCGGTTTGGCGTCGTCCGCCGGCACGATCGCAAACCCGAGTGCCACGGGCGTGTGCGGCACGTCGGCGCCGCGCAAGTTCAAGAGCCACGCCAGACTGTCGGGCGCCGACACGATCGCCGCATCGATCCGTTCGGCCCGCAGCTTGGCGGCGATGTCGGCGCGCTTGTCGGCAGCCGACTTGCCCGCAAACTTGAGCTTGTGCGGCACCACGGGTCCAAGCGGCACATTGGGCTGGCCGCTCCACACGGCATCCACCGGATTGCGCGCGACGGCGACAAGCTCGGCGCCCGCCTTGGCGCAGGCCTGGCGCAAGCGCTCGACCGAATCGCTCGAATGCAGCCAGGGATCGTAGCCGATGCGCTGGCCCGCGGCCGCATTGGCGGCAAGCCAGTCGGCGGGCGGATTGTCGACCAGATGGCAATAGGCGAATGTCCGGCCGTCTACCTGCGTCTGCACCTGGAGCGTGTAGCGCCCGTCGACGAACATGGCGGCCTTGTCGGCGAGCACGACGCACGCGCCGGCCGAGCCCGCAAAGTTGGTCAGCCACCACAGCCGCTCGGCGCGCGGGCTGACATATTCGCCCTGATGCTCGTCGCCGCGCGGCAGCACAAAACCGTCGAGCTTCTGGCGGGCAAGCTCGGCACGAAATTCGGCGACGCGCGTGCGCGACCACGCGGTTTCCTCCGGCAAATCTGCGGCGATTTGCGTCTTCAACGCCTCAAGCTGGGCTGCCAGGGCCGACGACGGATTGCCTGCGACCAGCGCATGCCATGCAGGATCGGCATCGAACGCGGGGGGGGCCGCCAACACGCCCGCCACCAACCGGCGCACGCCAGCGACGTCCAAAAACGCTTCCTGTTTGGTCAAAAGACGCGCCAACGCGTCGTCGCCTTGATAGCTCATGCGGCACACCGAAACTTTGGAGGGAGAAGAGTCCATGACTGAGGGTCGCAGAATATCGGCGCTTGGCCCCATCGCAGCCATGCAAGTTTGGAGAAAATGTGGCGGGCAATATGCAGTATGTGCATTGCTGCATCGCAATATTGACCCGTTTCAAACAATAAAATGAGACCTACATTGAGATTGTTCGTTGGCGAACGATTTGGGGGCCCGATTGGCGGGTCCGGTTCGTCCCGAAGATGGAGATTATTGTCATGTCCGCCCTCAAGCTCGCGTCCGCCACCCACGGCCGTTCCACGGTCAACCCGGCAGCGTTGGCTCTCGATGCACGTACCCTGCGCAGCCGCGCCTTTGCAGCCTTTGCTGCTGGCGCGATCGTGGCTGCCTACGACGCCGCTGCGGGCCTGGTTGCGCGTCTGCGCGCCTGGAACGAACGCCGCGTGACCTTTGCCGAACTTGAACGTCTTGACGATCGCATTTTGGCCGATATCGGCTTGAGCCGCGGGGAAATCGACCAAGTCGCGGCCGGCCACTATGTGCGCGACGGCCAGGAATTCCGCAAAAACGCGACCGACACGCGGCGCGCTGCGGCCAACCAAGACCGCAATCGCAACGCCGCCTGAAGACGCTTCGATCCGACCGACGAACACGGCAGCCTTTTTCGAAAGGCTGCCGTTTTTGTTGGTGCAGCAGCCCGCACCGGCATCCGGACCGGCATGCGATTGCTGCGCGACATCTGCGCGACATGGACGCGACACATGCGCGACATGGACGCGACATCTGCGCGACATGTCGCATACGATGCCGTTGATATTGTTCATTTACCGGTCCAATTTGAGGTCAAATTCCGTGCCGTGCGGCGACGCCACGCAATTGCCCTCGTCGTCGAGATAGAGCGAGCGGTCCGGATCGGGCGCAGAAGCCGCCTCGGCCGACGCCGCGCCATCCGCCGCTTGGGGGGCAATCTTTTTGGTAGGGTACCCCCAACTGGTGACCCCCAGCCGGTCGGCGACCCACAAAGCGGCGCGCAGATTCCCGTCGCGCACCTGGCTCAAAATCAGATCGACCGATGCCTCGCGCGCCAGTTCCAGCCGCGTGGCGGATTCGACCGCGCGCCGGATGCGCACTTCCTGCAGCATGCTGCGCGCCACATTCGAGCGCCGCAAGATGCGCCAGATCTGCGAGCGCGAGCAGCCGGTGAACCGCGCAACCTCCTGGATGGGATGCCCCTCGGTCAGCATCGCCACGATCAGCGCCCAATCATAGACGCGCCCTGGCCCCGCAACCGTATCCGGTCGCACGGGTGGCACCGCATACGCGTCCGGCGGCCGATTGGGGCTGGGGTCGGCCGGTTGTGCAGGCTCGTTCATTGGTTTTCTCCTAAATAAATTGACCTAAATAGGATTATAACACAAAAATACAAAAATAAAACATTTATCCCGCTCTGGCTCCGCTGCAACGGCGCAGACAAGGACCGATGGCCAGAACGAACGGGATAAACGAACTTCAGGGGAAGGCTGCATGCCGACGGATCGCACGACAGCGCCTCGTCAAGCGAGGCAACGCGCCCACATATCCTTGCGCCTGCCGCCCGAAAATTCGCGACGCGTCAAATGTCGGCTGCCGCTGCCGGTAGCCGGAAAAATCGGCGACCGCTTCAGTAGATCAATTCGTTTTCGCCGCCCGACTTGTTGCTGATGATAATTTCATTGCGGGCGGCCAGGTCTTTCGCGGTCGCGATGATCGCGTTTTGCGCTTCGTAGACATCTTTGGAACGGATCGGCCCGAGCGCTTCGATCTCCTCGCGCAGCATTTTGCCCGCGCGCTCCGACATGTTCGAGAACATCAGATCGCGCAGCGTCTCCGATGCGCCCTTGAGGGCGATGGCGATCTTGCCCTTGTCGACGGCGCGCAGCAATGTCTGCACGCCGGCCGGATCGAGCTTGGAAAGATCCTCGAACTTGAACATCAACGCCTTGATCTTCTCGGACGAATCCCGGTTGCGCTCTTCGAGCGCCAAAAGGAAGCGCTGTTCCATTTCGCGGTCGAGCCCGTTGAAAATTTCCGCCATCAGCTCGTGCGTGTCTTTGCGGGTCGTCTTGGCCAGGTTCGACATGAACTCGTTGCGCAAAATACGCTCGATATCGTCGATCACCTCTTTTTGCACCGTTTCGAGCCGCAGCATCCGCATGACGACTTCCATGGCAAACGGCTCGGGCAACGCCCCCAGCACGCGCGCGGAATGGTCCGCGCGAATCTTGCTCAAGATCACGGCAACCGTCTGCGGATATTCGTTTTTCAAGAAATTCGCGAGCACCAGCTCGTTGACGTTGGCGAGCTTGTCCCACATCGTGCGACCCGCAGGGCCGCGCAGCTCTTCCAGAATGTCGCCGGCTTTGTTCTTGCCCAGCACCTTCATCAGCAGGCGTTCGGTCGAATCGAACGTGCCCGTCATCGCGCCGGCACCCGACATCTGGTCGGCAAAATCGACGATCAAACGCTCGATGATCGCCGAATTGACGGAACCGAGCGTCGACATGGTCTGCGAGATCTCTTTGATCTCTTCGTCAGACATCAACGCAAAAAGTTTGCCGGCCGCCTCCTCGCCGACCGTCAGCAAAATGATCGCCGCTTTCTGCTGGCCTGTAATTACGCGATAGTCGTCGATCGAGCGCATTGGCGGTGCCTTTCCTGGCGCTAGAGCGTTCTCAAGCAAGCCGGATTGGACTGATCAATTGGAAACTCCGGCACATCAACCATCGGGGCCTATTGCCGCGCGTCCAACGACGCAGCAACTGCGCCAGCACTAGCGCGCGGGCAGAAAAACGCTTGCAACAAGCGCCATCTGCGGATGTACCGTGTTTGCCGCCAGCGGTACCGCCAGATGCTCGCAACGTCCGATCGGATTGGGCACGCGCGCGTCCGCGACAGCGCCAAAACTTGCCCGAAACGGCCCGCCGCGCGCAATGCAGCCATCGATACACATCGCCATGTTCGCGCCGAACCCGGGAATAGGGAACGCATCGAGCCGATAGCCTGTCAGCTCGCGCCCCAGCGCCTCGCAGATTGTCGTTCCGGCCAAGCGCACGCGATAGACCCCGGACAAACCGAGACGCTCGAAAAGCCACAGGCTCGACAAAAATTTCGGTACGGCGAGCGGATCGAATTCGTCGCGTGTCGGCATCACGCCGTGCTTGTCGAACATACGCGTCCAATGCGCGCGCAGTGCCGCCAGAACATGCGGCTCCACGCCGCCCGCGCCTATGGCCGGATCGGTTTGCTTCGAAAGATTCGGTGTGGCGTCGTTCAAGAAAAACATGGCTAATCCATCAGATTGTATGTCCTATATTAGGGACATACTATTGTCGACAGAGAAACGAAAAACTACAGTCAGATTGATGTCTAATAAGTGCTGTGACAAATTTTCGATTTGGTTTGCAAAATACACTGCCGCATTCTGATTTCTGCTGTTGCGACGCCAAAAAGCCAAATTGCGAATGAAATTGCAGCGATCCAAATGGCTGGAACCCAAAACCAATCGTGATTTCAGCGAAACAATTCGACACAAGATTTCGTGTGGCCCGGACATCTCGGAAAATTCGAGAAAACACTGAGATTGCGCTACGGCGTGACGAGCTTCGAGACGATACAAAATACCGAGGCGACCAGTACTGTTTGCGGGTATTGCGCGCATGCGGCCAACGGCACTGCCAAATGCTCACAGAACGCAACCGCGTTCGGTTTGAGCGCCTGGGCGAAGGGTCCAAAACTGCTGCGCGACGAACGGGCGCTCGCAAGCGAGCGATCGCAGCAGGCCGAGAGGTTTGCGCCGAATGCCGGAAACGGGAATTGATCGAGTCGGAGTCCCGTGGCGTCGCGCCCCAACGCATCGCGAATCGCGGAGCCGACACGACGTACATGGTACTGCTGCGGCTTTACTCTTCGCTCGATCAACCATAAATTGCGGTTCAGTTTCGGTATTTCCTCGGCGTCGAAATCCTCGCGAACCGGCACGGCGCCACGACGGTCGAACAGCTTTTGCCAATATGCGCCCAATTGCGCCAACAGGCCGACATCGGCATCGTCGACGACAACAAGCACAAGCCGTACCTGCGGTTCGCTGTCGAATAGATGCATAAAAAAAAGCTCCGAAATTCTTCTTTTATCTCGAGTACAACTGTAGTGCAGCATATCTGCAAAAAAACAGCCACGCCACTCGATTTAAGACTGTAGCGACATTTTTCTTCGAATTTTCATTGCATATTGCAATTGAAAAAAAGCCGTTCTTATAGACGTTCATAAAGTGCGAAAAATTACAATCATCAGTCATGCGCTATAAAGACATCTTATACATAAGTATGTCTTCATCTAATACAAATGTAGGCTTGGGCCGTGCCATTGGCGACGTTGTTTGCACTGGCGCAACGCGTCACGATTCGGCGCGAGATTTTACGCGCGATACCCCCGGCACCATGCGGGCACATTTCCGGCGGCGCGATACAGCGTGCCGCCGGGCGCCGTCAGGCTGCGGCCGTATTCTCGGCTTGGATGATCAAGGTTTCGATACGCGCCAGCAGCGGATCGAATTCGGCGCGCTCGGTTTCGGCCGCGACCAACGCCTGTTCCTTTGCGACTGCGTGGGCTGCGGCCGCTTCGAAACGCGCCTGCGCTTCGGCAATCTGCGCCTCGGCAGCCATGCGACGCGTATCGGCCGCCTTCAAGGCGGCTTCAAGGGCGACGATCTTCGTGAGCGCCGTTGCAAGTTCGTATTCGGCCGTGCCGGCGCGCGCTTGCGCTTCGATGGCGCGGCTATCGGCATCTTCCGCACGCGCCGCGATATCGGCCAGTTCGGCCGCAAGATCGACCGCGCGCGCGGCTTGCGCTTCGAGTGGGGGCACTTGGCGTTCGAGTTCGCCCAGACGGCGCGCAAGATCTTCGGCCTTGGCGATCCAGCTTTGCGTGGCGGCTTCGGCGCGCGCACGCGATTCGTCCGATGCTTTTGCCTGGCCAAAGGCCTTGATCGCCGAATCGTTGGCGTCGGCCGCTTCGACCCGCGCGGCTGCCGCTTGCGCGTGCGCAGCTTCGGCTGCCGCAACCAGCGCCGGATCGACGATCGTGCGCGGCGGCTGGCCGCGCAGATCTTCGAGCGTATCGTAAGCGCTCGCCAATTCTTCGCCAAGATTGAGCGCTGCCAGCAGCATCAGGCGCGCGTCGCCCGCCTGGCCCACCTGGGCCACCACTTCGCGTACTTTTTCGTCGACATAGTTGCCGATCGCGGCAAAGCGGTTTTCGCGCCCGTCGTCGCATACGATGGGATAGTCCCGGCCATTGACGCGGACAAGAATCTGGCTCATCGCGCGCGCTCCTTCAAACCGTCGCGGCTTTGAGCTTGTCGATCGCCTTGTCGAGCCGCGCTTCGACCTGGTCGGCGAGGCCCGCGAGCGCGTCGTAATCCGCCTTCAGCGCGGCGAGCGCGGCTTCGGCCGTTTGGGCGCGTTTGGATGCGGCGGCCACTTCGCCGCGCAAGCCCGACTCGGACTGCACGCGCGCTTCCAAGGCGGCTTCCAGGCGTTGCACGGCGGCGGCGAGGCGTTCGATGGGCGGCGTTTGCATGGCGGTCGATGGCTTTCCAAAAAATCGAGTTCGAGACGGTTTTGCGGCACCTTAAGCGGCTTTCCCGAGTCGCGCCAAAGCCCCTTTTTGACGCGGGGTTGACGCGCCCTGCGGCGGGCGTCATGTTCCGCGCGATTTTGCGATCTCGAGCCCGGAAGAACCGCCGCCCATGAGCGCCGCCGCCGACATAAAACCGACCGCCGCCCCCCTGCCCTTGAGCGACAAACAAGCGCCCGAGCATCGGCGCCTGGCCAACGCCATCCGCGCGCTCGCGATGGACGCGGTCGAGAAGGCCAAGTCCGGCCATCCCGGCATGCCGATGGGCATGGCGGACGTGGCAACCGTGCTGTGGACCAAGCATCTCAAATTCGATCCGACCGCCCCGCAATGGCCCGACCGCGACCGCTTTGTGCTGTCGGCGGGTCACGGTTCGATGCTGCTCTATGCGCTTTTGCACCTGACCGGCTTCGCCGACATGACGCTCGATCAGATCAAAAACTTCCGCCAGTTGGGTGCGCGCACCGCAGGCCACCCCGAATACGGCCATGCCGACGGCATCGAGACCACCACCGGCCCGCTGGGCCAGGGGCTTGCCAACGCCGTCGGCATGGCGTTGGCCGAGCGCATGCTGGCCGCGCGCTTCGGCGATGCGGCGGTCGATCACCATACCTATGTGATCGCGGGCGACGGCTGCCTGATGGAAGGCATCAGCCACGAAGCGATTTCGCTCGCGGGCCATTTGCGTCTCGCCAAGCTGATCGTGCTGTTCGACGACAATTCGATTTCGATCGACGGCGCCACCGACTTGACCGTCTCCGACGACCAAGTCGCGCGTTTCAAAGCCTGCGGCTGGAACGCGGTTGCCATCGACGGCCACGATCCGGCCGCAATCGATGCCGCGATCGCGGCCGCCAAGACCGCCGACCGGCCGACGCTGATCGCATGCAAAACAACCATCGGCTATGGCGCGCCGACCAAGGCCGGGACCGCCGGCAGCCATGGCGCGCCGCTGGGGGCTGGCGAAATTGCGGGTGCGCGCGAACGGCTGGGCTGGACGCACGCGCCGTTCGAAATTCCGGCCGACATTTTGGCCGAATGGCGCCAAGCGGGTACAGCCGGTGCTGCCAAACGCGGCGCGTGGGAGCGGCGCGTCGCCAAGCTCGAGCCCGCGGCCAAAGCCGAATTCAAGCGCACGATGGACGGCAAGCTGCCCAAGGGCTGGCTTGAAGCGTGCGCCGCGTTCAAGGAAAAGCTTTCTGCCGACAAGCCCTTGATCGCCACGCGCATCGCGTCGCAAAACGCGCTCGATCTGCTGGTCGGCATCGTGCCCGAACTGGTCGGCGGATCGGCCGACTTGACGGGCTCGAACAACACCAAGGCCAAGGCGCAGGGCATCGTCAAGACCGGCAGTTTTGCCGGCAGCTACATCCATTACGGCGTGCGCGAACACGCGATGGCCGCCGCCATGAACGGCATCGCCCTACATCGCGGCTTGATCCCGTATGGCGGCACGTTCTTCGTGTTCACCGACTATTGCCGTCCGTCGATCCGCCTGTCGGCCCTGATGGGCCAGCGCGCGATTTACGTGATGACGCACGATTCGATCGGCCTTGGCGAAGACGGTCCCACGCACCAGCCGGTCGAGCATCTGGCCGCCATGCGCGCGATCCCCAATCTGTGGACGCTGCGCCCGGCCGATGCGGTCGAAACGCTGGAAGCCTGGCAGATCGCGGTCGCGCGCGACGAGGGCCCCAGCTTGCTGTGCCTCACGCGCCAGAATTTGCCGACGCTGCGCGACCGCTACACGGCCGAGAACCTCACCGCCAAAGGCGGTTATGTTTTGGCCGAAGCCGACGGCGGCGAGCGCCAGGCAACGCTGATCGCCACCGGCTCGGAAGTGAGCATCGCAATGGACGCGCGCAAGCTGCTGGCGGCTGAGGGCATTCGCGCGGCGGTTGTCTCGATGCCGTGCCAGGAAGCCTTCGACAAACAGACGGCCAAATATCGCAAGGAAGTGCTGGGACCGTCGCGGTGCCCGCGCATCGTGTGCGAAGCGGGGCTGGCGCTCGGCTGGGACAAATACATCGACGGCAAGGGCGCGTTTGTCGGCATGACGGGCTTCGGCGCATCGGCGCCCGCGGTCGATCTCTACAAACATTTTGGCATCACGGCCGAAGCGATTGCGGCTGCGGCCAAGAAGTCGATGTAAAATGCGCGACACGTTGCTTTTCGACATGGACGGCACGCTGACCGACACCGACGATCTGCACTTCGCCGCGTTCGGAAAGCTGCTTGCCCCGTTTGGCAAATCGATCACACGCGAAACCTACACGCAACGGATCATGGGCGAATCGACCGAAGCGGTGATGGCGTGGCTGCTGCCGGGCCACGACCCGGCCGAAATGGCCGATCGCAAGGAAGAACTCGCGCGCGCGCATGCAGGCCATCTCACGCCCACGCGCGGCCTTGAAGCGCTGCTCGGCTGGGCGGCGCAACGCGGCCTCAAAACCGCCGTCGTCACCAATGCCATGCGGCCCAATGCCGATGCGATGCTGGCAGCCCTCGGCATTGCGCAACGTTTCGACACGCTGGTCATCGGCGTCGAACTGGCGCGCGGCAAACCGGATCCGCTGCCCTACACGACCGCGCTCGAACGGCTCGGCGTGATGGCATCCCAGGCGCTCGCGTTCGAAGATTCGCGCTCCGGCATTGCCTCGGCGGTCGGGGCCGGCATCGAAACGGTCGGCATCACGACCGGGCTCGACGCGGTCACGCTGCGCGCCGCCGGTGCCCGCATCGCCGTCGCCGATTTCACCGACCCGCAGCTTTTCGCACTGCTTGCCGACGCGTTCGGCTCTGCCCCCGCTTCTCACTGAAGGAGACACGATCATGGCTGTCAAAATCGCAATCAACGGGTTCGGGCGCATCGGGCGTCTGGTGCTGCGCGCACTCGCCGAGAAGGGGCGCACCGATTTGCAGGTCGTGGGCATCAACGATCTTGGCCCCGTGAAGGCGAACGCGCATCTGCTCAAGCACGACAGCGTGCACGGCCTCTATCCGCATCCGATCTCGACCGGCGATGATTGGATGGATGTGGGCCAAGGCCGCATCAAGGTGACGGCCGAGCGCGATCCCGCCAAGCTGCCGTGGAAGGAACTGGGCGTCGACATCGTGATGGAATGTACGGGCATCTTCACGAAGCGCGAACAAGCCGCCAAGCATATCGAAGCGGGCGCCAAGAAAGTGCTGATCTCGGCCCCCGCCGACGGCGTGGACCTGACCGTGGTCTATGGCGTCAACCATGACAAGTTGTTGGCTGCACATACGATCGTCTCGAACGCCAGCTGCACCACGAACTGCCTTGCCCCCGTCGCCTTCGTGCTCAACAACGCGTTTGGCATCGAAAAAGGCTTCATGACCACGATCCACGCCTATACGGGCGACCAGAGCACGGTCGATACGCTGCACAAGGACCTGCGCCGCGCGCGGGCGGCCGCCCTCTCGATGATTCCGACCTCGACGGGTGCCGCCAAGGCCGTGGGCCTCGTGCTCCCCGAACTCAAGGGCAAGCTCGACGGCACCTCGATCCGCGTGCCGACGCCCAACGTGTCGGTGATCGATTTCAAGTTCGTTTCCAAGCGCAACACGACGGCCGAAGACGTCAACGCGGCCGTCATCGCGGCAAGCCAGGGCCAGCTCAAGGGCATCCTCGAGACGACCAGCGAAGAACTCGTCTCGATGGATTTCAACCACAATCCCGCAAGCTCGACCTTCGATCTGACGCAAACGCAGGTGATCGACGGCAATTTCGTGCGCGTGCTGAGCTGGTACGACAACGAATGGGGTTTCTCCAACCGCATGTCGGACACTGCCATCGCGATGGCGAAACTCGGCTAGCGCCGCCGCGATTGCCCTCGCTGGCGCTTTGGCGTAAAGTTTTTGCCATGGACGGAATTCGCATTCAGGGGCTGGCCGACGCGCGTGCGGCCCTGGCCAACGCTGCCAAAACCGGCAGCCGCGCGGTGCTGATCGCACCGGCGGCGGCCGGCGTCGCATGGTGCGCGGAAATCGCCGACATGCTGGCGCTCGAATTTCCCGACACGCTCGAAAACATCGTGCTCGATTGCGGGGCCGACACGGCGCTGGCGTTCGAAGCGTTGCGCGCCGATCTGGAAGCCATCGCCTATGACGGGCCGCATGCGCAGGCGGTGGCGGCCCTGGCCGCGCGCTATGGGGCGCAATTTCGTGGCTGACACGGGCCGCGCCTGGTGGCGGCCCGACCGGTTTGCCAAAAAACGCGACAATCTGCGCATCCGACAAAACGTGCTGCGCGCCGTGCGCGGCTACTTCGAAGGCGAAAAATTCGACGAGGTCGAAACCCCCGCGTTGCAAGTGTCGCCGGGGCTGGAGCCGCATCTGATGGCGTTCCAGACCGTGCTGCGCGATCCGGGCGAGCGGCTCGCGCGGCGGCTGTATCTGCATACGAGCCCCGAATTCGCGATGAAAAAGCTGCTGGCGGCGGGCGTGCCGCGCCTGTGGCAACTGGCGCGCTGCTTTCGCAATTCCGAACGCTCGGCCACGCACCATCCCGAATTCGCGATGCTGGAATGGTACCGCGCGGCGGCCGACACCGGCGCGCTGATGGCCGACTGCGAACATCTGCTGCGCGCCGCCGCCGCCGCCGCCGGCATCCAGCGCTTCCAGCGCGGCGATTGCTGGGCCGATCCCAGCGCGCCGTTCGAACGGCTGTCGGTCGCCGAGGCGTTCGCGCGCCATTGCGGGCTCGACATTTTGGCCGCCAGCCCCGACCCGCTCAAAGCCGACGACGCGGTCCACGCGCTCGACCGGCTGGCCGCCGCCGCGCGGCCGCTTGGCCAAGTGCCGCATGCGGGCGACCGCTGGGACGATTTTTTCTTCCGGTTGTTTTTCGACTATATCGAACCCAAGCTCGGCCGGGAACGCCCGACGTTCCTGACCGACTATCCGATCGCGATGGCGGCCCTTGCGCGCGCCAAACCGGGCGACGGACGCGTGGCGGACCGCTTCGAGCTTTACGTGTGCGGCCTGGAGCTTGCAAACGCGTTCGGCGAACTCACCGACGCGGCCGAGCAGCGCCGGCGCTTCGAAGCCGACCAGGCGCTCAAGGCCAAGCTCTATCGCGAGCGCTACCCGATCGACGAAGATTTCATCGCGGCGCTCGAACACGGGCTGCCGCAATCGGCGGGCATCGCGCTCGGCTTCGACCGGCTGGTGATGCTGGCGACGGGTGCGGCGCAGATCGACGACGTGATCTGGGCACCCGTGGCGTTCGCGGGCTTCGCCGAAGCGGGGCCGATCTGATGGACGGCACCAGGCGCCCGACCTTGCGCAGCGCGTCCGCGCTGTTGCGCGAGGGGCTGACAAGCGACCCCGCCATCGCGGCCGTGGCCGAGCGCTACGCGATCGCGATCACGCCCGACGTGCTCGACACGATCGACATCGACAACCCCGACGATCCGGTCAAGCGCCAGTACGTCCCCGACAGGCGCGAACTCGACACGGCCGCCGACGAAGCTGCCGACCCCATCGGCGACGACGCGCATTCGCCCGTCAAGGGCGTGGTGCATCGCTACAAAGACCGCGCCTTGCTGAAGCCCACGCATGCGTGCGCGGTCTATTGCCGCTTTTGCTTTCGGCGCGAAATGGTCGGGCCCGGCGGTGCAGCACTCGACGCGGCCGAACTCGACGCGGCGATCGGCCATATCGCGGCGACGCCCGCGATCCGCGAGGCGATCTTGACCGGCGGCGACCCGTTGGTGCTGAGCGCGCGCCGCCTTGGCGACATCGTCGAGCGCTTGGCGGCAATCCCGCACATCGACTGGCTGCGCATCCATACCCGCGTGCCTGTCGCCGATCCGTCGCGCGTGGACGGCGAGCTTGTCGCGGCCCTGAAGCAGCCGAAGCCCGTGTGGCTTGCCGTGCATGCGAACCACGCCAACGAATTTTCGGCGGCCGCCATCGCGGCATGCGCGCGCCTTGCCGATGCGGGCATTCCGCTGCTGGGCCAAACCGTTTTGCTGAAAGGCGTCAACGACGACGCCGATACGCTCGAAGCACTTTTTCGCACGATGACCAAGAACCGCATCAAGCCCTATTACTTGCACCATGCCGACAAGGCGCCGGGCACGGCGCATCTGCGCACCGACATTGCGACCGGCCAGAATCTGATGCGCGCCCTGCGCGGCCGGTTGTCCGGCATCGCCCAGCCCGTCTATGTGCTGGACATTCCCGGCGGGGCCGGCAAAGTGCCGGTCGGCCCGACCTATCTTGGCGACGACGGCACGGTTGCCGATCCGCACGGCAACCGGCACGTCTATCGCGCGCAAGAATAGCCGTCAGGCGAAGCCGTCGCCCCCGCCGAAGTCCGAACCGCCCAAATCCGAACTGCCATCGTCGTAGTGCGCGACGTCTTGGTAGCCGTGATCGGCGGGCGGTTCGTCGGCATGCGCAGTTTCAAACGAAGCGGGTTCATCGGCGGCCGGGGTTGCGGCTTGCGCCGTTTGCTGGAAGGCGCCGCCGCCAGCCCCTGCCATCAAACCGCGCACGGCTTCGAACAGCATCAAGCCGCCCGCAACGCCTGCGGCCGTCGCAAAGGCCGAGCGCAAAAACGAGCCGCCTTGCGGAGCGGCAGCTTGGTTGGGCGCGCCGCCAAAAGCGCCGGGGCGCAGCATGGGTTGCGCGGGGGCGGGCGAGCCTGCGGGCTTGCGGGCCCAGGGCGAGTTGGGCAACAGCCCGTCGAGGAAACTTGCCTTGGCTGGCGCCGCCGGGGTCGGCGCGCTGTGGACGGGGCCAAGCGTTTCTTCCAGTTCGCGAATGCGCGCGTCGGCCAGTTTCAGCGCGTGCTCCTGCACCAGCGCCATTTGCGTGAGCGTATAGCCCGCCCCCGGATCGCGCTGGATCGCGTCGCGAATAAAGGCTTCGGCCTCGCGATCCTTTTGCGCGGCCGGTTCCTGGTTCGTGGCGATGCGGGCAAACAGATCGCCGATCATCTTTTTTTCGTCGGGGGTCATGGCAGATCTACCTTTCGGGGCCGGAAAATTATGCTGCGAGTATGCCACGGCGTGCATGACAAAACGAATCGCGGGCGCAGACGCCAAATAGCATACGATTGTACGACTTTACGCGATTTCGCCTTTTGGATAGTTTGACGAATAACGCTGTCCTAGCCCGGAGCCGTCGATGCGCAAGCGCTTTTTGATCCTTGGACCCCTTGGACTTCTTCTGGCGGCGTGCGTGCCGGAAGGGGTGCTGCCCGCTACGACCGCCCCGGTTCCGCCGGTCGTGCTTGCCACCTGTGCCGCCGACGCGCCCAAGCTTGGCCGACTGACCGTTGCGCCCTTGTCGAATTCGACGATCGAGGGCCAACTGACGGCACTTGGCATCGACTCGCCGAGCTTTGCGTTGCGCATCTTTGCCCAGCAATCGCGCTGTTTCGACGTGCTGGATTACGACACCGTGCAGCGCCAGCGCCGTACCGCGGGCGCGGTTTTGCCGCGGCCGATCTATGTGTTGAGTCCATCCTTGAGCTACAGCGCGCCCAATGCGACCGCGCAGGCGGCACCTGCCAATATCCAACGTCAGACCTCGCAAGATACGCAGACCGCGCTTGGCCTCGCGGCCGGCGCCACGCGCGCGGCCAGTGCCAGCGTATCGTTGTGGATCACCGAGATCGAAAGCGGTCGCCAGATCGCGATCGGACAGGGCAGCTTTCAGGGAACCGATTTCGATATCGGTGCCGCGCTGTTGGGTCCGCAAGCGGCGGGCATGCTGTCGGGGTACAAGGAGCGCGTCGAAGGCCGCACGATTTTGGCGGCGTTGCTGCGCGCCTTCAACGCGACGCTCGAAGACGCACGCACCGTCATGCCCGACGACGCGAAGCGCGTCTTGACCGAGTCGACGCCCCCGCCCGCCCCGGCGGCCACGCCGCAACCGCAACGCGCGGCCCCTGCTTTGACGCCCGACGGCAAATACGAAACCGTCGCAGGCGTCAATTTCCGCAACGGCCCCAACGAAACAGTGCTGCGCCAATTGCCAAGCGGCGCGCCTGTCGTCGCGACCGGCAAGTCGCAGGGCGAATGGTGGGAAGTGGTGCACGAAGAAACGACCGGCTGGCTTTCCGGCCGGTTTCTGCGCCCGGCCCGCTAGATTATGGCGCCGTCTTGACGAACTCGGCGAGGTCGACTGCAAGGTCGGCCACCGCCGCATCCCACAAACGCTGGCCCGCCTCGATCGACGCGAGGTTCGGATTGGAGCCGATGCGCCCGTCCGGGAAATTGCGGCGATAGTCGTTGGCGTCGGTGAAGTCGCCGCGCGGCGCGATTTCGGGATCGAGCTTCATCTTGCGCACGGCTTGCGGATAGACGGCCCAAGTGAGCGACACTTCGGACGGCGTCGCATGGCTGCCTTCCGCGCCCGCATAAAGTTCGCGGCTGATTTCGCGCACGCGCCCCGAATCGTACCAGTTGCGCAGCCGGCAGCGCACCGTTGGCCGGTTCGACGCGCGCATCAGCGACGCCTCGGCATAGATCTCCGAGAAGGCCGCCCCGAACGGCGCCACGTTGCCGCCATGGCCGTTGACGAAATAGAAATGCGAAAACCCATGGCGCGCGAGGCTTTCGACCGTATCTTTGACGAGCGCGATCAGCGTCGAGGGCCGCAGCGTCATCGAGCCCGCGAACGCCAGATGGTGCTGCGCCATGCCGACCGCGATGGTGGGGGCGACCAGCGTGTCGGTCGCCTCGCCAAGCTTGCGCCCCACCGCCTCGCCGCAGATGGCATCGGTGCCGATCAGGCCCGTCGGGCCGTGCTGCTCGGTCGAGCCGATCGGCACGATGATGGCGGTCTTGCGCTTCAGATACGCGTCGACCTCGGGCCAAGTTTGCAGATGCAGCAGCATGCGGGGTTTCCTTGCATAACGGGAGCGCGATCATGGGGGGCTTTGGCCCTCTCGACAAGGGGGGGCGACGCGGGCTAGAAGCCCTTCCATCATCCTCCCCCAATCAGGAGTGCGGCGCCGTGAAAGTCACCCAAAAAGTTCGGAAAATTCTGGCCAATTACGAGAGCGACAATCCCGGCACCAAGACCAATCTCGCGCGCATTCTGATGAACGGCAAATTGGGCGGAACCGGCAAGCTCGTGATTTTGCCCGTCGACCAGGGTTTCGAACATGGTCCCGCGCGTTCGTTTGCGCCCAACCCCGAGGCCTACGATCCGCACTACCACTACCAGCTCGCGATCGATGCGGGTTGCTCGGCCTATGCCGCCCCGTTGGGCCCGCTCGAAGCGGGGGCCGACACGTTTGCGGGCTCGATCCCGACCATCCTCAAAATGAACTCGTCCAACAGCCTTGCCACGATCAAGGACCAGGCCGTGACGGCGTCGGTGGGCGATGCGCTGCGCTTGGGCTGTTCGGCGATCGGCTTCACGATCTATCCGGGCGCCGAAGACCAGTTCGCGATGATGGAAGAAATCCGCGAACTTTCCGAAGAAGCCAAGTCCGTCGGCATCGCGACCGTGATGTGGAGCTATCCGCGCGGCGGCAAGCTCGACAAGGCCGGCGAAACCGCGCTCGACGTGACGGCGTATGCAGCGCATCTCGCGGCCTTGCTGGGCGCCCACATCATCAAGGTGAAGCCGCCGACCGGCGTGCTGTGGCAGCCCGAAGCCAAGGCGGCCTACGAAAAAGCGAACATGGACGTTTCCACGCTCGACAAGCGCATCGCGCATGTGGTGCAGAGCTGCTTCAACGGCCGCCGACTGGTGGTGTTCTCGGGCGGCGAGGCGAAGGACGAAGCGGCACTGCTCGCCGAAGTGACGGCGCTGCGCAATGGCGGAGCGTCGGGCTCGATCATCGGGCGCAACGCCTTCCAGCGCAAACGCGAGGATGCGCTGTCGCTGCTCGGCAAAATCGTCGACATCTACAAGGGTTGAGGTCGTGCCCCCCCAACCCGCAGCGATGTCGCGCACGGCGCTCTACCTCATCACGCCGCCCAAAATCGATCTGGCCGCGTTCGCGCCGTTGCTCGACGAAGCGCTGGGGGCGGGCGACGTTGCCAGCTTCCAATTGCGCTTGAAGGACGCAACGGACGCCGCGATCGCCAAAGCGGTGACCGCGCTGATGCCGATCGTGCACAAGCACAATGTGGCGTTCCTGATCAACGACCGGCCGGATTTGGCGACCAAGCTCGATTGCGACGGCGTGCATATCGGCCAGGAAGACGGCACGTTGGCGCAAGCGCGCCTCGTGGTGGGCAAGGACCGCATCGTGGGCGTGACCTGCCACGATTCGATGGATCTGGGGTTCGCCGCCGCCGACGGCGGCGCCGACTACGTCGCGTTCGGCGCGTTTTTCGAATCGAAGACAAAAGCGAAGCCCAAGGGCCAAGCGACGTTCGATCTGATCGAAGACTGGGCCGCAACGATCACGGTGCCGTGCGTGGCGATCGGCGGCATCACGCCCAAAAATTGCGGACCGCTGGTGGCGGCGGGCGCGGATTTCCTTGCCGTGAGCGACGCCGTGTGGACCCACCCGAAGGGCCCCGCCGCCGCGATGGAAGCGTTCGCCGCTGCGATCAAGGCGGCGACGTCGAGCGACGCCTAAGCCCCTTCTTAACAGGCAACATTTTAGCGCTTGTCGCCCCAAAGGGCGGCGCGTGCGGCCCGACTGCGCCAGGATTTGTCGCGCGCGACCCTGGCCAAGCGCGCGGGCGTGTCGAAAGCCTCGCTGATCCGCTTCGAGCGCACGGGCGAGATATCGCTCAAGTCGCTCTTGAACCTCGCGATCGCCCTCGAGGCCGAAGACGAATTCTTCCACCTGTTCGCCGTCCCCGACGTTCCCACCATCGACGAACTCGTCGCAGCGCTGAAAAAGCGGCAGCGTGGGCGGAAGTGAATTGGGGATCAATTCAATCTCATATAAATATTAAATTTTGCATTTCTATCCTTTTCAAGATACAATCTAAATAACTTATTTCAAAGTTAGAGGGCACCTCGCATGGCAACGGAAGATACCGACGACGATTTCTTTGAGGTGCCAACCAGCAGCTCTCTCAAGAAAATCTCGATTGTTGAGCGATATTTCAAAAAATGGGCAAACGTCATGGTGCACAACCAAGAAGCTTGGCGCCTAACCGACCCAATTCGCTTTACTTACATTGACCTTTACTCGGGCCCGGGGGTCTACAGCGACGAAACACCCTCGACGCCGATCCGAGTTCTCAATGCTGCATCAGCTTTTGATAAGCCAGACCAGTCGGCAAAATTTCTTCCGTACTTTGCTGCTCGATTCAATGATGCTCGGCCAGACCGAATAGAGCTGGCTCGGGAAATCTGGACAGCGGGATAAGTGGCGTTTCTGCCTGACGGCGGCCAGGATGGCCGCATGACAGGAGAAGAAGATGACCAGACGAGCGCGCCGGAATCACACACCGGCATTCAAGGCGAAGGTGGCGCTGGCAG
>CAMDLT010000006.1 GCA_945901855.1 Asaia bogorensis | reverse complement strand
GGATGGCCGAAACCTACACGATGGGAGTCGGTAGGGAAACCACGGCGGGTTTCCACTCTGGCCCCCACAGAGATTCAACCTACACGATGGGAGTCGGTAGGGAAACCACGGCACGGCCTGGGCGCTGGGCAAGGACGCTGGTAACCTACACGATGGGAGTCGGTAGGGAAACCACGGCTGGCTTCGCGCTTCATGCCAACGAGCAAGGAACCTACACGATGGGAGTCGGTAGGGAAACCACGGCAAGTTCGGCGAGCTTGCGCCTGGCGTCTTCAACCTACACGATGGGAGTCGGTAGGGAAACCACGGCGCGGGCGTGGATTTGCTGCGGGCGGCTTTGAACCTACACGATGGGAGTCGGTAGGGAAACCACGGTCGATTCTTTAGATACGGGGGGGTATTGGCAATGTTCTATAAAATGTGTTTTCCTATATAAGCAATTTAAAGTTCATACAATGGCGATAAGTCTTTGCCCTCTTTCGCTGCCGCAATCTAACCCAAAGTACATTATATGTTCTTTACAGTATATAAAGTCTCTGCTAGGCTCATTGACATTCGAGGCTGAACCAGCCTCGCGGCGCTGTTTGACATTGTGAAGAGGATCGAGCGGCCACCGGCGATTTCGCGGGCATGCGGGCGATCCGAATTTTTTGGGGGGATCTGAGAGCGGAATCCAGCCAAATCAACGACTTCATGCGCGACGTGTCGCATGGATGTCGCGTCTATGTCGCGCAGATGTCGCGTTGGAATCGCATCTACGTCGCGCAGATGTCGCGCAGGAACGCGCGCTGGCCTCGGCGGCAGCTAGCCAGCCAGCCAGGCGCCTGCCGTTTACGTGTCCAGGAAGCTGCGCAGCTTGCGCGAACGGCTCGGGTGCTTGAGCTTGCGCAGCGCCTTCGCCTCGATCTGCCGGATGCGCTCGCGCGTCACGTTGAACTGCTGGCCCACCTCTTCGAGCGTGTGGTCCGTGTTCATCCCGATGCCAAAGCGCATGCGCAGCACGCGCTCCTCGCGCGGCGTCAGCGTCGACAAAACGCGCGTCGTCGTCTCGCGCAGATTGGCCTGGATCGCGGCCTCCACCGGCAGCACCGCGTTCTTGTCCTCGATGAAGTCGCCAAGATGCGAATCTTCCTCGTCGCCGATCGGCGTCTCGAGGCTGATCGGCTCCTTGGCGATCTTCAGCACCTTGCGCACCTTCTCGAGCGGCATGCCGAGCTTCTCGGCCAGTTCCTCGGGCGTCGGCTCGCGGCCGATCTCGTGCAGGATCTGGCGGCTCGTGCGCACCAGCTTGTTGATCGTCTCGATCATATGCACGGGAATGCGGATGGTGCGCGCTTGATCGGCGATCGAGCGCGTGATCGCCTGGCGAATCCACCAGGTCGCATAGGTGCTGAACTTGTAGCCGCGCCGGTACTCGAACTTGTCGACCGCCTTCATCAGGCCGATATTGCCTTCCTGGATCAAATCCAGGAACTGCAACCCGCGGTTCGTGTATTTCTTGGCGATCGAAATCACCAGGCGTAGGTTGGCCTCGACCATTTCCTTCTTGGCGCGCGCGGCTTCGCGCTCGCCCTGCTGGACTTGGCTCACGGTCTTCTTGAACTCGCCCGTCGGCAGGCCCGAACGCTCGGAAATCTCCGACACGTCCTTGCGCAGCTGCGCGATCTCGTTCTTGTACTTGGTCGTGAACTTCTTCCAGCCCTTGCCGGTCAGGCGGCTGACGCGGCCGTACCAGCGCGGATCGACTTCCTTGCCCGAATATTTCGACAGGAACTCGTCGCGCTTCACGCCGCTCTCCTCGGCATAGCGCAGCATGCGCCCTTCGGCCGTCAGCAGCTTGCGGTTGAGCTCGTAAAGCTGGCCCATCAGCTGCTCGATGCGCGTGTTGTTCAAATGCACGCCGGCGAGCTGGTCGATCAGATCCTGCTTGAGCTTCTGGTAGTGCTTCTCCGAAACCGGGCTGAACTGCTTGCCAGCGAGAAGCGCCTCCATGCGCTTTTCCTGCATGCGGTAGAGGCGCTTGTACACGCCCGCCAGCTTCTCCAGCCGCTCCAGCACTTCGGGCTTCAATTGCTGCTCGAGCGCGGACAGCGAGACGTTTTCCTCCGCACCGTCCGCGTCGGCGGCAACCGCGCCCTCGCCTTCGGCGCCTTCGGCCGGCTCCGCATCGTCGTTTTCGGCCGGCGGCGGCGCCGGCACGACCGGAACGGGCAAACCGCCCGGCCCCAAGCCGCTGCCGCCGATGCCGCCGGGGCCCATGGGGCCAGACCCGCCCGGACCGCCGCCGTTGGTGGCGTCGAGGTCGATCACGTCGCGCAGCAGCATCTTGCCTTCGACCAGGGCGTCGCGCCAGTGCACGACCGCGCGCATGGTCAGCGGGCTTTCGCACAGCGCCGAGATCATCTTCTCGCGGCCCGCCTCGATGCGCTTGGCGATGGCGATTTCGCCCTCGCGGCTCAGCAGTTCGATCGAGCCCATCTCGCGCAGATACATCCGCACCGGATCGTCGGTGCGGCCGATCGAATCGGCGTCGATGTTGCCGCGTTTGCCTTCTTCTTCTTCTTCCTCGGCCTCTTCGCCGCCGACGCGCGCCTGCACCGGCGCCTTGGGGCCGCTCGCATCGCCGCCCTCGCCGTTGGCGGCCGCGGAATTCTCGTCGTCTTCGACTTCTTCGTTTTCGACGACGTTGATGCCCTGCTCGCTCAGCAGCGCCAGCGTATCTTCGATCTGCTCGGACGACACCTGGTCGGGCGGTAGGACGGCGTTGATTTCGTCGTAGGTGACGTAGCCGCGTTCGCGACCGCGCGCGATCATCTTTTTGACCAAGGCGGCCATCGCGTCCATCAGCGGCCCGTCGGGAACTTCCTCGCGCGGTGCAACGGCGGGAGCGGGCTTGACCTTCGTCGACATGGACTGCCTCGTGCGATACGACAATTGCAAATAACCGGTGCCGGACCTATGCCGATGCCGATTGCTAAAGATCGTCTTCGGGGGTCATGCCGGCCGCCTGCGCGCGCAGATCGGCCGTCTGGCCCTCGACCTTGGCAAGGTTCGCCTCCGACGGGTTGGCAGCCCAAGCGCGCTGACTGGTGCGCAGCTCGTCTTCCATCCGGCGACGCAAAAACAGCGCCAAAAGATGGCCAAAACCACTTCTGGCCGCCTCAAGAGAAGCGGCCGGATCGGCAAAAGCCCCGTGTTCGTAGAGGGTTGGGTTTGTCAGCCGCAAAGCCTCGTCGCCCATACCCAGACCGGATAAGTGGTCAATTAGAGCGCCAGTGTCAAGCGGAGTCTCGGTATCGGCTGCGGTATGGACGTAATTCAGCACTTCCGCCCGCAGACGGTTCAAATTGCGGTCGGCAAGGTCGATCTGGGCCAAAGTTTCGCTCTCTTCCATCAGCAATTCAGGATGGTTGAGGGCGGTCGCCAGCAGGATTTGGGCCTGGCGGTGGCGCAGCAGCCCCACATCGCCGCTGGTCTTGAGACCGCTCGTGCTCAAGATCGGGCCGGTCGGGAATTTTGCTTTGGGGTTCCAAGGTTTGCGGGCGGTCTTCGCCCCCGGGGCCGGACGCCCGAGGGCGCGCAGACGGGTATAGATCCAGTCGCTCTCGTAGGCGCGCCGCACGGTCGGATCGGCTATCTTGACCAACCGTTCGCGCAAAGCGCCTTCGAGCGCTGCCCGGCGGTCGGGACTGTCGACGGTTCGGACCGCAAGTTCGGCCTGCCACAGCACGTCGGCAATGCCGATATTTTTGTCGAGCAGGCGCTGGAACGCGGCCGGCCCGTCGCGATTGACCAAACTGTCGGGATCGTCGCCCGCCAGCAGCGTCGCGAACCGCAGCGTGAAGCCGGGTTTGAGCAACGCCAGCGCCAGATCGGCCGATTTTTGCGCCGCCCGCTGGCCGGCCGCATCGCCGTCCAAGCACACGGTGGGTTCGGGGTCGATCTTCCACAAGGCGGCGATCTGGCCCTCGGTCAAGGCGGTGCCGAGCGGGGCAACTGCGCCGCCGAAACCCGCCTGGTGGAGTGCGATCACATCCATATAGCCCTCGGCCACGATGGCTTTGGCCTGTTTGGCGCCGATCGCCAGCCGGGCTTTGTCGAGCGCGTAGAGGTTTTCGCGTTTGTGGAATAGCGGCGTATCGCGGCTGTTGAGATATTTGGGTTTCGAATCGTCCATCACGCGACCGCCGAAGGCGATAACGCGGCCGCGCCGGTCGGTGATCGGGAACATCGCCCGATTGCGGAAAAAATCGAACGGGGCGCGGCCATCGTCGGGCGTACCGGTCAGACCCGCTTCGGCAAGCTGGGCGGGTTCGAACCCTTTGGCCTTCAACGCCGCCTGCAGATTGCCGCGGCCGTCGGGCGCATATCCCAGCCGAAAGCGTTCGATCGTTTCGTCGGCAAGCCCGCGCGTGCGCAAATAGGCCAACGCCGCTTTGCCGACCGGCGCAAACAATTGCTCTTGGAACCACACGCAGGCCGCTTCGACCGCCTCGCCCAGCGTCTTCGAACGTTCGGCCTGCTGGCGCTCCTGCGGGGTCAAGCGCGGCACGTCGAGCCCGGCTTCGCCCGCCAGTTTTTCGACCGCCTCCGGGAAGGCCAGATGGTCGATGCGCATCGTGAAACCGATCACGTCGCCATGCGCGCCGCAGCCAAAACAATGGAAAAAGTTTTTATCGTCGTTGACGTAGAAGCTCGGCGATTTTTCGTTGTGGAACGGGCAGCAGGCTTTGTATTCGCGCCCCGCTTTGACCAGCTTTACGCGCCGCCCCACGACCGACGACAGCGTCAGACGGGCGCGCAGTTCTTCAAGAAAGGTCGGCGGGAAGGCCACAACGCCCCCCTCACCCGCCGAGCAGTTTTTTGACCGTCGCCGAGGCCGCCGCCAGATCCATCTGGCCCGTGTACTTGGCTTTCATCACCGCCATTGCCTTGCCCATGTCGCGGATCGTGGCGGCGCCCGTCTCGGCGATCGCGGCGGCGGCGGCGGCTTCGATGTCGGCGGCCGACATCTGGCGCGGCAAAAACGCCTCGAGCACGGCGATCTCGGCCGCTTCCTTGGCCGCGAGTTCGGGCCGGTTGCCCTGGGTGTAGAGCACGATCGAATCGCGGCGGCTGGAGATCAGCTTTTGCAGCATCGCCTGGATTTCGCCGTCCGAGATCCCGTCCATGTTGCCGGTCGCGCGCGCGTCGATGTCGCGTTTTTTCATCTCGGATATCGCCATGCGAATGGCTTCCAGACGGACCGTCTCCTTGGCCCGCATCGCGTCTTTCATGGCTTCGGTAAAGCGGGCGCGCAACGACATCGGATGTTCCTTCGGCAAAAAAAAGATCTAGGCGGCCGCAAGACCGAACGCGGTCTTGCGCAGAATTTGTTCGGCGCGCCCCCACACGGCATCGCGCCAGGACGAGTCGGCGGGCGCAAATGCCTCGCGCATCTGCAGCTTGATGCGGCGCGAATCCTCGCCCGCCAAATCGCCGTAATTGTGGAGCCAATTGTCGGCGCGCACGGCATCGAGCACGCTCGCAAGATCGACCGTGCCGTATTCGAGCGCGATCGCCGTCAGGCTCGCATCGGGCAAAAACCGCACGAACCCCTCGCCGTTCGTCCCGCTGAGCGGGGCCGACGTCGAGGTGCCAAGATCGGTCGAGGTCACGTCCGCCCCGTACCATTGCTGGGCGCGCTCGAACCCCGGATGGCCGGTCGGCAGCGCCCAGATCAGCTCGCCATAGCCGCGCGGACCAAGGCCCGTATGGAAGTCGACGATCGCCACGTGCGCTGCTTGGGCCAGCCAGTCGCGAAACAGCATCGCCAGCATCCGGTGCGACCAGGTCGGCGCATGGCCGCCAAAAAAGATCCCGTCGGGATGCGTGTATTGCCCGCCCGAAATCGCTGCCTGCCAAGCCGCTTGGCCGTGGCGCTTGGCGTAGGCTTCAAGCTCCGCCTGCGCGGCCGTTTGGGCTGCAGGCGACCATTCGGACGGGTTCAGCGCCGCCGCCAGCATTTCGTAGCCGCGATTTTCCGGATAGGGCCCCAGATGCGTAACAAAATTGCGGTTCAAATCGACATTGTCTTCGTTGACCCGGCGCAGCCACGCGAACCCGTGCGGATTGACCGCATGAATGTGCAGTTGGGCGACGCCCGGCGGCATTTCGCGAAACTCGCCCGAGCGAAACCATCCTGTCTGCGCACCCGAGCCGCAGAAACCTTCGATGCCATGGGTCGAGGAGATCGTCACCATCACGCGCTTAGCGGTGGCAGGCCCCACCCAGACCGCATCGCAGAACAGATGTTCGCCCAACGGCCCGCGCAGCGGATGGCGGAGTGCCCGATAGCGCTGGGCGTGCGGCTTTGCCGCCTCCAGAAAAAGCGTTCGCGCACCGGCGTAGTCGCGGGCAAAGAATTCGTTGGCTGACATGGCGGATCCGGGTTCGAAGAAAGGGCGTAACTTTGCGCCAGGGGGCGACGAAAAGCAAAGGGCTGCGTACGCGTTTGCGCCGCACTTTACAACACCCGAGGATTGGCCGCATTCTTGACGCTATGAAACAGTTTCTGGGCATGATCGGTATGGCCGTTTTGCTGGCATTTGCAGCGCCGAGCGCGGTTGCGGCCGATGCGCGGCTTGACCGGCTGTTCGAACGTCTGCAAGCCGCCGACGATCCCGCCGATGCCAAGCGGATCGAACATTCGATCTGGCAGATATGGCTCGATGCGCCCGATTCCGGCTCGCAGTCGTTGATGCAGCTTGCCCTTGCGGCGGAAGCGCGCGGCGACCAGCTGGGCGCTTTCGCGCTGTTCGACGCGATCGTCCATCTCAAGCCCGACTATGCCGAGGGCTGGAACCGGCGGGCGACGATTCTTTTCCAGCTTGGCAGGCTCGACGAATCCAAAGCCGATGCCGAAAAGGTCGTGTCCATCGAACCGCGCCATTTCGGCGCCCTCTCGGGCCTCGGCATGATCGCCCAGGCGCGCAACGACGAAACCGCCGCCCTTGCCGCCTTCGAGCGTGCCTTGGCCGCCAACCCGCATTTGGCGCAGATCTGCGCCGCTGCCGAAACCTTGCGTCGCAAACAGCGCAACGGCGCCATCTAGGAGCCATCCATATGCTGATCAAACGACCGCGCGGCTGGGAAATCCCGGAACGCGAAACGACAAGCGAAACTGCCTGGTCGCGCCGCCATGTTTTGGCGGCCGGTGCGGGCTTGGCGGCAAGCGCCGCCGTGCCGCCCGCATGGGCCCAAGCGCCCGCAGGCGAAGATCCGACCGCATCGCTCTATCCCGCAACGCGCAACCTGCGCTACCGCGTGGACCGCGATCTGACCGACGAAAAAATCGCGACGACGTACAACAATTTTTACGAGTTCGGCACGTCGAAAAACATCTGGCAAGCCGCCCAGCGCCTGCCGATCCGGCCCTGGCAGGTCCATATCGAAGGCCTGGTCGAGCAACCCCGCACGGTCGACGTCGACGACATTTTCAAGGCGATGAAACTCGAAGAGCGCGTCTATCGCTTCCGCTGCGTGGAAGCCTGGGCCATGACGGTGCCGTGGACCGGCTTCCCGCTGGCAAGCTTCGTCGAATGGTGCAAGCCGCTGTCGTCGGCGAAGTATCTGCAGATGGAAACCTTCCAGATGCCGAGCGTGGCGTCGGGCCAGCGCGCGACCTGGTATCCGTGGCCCTACACCGAGGGGCTGGCGCTCGACGAGGCCGTCAACGAACTGACCTTCATCGCGACCGGCATTTACGGCAAGCCGATGCCGCGCCAGAACGGCGCGCCGTTGCGCTTGATCGTGCCGTGGAAATACGGCTTCAAGTCGGTGAAATCGCTGGTTCGCTTCAAATTCACAGACCAGCGTCCCAAGACCTTTTGGCTGGAGCTTGGCGAGAAAGAATACGGCTTCTGGGCGAACGTCAATCCGCGCGTCGCCCATCCGCGCTGGAGCCAGGCCAGCGAAGAGGTGATCGGCACCGGCGGTCGGCGCGTGCCGTCGCAGCTTTTCAACGGCTATGGCGAGTATGTCGCGTCGCTCTACGAGGGCCGCCAGAACGAACGGCTGTGGGCCTGAACCGCAAGGCACTTCCCGCGACGCGCGGACCTGCGTAAAAGACGGGCATGGACGATTCCCCAAGGGCTTCCAGCGAAGCCGTCCGGCACGCATTGCCGATCGAAACCTTCGACAATCGCATCGGCGGCGACGCGACATTCCGTGCGATCGGCCATCCGCTTGCCCGCCCGCACGCCTTGGCGCTTGTCCAAACGCTCGCCGCAGCGGGGCCCGTTGCGATCTACGATCCGTTCGGCGCGTTTGCCACGCTGACCGCCCTCTACGATTTCTCGAAAGTCGAAATCGCGGGGCTTTACGGGCGCGACCACCGCCATATCGGCGCAAAGGTCGGCGCGCACGCGGTGCGCTCGGTTGCCGACATCGCATCGTCGGGTGCGGCGTGCATCCTGGTCGCCTCGTTCGACGCCGATCCGCTGGTGGCGCAGATCGCCTCGTGGCTGCCCAAGGGCGTTGCGATCAAAACGCTCGACGCGCTGCGCATTCCCGACGCACTTCTGACCGACCCCAAGCGCTACCTATCGAGCTACAACTTCGTCACCAACCTTGTGCTGTTTCGCGACGGTGCGGACCGCCATTCGCGCATGGTCACGGCCAACTACTGGCAAGGCTACGGGGCACGCAACGTGCGGGCCTGGCTGCTGCTGTTGGATGCCGACGGCAACGAGCTGGCGCGCTGGGACGAAAGCTTGCCCGATGCGGTGGCGGCGTTCGTCGTCGACAGCCGCGTGGTGCGCAAGCGCTTCGGCCTCGGCGAATTTTCGGGCCAGCTCTTCGTGCACATGGTCGGCATCTCCGGCCACGACGTGCTCAAATACGCGCTCGACAGTTTCGGGCCCGACGAGCTGACCTGCACGCACGACGCCAATCCGTGGCCGGCGGACTATTATGCGGGTATCCCCGCGCCCGACGCGAACGAACGCGTGCGTGTATGGGTCCAAAACTGCCACCCGTGCGCCATTCCTGCCGACGGCGTGCGCTTTGCGGCCATGGGCAGCGACGCGTGGGTCGCGATGGCCGAGCCCGTACCCGCCTTCGGCATGCGCGAGATCGACATGGGCGCGCTGCTGCCCGGTCTGCGCTGGCCGCAACAGATCGAAATGGATGCCGGAAAATACGTCGTGCGGCCGCGCTACGAAGTGCTGCGCGCGAACGGCAAGCGCCATCTGGCCCACGCCAATGTCGAGCGCACCGATCTGCAAGCCGACCCGGCGATCGCGACCCTGGCCAAGGATTTCGGCAAGGGTTTCATTCTGGCGGCGCCCATCTTGCCGCAAGCCGAATTTTCGAGCATGGCGCTGCCGACGCCCATGGCACGCGGCCAAGCAAGCCTGCCGCTGATCGCGCGCTTCTACGATGCCGACGGCACGTCGGCCGGCGAAACGTTTCTTGGCAACCGGAAACGCGGCGAGCTTGCCGTGCTCGACATGCGCGACGTCAAACTCAAAAGCGGCGTCGGCCATGTCGAACTCAGCTACGATTTTCGCGACGGCGGTGCGGGCGACGGCTGGCTGCACGCGCTGTTCCGCTACGCGCGCACGAACGGCACCGCGCACGCGGCCGAAACCAGTTTCGGGAGCCATATTTTCAATACGGCGCTGGTTTTCAAGAACGAGCCGCAATCCTATATCGGCCGCCCGCCGGGCCTGACGACGCGCCTGTTCTTACGCCTCGGCCATGACGGGCTCGATGCGCTGTGCCATCTGATCTATCCGGCATCGACAACGTGGCACGCGAGGTCGGACACGCATCTGGAACTTTACGATGCCGCCGGCGCCAAGCGCGCGGACGCCAAACTTGCGATCCCTTGTTCCGGTTCGCGCCTATGGCGCGCGAGCGAATTTTTCTCGGCCGCCGATCTTGCCGCCGCCGCCAATGGCGGCTACGTGCTGATCCGCGACCGCACGTGCCGCCTGTTTGGCTATCACGGCCTCGCCGACCAAGACGGCCGCTTCAGCCTCGACCACATGTTCGGGTTCTAGAACGCGATCGGACGGTCGGGAAACGCCAATTCGTGGCGCGCGCGCCATTCGGTCTTGACGTAATTGACGATGATCGAACGGCGCACGCCCGCGATGTTGCGGCGCTGGAATCCGTGCCACGTGTCGCTGCCCGGCACAAAAACCAGCCCGTTGTTGAACGCGCCCGATGCCGCCCCCAAATGCGCGCCGTCGTCGGCATAGATGTCGGTCCCCCAGCCTTCGGCGGCGCTAACGTCCGAGAGATAGACCAGCAGGGTAAAGAGCTTGGCGCCGATGTCGGTATGGCGTTCGAGCCAAAAGCCATCGGTGTCGAGGCAGTATTCGATGCGCAGATAGCTGCCGTCCAGCGGCGCCCCGGTCGCAAGCGCCAGCGCCTGCGCGTTCGCACCGTCCTGGAACGTCGCGGCAAGTTCGGCGCAGACGCGATGCGCGCGCTGGTTTTCGGCCCCGAAAAAAACGCGCGTCGAGTTGTTCGTTTCGCGCCGCCCGTTCGTGTCGCAGATCGCAGGCGGCGCAAACGGCAAGGCCGCCAGGGCGCGCGCTTGGGCCGCTGGCAGCGCGTCGCGCAGCAGCCAGTGGCGGAACGGCGTGCGGACCTCGCGCGCATGCGCAAAACAGGGCGCTGGCGAACGCAGAAGGCTTGTCGTCATCGCATGCATCTCCATCGAAAGCGAATCGTGCGGTCGTCCTTTTGCCACGCGCCGTTTGCACGCGAATTGATCTCGATCAATCGGGATTTCAGCATATAATTGACAAAAGCAACTATTTAAATGACGATGTCATATGATCGATACCATGCCTGCCGACATCGACTCCTTCCGCCGCTTCGTGCGGCTGTTTACCGCGCGCGCGGGCGTGCTGCGCAAGCGCCTCTACGGCACGCGCCTGTCGCTGGCCGAAGCGCGCGTGCTGTTCGAACTGGCCAACCGCACCGCTCCGCGCGCGCAATCCTTGTGCGCGGATCTGGGCATCGATCCCGGGTACATGAGCCGCATTCTGGCGGGCTTCGGGCGCGCGGGCTGGCTGCGCAGCGCAGCCGCACAAGGCGACCGGCGCGCACGCGCGCTGGCCCTGACGCAAAAAGGCCGCACGGCATTCGCCGCGATCGAACAGACGGCGCGCGCGGAGATTGGCGCCTTGCTCGAACCGTTGGCGGCAAACGCGCGCGGCCGTCTGGTCGGCGCTTTGGCGACAGCGGAGAAAATCCTCTCGCCGCCGCCGGATGTGTCGCGCGAACCCTTTGTGCTGCGGGCACCGCGCGCAGGCGACCTTGGCTGGATCGTGCACCGCCACGGCGCGATCTACGCGCGCGAATACGGGTTCGACGATTCGTTCGAGGGCGAGGTTGCCGCGATCCTCGCCAAATTCGCCGCACGGCGCGATGCGGCGTGCGAACGCTGCTGGATCGCCGAACGGGACGGCGAGATTGTCGGTGCCATTTTGTGCGCCCGCGAGTCGCCCGACGAAGCGCGCCTGCGCGTGTTCTATTTGGAAGCCAGCGCGCGCGGCCAGGGACTTGCCAAACGCATGGTTGCAGAGTGCGTGGATTTTGCGCACCGCACGGGCTATCGGCGCCTGGTGCTGTCGACCTATGCCAATCTGGGCGCCGCGCGCAAACTCTACCTTGCGGCCGGGTTCGCGAAGACGGGCCGCACGCGCGTCCGGCATTTCGGCAAAACGCTGCGCGCCGAGAGTTGGGCGCTCGAACTTATTTAAGGGCGGGCCATGCCGTATCGGCCTTGGCGATGAAGCCTGGAATATCGGCCTGCCAACTGCGCTGCACGGATCTCGAGTAGTTGAGATAGAGCTTCGCGTCGACGATTGCCCACGCATCCGGATCGATGCCGACCTTGTAGCCGCTCGCCACGCCGAAAGCGCAGAACCCGCCATAAGCCGGCGCATAGCGTTCCGGGTTGGCGGCAAACGCGTCGCGATTGGCGGCCGATGCAAAACGCCAGCGTGCTCCCTGCCAGTCGAAAACATGCGCATCGCTTCCGCGGCGCGGGCGCGCTTCGGCAAAGTATGCGACCGGGTCGTAGCCTTGAATGGCCACGCCGTCCGTCGCATTGAGCGACCCTGTCGCCTTTTGGGCGAGCGGTTGCCGCCAAACGGCGAAAACACCGATGCCCAAGCCCGCCAGGGCGACAGCGGCGAGAAACGTGCGCCGACGCGGGCGCAATTTTGCAAGATCGCTCATGATGCCGACCGGTTCGAGTGCGCCGCCAGGATGGTTACGCGTTGCTGGCGCGCCCCGTTGCAAGCGCGACAGTCTTGGCCACGCGCGGCCAAAAAAAACGCCCGGTGCGCGAAGCACCGGGCGAGTTGAACAGGGAGGCTTCGCGCCCCTGGGGGACGCCGGGTCCAGGAAGGACCCGCTCCGAACGCAACGATCGGAACCCGCCGAAAACTCGGCTCGGCCGCTTGAACAGCAGCGACCTTTCATAGATAGTCCAATAAATGCCTTAAAAAATGGCAAAGATCGCATATGAGGCATGAACCGTTCGCATGCCTACGAATCTTGCCGCTAAAACTGCGATTCTGCGATCTTTTGGACCAGATAATCGCGGAAAACCGCAATGCGTTTGGAGCTGCGCAACTCCTCGGGATACACAAAATAGGCTTCGTAGGTCGGCCCTTCCAGGGCAGGCAGAATCTGCACGATCGCGCTGCTTTGCTGGGCGACGTAATCCGGGAACGCCGCAATCCCGATGCCGTTTTCGACCGCGCGCAGAATGGCCGAGATGTTGTTGACCATCAGAGCGGGCGTGCGTTTTTTGCCCCCCGACGTGCCGACATCGAGCAGCCAGTTGACGTTCGGGAACGGCGGATTTGGATCGTCGCCGTAAACGATCAAGCGGTGCGCATCGAGATCGGCCGCCGTTTTGGGCGTGCCGTGTTTCGCCAGATAGGCTTGCGAGGCGAAGACATGCACATGCACCGACAGCAGATGGCGCTGAATGAGGTCGGCCTGGCGCGGCGGGTGCATGCGGATCGCGCAATCGGCCTCGCGCATGCCCAAATCCAGCTCGCGGTCGTCGACGCGCATGCTGAACTGCATGTCCGGATAGACCTCGCAAAACTCGCGCAAACGCGGCGCGAGCCACACCGAGCCGAATGCGACCGTCGTGGTAACACGCAGCAGGCCCGAGGGCCGCTCCTTGGTTTCCGACAGTTGCGCTTCGACCAAGGCAAGCTTGTCGAACACATCGCGCACGGTGCCGAACAAAAGCTCGCCCTGCTCGGTCAAGATCAGCCCGCGCGCGTGGCGGTGGAACAGGGCGGCGCGCACCGATTCTTCGAGCGCCGAGATCTGTCGGCTGACGGCAGACTGGCTGAGATTGAGTTTTTCGCCCGCATGGGTGAACGAACCCGCTGCCGCAACGGCGTGGAAAATGCGCAGCTTGTCCCAATCCATGGCAGACATTCGTCGATCCCTATTCGGCAGCTTGCGCGTGCGCTTCGCCGTGCGCGAGGAACTTTTCGGCTTCCAAGGCCGCCATGCAGCCCATGCCGGCTGCCGTCACGGCCTGGCGGAAAATCTTGTCTTTCACGTCGCCCGCCGCATAGACGCCCGGAATGCCGGTGGCGGTCGAATCCGGCTTCGTGCGGATGTATCCTTCTTCGTCCATGTCGAGCTGGCCCTTGAACACTTCCGTTGCGGGCACGTGGCCGATGGCAACGAACAGCCCGTCGACCGCAAGCTTGCTGCGCTCGCCCGTAACGAGGTTTTTGATCACCAAGCCGGATACAGCCGCAGGCGTGCCCGCCCCCAGCACCTCGTCGACTGCCGAGTTCCACACCATTTCGATTTTGGGATGTTTGAGCAGGCGCGCTTGCAGCATTTTTTCGGCGCGCAGCGTGTCGCGGCGATGGATCAGCGTGACCTTGGCGGCATGGTTGGTCAAATAGAGCGCTTCTTCGACCGCCGTATTGCCGCCGCCGACGACCGCCACGTTCTTGCCGCGGAAGAAAAAACCGTCGCACGTGGCGCAGGCCGAAACGCCCGCACCGCGATACTTTGTTTCGGACTCGAGGCCCAGCCAGCGCGCTTGCGCGCCCGTGCAAATCACCACGGTGTCGGCGACGTAGGTATCGCCGGAGTCACCCGTCGCGACGAACGGACGTTTGGAGAGATCGATCTTGACGATCAGATCCTCCAAGATAAGCGTGCCCACATGCTCGCACTGCTTGTACATCTGTTCCATCAGCCACGGGCCTTGGATGGCCGTCTCGAAGCCGGGATAGTTTTCGACGTCGGTGGTGATCGACAACTGCCCGCCCGGCTGCATGCCGCGCACCAGCAGCGGGGCGAGGCTTGCGCGCGTGGCATAGATCGCGGCCGTGTACCCTGCCGGGCCCGAGCCAATAATCAGCATTTTGGTACGGTGTGTCTGCGGCATCGCGGTTTCCCCATCGCCAGGCTATGCGTTTCGCGCAAGCCTAACAGGCATACCCAAGCGTTGGGAAGGTGCGGACCGCGTTATCCCCAGCCAAATTTATCCCGCAACAACCGGGCGGTGCGGGCCGTGTCGTCGGGCGGGGTGTAGGACCAAGGCTCGAAGCGGCCGGCAAAAGGCTTTGTCATGCCTTTGGCCTGCATTTGCGCCTGAAAAGCGGCAATGCGGCCCGAACGGCCTTCGAGCGCGGCCACATAGACGGGTTTGCCGGTCGACAAGGCCTCGCTGGTCATCGACACGGAATCTTCGGTCACGACAATCCCGTCGGCGAGCGCAAGCAAGCCAAAATACGGATTGTCGCCTGTCCCGTCCCATGCATACCCGCCCAGGGCACGCACGGTCGGCACCAAGGTTTCGAGCGCGTGCCGATCGGTCCGGCGCGAAGGGGTGAGCGCCAACCCGCAGCCCGATGCCGCAAGCGCGCCAAGCCGATCGGCAAGGTTTGCGATCGCGGCTTTTGTCATTTGAAACCGCCGCCAGCCATTGGAACCGCCGATCACGACGGCAATCAGCGGGCGCTTGAGGGAGGCAAAGACCGGCGCCCATTGCGCGGCGGCGGCGGCAAGCTTTTCGGGCGTCACATGGTGCAGCGCCGCGACGGTTTCGATCACATTGGCGCCGACAACTTGATCGTGCCAGGGTGCCACGACCGCATCGAGCCAGGCCACGGGCACGGCCGGGCGCTGGACATGCAAGGCGAACACCTTGCCGCCGCTTTGGCGCTTCATGGCAACGCCAATGGGCGCGCAACGCGAGCCAAGCGTGATCGCCATGTCGGGCCAGGGCAGTGCCAAGCGCGGGCTCTCGGGTGTCAGCATCGCCAGCGGATTGCCAAGCGCCAATACCGGTTCGGGCAGCCACGCATAGGGGGCGCGGAATTTGACGTCTTTGAATTCGAACGACAGCCCCAACGCTTCGGCAATGCCCCGGCATTGCGCTTTCATGCCGACTTGGCCAGGGCTGATAATCCAGGCAGTTTTGGGCGATGTGGCCATTGCGGGCGGGACTATGGCTGCGGGTCCTGCGTCAGCGCAAATTTTTTAGCCACGCGCCTTGCGTTGGCCCCTCAATTGCTAATATTATTTCAACATCAGTCAAAATTAGGACCAAAAACAATGCGCGGGCACAAACTCGACGATGTGGATCGTCAAATTCTCCACGATTTGCAAAATGACGGCCGCATGACCAATGTCGAACTGGCGACGCGCGCGGGCGTTTCGGCCCCGCCATGCCTGCGCCGCGTGCGCGTGCTGGAGGAAGCCAAGGTCATTCGCGGCTACCATGCCGATATCGACCCGCACGCGCTGGGGTTCGGCGTAACGGTGTTCGCGTTTGTCAGCCTCAAAAGCCAAGCCGATGCGGATCTGCGCGCGTTCCAGGCCATAATGGAAGCGCTGCCGATGGTCCGCGAATGCCACATGCTGACCGGCGAAACCGACTTTTTGATCAAAGTCGTGGCGCAGGATTGGGATGCCTACGAAAAATTCCTCACGACCCAACTGACCGCGGCACCCAATGTCAGCAACGTCAAATCGGCCCTGACGATCCGCACGACCAAAAACCAGCCCGGCGTGCCGATCGACGCCAAGCGCGCGCCCAAATGAGCCTGCGGGCGCTCGGTCTGGGCGCCTTGCTTCTGGCAACGCCTGCGACCGCCCAAGAAGGACCGGCCGCCAGCGAAGGGATCGACATGGCGCTCGTGACGGCCAAGCTGGCGCGCGGCGCGCAAATTGGCGGGCTTTTGAACGTGCGAACCGCCACGACCGCCGACACGCTGGTGCTGCTGTTTCCAGGTTCGCCCGGCATTCTTCGCTTCGAGCCCGAAGCGGGCGCGGTCGTGCGTACGCTTGCGGGCAACACGCTTGTGCGCGCGCGCCGCCACTTGACGCAGCAGGGCGTTGCCACGTTGCTGGTCGACTGCCCGAACGACCAATGGGAAAAAGGCTGCAAAGCCGACTACCGGCACTCGCCGCAGCATGCCGAGGATATCGCAGCTTTGGTTGCCGCCGTGCGCGCGGTGCAGGCGTTTGGGCGCATCTATGCGGTCGGCCACAGCTACGGCACGGTCTCGACCTCGTATCTGGCGCGCGCGCTGCCCGATCTGGCAGGGGCCGTGCATATCGGCGCGATCGGCGGCACGTCGAATTTTTCGCGCGCCAGCTCGATGGCCAACACCGACTGGCAGGCGGCCAAAATTCCGCAGCTTTTTGTCCATCATCGCGACGATGCATGCAGTGCGACACCCTACAGCGCCATTCGCGGGGGCATCGGCAACCTGCCGCTCGTCACCGTAACGGGACTTTCGTCCGACGCGCGCGGGCCCGCATGCGAAGCGCGCGGTGCGCACGGCCTGGCGGGGCGCGAGCGCGAAACGATGCAGGCGATCCGCAGCTGGATCGACACGGGCGCAGCACCGCCGGAGATTCGCTAGCGCATGCCCGAGCTCGACAATCTTCTGCTGTTTCTTGTAGCCGCCTTGGCGATCGCGGTGACGCCGGGACCGGGCATTTTTTATGTCGCAGCACGCACGCTGGCAGGCGGACGGCGCGCAGGCTTGGCGTCAAGCCTGGGGACCGGCATTGGCGGCATGGCCCATGTTGTGGCCGGCGCTGTCGGCGTATCGGCACTTGTGCTGGCCAGCGCCCAGGCTTTTGCGGCGCTTAAAATAGCAGGGGCGATCTATCTCGTTTGGCTCGGCTGGAAGACATACCGTGCCGCCGCAACGCCGCTGGATCTGGAAATCGCACCGAGCAACACTGCGTTGGCGTTGCGCGAAGGCATCGTCGTCGAAGCGCTCAATCCCAAAACCGCCCTGTTCTTTTTGGCGTTCTTGCCGCAATTCGTCGATCCGCAAGCAGGGTGGGTCGCATTGCAATTTACGGCCCTTGGCAGCGTTTCGGTCGCGCTCAATACGCTGGTCGATGTGGGCGTAGCCTGTGGGGCGGCGCAAACGCGCGCGGGTTTTGCGCGCAATCCAGGCTTGATCCGCCGCGTGCGCCAAGCGTCGGGCGCCGCAATCGCGTGCCTTGGGCTGGCGCTCGCGTTCGCGCGCCGACCGCTCTAGCGAGATCCCGCTAAAGCACGTCGAGCGTCGCGGCGACGAAACAGGCGTCGTGCGGACACGCAAATATGTTGCGCCGACCCGAGTTGCGAGCGCCGACAACCGCAAACTGGCCATACACGCCCTGCGTGTCAAGGGGATAGATAATTCGCTCGTAGCGCACGTTTTTTCCGTCGGGCCAGTCGAAATCTATTTTCTCGTGGACCACGCGCCCGCCGGTGGCGGTTTCGTAGGCGGCCAAAAGCTGGTCCTTGAGCGCGCCCGGCAATGCGATTTGCAGCGTCTGTCCCGTCAGATCGCGGCCGTAAATTTCGGCCATGCCGGTTCCGAACAGACGCACATGCAATTCGCCGGTCGCAGCGTTGCGGTCGACGATTTTGAGATTGGCAGCCCAGCGCGCGACTTGATCGAGCGACAAATCGGCGCGCTGCAATTGGCGCCCGAGCGCCGCCCTGCGCTCGCTTGCCCAGACGAAGAAAGCCGCAAGTCCCGGCGCAGCATCCCTCAAAATTTCGGCACGCTTGCTGCGAAAATCGGACAGACAATACACTCCAGCTCGGGGCAAGCGTTCGACTCAATCTAAAATAATTTAAATACATGCGCGCTATGTAGTCAAGGCACGTGTGCAAAAATAACTTATTTTCACGCGGTGTCGGGGTGCGTCACCCGGCGCGTACGGGCAGATCCATCGCATCTTTGATCACGCGCACGCCGAGCGTTCCTTGGCGGCCGCGTATGTCGGTCGTGTCGTGCGCGAAGGCGGCAAAATCCAGACCGCTTGCGTCGGCCGCCTCGCTCGATACCAGCAGATGCGCTTGGTATTTCTTCGTCAGCGCTTCGAGGCGGCTTGCGGTGTTGACCGTATCGCCGATGGCGGTGAACTGGCGCGCCTGGCTGTAGCCCATTTCGCCCACGATCGCGGGGCCGGTATGGATGCCGATCCCGATGCGCAGCGGCTCGGGCAGATCGTGCGCAAGGGCCGCGTTCAGCGCCGCAAGCCGTGCCACCATGGCGCGCGCGCCGGCGATCGCTTGGCGCGTGCCCTCGGCCGCCCCGGTTTCGACGCCAAACAGGGCGACGATGCCGTCGCCGACGAACTTGTCGATGCGCCCGCCCGAGACTTCGATGGCGGCGCCCATTTCGGCAAAATAGCGGTTGAGCAAAAACACCACGTCGAAGGGCAGCTTGCCCTCCGACAAAGCGGTGAAACCGCGCAAATCGGCGAACATGACGGCGATGGATTTTTCCATGCCCGCGGTTTCGCGTTCGCGGCGCCGGGCAAGCCCCGCAACGCCGATCGAAGCCGGCAGCATGGGGACGATCGCGATGTCGCCAAAGGCACGCGCTTGGCAGGCCAGGCGAATGCCGTCAGGGGCTGCCACGCGCTTCAGCACGGCAAGCTCGTCGGGCGCCGCGGGCGAGAGATTTTCAGCACCGCGTTCGACGCGCACGCGGCACGTCGAGCAGCGCCCGCGCCCGCCGCACACCGAGGCGTGCGCGATGCGGCCCTGGCGGCTTGCATCGAGCAGACTGGTGCCAAAGGCGACAGCGACGCTCGCATCGCCCGGATACGCCACGATCGCGCGCCCGCGCCGGTGGGCAAGAAAATCGCGCAGACGGCGGCCGCCGAACGTCGCTGCGATCGCCAGCGCCCATATCGCCAAGACGGCGTTCTGGATGCGCTCCAACTGGGCGGCGCCCTCGGCATCGGGCAAGCGGAAGCGCGCGGCCATGCCCGCGCGCCAGGCCGGATCGGCGAACAACGCCGACGCTTCGCGAGCCCCCGCAAGATAGCCCGTCAAGGCCAAAACGCCCAACGCGACGCTTGCCCCCATCAGCCATGGCTGCCAGCGCGCATACCCCGGCTTCAAGCGCAGCCAGTAATGCACGCCGATGCAGCCATGCAGCCAAACCAGCAAAATCGCGAGCGCCATCGTCACGCCGGGAACGTCCGAAAATTTTGTCGTCGCGATCGACACGGTCGTGTGCATCGGGATCATGCCCAACAGCAGCGGCCCGAAACGCACCGGCACCACATGCCCGACAAGGATCGGCACCACCAGCAAGCCCGCGACAAGCTGGCCGATCTCCCCGCGCGACAGGCTGCCAAGATCGCGCCGCCGGTAGATCGCATGAAGCGCCAGCGCGAAATGGACGAGCAGCGCGCCATAGAGAATCCAGCGCACGGGCGGCAAGCCAACCAGCGCGAACATGATCTCGGCGTAGCCCTCGGCTGCCGCAAGCGACACGTTCATCGCCGCATGGTTGAGCAGATGGAGCGCGACATACAAAAACAGCACGAGGCCCGAGGCGAGGCGCAAATCGCGCGACGACGCTCTCATCGCGCGTCCGTGCTTTTTTCGTGCCGGGCTTCCAGGCGATGCGTCGCCGTTTCGATGCGCGTCTCGAGCTCGCGCATGAATTCGGCGCGCTTCAGGCCCGCAGGTATCGCATCGAGCACTTCGATCGTGATGGTGCCGGGTTTTTTCGCGAAGCTGCGTCGCCCCCAGAACAGCCCGGAATCGAGCGCCACCGGCACGCACGGCAAATCGAGCTTGCTGTAAAGCGCCATGACGCCCGGATGGTAGGGCCAATCCTGGGCATCCGAGCGCACCGGCGTGCGCGTCCCTTGCGGAAAGATCACGATCTGACGGCGCTCGCCGATCGCCTCGACCGCCATCGTCAGCATGCGCTTCAAGGCAGCGCCGCCGCCTTTGCGGTCGACGGGAATCATCTTTTGCTTGCGCGCGTGCCAGCCATAGAGCGGGATCGACAGCAGTTCTTTTTTCATCACGTAGGTCGGATCGTCGCAGAACGCGTAGAAGATCACCGTGTCCCACGCCGACTGGTGCTTGGCGGCGATCAGGGCCGGGCCCTTCAAAAGATCGGTGCGCCCGACCACGCGGTAGTCGAGCCTGCAGATGTGCCGCATCCCGAACGAGACCACGCGCGCCCACAGCCGGGCGATGAAGTGCACGCCGCGCCGGTCCATGAATTGGCACGGCAGCGAGGCGACCAGCAGCAGCGCGGTCGCGCCGAAAAACCAGATGTTGAACAGAAACGAACGCACGCCGATCATGGAACCGTCTCGCCGAATGCCAGATAAGGGCGCAGCACCGCGCCGATGTATTTGTGGTACTCGGCCTGCAATAGCGCATAGGTACCGGGCCAGCGCCACCAATCTTCGACGCGGAAATTTTCGGGATAAACGGGCTGGGCGACGATCTCGATATGCGGCATGGCGCGGCGAAATTCGAGCAACGCGCGGCGCATATGGTAGTTGGCGGTAACCAGGCGCAGGCTCGTGAAATTTTCGCGTGCGACGAACGCCGCCGCTTCGCGCGCGTTGCCTTGGGTCGAGTCCGCGTCGTAGCCAAGCTCAATGCAGCATTCGACGCCGCTCGCATCGTGGCGGGCGACACGCAGCAAATCGGCCAGCTCGACCCCACGATTGACACCCGACACCAGCAGCTTGCGGGCTTTGCCCTCGGCCAGCAGACGTAACCCTTCGCGCAACCGCAGCTGCCCCCCGGTCAGCACCACGATGGCGTCGGTCGCGCGCGCGTCAAGCGGACCTTCGCGCGGGATGTCGGACGCGTAAGCCCACAGCCCGGCAAAATAGGCGATGGCGAGCGCCACGATCGCGCCCGTCACGGTTGCGAACCAGCGCCCGACCATCAGGACAGCAGCGCGGCAACGGCCGCCGCCAGATCGGTATGGATCGCGACGGGCAAAACGTCCTCGGGCAGGCCGGCGGCTTGCGTTCTTGCGCCGTGCCCGGTGCGCACCAGATGGCGCGGGCAGCCGAGTTTGGCCGCCGCCTGCAGATCGGTCACGCTGTCGCCGACAAACGGCGTCTGCAGCGGGGCTGCGCCAAAACGCGCGATCGCCGCGATCAGCATGCCGGGCGCCGGCTTGCGACAGTCGGAGACGGGACCCGGCGCGTCGGGGCAATGAAAAATGGCATCCAGCGTCGCGCGTTCGCGCGCAAGCTCGTCGCGCAATTTGTCGTGGATCCGGCGGAGCATCGCTTCGTCGAAAATGCCGCGCCCGATCGCCGACTGGTTGGTGCACACGGCGACACGGTATCCGGCCGCATTGAGGCGGGCCACGGCCGCCGCCGCACCGGGCAGCAGCACCAGCTCGCCCGGATGTTTGACGTAATCGGCACGATCGACGTTGAGAACGCCGTCGCGATCCAGGAGGACGAGTCGTGTCATGGAAAGCGAATCTACAGGATACGCGCCAGATTGCGCATCACTGTCCCGTAGGCGGCGGCGGCGGCCACCAACGTCGCCGCGACGGGCACTGAAGCCAGCAACAGCCAATCGCCGGGTCGCAACGCGGGCAACGGGAAAGCAAGATTGCCGCTGGCCCCGGCGATCGAATAGGCAAGCAGCAGCACGCTGCCCGCCCCCACCGCACCGATCGCGGCCCCGGCAAAGGCAAGCCGCATCGCGGCCCGCGCAAACTGCACCGCGATATAGCCGTCGGGCGCGCCCACAAGGTGCAACAGATCGACCGCCTCGCGATGCATGGCAAGGCCCGCGCGCGTTGCGAATGCCACGCAGCTTGCCGCCGCGAGCGCGACCGCCCCCAGCACGATCGCCGCGACCAGGCTGGCTGCCCGTGCGAGCGCCAAAAATCCGGCAAGCCAGCGCCCGTGATCGTCAAGCGCTGCCCCCGGCACGGCCGCCTCCAGCCTGCGCGCCAGGGTCGGCAGATCGAGCGCCACCCCCGGTACGGTGCGGATATCCACCAACAGCGGGATCGGCAGCTCTTGCAGATTTTCAGCACCCAGCCATGGCGCCAGCAGCGCTTCGGCGGCCGCACGCGGCAAAGCAACCGCACTGGCGATCGCGCGATCCGCGCGCAAAACGACCAGTGCGGGGTTCGGATCGGCACCGGCGGGCAGTTCGAGCGTCAAGGTGCCCGCAAAACTCGTCTGCCAACGTTGCGCCGTCCCCGACAGGGCAAGGGCGAGCCCGAGCGCCAGCGTCGCCAAAAATGCGAGGGCCGCGACCACGGCGGCGATCCAGCGCCGCTCGCGATCGCGTTCCAACGCAAGCTCGCTGCCGCGGCCGAAATCGAACCACGCCATCGCGCTAGGCTGCCTTCGCGGTCTGGACCAAGGCCCCCGCATCCAAATGCAGCTCGGGATGGCGCGACTCGCGCACAAGCTGCAAATTGTGCGTTGCGACCACAATGGTGGTGCCCAGGCGGTTGAGTTCCTCGAAGAGCCGCATCAAGCGCAGCGCGATGCGGTCGTCCACGTTGCCCGTTGGCTCGTCGGCGATCAAAAGCTTGGGCCGTCCGATGACCGCGCGCGCGATCGCCACGCGCTGTTTCTGGCCGCCCGACAAGGTCGGCGGCAACGCGTCCAGATGCTCTCCCAAGCCCACCCAGACGAGCAATTCGGCGGCATGCGCGCGCAATTGCGTCTCCTCGGCGCCCTGCACGCGCAACGGCAGGGCCACATTGTCGATCACCGACAGATGGTCGAGCAGGCGGAAATCCTGGAACACCGTGCCGATTCGCCGCCTGAGGCCCGGCAGATCGCGGCGTGCCATACGCGCGACGTCGCGCCCGAACATATGCACGGTGCCGCGACTTGGCAGGCGCGCAAGGTACAGCAACGACAGCAACGACGACTTGCCAGCCCCCGATGCGCCGGTCAAAAAATGGAAACTGCCCGGCGACAGCGCGAAGCTGACATCGCGCAGCACTTCCGGCCCCAAGCCGTAGCGCAAGCCTACTTTGTGGAAGACGATCATTTTCAAGGCCGATGCTGGCACGCGGGACCAAGCGCGCGCAAGCTTGCCCCCGCACGCCCCACGGCCCTATAAAAGCACTATGATTCTGGGATGTCCGACCTGCTCCACGCGCTTTCGCGTGCCCGACGAAGTGCTTGGCGACGGCGGTCGCACGGTGCGCTGCGGCACCTGCGGCCATAGCTGGCACCAGCGTCCGCGCCAGGCCATTCTGGAGACAAACCCGCATTTTCCAAAAACCGCCAAGCGCATGCGCAAGCACTTGGATGGCGAAAACGCGCTGGAAATGCCCGCAAACCCCAGCCGCTTCGAGGCCCCCGCCCCGCCGCCGCCGCCGCCCGAACCGATGCCGCCGCAGCCAGCGCCGCGCCCGATGCCCGCGTTCCAGGAAGACGAACCGGTCCTGGCGCCGCAAAGTTTCAAGCGGACCCTGGAAACGGTCGATGCCATGGCGGTCGAATCCCCGGCAGACGAACAGCAGGCGCGCGAAGCCGCCGATCCGATGCCTGCCGCCCTTAAAATGGCGGCCATGGATGCCAATACGGGAACAGGCAAGCCAGCGCGCCGTTCGATCGCGGCTGCGGTCGGCTGGCTGCTGTTCGCGCTGACCGTGTCGGCGATCGGGGTCGGCGTTTTTGCGCAAGGCGAGATCATGGCGCGCTTCCCCGAGACGCGCGCGATCTATCAAGCGCTGCAATTCCCGGTACCGCTGGCTGGCGAAGGGCTCGAACTTGTGGCGCCGACGGCCGCGCGCGGCAACCACGAGGGGGCGCCTGCCTTGCTGATCGCCGGGCGCGTGCGCAACGCGACCGACTTGGCGCGCAACGTGCCGCATCTGCGCGCGATCTTGCGCGACGGCGACGGCGTCGAAGTGGCGGCATGGGATTTTGCCGCAGAGATCGCCCGTCTGGCACCCGGCGCCGAGGCGACGTTCCAAAGCCAGCTTGCCAACCCCCCGGCCGGCGCCAACCAGCTTCAGATCGTATTTTTGGACAAATACTGAAGCAGCAGCCGTTCGGCCGCCGGACTGTCCCACGCAGCCGCGCCTTCCAAGCGCCCGCGCTCGCGCCCCTGCGGATCGATCACGATCGTCGTCGGCAATCCGCGCACGCCCAGCACGCGCATCGAAGCGCCTTGCGGATCGAGATAGACCGCCAAATTGGCAAGCGTGTTGGCGGCGAAGAACGGCGCCACCTGGCGCATGCCGCCGCGATCGACCGAAATCGCGACCACGGAAATGCCGCGCGGCCCCAGATTGGCCTGCAGCCGGTCGAGCGAGGGCATTTCCTCGACGCACGGCGCGCACCATGTCGCCCAATAGTTCAGCACGACCACGCGGCCGCGAAAATCGGCGAGCGACAGCGGCTTGCCATCGGCATCTTGGAAGGCGATTTCCGCCGCCGGCACGGGTTCGGGCGCGAACTTAAAGGGGCCAAGCTTGCCCCCGAAGCCCGAACTCTGGGCGAAAACACTTGATCCTTGGACGCCAAGCGTTAGGTTCGCGCCGAGCCCCAGCGCCAAGCTGCCGCCCAAAACCGCGCGTCGGTTCGGTTTCCTCGTTTGCATGCTGCCAATATAGGTCCTCATGTCGCGTCCGCCAAAAAAATCTCGTCCGAAAAAAGCGGCTCCTAAAAAAGCGGCCAACGCCATGTGGGGCGGACGCTTCGGCATGGCGCCCGACGCGATCATGCAAAAGATCAACGCGTCGATCGATGTCGACAAGCGGCTTTATGCCGAAGACATCGCAGGCTCGACCGCGCACGCCAAAATGCTCGCGCGTACGAAAATTCTGTCGGCTAAAGACGTGGCCGCCATCGTGCAGGGCCTCGACGAAGTGCGCCGCGAGATCGAACAGGGCGAATTCGTCTTCAAGACCGAACTCGAAGACATCCACATGAATGTCGAGGCACGGCTGGCCGAACTGATCGGCGAGCCCGCCAAACGCCTGCATGTCGCGCGCTCGCGCAACGACCAGGTGGCGCTCGATTTCAAAATGTGGGTACGCGGGGCATGCGATCGCGCGGGCGCGGCGTTGCGCGAGCTCCAGCGCGCGCTGATCGACCGCGCCGAACAGCACGCAGGTGCCGTGATGCCCGGCTTCACGCATTTGCAGCCGGCCCAGCCCGTGACCTTCGGCCACCATCTGATGGCCTATGTCGAAATGGCCGGGCGCGACCGCGCGCGGTTTGCAGACGCGCGCCGGCGCATGAACGAAAGCCCGCTGGGGGCGGCCGCACTGGCCGGCACCTCGTTCCCCATCGACCGCGATTTTACGGCGAAAGAACTCGGCTTCGACCGGCCGACGGCCAACTCGCTCGACAGCGTCGCGGACCGCGATTTCGCGCTCGAATTTTTAGCGGCGGCCGCGATCGCGGCGATCCATCTGTCGCGCTTGGCCGAGGAAATCGTGTTCTGGACCGGACCGCAATTCGGTTTCGCGCGCCTGTCGGACGCATGGACGACAGGCTCCTCCATCATGCCGCAAAAGCGCAATCCCGATGCGGCCGAACTGGTGCGCGCCTCGACCGGGCGCCTGCTCGGCTCGTTCGTCGGGCTTGCGACCGTGATGAAGGGTCTGCCGCTGACCTATTCCAAAGACATGCAGGAAGACAAAGCCCGCTGCTTTGCCGCCGCCGACGCGCTGATGCTGGGAATCGGCGCCATGACCGGCATGGTCGACGACATCGCGATCGACGAAGCGCGCATGAAGGCGGCGGCAGGGGCCGGGTTCACGACCGCGACCGACTTGGCCGACTGGCTGGTGCGCGAACTGAGCATGCCGTTTCGCGAAGCGCACCACGCAACGGGCCGCATCGTGCGCATGGCGGAAGAAAAAGGCTGCGACATTTCCGAACTTGCCTTGGCCGACATGAAGCTGGTCGAAGCGCGCATCGACAAAACGGTTTTTTCCGTGCTGGGCGTCGAGAACTCCGTCGCGAGCCGCAGGAGTTTCGGGGGCACCGCACCTGCCAACGTCAAAAAGGCCGTCGCCGCCGCACGCCGGAGGTTCATGTGAAAAAACTGGCTGTTTTGGCGCTTGGCGCCGCGCTGGCGCTATCGCTTGGCGGCTGCGGGCGCAAGGCAGCGCCCGAAGCGCCGCCCGATGTCGATGCGCGCTATCCGCGCATCTATCCAAGCGGCGTCGCCCCGCGCCCGTCCGCCGTCAATCCAAACGCCACGCCCGCGCCCCGCGCCATCCCTGTGCCCGGCCCGATCCCCGGCCCCGGCAACCAAGACGATTTCATCCCGAGAACAACGCCATGACGATCGGTTTCACGCGCAAAGGCGCCGCCCTCTATTGCGACGGGCTAGCGGTCGCCAAACTCGCCCGCGACTACGGCACGCCCGTCTGGCTCTACAGCCAATCGACGCTGGAAGCGCGCTACAAACTTTTTGCCGCAAGCCTCAAAGATCTGAAGCCGACGATCTGCTACGCGCTGAAAGCCAATTCAAATCAGGCGGTGATCGCGACCTTCGCCAAGCTCGGAGCCGGCGCCGACATCGTTTCGGCAGGCGAGTTGCTGCGGGCGTTGCAGGCAGGGGTTCCGCCCAACAAGATCGTGTTTGCGGGGGTCGGCAAGTCGGCCGACGAGATGGCGCTCGCGCTTGAGACCGGCATTCTCCAGTTCAACGTGGAATCCGGCGAAGAACTCGCGCGCCTCTCGGCGGTGGCCCAAGGCATGCGCACGGTCGCCCGCGTCGCCTTGCGCGTGAACCCCAATGTCGACGCCAGGACCCACAAGAAGATCACGACGGGCAAGAGCGAAAACAAATTCGGCATCGAAATCGCGCACGCAATGGCGCTCGCCAACCAAGCGCGCAAGCTGAAGGGCATCGCGATCGAAGCGATCTCGACGCATATCGGCAGCCAGATCACGGACGTAACCCCCTATCGCGCGGCGTTCCAGCGCATGGCGGACGTGGCAAGCGCCTTGCGTCAGCAGGGCCACAAGCTAAAGCGCATCGATTTTGGCGGCGGGCTTGGCGTGGTCTACAAAGACGAAACGCCGCCCGACCTCAAAGCCTACGCGTCGGCCGTGCGTGCGGCCACAAAGGGCCTCGGCCTCGACCTGATCGTCGAGCCCGGGCGCTGGCTGGTGGCCGATGCGGGCGCGCTGATCGCGAAAGTCGAATATGTCAAACAAGGCTCGGCTAAGAGCTTTGCCATTCTCGACGCCGCGATGAACGATCTGATCCGCCCGACCCTTTACGAAGCCTGGATGCCGATCGAGCCGGTGGCCAAGGCACGCGCGGGCAAAAAGCGGCTTTACGACGTGGTCGGGCCGGTCTGCGAGTCGGGCGATTTTTTTGCGCACGACCGCGAAATGCCGCCCTTGGCGGCGGGCGACCTTGTCGCGGTGCGCCAGGCGGGCGCCTATGGCGCGGTCATGTCGTCGACCTACAATGCGCGGCCCTTGGCGGCCGAAGTGCTCGTGAAGGGCAAAAACCACGCCGCAGTACGCGAACGCCAGACGCTCGAAGAACTCATCGGGCTCGACACGCTGGCGCCCTGGCAGACCAAATCGCCTGCCTGAAAACCGGCAATCGACCGCCGTACCCGCCCTTCGACGCGAAGGTAGACACCGCGTTCGAGCCCTGCGCATGATTGTTGCAAGGATCGGACGTGCCGGTTGGTATTGCCTGGCCGCAGTTTCGATCCAGGGTATGTGGGGTGACCATGCCTCAAGCGCCGCAACCGCCTTTCGACGATCCGGGCTCGTCTCGGATACCGGCCGTGTTATGGCGAGCCAGGCTGGCTTTGGTGTGGGAGCGCGTGTGGCCCGCTTTGTGGCCGACATCTGCGGTCCTGACGGCATTCTGCGCGATCGTCCTGTTCGATTTGCTGCCCAAACTGCATTGGGCCGCGCACGGGCTAGCGCTGGTCTTGTTCGGGGTAGCACTTGGCGGCGCCGTGTGGTGGGCGCGCGATGCGTTTCGCCTGCCCGATCCGGCCGCTGCACGCCGCCGCGTTGAAACCGCCAGCGGCCTTGCCCATCGCCCGCTTGCCGCCCTCGACGACCGCTTGCCGACCGGTACCGACGATCCGATGTCGGCCGCGCTGTGGGCCGTCCATCGCCGCCGCATGGTCGCAATGCTGGCAGCGTTGCGCGCCGGATGGCCCCACCCGGGCATGGTCGCGCGCGATCCGCGCGCGCTGCGCGTCATCCTGGGCTTGACGCTGGTCGTCGCGATTGCGGTCGGCGGCGACCGCGCGCGGCAAAATCTGGCCCGCGCTTTGACGCCGGGGAGCGAAACGCTGGCAGCCTTGCCCGGCACGCTCGATTTGTGGATCACGCCGCCCGCCTATACGGGTCTGCCGCCCGTCCTGCCGCGCCTCGACGCCGCCGAGATCGCGGTGCCCGTTGGCAGCCAAGTGATCGCACAGGTCGCAGGCGGCAAAGGCCAGCCAAAGCTGGTCATCGATACGCTCGCGCAGGCCTTTGCGCCTATGGATTCGACGCCGAATGCAAACCTTGCAGCCAATGCGAACGCCTTGCCCAACGCTTCGCTCTTGCAGGGCTGGCGCGTGGCGGCCGAACTTAAGGACGGCCAGCGTCTGACGATCGAACAGGGCACGGGCACGCTTGCCTCGTGGGCGCTGCGCTTGATCCCCGATGCGCCCCCGACGGTCGAATTCATTGCCCCGCCGCAGCGCAATCCGCGCGCGGCCATGCGCATGGAATATCGCGCGCGCGACGATTACGGACTTGCGGGCGTGGTTGCGGAAATCCGCCGCCCAGCCGATGCCAAACCGAGCCCCGGCGCGCCCATCGATTTGGCGCTGCCGCTATCGGGCGCGCGGGCCAAGGACAGCACCGCGATCAGCCTCCACGATCTGACCGGCCACCCGTGGGCGGGGCTGCCGGTGCGCGTAACGCTGAAAGCGAGCGACGAAAGCGGGCAGGTCGGCGTGTCGGAAACGCTCGACTGGGTACTGCCCGAGCGCGTGTTCGAACACCCGGTCGCGCGCGCGTTGATCGAGCAGCGCAAATTGCTGATCGGCAATCCCGACATGCGCCAAGGCGTGGCGCGCGCCCTTGCCGCGATCGCCCTCAACCCCGCGCAATACGCCGACGACCATACGGTGTTTTTGGGTTTGCGCATCTCCTCGCTGCGCTTGATGCAAGCGACGCCCGAAAATCTCGACGCCGTGCTCGAGGACGTGCAAGGCATCGTCTGGGAAACGGCGCTGCGCATCGAAGACGGGCGCCTGTCGGGGACCGAACGCGAATTGCGCGCGCTGATGGAACGGCTGCAAGAAGCGCTGGCCAACAACGCGCCGGACGCCGAAATCGAACAGCTGATGCGCGAACTGCAGGCCGCGATCGACCGGCATCTGCGCGCGATGATGGAACAAGCGCTGCGCAACCCGGATACCCAGCGCCAGCCGCCCGACCGCAACGCCCAGCGCCTGGAGCGCCAGGATCTGCAAAAACTGCTGGACCAAGCGCGCCAAATGGCCCGTACGGGCGCACGCGAAGCCGCGCGCGACATGCTCTCGCGCCTGCAGCAGATGCTTGAAAATCTGCGCGTCCAGCAAGCCCAGCGCGACGGCAACCAGCAAGGCCAGCCCGGCGACGGCCAGGCCCAGGAAATGATGAAGGGCCTGCAAGAGATGATGCGCCGTCAGCAGGCGCTGATCGACCGCACGTTCCGCCGTTCGCAGCAGAACCGTCCCGGCCAATTCCGTCCCGGCCAGCAGGGTCAACAAGGCCAACAAGGACAGCAGGGCCAGGGTCAAGGCGAGGGAGAAGGCGAAGGCGACGATGCGGGCGAACAAGAGGCATTGCGCGGCGCCCTTGCCGATTTGATGGGCCAGCTTGGCGACATGATGGGCAACGTGCCAGAAGGCTTCGGGCGGGCCGAACGCTCGATGCGCGACGCGCAAGGCCAATTGCAGCGCGGCGCGCCTTCGCGCGCCTTGCGCCCGCAGATGGAAGCGCTCGACCAGATGCGCAGCGCTGCCCGCGACGCGATGAGCCAGATGATGGAGCGGTTCGGCCAGGCCGAGGGCGAAGGTGCGGGCGACGATGCCTTCAACCAGGCGCAGGACGAAAACCGCGACCCGCTGGGCCGCGGGCCCGACGGCGCCAACGGCACGATGTCGGACACGTTCCAGCGCGTGCCCCAAGTCGGCGAAGGCCAGTTGTTGCGCTCGCAGGAGATTCTCGACGAACTGATCCGGCGCCTGGGCGAACGCAACCGCCCGACCGTCGAACGCGACTACTTGGAACGGCTGCTGCGCCGGTTCTGATTTGTCTCGCAGCTTGGCCTCGGCCGACTGCGGGCCAAGCGCTCTTGTCAGAAAACCATATCGTCGTTGCCGTCGCGCGTGCCCAAGACGATCTCGCCTTTGTCGGCCAGATCTTTGGCAAGGTCGATTACGGCGCGCTGGGCGTCGGACACGTCTTTGACGCGCACGGGGCCGAGCTGTTCCATATCGTCGGACAGCAGACGGCCGGAACGCTCCGACATGTTGGCCAGGAAAAGCTCGCGCACCTCTTCGGGCGCCCCTTTGAGCGCCAGCGCGAGGCGCCCCTTGTCGATGGCGCGCAGCAGCGTTTGCACCCCTGCGGGCGCAAGCTTGGCCAGATCCTCGAACTTGAACATGCTCTCGCGCACTTTTTGCGCCATGTCGGGATTGCGCTCTTCGATGGCACCAAGAAACCGCCGCTCGGTCTGCGGTTCGAGCGCGTTGAAAATCTCGGCGATCGCCTCGTGGCTGTTTTTGCGCGGCGCCTTGGCGACGTTGCTCATAAATTCGTTGCGCAGGATCGTTTCGATTTCGTCGAGAACGTCCTTGGGGACGGTCTCCAGACGCAGCATGCGCGTGACGATCTCCATCGCAAAATTGTCGTTGAGCTGCTGCAGCACTTTGGCGGCATAGGGCGGCTGTACCTTCGACAGCACGACCGCGACCGTCTGTGGATATTCGTTCTTCAGATAGGCCGCCAGCATCGCTTCGGGAACGTAGGCGAGCTTGTCCCAAATCGTGCGGCCGCGCGGCCCCCGAATATCGTCGAGGATGCCGCCCGCCCGCTTGCCGAGCGCCTTGCCCAAAAAGCGCTCGGTGCCCTCGATTGTCCCGGCAAGGCCGGTACTTTGGCCCATCTGGGCCGCAAACTCGCCGATCAGTTGCTCGATAACATTTGCGCTGATGGCCCCCAACCCCGCCATGACGAGGGAGAGTTCCTTGATCTCCTCGTCGTCCATCATGGCGAAGATTTTGGTCGCGCTGTTTTCGCCGACGGCCAGCAGCAAAATGGCCGCCTTCTCGGAACCGGTCAGCGCGCGATAATCGTCGATTTGGCGGGATTCAGACATTGCGGGACGATTCTACGCGAATTCCACAGGCTGGGCAAAAGCAGGGCGGAAAATCTTGCATTCCGCCGCAATTCGCCTAAATGGAGGGGCGAACAGGCAAGCCTTCCAACGGGTTCCCCATGACAGCGGCGACAATGATCGAAATTCAGGGCCTGAAAAAATATTTCGGGCCGATCCGCGCGGTCGACGACGTGTCGTTTTCGGTCGCGCGCGGCGAAGTGCTGGGCTTCCTGGGCCCCAACGGGGCGGGCAAATCCACGACCATGAAAATGGTCGCAGGCTTCCTTGCCCCCACCGCCGGGACCGCGCGCGTGTGCGGCTTCGACGTCGAAGCCGATCCCATCGCGGCCAAACGAAAAATGGGCTACCTGCCCGAAGGGGCCCCAGCATATCCGGACATGACGGCGGCGGGTTTTCTCGACTTTATCGCGGCCATTCGCGGTTTTGACGGCATCGCGCGCGCCAAGCGCGTCGCCGAGGCGGTCGAGCGCACGCAGCTTGACGGCATTTTGAACCAGCCCATCGATACGCTGTCCAAAGGCTTCAAGCGCCGCGTGGGCCTGGCGCAAGCGCTGTTGCACGACCCGCAAGTGTTGATTTTGGACGAGCCCACCGACGGGCTCGACCCGAACCAGAAACATGAAGTTCGCAAGCTGATCCGCAGCATGGCGGCGGACAAAGCGATCGTGATTTCGACGCACATCCTGGAAGAAGTCGATGCGATTTGCTCGCGCGCGGTCGTCATCGCCAAGGGCCGCGTGCTGGCCGACGGCACGCCCGAAGCGCTGGAAAAGCGCTCGCGCTGGCACTATGCCGTCTCGATCGTCGCGGATTCGGGCGATATTGCAACCTTGCAGCAGGCGCTGGGCGCGCATGACGGCATCGGCGGCTTCGAGCGGGTGGCGGGGGAAGACGGACTTGCGATGCTGACCGCCTTCCCCAAAAACGGACGCCCGATGCTGGCGGAACTTGGCGCCATCGTGCGCCAGACCGGCATTCGCGTCGACGAGATCCGCGAGGAGCGCGGGCGCCTCGACGAAGTGTTCCGCGACATCACAACCGGCACCCGGGCGGCCTGATCCGATGCGCAATGTATGGTTCATCTTCAAACGCGAACTGGGCGGCTATTTCGCCACCCCCGTCGCCTACGTGTTCCTGACCGTGTTCTTGGTGATGGCCAGCGCCTTCACTTTCTATCTCGGCAATTTTTTCGAGCGCGGCCAGGCCGATTTGCAGGCATTTTTCTCGTTCCACCCGTGGCTCTATCTGTTTTTGATCCCGGCCATTTCGATGCGGCTATGGTCGGAAGAACGCCGCTCGGGCACGATCGAGCTGTTTTTGACGCTGCCGATTTCGATCGGCGAGGCCGTGCTCGGCAAATTCCTGGCGGCCTGGGCCTTTACGATCATCGCCCTCGCCCTCACCTTTCCGATCTGGATCACGGTCAACAATCTGGGCGATCCCGACAACGGCATCGTACTGGCAAGCTATGTCGGTTCGGCGATGATGAGTGCTGGCTACCTTGCAATCGGCTCGGCCGTGTCAGCGACGACCAAAAGCCAGGTCGTCGCATTCGTGATTTCGGCGGCCGTGTGTTTTGTGTTCACCGTCGCGGGCACGCCCATCGTGCTGTCGTTCTTTTCGGGCTGGGCGCCGGGCGCGCTGGTCGACGCGATCGCGGGCTTCAGCTTCCTTACCCATTTCAACGCGATCTCGCGCGGCGTGATCGATCTGCGCGACGCGATCTATTTCGTGTCGCTTGTCGCCGCGTGCCTGTTCGTCAATGCCGCGATCGTCGACATGAAGAAGGCGGGCTAGCGTTATGGCCAACAAATCCGCAAACCGCATCGCGCTGACGGGGGTCGGCATCGCGCTCGCCGTCGCCCTGTTCGTGGCCGTGAACATGCTCGCGAACGTTCTGTTCCCGAGCGCGCGCCTCGATCTTACTGCCGACAAACTTTTCACGCTGAGCCAAGGCACCAAATCGATCCTCGCCAAGATCGAGGAGCCGATCACGCTGCGCTACTACTATTCCGAACGGCTGGGGCGCGAAGTGCCGAGCTACGGCGTCTATGCCCAGCGCGTGCGCGAAATGCTCGAGGAATACCGCAACAATTCGCGCGGACGGCTGCGGCTGGAGATCGTCGATCCGGCACCGTTTTCCGACGAAGAGGACCGCGCGGTGGCCTTTGGCCTGCAAGCCGTGCCGCTCAACCAGCAGGGCGAGACCGTGTATTTTGGCCTTGCGGGCACCAACGGGGCGGACCGGGAAGAAACCATCGCGTTTTTCCAGCCCGAGCGCGAACGCTTCCTCGAATACGATCTGACCAAGGCCATCTACAATCTTTCGGTTGCAAAAAAACCGCAAGTCGGCCTGCTGTCGAGCCTGCCGATGGAAGGCGAGTTTCGCGGTCGCGGCCAGCCGAGCCCGCCATGGGCCGTCTATACCCAGCTTGGCCAGTTTTTCGACATTCGCCCCGTCGCGCGCGAAGCCGCCGAGATCCCGGCAGAAATCGGCGTGCTGATGGTCGTCCATCCCAAGAACCTGCCCGAGCGCACGCTCTATGCGATCGACCAGTTCGTGCTGCGCGGCGGACGCGCGCTGGTGTTCGTCGATCCGTTTTCGGAATCGGAACTGGCGCGCGGCGGCCAGGCGGCGATGGGCATGCCCAACAATTCGAACCTGACGAAGTTGTTCGATGCCTGGGGCCTGGCGATGGCCGACGACAAGCTGGCGGGCGACCGCGCAGCGGCACGGCGCGTCAATGCGGGCACCGAAGCGCGCCTGCGCGCGGTCGATTACGTGCTGTGGCTCAGTCTGCGCGAAGCCAATTTCGAGCGCAGCGACGTGCTGCTGAGCGAGGCCAGCGTGCTGCAGATGGCGTCGGCCGGGATCCTTGCCAAAAAAGATGGCGCAACCACCGCGTTCGAACCGCTCGTGCGAACCGGCGGGCAAAGCCAGGAAATTGCCGTCGACGAAATCCGCATGCAGCCCGATCCCGCTGCCTTGCTGGCCAATTTCAAACCGTCTGGCAATTCGCTGGTGCTGGCCGCCCGCTTGCGCGGGGCCGTCAAATCGGCCTTCGACCAAGCGCCCGCCCCGGCCGAGGGCGCGCCCCCTTCCGCCCAAACGCATCTGGCCCAGTCGAACGGGGCAATCAACGTGATCGTCGTCGCCGATACGGACATGCTCGAAGACCGTTTTTGGGTGCAGGTGCAGGAATTCTTCGGCCAGCGCGTGGCGACTCCGGCGGCCTATAACGGCGACTTCGTTGTCAATGCGGTCGACAACCTGCTCGGCTCGTCGGATCTGATCGGCTTGCGCGGACGCGGCTTGTCGCAGCGCCCCTTCACGCTGCTGGCCGAAATCCAGCGCGAGGCCGAACAGCGTTTCCGCGCCAAGGAACGCGAACTCACCGAAAAGCTGCGCGAGACGGAAAAACGCTTGGCAGACTTGCAGGGCCGCGGGGGACCGCGCGGCGAAGATGCGGCGCGCTCGATCCTCACCGCCGACCAGCAGGGCGAGATCGATCGGTTCCGCGCCGAATTGCTCGGCGTGCGGCGCGAGCTTCGCGATGTGCAGCTCGAACTTCGCCGCGATATCGAAGCCGTGCAGACCAATGCCAAGGTGATCAACATCGCCGCCGTACCGGCCGCCGTCGCGTTCGCCGCGATTCTGCTCGCATTTGTGCGCGCGCGCCGCCGCCGCGCCTAAGACCGGGGAAATCGCCATGCGCTCCAAAACGCTCGTTCTATTGGCCGGCCTCACGCTGATCGCGGGCGGCGGGGCGTTTTTTGCAGCCCAACAGCGCAATGCGCCGGACGACCAGGATAAATTCCGCAATCAACTGGTATTGCCCGCCCTTGCCGCCCGCATCGATGGTCTGGCGCGCGTCGAAATCGAACGTGGCGGCGTGGCGTTCGCGCTGCAACGCGCGGCCGACGGCACTTGGACATTGCCGTCGAAGGCAGATTATCCGGTCGAGTTCGAGCAAGTGCGGCGCTTGGCGCTCGATCTTGCGGGCTTGCGCATTCTGGAGGCGCGCACCGCCAATCCTGCCTTGCACGGCGATATCGATCTGGACGGGGCCGGCACCGACCAGAAGGCGACGCGGGTGACGCTGTTCGGCGCGCAAGACCAGGCGCTTGCGGGCTTGCTGGTCGGGCGCACGCGCTTCGGGCGCCAGGGCACGGCGGGCGACGGCACGTTCGTGCGCCGTATGGGCGAAGACCAAGTGTGGCTCGCGCAAGGCCGCGTCCAAGTGGAGCGCGAGCCGGCGAAGTGGCTGCAGCGGCGCTTGGCCGATGTCGCGCGCGAGCGCGTCGCGTTCGCCCGCGTGGTCGCAGGCGACGGCGCGGCGATCGAAGTTTCGCGCGCCAAACAAGACGACGAGGATTTTGCGCTTGCGCCGCTGCCCGAGGACAAAAAGATCAAATCGGCCTTCGACGTCAATTTGATCGCAAGCGCGCTTGAAGGTCTCGATCTCGAAGACGCGCGCAAGGCCGAAGGCCTCGTCTTCGGCACGGTCGCCGACTTTGCCGAATACCGCACCTTCGACGGGCTGGCCGTGCGCGCCGAATTCGCGCGCGACGGCGCCGATCTGTGGGTGCGCTTTGTAGCGAACCTCGTCGCGGTCTCGGCGCAGCACCCCGAAGGCGGCAAACTCAAATCCGCTGAGGAAGTCGCCAAGGAAGCGGAAACCTTCAACGCGCGTGCAGCGGGCTGGGCCTATCGTCTGCCCGTCTATAAACTCGAATACATGACGCGCACGCTGGCCGACTTGATCGAAGACAAAACCGAGTAGCACCGCCAAAACGGCCCCCTGTGAATCCTGGGCGTAAGTTCAAAAGCCGTGTACCCACAACATTTTGTGGGTCTGGAGCTTGTGGAAACATATAGCGAACATATCGATTGAAGCCCGTCGCCGACGCGATTAGAGTGCGCAGGCATCCGAGCTTCTTTGACCGATTTTGCAACCGAAAGCGCATCCGCCCATGCGTCCCATCGCCGCCATTTCCCAGCAAATCTGGGACATGAAATACCGTTTCAAAACGCCTGACGGTGCGCCCATCGACAAGTCGATCGAGGACACCTGGATGCGCGTGGCAACGGCCTTGGCCGCGTGCGAGGCGGATGCCGAAACCTGGCAGGCGCGCTTTTACGAAGCGCTCGACGGTTTCAAATTCATTCCGGCCGGGCGCATCGTGGCGGGGGCCGGGACCGCGCGCAGCGTGACCTTGTTCAACTGCTTCGTGATGGGAACGGTGCCAGACGACATGGGCGGAATTTTCGCGCATTTGCGCGAGGCAGCGCTGACCATGCAGCAGGGCGGGGGCATCGGCTACGATTTCTCGACGCTGCGCCCCAAGGGCGCTGCCGTAAAGGGCGTAGGCGCGGATGCCTCGGGCCCGCTCACCTTCATGGATGTGTGGGATGCGATGTGCCGCACCATCATGTCGGCGGGCAGCCGGCGGGGTGCCATGATGGCGACCTTGCGCTGCGACCATCCCGATATCGAAGCCTTCATCGAAGCCAAGCGCGAGCCCGGTCGGCTGCGCATGTTCAATCTGTCGGTGCTGGTCAGCGACGCGTTCATGGTGGCGGTCAAGGAAGATGCGCCCTGGCAGCTCGTGTTCGGCGGCACGCACTACAAGACCGTGCGCGCGCGCGAGCTATGGGAAAAGATCATGCGCGCGACCTACGCGTATGCCGAACCCGGCGTGATCTTCATCGACCGCATCAACCGGACGAACAATCTTTGGTACGCCGAAAACATCAGCGCAACGAACCCTTGCGGCGAGCAGCCCTTGCCGCCCTATGGCGCGTGCCTGCTGGGCTCGCTCAATCTGGCGGCGTTTGTCAGCGATCCGTTCGGCCCCGAGGCCCGCCTCGACGAGGCCGAGCTTCTGCGCATCGTGCCGCTGGCGGTTCGCATGATGGACAACGTCACCGACGTGTCGCGCTTCCCGCTGCCCGAACAGCAGGCCGAAGCCCTCGCCAAACGGCGCATCGGCCTTGGCGTGACGGGCCTTGCCGACGCCTTGGCCATGTGCAAGTTGCGCTACGGCACCGATGCCGCCGTGGCCGCGACCGAGCGCTGGATGCGCCTCATTCAAGATGCCGCCTACGGCGCATCGGTCGAACTCGCGCGCGAAAAAGGTCCCTTCCCGCTGTTCGATCGCGACAAATATCTCGCGGGCCCCACGGTCCAGGGGCTCGGCGAGGAATTGCGGGCAGGCATCGCCGCGCACGGCATTCGCAATGCGCTGCTCACCTCGATCGCGCCCACCGGCACGATCTCGCTGATGGCCGACAACGTGTCGTCGGGACTCGAGCCGATTTTTTCGTACAGCTACATGCGTACGGTGCTGATGCCGGACGGCACGCGCCGCCAGGAAGAAGTCAGCGACTACGCGTATCGGCTCTACAAACGCCTCAACGGCGACAATGCCGAATTGCCGGGCTATTTCGTCGACGCGCAGCGCCTGTCGCCCTCCGAGCACGTCGTGATGCAGGCGGCCGTGCAGAAATACGTCGACGCGTCGATTTCCAAGACCATCAATTGCCCCGAAGACATCGATTTCGAGGCGTTCAAGGATATCTACGCGCAGGCCTACGCGCTGGGCTGCAAGGGCTGCACGACCTACCGGCCCAACGACGTGACGGGCTCCGTCCTGACGGTCAAGAAGGACGACAAGAAGAAGCTCGCACCCGTGCAGCAGACGCTGCCGCTCGGCAAGGCGCAGCCGCGCGCGGCCGATCCGTTCGAGGCGGGCGGCGTCGTCTACATGACGCGCCCGCTCGACCGGCCCGAAGCGCTGCCGGGCCAGACCTACAAGATCAAATGGGCCGAGGCCGAACACGCGCTCTACATCACCATCAACGACACGGTTACCGACGGCCGCCGCCGCCCGTTCGAGGTCTTCATCAACTCGAAAAATACCGAGCATTACGCGTGGACGGTGGCGCTCACGCGCATGATCTCGGCCGTGTTCCGGCGCGGCGGCGACGTCTCGTTTGTGGTCGAGGAACTGAAGGCCGTGTTCGATCCGCGCGGCGGGCAATGGATGAACGGGCGCTATGTGCCCTCGCTGCTCGCCGCGATCGGCGAGGTGATCGAACGCCACATGATCCAGATCGGTTTCCTGCGCGCAGGCGAGGCGCTTGTCGCCGACCCGATGGCCGAGCAGATGCCGGCGGTCGCGATCGTGGCGCACGAACTTGCGCCGCCCTCGCAAGCCACGAGCGCGGTCGCCAATCTGTTTGCGCAGACCATGTCGTCGGGCAGCGCGAATGCGGGTCCGCAGCGTTTGCCGGGCGCGCGCACCTGCCCCAAATGCCAAGCGCCGACGCTGATCCGCCAGGAAGGCTGCGACAGCTGCTCAAGCTGCGGCTACTCGAAATGCGGGTAAGTCCCTAGCCTTCGCGCTTGCCGGGGATCACGGTCAAGGTCGGGCGGGGCACGTCGGCGCCGATCTGGTCGAGGCCGAGGCCCGCAAGCCACGGGCGTTCGATCGACGGCATGCCGAACAAATAGCCCTGCAACAGTTTCACGCCCTTGCGCGCCAGATGGCGGGCTTCCTCGACGCTCTCCACGCATTCCGCCACGGTCTCGAGCCCGAAACCTTCGGCCAGCCCCAACAGCGTGCGGATAAAAAGCTGGTTGTCGATATTGCTGGCGACGCCACGCACGAAGCTGCCGTCGATCTTGACGCTGTCGACCGCGATCGCCTTCAAATTCCGGAAGCTGGTGTAGCCCGCGCCGAAATCGTCGAGCGACACGCGGCAGCCAAGTTCGCGCACTTGGGCCACGAACTTCGCCGTCTCGTCGATATCCTGGATCGCCACGGTCTCGGTGATTTCGACCGTCAAACGCCGGGCGAGATCGGGCCGCGTCTTGAGCGTGCCCGAAAGCGCGCGCAGCCACGACGGATCGCCCGCCGTGAGGCCCGAGATGTTGATCGCAAGCTTGACGTCGGGCCAGCGCGCGAGTTCGCCCAGCGCCATTTCGAGCACGCGCCGGTCGAGCAGGCGCATGAGCCCCGTCTGCTCGACGACCGGGATGAAAGAGCCCGCGGGCGCGATCGTGCCGTCCATGCGCTGCAAGCGGATCAGGCACTCGTAATGGTCCACGACATGCGTGTTGGCATCCACGATCGGCTGGAAGGCGAAGACGAGGCGTTCGTCCTTGAGCGCTGCCTGCACGTCCGACGAAATCGCGACCAGACGCTGGTGCAGTTCGCGCTGCGCCGGGCTCGCCGAGAAAATCGCGTAGCGGTTGCGGCCCGCACGCTTGGCTTCGTGCAAGGCGGACTCTGCGCGCGCCATCACTTCGACGGCCGACGGCCCCTGTTCGAGAAACAGCACCGCGCCCGCCGATGCAGTCACGTGCAACGGCCCGTCCGGCGTTTCGATCGGGGCCGAGCGCACGGCCGTCAGCAATCGGTCGGCGGCAAGGCCGATCTCGGATTCCGGGCACTGGGCAAGCACCAACCCGAAGCGATCGCCGCCCGCCCGCCCGATCGTGTCCGATGCGCGCAGACTGCGTTCGAGGCGCTGGCCGATGCCGACCAGCAACGCGTCGGCCGTCGGCCAGCCGAAGGCGTCGTTGATCGCCGAAAGATTGTCGACGCCGATCAGCAGCAAGGCGCCCGGCGCCTTGTAGCGCACCGCGTATTCGATCGCATGGTCGAGCGATTCGCGCAGACGCGCCGCGTTGAAATGCCCGGTCAACGGATCGTAGTTCGCAAGATATTCGAGCCGCGTTTCCTTTTCCTTGCGAATCGTGATGGCGCGCAGCGTGCCGACCAGCCTCAGCGGTTTGCCGTCGTCGGAAAATGTCGCGCGCCCGCGATCGTGGACCCAGATCAAAGCGCCGCCGTCGCCGCGAATCCGGTAGTCGAGATCGTAGGCGATGCGGTCGACAAAATGCGCCGACAAGGCCTTCAAACGCTGCGGCAAATCCTCGGCATAGACGCGGCTTTGGAAGGTCTGGCCCGAGACCGGAAATTCCGCACGCGTACCGAACACGTTGTCGGAACGCCCGCACCACGCGATCGCGTCGGCGGCCAGATCCCATTCGTAGGCGGCATCGCCCGCGGCATCGAGCGCCAGGCCTGCGAGTTCGTTGGCGACGAACGGCATCAGGCAGCCCGCTTCAAAGCGGTCGAGAGCATATCGGCGATCTGGTCGATCTGGTCTTTTTCCACGATCAGCGGCGGCGACAGCGCCACGATGTCGCCCGTCGTGCGTACGAGCAGGCCCTGGTCGAAGCAGTCGACGAGCACGTCGTACGCGCGCGAACCCGGCGCGCCGTTGCGCGGCTCCAATTCGATGCCAGCGACCATGCCCAGATTGCGGATATCGATCACGTGGCGCGTTCCTTTGAGCGCGTGGACCGTCGCTTCCCAATAGGGGGCAAGTTCGGCCGCGCGTTCGAACAGCCGTTCGTCGCGATAGACGTCGAGCGTGGCAAGGCCGGCAGCACACGCCAGCGGATGGCCCGAATAGGTGTAGCCATGGAAAAGTTCGATCGTGCCCTCGGGGCCTTGCATGAACGCGTCGTGGATCGCTTTGGTCGCGAACACGGCCCCCATCGGCACGGCCGCGTTGGTGATGCCTTTGGCGACGGTCATCAGATCGGGCATCACGTTGAAGCGCTCGGCCGCAAAGCTCGCGCCGAGGCGCCCAAAGCCTGTAATCACCTCGTCGAAAATCAGCAAAATGCCGTGCTTGCTGCAAATCGCGCGCAACTTTTCGAGATAGCCCTTGGGCGGCACCAGCACGCCCGTCGATCCTGCCAACGGCTCGACGATCACGGCCGCGACGGTCGAAGGATCGTGCAGTGCCAGCAGCGCTTCCAGCCGGTCGGCAAGCTCGGCGCCGAATTCGGGCTGGCCTTTGGAATAGGCGTTGCGCTGCAAGTCGTGCGTGTGCGGCAAATGGTCTGTATACGGGAGTTGCAGCCCGAACTGCTTGCGGTTGCCGCCGATGCCGCCGACCGAAATGCCGCCGAAGCCAACGCCATGGTAGCCGCGCTCGCGCCCGATCAGGCGCACGCGCTGGCCTTCGCCGCGCACGCGATGGTAGGCGAGCGCGATTTTAAGCGCCGTATCGACCGCCTCGGAGCCCGAGTTGGCAAAAAATACGTTGTTCAAATCGCCCGGCAGCATCGCCTGCAAGCGGGTGGCAAACTCGAAGGAAATCGGATGGCCCATCTGGAAGCCGGGTGCAAAATCCATCGTCGCGGCCTGTTTTTGAATGGCCTCGACGATCGACTTGCGGCCATGGCCCGCGTTGACGCACCACAGCCCGGCTGTGCCGTCCAAAATTTTTCGATTGTCGGGCGTCCAATAATACATGCCCTCGGCGCGCGAAAGCAGGCGCGGCTTGCGCTTGAACTGTCGGTTCGCCGTGAAGGGCATCCACAACGCGTCGAGATTGTTCGGATCGACCGGCATTACGGCAGCTGACATCGTGAAAACCTTTTTTCGAAACGAAATACGAAGATATTCGACGATGACGATACGCCGACCCAACGATCATTGCCAATTTTAGGCGGGTCTCCCTCGGATTAAAACAGTAAATTTGCCGAAAATTTTAAAGTAATTTGATATTTCGCTTGATTTGAATTTAGTTATAATTTTAGTATAATTCATGGTCGCCGCGTCAAACGTCATTTTGCTGCCACCGCCTGCACCGCGTCGGGGCGAGGATCCGCGCGTCGATAACGCGACCAATTGGCGCCGAACCGCCCCGCAAAACGATAATTCGACCGCATTTTCCGCCGATTTTGCGCCCGAACGCGACGCCGCCGAGGCCAACGGCCGTCCGCGAACGCGCACGCGCAGTTTTGCCGACGAACTGGTCGGCGAAAGCGGACGCGCCCCGGCAGCCACCGCCTTTGCCGCCCAGCGCATTGCTCAAGAACGCTTGGGGCGCGGCGCCTATATCGAGAATTGGCGCACCGCGACCGCCGCCTATGCCCAAACCGTTCGCAACGCCGAACAAAATTTGAGCGGTTTGCGCGTCTAGAAAAGCGCCGTGCGACCTGCTATCGAGACCTCTGTTTTTTGGCAAGAGGGCTCGCACGATGGCGTTTTCGACGGTTTGGGAATTGCTGCAACAAGGCGCCGACGCGGCGCCGGCATTGGGCGCGCCGGACGCGCCCGCGCTGAATTTCAAAGGCCTGCGCGCCTTGGCGGCCGACACCGTCGGCGTGCTCAACGGCATGGGCATCGGGCGCAACGACCGTGTCGCGATCGTGCTGCCCAACGGGCCTGAAATGGCGGCGGCGTTTTTGTGCGTCGCTGCCGGCGCCACGACCGCCCCGCTCAATCCCGCCTACCGCCAGGAAGAATTCGAGTTCTATATTGCCGACCTCAAATCCAAGGCCGTGATCGTGCAGCAGGGCGACGAAACGCCCGCGCGCGCGGCCGCCCTCAAGCTGGGCGTGCCGCTGATCGAACTCGTCCCCGCACGCGACGCGGGTGCGGGCGCGTACCGGCTCGAAGCGGCGCTCGCGGGCACGCCTGCCGCGAGCGGCTTCGCGCACGGCGACGATGTCGCGTTGATCCTGCACACCTCGGGCACCACCTCGCGCCCCAAGATCGTGCCGCTGTCGCATGCGAATGTCTGCGCCTCGGCCCGCCATATCGGCGCGACGCTCGAACTGCAAGCGGGCGACCGCTGCCTCAACATCATGCCGCTCTTTCACATCCACGGGTTGATCGCGGCCGTGCTCTCTTCGCTCGGCGCAGGCGGCCAGACCGTCTGCACGCCGGGCTTCAATGCACTCAAGTTTTTCGGCTGGCTCGACGACGTGGCCCCCAGCTGGTACACGGCCGTGCCGACCATGCACCAGGCGATCCTGACGCGCGCCGATCGCAACAAAGACAGCCTTGCGAAGTCCAAGCTGCGCTTCATCCGCTCGTCCTCGGCCTCGTTGCCGCCGCAGGTGATGCAGGCGCTCGAAGAAACGTTCGGATGCCCGGTCATCGAAAGCTACGGCATGACCGAAGCTGCCCACCAGATGGCATCGAACCCGCTGCCGCCGCGCGAACGCAAGGCAGGCTCGGTCGGCATTGCGGCCGGTCCAGAGGTCGGCATCATGGACGAGGCCGGCAACATGTTGGGCGCCCATGCGCTCGGCGAGGTCGTCATCCGCGGCCCCAACGTCACCAAAGGCTACGAGGCCAACCCGGATGCGAACCTGAAGGGCTTTGCCAATGGCTGGTTTCGTACCGGCGACCAGGGCACGCTCGACGACGGCGGCTATCTGCGCATCACCGGTCGCCTCAAAGAAATCATCAATCGCGGCGGCGAAAAAGTAAGCCCGCTGGAGGTCGACGAAATCGTCATGGACCATCCGGCGGTGCAGCAGGTCGTGACCTTCGCGATCCCGCACGACAAGCTGGGCGAGGAAGTGGGTGCCGCAATCGTTCTGCGCGAAGGCATGGCCGCAACCGAACGCGACATTCGCGACTTTGCCGCAACGCGCTTGGCAGACTTCAAAGTGCCGCGCAAGATCGTGTTCCTCGCCGAGATCCCGAAGGGCGCGACCGGCAAGCTGCAACGCATCGGCCTTGCCGAGAAGCTGGGGTTGGGCAAATGAGCCGCGTTCTGATTTTCGGAGCCGGCGCCATCGGCGGCTATATGGGCGTCATGATGGCCAAGGCCGGGACACGCGTGACGTTCTTTGCGCGCGGCGCCCATCTGGCGGCCATGAAAGAAAACGGTCTCAAGCTGATTTCCGAAGGCAGCGAGACCGTGATCCGCGATGCCGTCTTCACCGACGACCCGATCGAGGCGGGGGCGCAGGATTTTGTGATCGTCGCCCTCAAAGCGCACGGGCTGATCGCGGCCGCCCCGCAGATCGAAAAACTGCTCGCCCCCGAAACCGCGATCGTCACCGCGATGAACGGCGTGCCCTATTGGTATTTCTACAAACATGGCGGCCCGCACGACGGCGCAAGGCTCAAATCTGTCGATCCGGACGGCAGCCTGTGGAGAACGCTGGCACCCGAACGCGCGATCGGCTGCATCGTCTATCCGGCGGCGAACATTCTTGCTCCCGGCGTGATCGAACACACCTATTCGAACCGCTTCGCCCTAGGCGAACCCGACGGCAGCAAAAGCGCGCGCATTGCCAAGCTTGGCGAGCTGATGATCGCGGGCGGCCTCAAGGCGCCGGTGCGGCCCAAGATTCGCGACGATATGTGGGTCAAGCTGTGGGGCAACCTCACCTTCAACCCGATTTCGGCGCTGACGGGCGCGACGCTCGATGTGATCGCAGGATCGCCCGAGAGCCGCGACGTGGCGCGCGCGATGATGGCCGAAGCGCAGGCCGTGGGCGAAGCGCTTGGCATCAGGTTCGGCGTCGACATCGAAAAGCGCATCGACGGCGCGGGCGAAGTGGGCGCCCACAAAACCTCGATGCTGCAGGATCTGGAAGCCAAGAAGCCGATGGAGATCGACGCGCTGCTGGGCGCGGTCGTCGAGATGGGCGAACTTACGGGCCACGCGATGCCGATCTGCCGCACGGTGCTGGGCCTCGTGCGCCAGCGCGCGCGCGTGGCCGGCGTGTACTAGCCCGCATCATGTCCGTCGAATCGCCGTGCGTGAATGTGTGCAAGCTCGATGCCGCGCGCGTGTGCATCGGGTGCGGGCGCAGCGTGGCGGAAATTCGCGACTGGAAAGCTGCCAGCGACGGCGTCAAACGCCGGATCGTGGAGCGCATCCGGCGTCAAGGCTATCCGCGCCTGGGCGCCGTGACGACGATCACAGAAACGCAATCTTAGCGTCATCGATTTGCCGTCTTGCAGCGCTACGCCTCCATGTCTCGACAACCTGAACCTGGAGCCATTTGCATGCGCCACACCCTTGCCGCCGTTTCTTTGCTCGCACTGATCTCCGGCGCGGCCCTCGCCGACCAGAGATTCCCGGCCACGCTCGCAGGCCATGCGCTTTTGCCGGCCAACACGACGGTGGCAGCCCCCGCTGACGCGCCCGATATGCTGAAGACGTCGGGCAAGTTTGCCGGCCCCGGAAATCTGCGCAACGAGCGACTTGCGAGCGTGCCGGGCACGACGGGCACGCCCGCCGCCAGCCGCCCCACAGGCCTCGCCTTCCCGTTCCAGGGCCAGCCTGTGCAGGGTTTCTCGGGCATCAAGCGCATCGGCGACGGCACCTATTGGACGCTGACCGACAATGGCTTTGGCAGCAAGGTCAATTCGCCCGACGCGATGCTGATGTTCCATCGCATTCGCCCGAATTTTGATACCGGGGTGGTCGACCGCCTCGAAACCGTCTTTCTGCACGATCCCGACAAACTGCTGCCGTTCCCCATCGCGACCGAAGCCACGGGCAAGCGCTATCTGACCGGGGCCGATCTCGATCTGGAATCCATGCAGCCGATCGGCGATTCGTTCTACTTCGCCGAAGAATTCGGCCCCTACCTTGTGCGCACCGACCGCCAGGGCAAGGTCACGGGCTTCTGGGCAACCGAGCTCGACGGCAAGCCCGTGCGCTCGCCCGACAATGCCGCGAACCGCACGCCGGGACTGCCGGGCGGCGCATACGAATTCAATCTGCCGCGCTCCAAGGGCTACGAAGGCATGGCCGCATCGCCGGACGGTCGCTTCCTCTACGCGATGCTCGAAGGCCCCGTCTATGCCGACGGCAAGCCCGAGATGATCGACGGACGCGAATTCCTGCGCGTGATCGAGTTCGACGTTGCGGCCGGCAAATGGTCGGGGCGCAGCTTCCGCTACGTGCTGGAAGCGAACGGCCTTGCCATCGGCGACTTCAACATGATCGACGCCAATCGCGCGTTGGTCATCGAGCGCGACAACGGCGAAGGCGATCCGGCGCGCGCCTGCCCGCAAGGCCAGCCAGCCCCCACCTGCTTCAACACCCCGGCTCGCCTCAAGCGCGTCTACGCCGTCAGCTTCGAAGGGGTTGCCGCCGGCGGCAGTCTGCGCAAGATCGGCCATATCGATCTGATGGACATTGCCGACCCGCGCAATCTTGCCCGCCAGGGCGGCGCCAACGGCAAATTCACCTTCCCGTTCTTCACGATCGAAAACGTCGACGTGGTGGACGGCGAGCACATCGTCGTCGGCAACGACAACAACCTGCCGTTTTCGGCTGGCCGGTCGCTCGACAAAGCCGACGACAACGAAGTGATCCTGCTGCGGGTGCCCGAATTGCTGGGCGCGCGCTAAGGACCGTGCCCTAACGGCTCTCGCGCGGCGTAAAGCTCCGCGCGGAGCCGTATTGGGGCGGCCAGGGCATATTGTAGCCCTGTTCGTAGGCCGCATGGCGCGTCCAGTACGGGTCGTACAGATGGGCGCGCGCCAGCACGCACAGATCCGCGCGCCCAGCCGCAAGGATCGTGTTGCAATCCGCCCACGAGGAGATGTTGCCGACCGTCATGGTCGGCACATCGGCCTCGAAGCGGATGCGATCCGAGAAAGGCGTTTGAAACAGACGGCCATAGACGGGTTTGTCGTCGTCGACCGTCTGACCGGCCGACACGTCGATAATGTCGGCGCCGTGCGCCTTCAAGCGCTTGGCAATTTCGACCGCATCTTGCGGCGTGTTGCCGCCCTCTTTCCAGTCGACCGCCGAAATGCGCACTGAAATCGGCCGTGCGTCGGGCCACGTCGCGCGCACGGCACTAAGCACTTCCAGCGGAAAGCGCATGCGCTTGTCCAGATCGCCGCCATATTCGTCGGTGCGCGCGTTGGTCAGCGGCGACAGGAAACTTGCAAGCAGATAACCGTGCGCCATATGCACTTCGAGCAGATCGAACCCCGCCTCGAGCGCCAGTTCCGTCGCGCGAACAAAATCGGCTTTGACCGCATCCATGTCGGCGCGATCCATCGCCTTGGGCGTTTGGCTGTCTTTTTTGTAGGGAATCGCCGATGCCGACAACAACGGCCAATTGCCGCTCGGCAGCGGCTTGTCCAAACCCTCCCACGCCTTGCGCGTCGAGCCTTTGCGGCCCGCATGCGCAAGTTGCACGCCGATCTTTGCGGCCGAGTTTGCGTGCACAAAATCGCTCACGCGCTTCCATGCAACCGCATGCGCGGCCGTGTAGAGCCCGGCACAGCCCGGCGTGATGCGGCCCGCAGCGCTCACATCGGTCATCTCGGTCATCACGAGCCCCGCTCCGCCCAGCGCGCGGCTGCCCAAATGCACAAGGTGCCAATCGTCGGCGAGCCCGTCTTCGGCCGAATACTGGCACATGGGCGACACGACAATACGGTTGGCGAGCGTCAGTCCGCGCAGCTTGAAGGGCGTGAACATCGGCGGCGTCGTCGCGGGCGCGCCCGATTTCGCGGCAAACGCGGCATCGACCTTGGCGACCAACACGGGGTCGCGGAGTTTCAAGTTCGCGTGCGTGATGCGCATCGAGCGCGTGAGCATCGACATGGCGAATTCGAGCGGCGCCAGGCGTCCGGCATAGCGCTCGGTTTCTTCGAACCATTCGAGGCTGACCTGCGCCGCGCGCTGGATCGCGTCGGCCTGCGGCCGGCGTTCCGCCTGGTAGGCGGCAAGGGCATCGGGCACCTTTTTGTGCCGATTGACCGCGCTTGCCAAGGCGATCGCGTCTTCCATCGCAAGCTTGGTGCCCGAGCCGATGGAGAAATGCGCCGTATGCACGGCATCGCCCATCAGCACGACATTGTCGAAGGACCAGTTTTCGCAGCGTATGGTCGGAAACGTGCGCCAGATCGACCGGTTGGCGACAAGCTTGTGGCCGACCAGTTCCTCGGCAAACAGCTTCTCGCAGAACGCGATCGTCTCGGCTTCGCTGGCTTTGTCGAGCCCCGCGCGTTTCCAGCCTTCCTCGCTGCACTCGACAATGAACGTCGAGTTCGTCTTGTCGTACTGGTAGGCATGCACGCGGAACAGGCCCGCTTCGTGCTGCTTGAAATGGAAGGTAAAGGCCGGGTGCGGGCGCGTGGTGCCGAGCCAGACGAACTTGTTGCGCCGCCAGTCGAGATGCGGCTTCACGCGGTCGGCGTATTTGGCGCGCACACCCGAATTGACGCCGTCGGCCGCAAGAATCAAATCAGCGTCGGGAAAATCGGACGGATCCGACGCTTCGGTTTCGAACTGCAGGCGCACGCCGAGTTCCGAGGCGCGGCGTTGCAGGATCTGCAGCAGTTTTACGCGCGCGAGGCCCGAAAACCCGTGCCCCGCGGAGGTCACGGTCTCGCCGCCGAAATGGATGTCGATGTCGGTCCAATGCGCGAAGTTGCGCGTGATCTCGGCATAGCTCTCGGGATCCGCGTCAGCGAAGTTTCCAAGCGTTTCGTCCGAAAACACCACGCCGAAGCCGAACGTGTCGTCCGGGCGGTTGCGCTCCACCACCAAAATATCGCGCGCGGGATCGGCCTTTTTGGCCAGGATCGAAAAATACAACCCCGCCGGTCCGCCGCCGATGCTGACGATCTTCATGGCCCGATCCCTCCTGTCCAAGACGGAGATACTTTAGACCTAAAATATCTCCATGGGAAGACCGCCGGAAGCGAGCAGCGCCGAGACCCCATCCCACAGCAGCTTGGCGCCGGTGACAAAAAGAAACACGTTGCACCAGAAAAAGAAGGGTTTTTCGGGGATGCGCTTGTGCAGCCAGATGCCCATCGCCATGCCGATGGGCGCCAGCGGCAGCAGCACCAGACTGGTCGCCAAATTCTCCGCGCTGAACAGCCCCAGAAACGCGAACGGCCCCAGTTTCATCGCGTTGACGCACGAAAAATAGACGAGGTTGGTCGCAACGAACGTCGTTTTGTCGAGACGCAAGGGCAGCAGATAGACCTGCAAAGGCGGGCCGCCGGCATTGGCTACGAAACTTGTGATGCCCGACAAGCTCGACCAGAACACGCCTTTGGGCCAGCTCGGGCCTTGGGCCTGAACCGGGCGCCCGAAATAGGCGAACAGCCAGTCTTTGAGCGTGTAGACGACCGCGATGGTCCCGATCATCACGCGGGTCCAGTTCTCGTCGAGCAGCTTGAACGTAAGAAGCCCGATCGCGGTGCCGATCACCGCCCCGACCAGCAAGATCGCCATATGGCCACGCGCGTAGAGTTTGCGATACTTCCACAGGCCGATCACATCCATCGCCACCAGCAAGGGCAGCATGATCGCCGCAGCCTGCGGAACGGGGATCGCAAGCGCCATCAGCGGCACGCCCATCGAGCCGATGCCGCCGCCGAACCCACCCTTCGAGATTCCGACGATCAAAAACGCCGGGATGGCCAGCGCGTAGAAAAACCAGTCGGTCAGCACCCGCCTAAACTTTCCAGTCCGGATCGGGGACGGTTTGGAAGACCGAGCGCAGCCCTTCGGACCAGCGGCGGCGAATGTCGGACAGATAGACGTCCTTTTCATCGAGACGGCGACGCACGGCGATGCGGCATTCGTCGCGGCGCTGGATCGCGATGTCGACCGGGAGACCGACGGACACGTTCGAGCGCAAGGTCGAATCCATCGAGATCAGCGCGCATTTGGCCGCTTCGTTGAGCGTGGTCTTGCCCATGACCACGCGGTCCAGGATGGGCTTGCCGTACTTGGTTTCCCCGATCTGGAAATAGGGCGTTTCGGCGGAGGCTTCGATGAAGTTGCCCGCCGAGTAGATCTGGAACAGCCGCAACCGCCGCCCCTTGATCTGCCCCCCCAGAATGAGGGAGATCGAAAACTCCGCACCCTGTTCCTTGAGACGGGCAGCGTCCAGATCGTGGATCTCGCGTACGGCCCGGCCCACCAGGCGCGCAGCCTCGAACATCGAGGGCACGTTGGCGAGCGTTTCCTGGCGCTCCTTGCCCATGCCCTCGGTCAGCAGATTGACGACCGACTGCGACACAGCAAGGTTGCCTGCCGTGAGCAGCACCATGCAGCGCTCGCCGACGTTTTCCCAGACATGCATCTTGTTGAAGACCGCGACATGGTCCACGCCCGCATGGGTGCGCGAATCCGAACAGAGGACGAGACCGTCCTCGAGCAGCAGCCCTACGCCGTAAGTCATTGGAATTTCGCTCCCGAATGCGCGCTTTTTGCGCGTCTGAAAATTGAACGCCTAGAAATCCAGTCCGAAATCTGCGGCGATCGCCTTGCCGATCTCGGCGTTGCTCTCCACGACTTCGGTCAGGAATTCGTGCAGACCCTGCTTGTTGACATTGTCGATCGTCTCGAACCGCAGGCGATTGTACATCTGATCGGCTAGCCGCGCCGACACGTAGTCGCGCCCGAACATCTCGCGCAGATCGTCGAGCAGGCGCGTAAGTTCGCGAAAGCACGAGCGCAGCGAGCGCGGCATGTCCTCGCGCAGCACCAGAAGTTCGGCGACGCGCCGCGGCACGATCGCGTCGCGGTAGAGCCGCCGATAGGCCTGGAACGCCGAAACCGAGCGCAGCAGCGCGCCCCATTGGTAGTAGTCGACAGCGCCGCCCACGTCGCGCGTGGACGGCAGCAGCACGTGGTATTTGACGTCGAGCAGGCGCGCAGTCGCGTCGGCGCGTTCGAGGAACGTGCCGACGCGCACGAAATGGTAGGCGGCATCGCGCGTCATCGTGCCGTAACCGACGCCGCGGAACAGATGGCTGCGCTCCTTGACCCAGTCGAAAAACACGCGCAGGCCCATCGCTTCGATGCGCGCATAGTCGAGGGCGCGCATCTCGAGCCATGTCGAATTGAGCGCCTCCCACATTTCGGTCGTAATCTGGGTTCGCATGGCGCGCGCATTTTCGCGTGCCGACCACAAAGCCGCGCGAATCGAGGACGGGTTGTTGGCGTCGAGGGCCAGGAACTCGATGACGTTGCGCGCATCGGCCTTCTTGCCGGTCTGGCGGAACGGCGTTTCGCAGCCCGCCACCACCAAAGCGGGTTCCCATTGCGTGTATTGGGAGAACGCGTCGGTCGCGGTCAGCGACATGCGGTACGACACGTCGAGCAGACGCGCCATGTTTTCGGCGCGCTCCATGTAGCGCGACATCCAGTAGAGCGAGTCTGCGGCACGCGACAGCATCGTCATTCCTCCAGCACCCACGTATCTTTGGTGCCCCCGCCTTGCGAGGAGTTGACTACGAGCGAACCTTCGCGCAGCGCCACGCGCGTGAGGCCGCCGGGAACGAGTTTCACGTCCGTGCCTACCAGCAAATAGGGCCGCAGATCGACATGGCGCGGTGCGACGCCCTGGTCGACGAAGGTCGGGCAGGTCGACAGCGCCAGCGTGGGCTGGGCGATATAGTTGCCGGGATCGGCCAGTATCCGCAGGCGGAATTCCTCGATCTCAGCCTTGGTCGATTTGGGGCCCACCAGCATGCCGTAGCCGCCCGAGCCATGCACTTCCTTGACGACCAATTCGCCCAGATGCTCGAGCGTGTATTTGAGATCGTCCGGGTTGCGCAAGGTGTAGGTCGGCACGTTGGCAAGCTTCGGCTCTTCGCCCAGATAGAAGCGCACCATCTCGGGCACGTAGGTATAGACCGACTTGTCGTCGGCAACGCCGGTACCCACCGCATTGGCAAGGTTCACGTTGCCCTTGCGGTACGCCTCGAACAGCCCGCGCACGCCCAAGACGCTCTTAGGGTTGAAGGCGGCAGGGTCGATGAACGCGTCGTCGAGGCGCCGGTAGATGGTATCGATACGCTTGGGACCCGCGACCGTGCGCATATAGACCACATCGTCGTCGACGAACATGTCCTGGCCTTCGACGAGTTCGACGCCCATCTGCTCGGCCAGAAAAACATGCTCGAAATAGGCCGAGTTGTAGGCGCCCGGCGTCATCACGACGACGGTCGGCTCGTCCTTGTTCGGGCAGTTCTTCGGCGGCAGCGAGCGCAGCGATTTGAGCAGTTCGTCGGGATAGTGGCCCACGGACTGCACGCGGTTGTGGCCGAACAGCTCCGGGAACAGCCGCATCATCGCTTCGCGGTTTTCCAGCATGTACGACACGCCCGACGGCGTGCGCACATTGTCCTCCAGCACGTAGAACTGGTTCTCCGAAACGCGCACCACGTCGATACCCGCAATGTGCGTATAGACCTTGCCCGGCAGTTCCACACCGACCATTTCGGGGCGATACTGCGAATTGCCGAGCACGAGCTCCTTGGGGATTTTGCCGGCCCGCACGATGTCCATGCCGTGATAGACATCGTACAAAAATGCGTTCAGCGCCTTGACGCGCTGCACGAGCCCTTCGGACAACGCTTGCCACTCGGATCCCGTGATTACACGCGGGATCAGATCGAAGGGGATCAAGCGCTCGGGGTCGCCGCCTTCGCCATAGACCGCAAACGTGATGCCGAGGCGCCGAAACAGCAGATCTGCCTCGCGCCGTTTGGCATCGGTTTGGCTCGCTGGCATGCGTTCGAGCCAGCTCGACAATCCTTCATAGGCGGCGCGCACGGCGCCGTTTTCGGCCTTCATTTCGTCGAATGCGGCTGGTGCCGGCATGCGTATCTCTCCCACTGCGAAACGAGGCCCCCGAGGCAAGCAAACTTCAGGCCAGACTCTGGCAACTTGTCCGCGATTTGGCAACCGCGCGCATGAGCGCGCTTGAAAAAAAGTCCATTTGCGTTAGCGTCATTTGCTTGTCGAACTTCGGTGAGGAGCCGTCTTGGATTCGTTTTCTCAAGCCGCCTTGGGCGCGGCCGTCGGTTACCTTGCGGCTGGACGGAAATTCGGACGCACGGCGATCGGTTTTGGCGCATTGGCCGGCACCATTCCCGATCTCGACAATGTCGCCTTGATGCTGTCGGATGGCTGGAGCGAATGGCGCCACCATCGCGGCCTCACGCACGGGCTGTTCTTCGGCGCGGTCATGGGGCCGCTGTTGGGCTGGATCGTCTGGCGCATCCATGCGCGCGCCAGACCCTTCGAGCCGACCGGCAGCCACGATGCGCTTCCGGCGTGGATCGCCCTGTTCTTGTTTAGCCTCACGACCCATCCGCTGCTCGATTTTTTCACGATCTACGGCACGCAGTTGCTGGCGCCGTTCGACACCACGCGCTTTGCCGTCGGCGGGCTTGGCATCATCGATCCCGGCTACACGTTGCCGCTGCTGGCCGCACTGATTGCGGCGCTGATCCGGCCGCGAGCGGCGCTGTCGTTCGTTCTTGTCGCGGCGGGCCTGTTCGCAAGCTGCGTCTATCTGTTCTACGGTCTGTCGAACAACCAGAAAGTCGAGGCGCGCGCACGCGCGCAGCTGGTGACGGAGGGCGTTGCGGCCGCCGACGTGCGCGTCTACACGACCATCTTCCAGCCCTGGCTGCGGCGAATAGTCGTGGACGATGCGCAAGGCGCGCGCGTGGGGTTCGCCACGGCCGACCAACCGGGCGCCATCGCCTGGATCTGCTTTGGCAAACCCGAACACATCGCCATCGGCACGGCGCTTGGCACCGACGAAGGCAAGCTGTTCGCCTGGTTCGCGATGGGCGAAGTTTGGCCGTCGATCGCCGCGGCCGCCGACGGATCGACCGTCGTTCGCTTGACCGACCGGCGCTACGGCGTGCCGGGAGCGACCGTGCAAGGCTGGTGGGGAATCGAGATGCGCATCGGCGCGGACGGTCGCGTGATCGAAAAACCGCGCCGCATCGACCTGCCGCGCGGGGCCGATGGCGACGCGATCGGCCAACTCTTCGCTGCATCGCGCGGCCAGGCGACGCCGATGTTTGCGCAGGCCCCAAGCGTGCAGGAAGCGGCGGAGAGTTGCGACGCGTCGCGTGCCCGCTAGGCCCACTTTTGGGCGCGAAAGGAAGCATCGGATGGCAGAGACAACCACAGACAAGCGCGTCTGCTTCGATTTCGAAATCGATTTCTCGAACGGCGGCGGCCTTCAGGGACAGGGCTTCCGCCTCGACATCGACGGCGACGACATTGCGGACGCCGAACTGGCAGCCTACATCGTTAAGGACTTGCGTCTCTTGATGGTGGGAAGCGTCCGGATATTGAAGAAGACGATCATTGCGGAACGGCACAAACGAAGTCCTGCCGATCGCGCTTGCTAGACGTATTTGTCGCCGCGCAGCACCGATACGTCGCCAAGCCACGCGATGGTCGCAAAGCGCGGAAAATAATGTTCGGCGAGACGGGCCATGATTTTTTCGGCCACCGCTTCGCTGACCACCGCGTCGATGCGCAGATTGAGTTCGCCCACCCGGCCCATGCGCTTGCCGCGCGAACCCTGGCCGTGCGCCTCGATCATCGTGTAGCCGGACGCCCCCAGACGCATCATGTCTTCGGCGATTTTGGGGGCCACGACCTCTTCTGCCACGACGGTGATCAGTTTCAGCGCAACAGCCATGTCACGGTCCTTTCAGCATTTGCGCGAACGCGAAGTAGAGCGGCAATCCGACCACAAGATTGAACGGAAACGTAATCGCAAGCGAGGCGGTCAGATAGAATCCCGGATTGGCTTCGGGCAGCGCTATACGCACGGCGGCAGGGGCTGCGATATAGGACGCGCTTGCCGCCAGCACGCCCAAGATCGTTGCCCCGCCGACCGACAGCCCGATCTCGTAGCCAATAAACACGCCGAGCACGCCGTGCAAAACGGGCATGACGATCGCAAACGCAATCAAAAATTTCCCGACCTGTTTGAAATCGCCCAGACGGCGCGCGGCAACCAACCCCATATCGAGCAAGAACAGGCACAGCGCGCCCTGGAACGGATCGGCGAAAAACGGTGCTACCGATTTGTAGCCCGTTGGCCCCGCAAGGAACCCGATCAGCAAACCGCCCACGAGCAGCACGATACTTTTGCCTGCCAGCACTTCGGGCAACGCTTCGCGCCAATCGCCTTGGGAAGCGCCTTTGAGTTTGACGAGCAACAGAGCGACAACGATGGCCGGCACTTCCATGACGGCCAGCACGGCCGGCATGAATCCTTCGGCCGGAAAATTGGCCGACTGCAGATAGGCCGTTGCCGCAATGAACGTGACGGCCGAAACGGAGCCGTAATGCGCCGCGATCGCGGCCGCGTTCGCCGCATCGAATTTCCCGAATTTGGTGAGGATCTGGAACGACCAGAGCGGGATCGCGGTGCCGAGCAGGAAGCCTGCAACCAGGGCTGCGAATACGGTACCGAACGGAGCGACCGACAGTGCCACACCGCCCTTGAGGCCGATCGCGAACAGAAGATAGATCGACAGCGCGCTGTAGACTTGGTCGGGAAATTTGAGGTCGCTGCGCACAAAATGCGCGATCGCGCCGAGGGCAAAGGAGAGCACCATCGGCGACAGAAGATTGAGGCGAACCAGTTCGAGCGTCGTCATTGGATTGGGACTCGCAAGCGCAAAATTACAGCAACGAAACGCAGTATGGCCGGGCACGCCGCGCGCTTCAATGGCTTGGCATTCGGCGCTCGGACGGGCATATTCGCGGCCATGAAAACTCTGTCTTTTGCCATCGCGCTTGTCTTCGTCGCCTTCCCCGCCCTTGCCGCTGCGCTTGATGCGCCCAAGCTCGCGGGCGAAATGATGGGGCTCGTCTGGGTCTTGCCGTTTGTCGCGATCCTGCTTGGCATTGCGTTGGGGCCGCTGCTGGCGGCGCATCTATGGCATGCGCATTATGGCAAATTTGCGGTCGCTTGCGCGGTCGCGTTTTTGGTGCCGTGCGCGGCGATTTTTGGCGCCGACGTGGCGCTCTACGAATTTCTGCACACGATGCTGCTTGAATACATTCCGTTCATCGTGATGCTGTTTTCGCTGTATGTCGTTGCCTGCGGCGTTCGATTGCGCGGCGATCTGGTCGGAACGCCCGCGCTCAATACGGGCATGCTGGCCTTCGGCACCCTGATCGCGAGCGTCATGGGGACGACGGGCGCGTGTATGCTTCTTATCCAGCCAATGCTGCGCGCCAATGCGTGGCGCAAAAAGAACGTGCACGTGTTCGTGTTCTTCATCTTCCTGGTCGGCAATATCGGCGGCAGCTTGACGCCGCTGGGCGATCCGCCGCTATTCATCGGCTTTCTGGAAGGGGTCGATTTCTTCTGGACGACGAAGACGATGCTCGCGCCGATGCTGCTGCTTGCGATCCCGCTGTTGGCTGCGTTCTACGCGCTCGACCGGTATTTCTATCGCAGCGAAGGCGCCCCGCCCAAGCCGACAGGCGAAGCCTTCGCGATCGAGGGCGCGATCAATCTGCTGTTGCTGGCAGGGATCGTTGCTGCCGTGCTGATGTCGGGCGTCTGGCGCCCTGACCTGCCGATCGACATCTACTACACGCCCGTCGCCCTCGAGAGCATCGTGCGCTCGGTGCTGCTGCTGGCCCTCGCTTGGGCGTCGCTCGCCTTGACCGACAACGACAGCCGCATGGCAAACGGATTCAGCTGGGAGCCGATTGCGGAAGTCGCCAAGCTTTTTGTCGGCATATTCGTGACGATCGTGCCCGTGCTCGCAATCATCCGGGCGGGGCAGGAGGGCGCGCTTGGCGGTCTCATTGCGCTGCTCAACAGCGACGGCCAGCCCAACAACCTCATGTATTTCTGGATCACGGGCATCCTGTCGGGCTTCCTCGACAATGCGCCCACCTATCTGCTGTTTTTCAATCTGGCGGGCGGCGATCCCGAAACTTTGATGGGGCCGCTTGCGACCACGTTGCTGGCGGTCTCGTGCGGCTCGGTCTTCATGGGCGCGCTCACCTATATCGGCAACGCGCCCAATTTTATGGTCAAGGCCGTCGCCGAAAAGGCCGGCATCCAAATGCCGAGCTTTTTTGGCTATATGCTGTGGTCGTGCGCGTTTCTGCTGCCGCTTTTTGCGCTCGTCACGCTCGTCTTCTTCCGCTAATTTCGAAAAAAAGCGGGGGTTCGGGTCTATGCGCGTTGCTAAATATGTTGCGGCATCCATGCTGCTTGTGAAGCCGGCGATGGCTGCCGAAGGGCTGGACGGAGCCGCCCTCGGCGTCGTTTGGGCGGTTCCATTTGTCGGCATTTTGCTGTCGATCGCCATTCTGCCGCTTGCGGCCCCAAATTTGTGGCACCATAATTACGGCAAAATCGCGCTGGGATGGGCGCTTGCCTTCTTGATCCCGTTTGCAGCGATCGCGCCGCTGGGTGCTGTCGTCGAAACGACGGCGCATGTGCTGCTGGCGGAATACGTACCCTTCCTCATTCTTATCGGCACGCTGTTTACGGTTGCGGGCGGCGTGCTTGTGCGCGGCAATATCCACGGCAGTGCCGCCGTAAATACGGGCCTGCTCGGCATCGGCACGGCCATTGCGAGCGTAACGGGCACAACGGGCGCCGCGATGCTGATGATCCGCCCCGTGCTGCGCGCCAACGACAATCGGCGCCACAATGCGCATGTCGTCGTGTTTTTCATCTTCCTCGTCGCCAATGTCGGCGGCAGTCTTACACCGCTTGGCGATCCGCCGCTGTTTTTGGGCTTCCTCAAAGGCGTCGATTTCTTCTGGCCGACGGTCCATTTGATCGGGCCGATGCTGGTCGTGACGCTGCTGCTGCTCGTCGCGTTCTATTTCGTCGACAGCTATTACTATCGATTCGATACCCACCTGCCGCCCAGGCCCGACCCCACGCCCGATTCGCGCGTCCGTCTGGAAGGGAAGGTCAATTTGGCGCTGCTGGGCGGCGTGGTCGCCGCCGTGCTGCTGTCGGGTGCCTGGAAACCGGGTATCGCTTTCAAGGTTCTGGGCGTCGATCTGCCGCTGGAAGGGCTTGTGCGCGATGCGCTGCTGCTCGGCCTTGCCGCGCTGTCGATGAAGATCACGCCCAAAACCTTGCGCGATGCCAACGATTTTTCCTGGGGCCCGATTTTGGAAGTGGGCAAGCTGTTCTTCGGCATTTTCGTGACCATCGTGCCCGTCATTGCGATGCTGCGGGCGGGCACAGACGGCGCGTTTGCGGGCCTCGTGCATCTGGTCACGCGGCCCGACGGCCAGCCCAACGTGGCGATGTATTTTTGGATGACAGGACTGCTGTCGAGCTTCCTCGACAACGCGCCCACTTATCTGGTGTTCTTCAATCTCGCCAGCGGCGATCCGGTCGAATTGATGGGACCGTTGGCCGCCACGCTTGCTGCGATTTCGGCCGGTGCGGTGTTTATGGGCGCCAATTCGTATATCGGCAACGCGCCAAATTTTATGGTCAAGGCGATTGCCGAACAGGCGGGCGTCAAAATGCCGAGCTTCTTCGGCTACATGGCCTGGGCCGCGATTTTCCTGATCCCGTGCTTCGTGCTGCTGACGTTTTTGTTTTTTATCTGAGGCGCGACAGGGCCGCATCGCGCGCCACGGCCAAAATCGCGTCGCGATCGTCGCCCGCCGCCGATTTGCAGCGCCGCGTGGCGCCGCATGCTTCGCAAACATGCGTGAGCGTCCAACCCTCGCGCGACGTTTCGACCGCCGCAGGCCGCATGGCGCCCTGGCAGGCAGCGGCCCGGTCGCCTGGATCGATATCGACATGGCGCGACCATAGGCAGCGCGGGCAATGGTTCGTGTAGCCGTTGCCCGTCGCCGCAGCGCCGCACTGCAAGCAGGTAAAATTTTCGACGCGGCGCTGGAATCGTTTGCTCATAGCCCCGCAAGATAGCGCGCAACCCCGAATGCCGCACCCGCCATAACCAGCCAGTGGATCGCAAGCCCCGCGCGAACAAGCAGCCAAAGCGCTGCGACCGCCACGCCGACCGCGATCCAATCGACGCCAGTTGCGGGCAAGAACACCGCTTGGCCCAAAAACACGCCGAGATTCAAAATTACGCCGACCACGGCCGCCGTGATTGCGCCCAGCGCCGCCGACGCGGCTTTGTTTTCGTGCAACCCCTCGACGTAGGGCGCGCCCGCCAGAATGAACAGGAAGCTCGGCAGAAACGTGACATAGGTCGCAAGCAACGCTGCGACGGTTGCCGCCGCAAGCGGATCGCCGACCGCGCCGTTCCAGCCCGCAAAAAACCCGACATATTGCAGCACCAAAATGAGCGGGCCCGGCGTCGTTTCGGCAAGCGCCAAACCGTTCAGCATGTCGTTGGGCGTCAGCCACGCATAGGCGTTGACGGCCGCGTCCGCAACATAGGGCAGCACGGCATATGCGCCGCCAAACGTAACAAACGCCGCTTTGGTGAACAGTTCCGCCACGTCGGAAAAGGGCTGCGTGCCCATCGCGTGCAACACCAAGCCCACCGGCACCGCCCATAGCGTCGCGAATAATGCACCAAGTTTTAAGAAGCGCGCGACCGGTCTTTCAGGCAGCGTTTGGGGCTCGTCGCGTTCCTCAATGCCCGGTGCCGTATGCCCGGCGACCGCAAAGGGCGAGGGTCGGCCGCCTTGCACCGACAGAACGCCCGCAAGCGCCGCCGCCGTCACGACCCATGGGAACCCGATGCCGACAAAATGGATCGCCACGAAGGCGCCAGCCGCAAGCGCCGCCGCCTGCCATGTCTGCAGCGCCTTCTTGCCGATGCGCCAGACCGCGTGCAGCACGACGGCCACGACGACGGGTTTGAGCCCGTCGAAAATGGCACCTACCGCGCCCGTCTCGCCGTGCACGGCCGCGATATAGGAAAGGACGAGCATGCATAAAGCGCCCGGCAGCACGAAGAGCGTTCCCGCCGCAACGCCGCCCAACGTGCCGTGCAAGCGCCAGCCGATATAGGTCGCCAGCTGCTGCGCCTCGGGACCGGGCAGAAGGGTTGCAAACGAGAGCCCGCGCAGGAAACTGCGCTGGCCGATCCAGCGCTGCCTGTCGACGAGATCGTGCTGCATCATCGCGATTTGCCCGGCCGGGCCGCCGAAAGAGAGGCAGCCGAGCTTGAGCCAATAGGCAAGTGCGGTCCGGTAGCTCGGCCGGTCGCCGAAAGCGGGTGCGGAAGCGTCGGGCATATGCGCTCCTGTGGAACGGAATCGTTTCTAGCGTGTTGCGTCTTTAGCGGTCACGGGCTTGCCCATCGCGCGCCAACCGACGATGCCGGTGTCGAGATAGTCGGCATCGTAGCCTTGCGCGCGCAAGGCGGCAGCGGTGTCCTGGCTGAAGGAGAATCCGTAGACGCAATAGACCACGATTTTGCGCCCCTTCGGCAGGCCCGCTTTGGCGCCGTCCGGCTCGGCCGGGTCGATGCGCATCGCGCCGGGAAGAATGTCGGATGCCGCCGCAAAAGCCGGTCCGCGCCTGGCATCGACAAACACGCCATCGAACCCGTCGAGCGCTTCGATCGCCACGGCATGCAAGGCAGCGGACGGCATGCTGTCGCGCCAGCGCATCGCCGCCCGCGTCCAATCGATCGTCGCCATGAACGCATCGACATAGCGCCCGGCATCAGCACCGTAGTCGAGATGGTAGGCATGCTCGTACATGTCGAGGGCGAGCAGCGGGGTCGCACCCGCAAAGCCCATCGCATGGTCGCCTGCCCATTGGATCGCCAGGCGCCCGTTGCGATTTTCGCGCACCAGCACGACCCAGTCCGAGCCGCCCGCCAACGCTTTGGCGCAGGCCGCAAAACGTGCGCGCCATTTTTCGAACGACCCGAAATCGCGCGCGATTGCCGCACCAAGATCGTCGGGCACCGGTGTCGCCGGGGCCAGCGCCTCGAAATAGATTTCGTGCAGCACCATCGAATTGTAGGCAATGAGCTCGTGATGCTTGAGGCCGTTCCACTCGAACCCAGGCGCAGCCGGATCGAGTGCCTCGATCCGTTCGGAGATCGCGTTGAGCCGCTTGACGGCGCCCGCATAATTGTTGGCGTAGTGGCTGGCGACGAGTTTTTCGCTGAACCCCGGATAGGATTCGGGCTTGGCGGCCAAGGGCTTCAAATAACGCATGTCCATCTCCTCTCAAGCCGAACCTGCTTTGCAGGCTCGCTCAAAAGGCAGCGCTTGGACGAGCGGATCGTCTTGGAAAACTCGGGGCGACTGCCGATGGCCCCGCGCAATTCGGGATATACGCGCAAAAGCCGCCGCAACGCAAGTCTTGCTTACTTGAAGCGGACCTTCATGATCTCGTAGGCCTTGCTGCCGCGCGGCGTGGTCACCTCGACCGTATCGCCCGCCTGCTTGTTGATAAGAGCGCGCGACAGAGGCGAGGTGATCGAAATGCGACCTTTCTCGACGTCCGCTTCGTCCGCCCCGACGATCTGGTAGGTCGTTTCCTCGTTCGTATCAATGTCCGCCAACGTCACTTTGGCGCCGAACTTGATCTGCTTGCCGGTCAGCGACGCCACGTCGATGATTTCGCCGCGGCTGACCTTGTCCTCGAGCTCGCCGATGCGCCCTTCGATGAAGGACTGGCGTTCGCGCGCGGCATGGTATTCGGCGTTTTCCGAAAGATCGCCATGGTCGCGTGCTTCGGCGATCGCGCGAATCACGGCTGGCCGTTCGACCGATTTGAGGTTTCGCAGTTCGGATTCGAGGCGTTCATACCCCTCGCGCGTCATCGGAATCTTGTCCATCACTTGCCGGTCCGTGCCCTGTCGTTTCTGTCGCTTCTTTGCGCTTCGCTTGCCAACGCGCCAACCGTCAAAACTGTCCTGCTCCGGCCGGTCTTGGACGACCAAGCCACCGAACCAGACCCGCTTTTGAGAGGATCGCCGTCAGAAGGCACCCTTAAAGTACGCTTGCAAGGGCGCGACTTCAAGACTGCCCGCACGCAGGGCCGCAATCGCCTCGGCGGCCGCCCGCGCGCCCGAAACGGTCGTGTAATACGCGATTCCGCCCATCAACGCGGCGTGGCGCAGGCTAAACGAGTCGGAAACGGCTTGCGCCCCTTCTGTCGTATTGAACACAAGGTGAACTTTATTGGATTTGATCGCGTCCACGATATGCGGGCGCCCTTCGAGCACTTTGTTAACGAGGGAGACCTCGATCCCGTTTTTACGCAAGAAAGCGGCCGTACCGCCGGTGGCCATGATCCCGAAGCCCATCGACGCGAGCTTGCGCACGGGCACCAGGATCGCCTTCTTGTCGGCATCGCGCACCGAAACGAACACCGTGCCCGCGACCGGCAGTTTTTGCGACGCGCCCATCTGCGCTTTGGCAAAAGCGTGGCCGAAATCGGCGTCGATGCCCATGACTTCGCCGGTCGATTTCATTTCAGGGCCCAAAATCGTGTCGGAACCGGGGAAGCGCGCAAACGGGAACACCGCTTCCTTGACGGCAACATGGTCGAGTTTGCGCTTCTTCAGCTTGAAACTCGCAAGGCTCTCGCCCGCCATGACGCGCGCCGCGATCTTGGCTACCGGCACGCCCGTGGCCTTGGCCACGAACGGCACCGTGCGCGAGGCGCGCGGATTGACCTCGAGCACGTAGACACGCCCATCTTTGACCGCGAACTGCACGTTCATCAGCCCGACCACGCCAAGCCCCAACGCCAGGGCGGCCGTCTGGCGCTCGATTTCGTCGAGAATCTTTTTGGGTAGCGAATAGGGCGGCAGCGAGCACGCGCTGTCGCCTGAATGGATGCCCGCCTCTTCGATATGCTCCATGATGCCCGCAACATGCACCGTGTCGGCAGCGGCCACCGCATCGACATCGACCTCGATCGCGTCCTGTAGATAGCTGTCGATCAGCACCGGATGTTTGCCCGACACGCGCACCGCTTCGGCGATGAAGCCGCGCAACTGGTCGACCGAATGCACGATCTTCATGGCGCGCCCGCCCAGCACATAGCTGGGGCGCAGCAGCACGGGATAGCCGATGCGCGCCGCCACCTGCTCGGCTTCGGCGGCCGAAAACGCCGTGCCCGATGCGGGCTGTTCGAGCTTGAGCTTGGCAAGCAGCTTTGCAAAACGCTGGCGGTCTTCCGCAAGATCGATCGCGTCTGGTGTCGTGCCCAGAATCGGAATGCCGGCGGCCGCCAGCGCATGCGCCAAACCCAGCGGCGTCTGGCCGCCGAACTGGCAGATCACGCCGAGAACTTTGCCGTTGGTCTGTTCGCGCCGCACGATTTCGACGACCGTCTCTGGCGTCAGCGGTTCGAAATAGAGCCGGTCGGCCGTGTCGTAGTCGGTCGATACGGTTTCGGGATTGCAATTGACCATGATGGTCTCGAACCCCGCTTCCTGCAGGGCATAGACCGCATGCACGCAGCAATAGTCGAACTCGATCCCCTGGCCGATGCGGTTGGGCCCGCCGCCGAGGATGACAACCTTGGTGCGGTCGGTGGCTTCGTCTTCGCTTTGCGCGATGCCGAAGGCGGGCGTCTCGTAGGTGGAATAGAGATAGGGCGTCTTGCTCGCGAACTCGGCAGCGCAGGTGTCGATACGCTTGAACACGGGCAGGACGCCGAGCGCACGGCGCGCGGCCGCGACGTCCGCTTCGCTTCTTTTTGCAAGCTGGCCCAGCTTCAAGTCGCCGAAACCCATTTGTTTGAGGCGCGTCCAGCCTGCGGCGTCTTTGGGCAGGCCCTTGGCTTTAATGGCGGCTTCTTCGGCAACCAGCTCTTCGACCTGGCGCACGAACCACGGATCGAAGCTCGAAATACGGCAAATCTCGTCGACGCCGAACCCGAAGCGCAAAGCCTGGGCGATCACCAGCAAGCGATCGGGGGACGGGCGCGCCAAGGCTGCCACGATCGCCTCGCGGATTTTGCCCGCATCGTCGTCGGGGATGTCGATCTCGTCGAGGCCCGCAAAACCCGTTTCCATCGAGCGCAGCGCTTTTTGCAGCGCTTCCTGGAAATTGCGGCCGATCGCCATCGCCTCGCCGACCGATTTCATCGACGTCGACAAAAGCTGCGGCGTGCCGGGAAACTTCTCGAAGGTGAAGCGCGGCATTTTGACCACCACGTAGTCGATGGTCGGTTCGAAGGCGGCGGGCGTCGTGCCCGTGATGTCGTTTTGGAGTTCGTCGAGCGTATAGCCGACGGCCAGTTTCGCCGCGATCTTGGCGATCGGGAAACCCGTGGCTTTCGATGCAAGGGCCGACGAGCGCGACACGCGCGGGTTCATCTCGATCACCACCATGCGGCCGGTCTTGGGATCGATCGCGTACTGCACGTTCGAGCCGCCGGTATCGACGCCGATCTCGCGCAAGGTGGCGATCGAGGCGTTGCGCATGATTTGGAATTCTTTGTCGGTCAGCGTAAGGGCTGGCGCCACCGTCACGCTGTCGCCGGTATGGATGCCCATGGGGTCGATATTTTCGATCGAGCATACGACGATGCAATTGTCGTTGCGGTCGCGCACGACCTCCATCTCGAACTCTTTCCAGCCGAGCACGCTTTCCTCGACCAGCGTCGAGCCCACGGGACTGGCGCGCAAGGCGCCGAACACGATTTGCTCGTATTCGTCGATATTGTAGGCGATGCCGCCGCCCGTTCCGCCCATCGTGAAGGACGGACGAATAATTGCGGGCAAGCCCACCGCATCGAGCGCCGCTTTGGCATCGTCCATGCTTTTGACGAGCACGGATTTGGGACTTTCCAAGCCGATCTTCGTCATGGCGTCGCGAAAGCGCAGCCGGTCTTCGGCCTTGTCGATCGCGTCGCGATTGGCGCCGATGAGTTCGACGCCGTATTTTTCGAGCACGCCCGAATCCGCCAGCGCCATGGCGGTATTGAGCGCGGTCTGCCCGCCCATAGTGGGCAGCAGCGCGTCGGGGCGTTCCTTGGCGATGATCTTCTCGACGATGTCCGGCACGATGGGCTCGACATAGGTGGCGTCCGCCAATGACGGATCGGTCATGATCGTGGCGGGATTGGAGTTCACCAGCACGATCCGGTAGCCCTCTTCCTTGAGGGCGCGGCACGCTTGCGTCCCCGAATAGTCGAACTCGCACGCCTGCCCGATCACGATGGGCCCGGCCCCAATGATAAGGATCGATTTGATGTCGGTGCGTTTGGGCATGGATCAGGCCGCCTTCGGGTTGGTCATCAGCGCCGTAAACCGTTCGAACAGATAGTGCGCATCTTGCGGGCCGGGGCTGGCTTCGGGATGGTACTGCACCGAGAAAGCCGGGCGGTCCAGGCAACGCAAGCCCTCGTTGGTTTTGTCGAACAACGAGATATGCGTGACCTTCGCCGATGGCGGCAGCGTTTCGGGCAACACGGCAAAACCGTGGTTCTGGCTCGTGATCTCGACCTTGCCGGTTTCGAGATCCTGCACCGGGTGGTTGGCGCCGCGATGCCCCAAATGAAGCTTGGTCGTTTTGGCGCCGAGCGCCAGCGCCAGCAACTGGTGGCCAAGACATATGCCGAAGATCGGCACGCGTTTGTCGAGCAGCGTCTTGATCGTCGGCACGGCATAGACGCCCGTCGCCGCCGGATCGCCGGGGCCGTTCGACAAAAACACGCCGTCGGGTTTGTGGCGAAGCACGTCCTCGGCCGAGGCCGACGCGGGCACCACGGTCACGCGGCAACCGGCCTCGGCCAAGCAGCGCAGAATATTGCGCTTCGCGCCGTAGTCGATCGCGACCACGTGGAAGCGCGATTTGTCGAGCTTTCCGTAGCCTTTGCCAAGCGCCCACGCGGTTTCGTCCCACGCATAGCTTTGGCGCGCGGTCACTTCCTTGGCGAGATCCATCCCCTCAAGGCCCGGCCACGAAGCCGCTTCGGCCAGCAAAGCAGGCCCGTCGATCTTGCCGTCGGCCGCGTGGACGAGCGTGCCGTTGGGCGCGCCGTTGTCGCGGATATGGCGCGTCAAGGCGCGCGTATCCACGCCGCAAATGCCGGGAATGCCATGCGCCTTCAACCACGCATCGAGCGACCGCGTCGAACGGAAGTTCGACGGCGCCGTAATGTCGGCACGCAGCACAAGCCCGCGGACGGCGGGCGTGATCGTCTCGATATCCTCGGCGTTGGTGCCGACATTGCCGATATGCGGAAAGGTGAAGGTCACGATCTGGCCTGCATAGGACGGATCGGTCAGGATTTCCTGGTAGCCCGTGATCGAGGTGTTGAAGCAAACCTCGCCGGTCTTCTTGGCGGGAGCGCCAATTCCCTTGCCCCAGAAAATGGCGCCGTCCGACAAAGCCAGAGCGGCGGTCGCACCGGGCGGCGTTTTGCGATACGGCATGATCGTTTTTCCCTTGCGGCCAATCGACTGCCAAAGCCTCTACGCAACTCCGCTATCGGCGGTCAATCTTCGCTTTTCGGCGTTCCAAGCCATTGGAACGGCTTTGAATTCGTGCTTCCCCGAAAATGCCGGTGCGCCGCTTGATCGCGAATCGCTTGGCTTTTGTGGACCATTTAGTTAAGTTTGTACCGAATGGTAAAACAGATTGCCGAACGCGCGGACCTGCTGCCCAAGCTCGCGGAGATATTCCGCCGCCACGGCTATGCAGGGGCAAGCCTTGCTGCCATCGGTGCGGCAACCGGGCTTGGCAAAGGCAGCCTCTATTACTTTTTTCCGGGCGGTAAGTCGCAGATGGCGGAGGCCGTGCTGGCCGACACCAACGCGTGGTTCGAACGCGCGATCCTGGGGCCGTTGCGCCACCCAGGGCCGCCTGCCGACGCGATTCGCGAGATGTGCCGCGCGATCGAGGCGCATCACAAGGGCGGCAAGCGCGTCTGCGCGTTTGCACTGTTTGCCGCAGACGAAACCCAACCGATGTTCGCACCCGCTTTGCGCAGACATTTCCAGCTTTGGACCGAAGCGTTGGCGCGGGTGCTTGTCGTCAAAGGGCGCGGGGCTGCCGCCGCGCGGACCGAAGCGTTCGATGCCATCGCAACCATCCAGGGCGCCATCGTGCTGGCGCGCGCGGCCGAAGACGGGCGCGTGTTTGCGGGCGCCGTCGCGCGGCTGGAAGCGCGGCTACTGGCTTAAGCCTGCGGGCTTCGGGCCGCCGGTCGCCCAATCCATCAGTTCGACCGTATGGACGACCGGAATATTGGCGGCCGCCGCGATTTGCGCCATGCAGCCGATATTGCCCGCAGCAACCAGCGTCGCACCTGTCGCCTGAAGGTTGGCGACTTTCCGGGCCTGCAATTGCCTTGCGATCTCCGGCTGCATCAGATTGTAGGTCCCGGCCGACCCGCAGCACAGATGGCTTTCGGCCGGATCGCGCATCGCAAAACCGGCATCGGCGAGCAGCTTGCGCGGCACGGATCCCAGTTTCTGGCCGTGCTGCAGCGAACACGCCGAATGGTAGGCGACGGCGAGTTTCTCGGGCGCTTTGGCATCGGGTTTGAGATCGCGCAAAATTTCCGACACGTCGCGCGTGCGCGCCGATACGGTTTCGGCCATCGCCTTCAGTGCCGGATCGTCGCGGAACATGAAGCCGTAATCTTTGACCGTGGTCCCGCAGCCCGACGCGTTGACCACGATGGCATCGGGCCCTTGCCCGTCCCACAGCGCCATCCAGGCGCGGATATTGGCGGCAGCCGAGGCATGGCTATCGCCGACGCGACCCATATGGTGCATGAGCGCGCCGCAGCAGCCCGCCTCTTTGGCGATCGCCACTTCGCACCCGAGGCGCGTGAGCACGCGGATCGTCGCTTCGTTGATTTGCGGGGCGAGCACTTGCTGCGCGCAGCCTTGCAGCAAAGCCACGCGTATTTTGACCGGGCCGTGGGCCGCAAAAATCTGCGGCCGGTCCATCGGCGACGGCGACGGAATAGCGGCCGGCGCCATATCGAGCATCGCGCGCAGGCGTGCAAGCGGACCGGTCTTTGGCAACAGCCCTTTCAGCGGCTTTGCCAGCAAAGCGCCGACGAGGGCCGCGCGAAAGCGCAGCGGATGCGGCAGCACGAACGCCAGCACGCCGCGCAGCAACCGCTCGTGCCAGGGCCGCACATAGGTCGCTTCGATGTGGGCGCGCGCATGATCGACCAGATGCATGTAATTGACGCCCGACGGGCACGTCGTCATGCAAGACAGGCACGACAGGCAGCGATCGACATGCTTGACGGTGCGCGCATCGGCCGCGCGGTCCTTCTCCAGCATGTCCTTGATCAAATAGATGCGCCCGCGCGGGCTGTCGAGTTCGTCGCCGAGCAGCACATAGGTCGGACACGTCGCGGTGCAGAAGCCGCAATGCACGCATTTGCGCAAAATCGCTTCCGACTCCCGCACGTCGGAGTCCGCCAATTGGACCAGGGTGAAATTGGTTTGCATGGGGGGCTTTCAGAACGCTTCGTAGAGACGGCCCGGATTGAGGATGCCCTTGGGATCGAACTGGGCTTTGATGCCGCGCGACAAAGCCGCAATCGCAGACGCGGGCGGCTCGAAGACCGGAACGATGCCGCGCACCGCGTCGGGGGCGCGCATCAAGGTCGCGTGGCCTTCCTTGAAACTGGCGCGCACCGCCGATGCGCTGGCATCGGGCGATGCGGGAACCGCGAGCCACACAAGCCCGCCGCCCCAATCGAAAAACCAGTCGGCGTTCGGCATAGCGGCGGCGACGGCGGGGCCGTCGCTTGGCGCAACCGACACGCGCCACAGCGCGGCGCTTGTGCCGGGCAACAGGGCCGCAACGTCGCGCACTTCGCGCCACAGTTTGGCGCTGCGCATCGAATGCAGTTCCTCGACAGGTCCGAACGCGCCCAGACTTTTGCGCAGCGCTTCGCAGCGCGCGGCAACCGATACCGACGTGCCTTCGACGCGAATGGCGGTCACGCTCGCCGCCGCTTGCGCGACATGGTCGACCGACGCGCGTGCCGCAGCGCGGTGCGGCAAATAGGCGGCCCCCGACACTTCCCACGGGCTGTTGAGCGCGTCGGCCATCGCCTGGACGGCCCTGGCAGGGTCGAGGCCGAACACAAGCACGCTACGCGTTTTGGCAGGAGCCGGCATGACCTTGATCGTCACGCGATCAAGCACGGCCAACGTTCCCATCGAGCCTGCAATCAGTTTCGAAAGATCGTAGCCCGTGACGTTCTTGACGACCTTGCTGCCCGCTTTGAATTCCTCGCCGCGCCCCGACACGCCCGAGAACCCCAAAAAATGATCGCGCGCAGCGCCCATTTTGATGCGCCGCGGACCGGCGAGGTTGGCGGCCAAAGCGCCGCCCAACGTGCCGCCATCGGCTGCGGCGGCGCCGTAGATCGCGCCCAGATCCGGCGGCTCGAAGGCCAGCATCTGCGCGCGCTGCTCCAGCAGTTTCAGGATGTCGCGCATCGATGTTGCGGCGTTGCAGGTCAGCACGAGTTCATCGGGCTCGTACTCAACCGCGCCTGCGAGCGCCGACAGATCGAGCGTGCGTTGGGCGCTGGTCGGCCGTCCGAGCGCTGCTTTGCTGTTGGTGCCCTGCACGCGCAAGCTTTCGCCCTCGGCGGCGGCATAGGCCACGCACTGCTGGAGCTCTTTGGCGTTGCTCGGTTTGAAATCCATGGCGAGCGAAATCCCTAGAAGCGCGGCAGGTCGGGGAACGGCACTTGGCCCTTGTGCACGCGCATGCGACCCATTTCCGCGCAGCGATGCAGCTGCGGAAACACCTTGCCGGGATTGAGCAGCGCCTGCGGATCGAACGCGCATTTGAGGCGCATCTGCGTCGCCAGATCGTCTTCGTCGAACATCGCGGGCATCAGATCGCGCTTCTCGATGCCAACGCCATGTTCGCCCGTCAGCACGCCGCCGACCGCCACGCACAGGCGCAGAATATCGGCCCCGCATGCTTCGGCGGCCAGCAATTCGCCTTCTTTGTTGGCATCGAACAGGATCAGCGGATGCAGATTGCCGTCGCCCGCGTGGAACACGTTGGCGACGGCCACGCCGTGCTTGGCCGCGATGTCGGAAATGCCGCGCAGCACGTCGGCCAGGCGTTTGCGCGGGATCGTGCCGTCCATGCAGATATAGTCGGGGCTGATGCGCCCGACGGCCGGGAACGCGGCCTTGCGACCGGCCCAAAAGCGCATGCGCTCGTCCTCGGATTCCGAAATGCGGCTATAGACCGCGCGGTTTTCGCGCGCGATGCGATCGACGCTGGCGATCAGTTCGTCGACTTCGGCCTGCGGCCCGTCGAGTTCGACGATCAACAGGCTCTCGACGTCGAGCGGATAGCCCGCATTCACGAACGCTTCCGCCGCCGCGATCGCGGGTTTGTCCATCATCTCGATGCCGCCCGGAATGATGCCCTCGGCGATGATCTGCGCGACGCACGCGCCGCCGTCTTCGAGCGTGGGGAACCCCACCAGCACGGCGCGCGCGGTCTCGGGCTTGCGCAGCAGCCGCACGGTCACTTCCGTGACCACGCCAAGCAACCCTTCCGAACCCACGATCACGCCGAGCAGATCGTAGCCCCCGGCATCCAGATGCTTGCCGCCCAGGCGCACGACTTCACCTGCCATGGTGACGAGTTCCACGCCCAGCACGTTGTTGGTCGTAAGGCCGTATTTGAGGCAATGCACGCCGCCCGAATTTTCCGCGACATTGCCCCCGATCGTGCAGGCGATCTGCGAGGAGGGATCGGGCGCGTAATAAAGCCCCAGATGCTGCACGGCTTGCGTGACGCCAAGGTTGGTTACCCCCGGCTGCACGCGCGCGCACCGATTGGCCGTGTCGATGTCGAGCACCTTGTTGAACTTCGCCATGCCGAGCAGCACGCCGTCTTCGAGCGGCAAGGCCCCGCCCGACAAACCGGTCCCGGCCCCGCGCGGCACGATCTTGATCGCGTTGGCCTGGCAATAGCGCATCACGGCCGCAACCTCGGCAACCGTCGACGGCAGGACCACGACCATCGGCAAAGCGCGATAGATATTGAGCGCGTCGCACTCGTAGGCGCGGCGCTCTTCTTCGGCGTCGATCACGCCTTCGCCCGCCACGATCTGGCGCAAATCGGCGACAATCTGGCTGCGACGCGACATGGTCGCGGCATCGGGGATGGGCATCAGCATCGGCGGAACTCCCGGATTTCTTCCGTCCGACTATAGAAGAACGTCGAGGCCCGCGCGCATAAGAAAACCGCGCCGGAAGCTCCGGCGCGGTTTTTTTCTGCGATACAGAAAAGAAGCGGCGATCAGCCCTGGCGGGCTTTGAAACGCGGGTTCTTCTTGTTGATCACATAGACGCGACCCTTGCGACGGACGATCTTGCAGTCCTTGTCGCGCTTTTTGGCCGACTTCAGGGAATTCACGACCTTCATGGCACGCCTGTTCCAGCAATAAGTTGACCGGGCGACCGCGAGGGGGGCCGTCCGAAAGAAGCGCGAACATAGGGGGGGATACGCGGCGTGTCAACCCGTCCCAAAGCCCTTGATTAAAAAGTAAATTGCAGCGTTGCCGCCATAGACAGACGCGGTTCGGCCAACCTAGGATGCGGCCTCGCTGTTTTTCCCCCAAACGCCCCCCGCAAGAAACCACGATGATCGAATGGATCGAAAGTCACGGCGAGTGGTTCTATTTGATCACGTTCGTGTGGACGTTTTTTGAGGGCGAGACCTTCGTCATCTTTGCGGGCGTCGCGGCACAGCTTGGCATCTTGCGGCTCGACTACCTGATCGCCTGCGCCTGGCTCGGCAGTTTTCTTGGCGACAATCTCTATTTCTGGCTCGGGCGCCGTTATGGCGAGCGGCTGGTTGCGCGCTTTCCGCGCATAAAACCCGGTACCGACCTCGCCATCCTGTGGCTGAAGAAATACAACACGGGCTTCATCTTGAGTTTCCGCTTCATCTACCTCGTGCGCAATTTCAGCTCGTTCGCCTGCGGCATGAGCGGCATTTACTGGCCGCGCTTCATGGCGCTCAATTTCATCGCGGCGGGCGTCTGGGCTTCGACCTTTGCGGGGGCGGGCTATGTTTTCGGCGTGGTATTCACCGAAGCTGCCTTGCCGATCAAGATCGGCGTGTTGACGCTGTTCGTTTCGCTGATCGGCTACGCGATCTACATGCACCGCAAAAACAAGCGCCGTACCGAAGCGCTCAAGGCCGAGCAATCAGCGGCATCGCAATAGCGGATGCGCGTCGGCACGCTGCGCATCGTCCTGGGCGACCAGTTGAGCGCGGGCCTCGCGGGCCTTCGCGACATCGACCGGGCGAAGGACGTGGTGCTGATGGCCGAGGTCGCCTCGGAAACCGACTACGTCCCGCACCATCCGCAAAAGATCGCGTTCGTGCTGTCGGCGATGCGGCATTTTGCGGATGGTCTTGTCGCCGAGGGCATCGCTGTCGACTACGTCGCGCTGGATGCGCCCGGCAACCCCGGCAGCTTGCGCGGGGCCATGCTGGCGGCCGTCGAACGCCATCGGCCCAAGCGCATCGTCGCGACGCTGCCGGGCGAATGGCGCGTTCTGGCCGATATGGAAGGTTGGCAGGAAGCGAGCGGCGTTCCGGTCGAAATCCGCGAAGACGACCGCTTTTTGTGCAGCCGCGCCGCGTTCGCCGACCACGCGCGCGGGCGCAAGCAATTGCGCATGGAATTTTTCTATCGCGAGATGCGGCGCAAAAGCGGCTTGCTGATGGACGGCGACGATCCGGTCGGCGGCCAGTGGAATTTCGATGCGCAAAACCGCAAAGCGATCGGCGCCAAAACCATCGCTCCGCCGGAATTCGCCGTCGCGCCCGACGCCACCACCAAAACCGTGATCGAGCTGGTCGGGCAACGCTTCAAAAACAATTTTGGCGATCTGGCCGGTTTCGGCTTTGCCGTTTCGCGCGCCGACGCCTTGCGCGCGCTGGCGCATTTTGTGCGCTTCGGTCTGGCGTCGTTCGGCGACTACCAGGATGCGATGCGCGAGGGCGACGATCTGCTGTTCCATTCGCTGCTCTCGCCCTATTTGAATGTCGGGTTGCTCGACCCGCTTGAGGTCTGCCGCGCGGCCGAAGACGCGTATCGCGCGGGCAGCGTGCCGCTCAATGCCGCCGAAGGGTTCGTGCGCCAGATCCTGGGCTGGCGCGAATTCATGCGCGGCATCTATTGGCTCAAAATGCCGGGTTATGCCGCCACCAACGCCCTCGATGCCGCGCGTTCCTTGCCCGAGCTCTATTGGGGCGCGCCGAGCGACATGCGCTGCCTTTCCCAATGCGTGGACCAGACGAAGCGCCGCGCCTACGCGCACCATATCCAGCGTTTGATGGTGACGGGCAATTTTGCGCTGCTGGCGGGCATTGCACCTGCCGAGGTCGAGCGCTGGTATCTTGCCGTCTATGCCGACGCGTTCGAGTGGGCCGAACTCCCCAACGTGCACGGCATGGCGCTGCATGCGGATGGCGGCCTGCTCGCCTCCAAACCCTACGCGGCCAGCGGCAAGTATATCGACCGCATGTCGGACTATTGCGCCAAATGCCGCTTCGATCCCAAGGACACTGACGGACCAAACGCCTGCCCATTCAACTATCTTTACTGGAATTTTCTGATCGCCAACCGCAAGCATTTTGCGGGCAACGCGCGCATGGGGCTGATGTATGCAGCCCTCGCGCGCATGCCGGCCGAGCGCCAGCTTCGCGCGGTCGAACGCGCCACAGCGCTGCTCGACCGCATCGCCCCCAAGCGCGGCTAAGGTTTTTTCGACGCCGCAAAGCGGGCTGCGCGCAGATCGCCGCCGCCCAGCGCCGCCAAGCGCCGTGCCCAGAGCTGCGCCTCTGCCATCAGCGCCTTGCCCTCGGCCGCATCGAGCTGGCCGCGCGACACCAACGTGTCGATCCTGGCCCAGCCCGCCAGCACGAGCGCGGCAAACGCATCGGTGATATCGTCGCTGGCTTCGACGACCATGCCCGCCGCTTCGAGCTGGCCCGCGAACTGGGGAAGCGTCGACAAGCGCGGAGCCGTCGCTTCGCCGATACGGTAGGCGTCCAGCGCCTCGCCATGCGCGTCCGCACGCGCGATCGCCCAGTCGAACACGACCAGCCGCGCCCCCGGCTTCATGCCGTGCACGAGGCGCTGCAAAAATTTCGGCTTGTCGGAGATCAGCGAAAAGACATTGCGCGCCAGCACGCCGTCATAGCGCTTGGGCTTGAAACTGCCGTCGATCGCGTCGAGAAATCCGATTGCAGCGCGCTTTTCCATTCCCGACGCGCGCGACAGAACGGCACCCGCCTGGGCAAGTTCCTGCGACAGATCGTAGCCTTCGAGCCACGCGTTGGTAGCACTTGCAAGGGCGCGCGTTCCCGCCCCCAGCCCGCAACCCAAATCCAACCCGATCGCGTCGGGCCCCAATTGCAGCGGGGCGGTGAGTTCGAGGACAAAATCGCTTGCCCCCGGAAACGTGAATCCGTCGCCCCAGATAAGCTGGGCGACCTTGATGCGCTCGCGCGGCCACGGCTCTTTGATCAAAACCCGGCCCGTCAACGCGGGCTCGATCGGGTCGGGGTGTTTGGCGTCGACAGCCGGCGGCGGCGGCGCGGTCTTTTTTTCGGGCGCGTACGCATAGCCTTCCCACCATGCATGCAGCTTGGCGCGCGTCGTGGGCGACAGAAGTTTTTTGGCGTCGGCGCCGTCTTTTTCGGCATCCGCCGCCATGATCAGTCGGCCTCGCGAATGCCATCGCGCGCTGGGGCAAACCGCGGACGCGCACCGCCTGTCCCCAGACCAAGGGCGATCAGATCGCCGTCTTCGTCGAAGGTCAGCAGCACCACGTCGCCTGTCGAATTGCGCGCTTCCACGCGGTAGCAGCCATCGACGACTGCCATTTTTTCGAAGCCGACAAAACCCATATCGAGCAGCCGGTCCGTCATTTTGCCCACGACCGCGCGATCGAAGCCGGTCGCCTTGCACGTCACGGCGTTGGCGGCGGGCGCTTGTGCCGCAACGGGGATAGCCGACAGAAGCAGGAAAAGGACGAGCAAGCGCATGATAAACGCTATCCTAGCATGCCAAGGGCAGCGGCGGCGACAATGCACGCGGCCGCAAAGCAGCCCGCAAACAAGCTGCGGCCCGCCAAATAGTAGGCCGCCAGCGCAGCCAGACACGCGCCGACGCGCACGAACAACGAAATGTCGCGCAAATCGCCCGACGGAAACACGACGAGGCGCACCACCAACGCTGCCAAGATCGCGTAGGCGACGGAGGCAAACCATTCGAACAGCAGGCCCTTGGGGTCCAGCCTGCCGCCGATCGCCACGCCAAAGCCGCGCCAGAAATATGTCGCGGCAGCCGCAACGATCGCGGCCGCATAGAGCGCGCCCTCGCCGCTCATCGCGTGCGCCCCACGCGCTTCAGCGCGACCGCAAGGGTACCGCCCGCAATGCCTGCCACCAGCAAACTCCATTCGGGCGAGTAAAGCTGGGCCGGCACGCACAAAACACCGCCCGCAAGCAACGCCACCAGCCGCGTGCGGTCGCCGGCACTCTGCAAAAACAGCAACAGGAAATAGACCGGGTTCAAGAACACCAGCGCGAGCGTGAGCGGTGCCGGCAAATGGGCGGCCGCATAGTAGCCGACCACGGTGCCGACCAGCGACGCCGTCCACATCGCAAGGGCGGCCCCCACGAACCACGACAGCCGGTCCTGGCGATGCAAGGAAGGGCCGTGCGCCATCGTCATCGCCCAACAGGTGACGGCGACATAGAACGCCGCCCCATAGAGCCGCCATGCGGGCCTGCCTGGAACCGCAACGAGCGGCATCATCGCCACGGTCATCGGCGCCAAGCGCATATTGGCAAGCCCGACCGCTAGCGCGATCGCGAACAATCCCGATCCCGCCAGATAAAGCTCGACCAGCGCGACTTGGCCCGGCAATGCCCAGGCGGTCAGCGTGCTGAACAGCGCAAATTCGAGCGGCAGGCTGTGGGCGCCGACCAGCGATCCGAACCCCACATAGGACGCGCCAAGCACGAGCGCGGGTGCCGGTATCGCCGCACGCGCGCCCGCCAGCAAAGCGCCGCGCGTGCCAAGAGGAGGAGGAGTTTCGTTCACGCGCAACAAGCTATCGCAGGAACCCGCAACCCCGAAAACATTTTGCGGTCAGCGAACCGAGCGATGCCGCGCGAAACTCAATACGGCCCCGTCGGTTTGGCGGCCGTCGCGGGTTGGCCGCGCAGGGCGGCAAGGAACTCGGTTGCACGCCCCACCATCATGCCCATGTCGGAGGCAACGGCCACATAGCTGTAGCCCATCGCCACGAACTTGCCGACCATATCGGGATTGGGCCCCACGATGCCGCACGGCATGCCCAAGCGCTTGGCTGTGGCAGCGCAGTCGGCCAGCGCCGCTTGCACGGCCGGGTGGGCGATATCGCCCAAATGCCCCATCGCGCCCGACAAATCGCCGGGGCCCACAAACAGCGCGTCCACGCCGGGCACGGCGGCGATCTCCGCGATGCGAGCGGCGGCCGACGGCGTTTCGATCTGGCAGATCACGCAGATTTCGGCCGACGCGTTTTTGAGATAGCCCGGCACCGTGCCGTAGCGCGAGCCGCGATGTACGGCCGCGATGCCGCGAATGCCGTCGGGCGGATAGCGTGTGGCGGCAACGGCGCGCGTGGCTTCCTCGGCAGTCTGGATCATCGGGAACATCAGCGTCTGCGCGCCGATATCCAGGGCGCGCTTGACTGTCACCGTGTCGTTCCACGGAACGCGCGTGACGGCGGCCGCCCCCGTGCCCGCGATCGCCTGCAACGAAGCGTAGGTGCGCTCCCAATCGAGCGGCACATGCTCCATGTCGACGACAAGAAAATCGAAGCCGACGCAACCCAACGCTTCGGCCGTCGCCGTTCCGCCCGACATGATCCAGGTGCCGACCATCGGGGGTACCCGCATCAGGTCGCGCTTGAAGGTGTTTTTCGGCATATCCATCAGAAAATCTCCGGATCGGGCACAGGCGCCCCTTGTTCGAGGAAGTCGAAATCGGCGCCGTCGTTGGCTTGGCCGATATGGCGTTCGAGCAGCACGCCATAGCTGCGTGCATAGCGCGGCGGCGGGCGAACCCATTCGGCCTTGCGACGCATCAACTCCGCATCGTCGATTTCAAGATGCAGCGTGCGCTTGGCGATATCGAGCGCGACGAAATCGCCGTCGCGCACGAACGCAAGCGGCCCGCCGACACGCGATTCGGGCGCCACATGCAGCACGCACGTGCCGTAATGCGTGCCGCTCATACGCGCATCGGACACGCGCACCATGTCGCGCACCCCTTGCGCCAGAAGCTTTTTGGGAATCGGCAAAGCACCCCATTCCGGCATGCCGGGTCCGCCCTTGGGCCCCGCATCCTGCAGCACCAGCACATTCGACGCGTCCACGGCCAGCGCCGGATCGTCGATGCGCGCCGACATGTCGGCGTGGTTTTTGAACACGACCGCGCGCCCGCGATGTTGCGCCAATTTGGGGTCGGCGGCCGAAGCTTTGATCACTGCGCCGTCGGGCGCCAAATTGCCGCGCAGCACCGCGATGGGCGCCCCTGTCGAGACGGGATTTTCCAGCGTGCGGATCACGTCGTCGTCCCACACTTTGGCGGCGGCGATGTTTTCGCCCAGCGTCTTGCCGTTGACCGTGCGGCAATCGAGATGCAGCCGGTCTTCGAGGCGGCCCAGCAACGCGGGCAAGCCGCCGGCAAAGAAAAAATCTTCCATTAGATTGTTGCCGGCCGGAAACACGTTGGCCAGCACGGGCGTTTTGCGGCCGGCCGCGTCGAAATCGTCGAGCGTCAGTTCGAGGCCCGCCCGCCGCGCCATCGCGATCACATGCACGACCGCGTTCGTCGAACCGCCCAGCGCCATCAATGTCGCAAGACCGTTGGCGACGGACTTTTGCGTGAAAAAATCGGCGGGCTTCAGATCCTCCTCGATCATCGCAACGATGCGCTCCCCCGCCTCGTGCGCCATGCGCGGATGGCCCGAATCCGACGCCGGAATCGACGAAGCGCCGGGCAGCGTGAAGCCCATCGCCTCCGCGATCGCGGTCATGGTCGAGGCGGTGCCCATCGTGTTGCAGGTGCCGATCGTGCGCGTCATGCGGCTTTCGAGTTCGACCCAATCCTCGGGCGATATTTTGCCGGCGCGCAACTCGTCCCAGAATTTGCGCGTATGCGTGCCCGCCCCCACTTTTTGGCCGCGCCAGCGCCCGTTCGACATGGGGCCTGCGGGCACGTAGATCGCGGGCAACCCCATCGAGATCGCGCCCATGAGCAGGCCCGGCGTGGTTTTGTCGCAGCCGCCCAGCAGAACGGCCCCATCGATCGGGTGCGAGCGCAGCAATTCCTCGACCTCCATCGCCAGGAAATTGCGGTACATCATCGTGGTCGGCTTGACGATGACCTCGCCCAGCGACAAAGCGGGCAGTTCCACCGGGAATCCGCCCGCCTGCCAGATGCCGTCTTTCACCTTCTGCGCGCGGTCGCGCAGATGGATATGGCACGGGCTCATCTCGCTCCACGTATTGACGATGGCGACAACCGGCTTGCCCATGAAATCCTGGCGCCGAAAACCCATTTGCTGCGTGCGTTGGCGATGGGCAAACGCGCGCATATCGCTTGCCATGTACCAGCGCGCGCTGCGCAATGTTCTGGAACCCAAAGGCGATCTCTCCCTTTTGTCGTTGCGCCATCGTAGCGGCCTGCCGCCGCATGTTCCAACCAAAATGGCGATTTGCAAGCACGCAAACCCGTTCTATAAACGAACGACAGACAAGGTGCCGGGTCCACCGGCGCATCGCAGGGAGGGAAGCTTCGGCACATGTGTCCGATGTTGTCCTGACAAAAGCCGGGGAGCCTTGCCATTTGTCGCCGCGTGCATCGCGATTGCGCCACTTCGAGAATGCGTCGTCTCTGGCCTGACGGTTGACGGCGTCAAAAGCTGAGAGAGTTTTCGTGCAAATCGATTTCACCCAGTATACGCGCGCCCAGACGCTGACGCAGACGGCAAACCGTCAAGACGCGATCGTTTTTGCGACCGAGATCGGGCCGCTTGCGATCGCCAAACGCGGCGGCGACTGGCGGCTGACCTTCGGCGAAACGGCGCTGCCCGATTATGCGCTGGTCGAAACCGGCGGGTTCGCATCGCCCGCCTGTACCGAAGTTTCGCCCGGCTGTTTTCGCTTGGGCGACGACAGCGAATGGCTCGAGATCGCAAGCGATCCCGTGCGCGTGCGCATGGGCCGCAAGGGCTGGCTCGACGATCCGCTGACCTCGCTGACCGACGAACATTTTCGCGGCTGGACGCGCCTGCCCGCCTTCGCGCGCGGTCCCGAAGGCTGGCTTGCGAGTTTCGCGCTCGACAGCGGCGAACCGGTCTACGGGCTTGGCGAAAAATTCGGGCCGCTCGACCGGCGCGGCCAGTTCGTGACCAACCGCATCGAAGACGCGCTCGGCGTGAACACCGAACTTTCCTACAAGTCGGTGCCATTTTTGTGGGGCCTGAAGGCGGCGGGCGGCTGCTGGGGGGCGCTCGTGAATACGCCCGCCCACGTCCACCACGCAGTTGGCTATCCGCAATGGTCCCACCGCAGCTACGCGCTGCTGTGCGAGGACGAGCGCCTGGACCTGTTCTTGTTCTGCGGCCCGGATCCGGCCTTCGTGATCGGGCGCTGCGCGGAACTGACGGGCAAGCCCGCATTGCCGCCCTTCTGGTCGCTGGGCGTGTGGCTGAGCCGGGCCTATTACCGCTCGGAAGCCGAAATTCTCGACGCGGCGCGCGAATGCCGCGACAGCGGCTTTCCGGCCGACGTCATCACCTTCGACGGGCGGGCCTGGATGGTCGTTGAAACACGCGCCACGCTCGATTTCGACCCCGCCCGCTATCCCGATCCCAAGGCGACGATCGACAAGCTCAAGGCGCTCGATTTTCGCGTCTGCTGCTGGGAGTATCCGCTGGTCTCGATTCACAATCGCGAATATGCGGAACTCGAGAAACGCGGCTTGTTTTTGCGCGAAGCCGACGGCAGTCCGCATGTTTTCGACTGGGACGTGAAACCGGGCACCTCGCCGTTCGGCGCGGTCCTCACGCCGCTGCCGCCGTCGGGCGTTCTCGACTTCACCAATCCCGAGGCCACGTCCTGGTGGAAGGCGCGCCACGACCGTCTGTGGGCCCTTGGCGTCGATACGATGAAAACCGATTTCGGCGAGCAGGTGCAGGATCGCGTCGTGGCGTACAACGGCGATACGGGCCGACGCCTGCACAATGTCTATCCGCGGCTCTACAACCAGGCGGTTTTCGAGGCCACCGCACTCGCCAAAGGCGCCGACAATGCCTGCGTGTGGGGCCGCGACGGCTGGATCGGCGCGCAGCGTTTTCCGGTGCAATGGGGCGGCGATCCGCAGACCGATTGGGAAGGCATGGCCGCGTCGATACGCGGCGGCCTCTCCTACGGCCTGTCGGGCGTGCCGTACTATTCGAGCGACGTCGGCGGGTTTTACGGCTCCAAGCAGCCCGACGCCGAGCTTTATCTGCGCTGGGTCGCGGCGGGCGTGTTCTGCTCGCATTTCCGTTTCCACGGGATCGGCATTCGCGAGCCGTGGAGCCTGGGGGCGGAGGTGGCGCGCCATGCGCGCGCGTGGCTCGATCTGCGCTATCGCTTGCTCCCCTATCTGTGGGGCTGCGTGGAGATCGCCACGCGCACGGGCCTGCCGGTGATGCGCGCGATGGCGCTTGCCTTCCCGCGCGACCGGGCGGCGCGCGCGTTCGAAGAACAGTTCATGTTCGGACCGTCGCTGCTTGTGGCGCCGGTACTGAAAGCGGGCCATGCGGCCGAAGTCTGGCTGCCCGAAGGGGGTTGGTACGATTTTTGGACCGGTGCGCGGATCGACGGCGGGCGCGCCTTGCGCTTGGCGAACATCCCGCTCGACCGCCTGCCGGTGTATGTGCGCGAGGGCCACGTGCTGGCGCTCGGGCGCGCGGTCGCGCACACGGGCGAGATCGACCGAAAAAATCCGATCGCGGAAATCCGCGCCTACGGCATGCCTGCGACAGAACCGGTGGTGGGCGAAGCCACGCTGTCGTTGCGCTTCGACGGTCCGCGACTGATTTTGTCCGGGGCACCGACGGCGGAACTGCACGTTTACGGGTGCACGGCCACACGCGAAGGCCCTGCGATCGTATTCGCGCGATAGCGGGCTGCGGCGGCCGCGCCCAAACGCAGCTAGGCTTGGGAACCGCCCAACGCTGGCGGCACAAGCGACGGCCGATAGAGCGCGACCGCATTGTCGAAAAACGCCATTCGCGCCAGCTCGGGGCCCAAGACGCCAGCCACCAAGGCCATGTCGGCGGCCTCGAATGGCCGACGCGCGCGCGTCGAGGGCATGTCCGTGCCGAACATCAGCGCCGCCGGGTTGGCGGCCGCGACGCGTTCCATCGCCATTTCGGGATCGACAAAAACGCGCCCGAAGCCCGTCGCCTTCACCTTCGTGCCGGCCTTTGCCAGATCGACCAGACGCACAAGGCCGCCCTCGCTCAACCCCAAATGATCGACGACCAGCTGCGGCAGATCCGCCAGCAAATCGATTTCGCTGGGGCGCAAGGCCGCCAGATCGGCGTAAAGCTCGACATGCCAGCCGCACAGCGCATGCAGGCGCGCAGCGAAACTGGCGATCGCCTCGAACCCTTCCGAACCGCCGCGATGCCGGTTGAAACGCACCGCGCGCACGCCCGCACGATCGAGCGCCAGGATTTCATGGTCCAGCGTCGACGCGGGCAACTGCGTGACGCCGACAAACGACGGACCCAGCGCCGCCAAGGCCGCCACCAAATAGTTCTGGTCGAAGGCCTGGAAGGAACCCGACACGATCGCGCCGCCGACAACGCCAAGCGGTTGGGCTGCCGCAAGATAGTCGGCGGCGACGAATGCAGCCGGCAGAAACCCGTCGTTTTCGACGAGCGGAAAATGCGGATCGACGATATGCAGATGCGCGTCGAACACGCGCCCGAAATCGAGTTTCATGCTGCCAGCCGCGAAAATTCGAAGCGCACTTGGCCGCGCAGACGTTCGCCCGGCGCCAGCACGGCAACGCCCGTGTCGCTGCGCCCCTTGGCCAACATATTGATGCCGTCGTTGCGGTTGGAGGCCGGCTCGACGCAGAAAAACGGCTTGCCCGGCGGCACATAGACCACCAGATGGCCGAACACCGGATCGGCGTGCATCGCCAGCGCCAAATCCCATTCGGGCCATTCCAAGCGCGCATGCCCGTCCCAGCCGGCAAAACAATTGTCGACCGAGAGCGCCGCCGTAAGCTTGCCTTCGGCAAGATTCCAGATCGGCGGGAGCGGATCGAACGAGATCGGCATCATCGCTTCGTCGTTGCGCCAGACGCCCGCAGTTTGCGCCTGCACGCGCGTTCCGGCGGCGCGTTGGAAATACGGATGCACGCCAAAACCGGCAGGCATGTCGCGGTCGCCCGTATTCTCGATTTCCAGGGTTTGCGCAAACCCTGTTGGCGTTGCCGCAAAAATCTGGCGGGCAACGAAGGCAAACGGCCACTCGGCCGCTTCGTTGCCCTGGCCGCTATGGACAAGACGCAATGTCGCGCTTGCCGCCGTCTGCTCTTCGATGTCCCACGCGCGCTGCCAGCCAAGACCGTGGATGGAATGCGGATGGCTGCCGAAATTGGGCGCCAGCCTGTGGCGCTTGCCAGCAAAATGGAGCGTGCACTCGCGCATGCGGTTCGAATAGGGCAGCATGGCAAAAGATGCCGCTTGGCGCACGTCGCGCGCGGCCAGCGCCGCGTCCGGCATGCGGCGCAGCGGCTCGACCGCATGGGGTGCGCCCGGCAATTCGACCGAGAATCTTGCGATCGCCCCGCCGATTTCCGGGGCTATATCGAGAACGACGCCGCCTTCGCGCAGTCGCAAGATGGGAGAGATGACGGCGGACGAGGTTTGCGGCACGATCCGTTTCCAGTGCGACTCGATTTCGACCGGGATCGAGAATAGCCATATTCGAAAGAAACCGCATGTCCGCCTATGCGAGCTATCCCAGTCTCAAGGGTCGCGCCGTTTTTGTGTCGGGCGGCGGCTCGGGCATTGGGGCTTCGTTCGTCTCGCATTTCGCGGCGCAAGGCGCGCAGGTCGCGTTCGTCGACGTGGCCGATGCGCAAGCGCAGGCGCTGGTCGAGAAAATCGCGGGCGACGGCCATCCCAAGCCCTTCTACCAGCGCTGCGACGTGACGGACACGACCGCCTACCGGGCGGCGATCGCGGCGGCGGCGGCGGCGGTAGGACCGTTGCGCGTGCTGGTCAACAACGCCGCGCGCGACGACCGCCACAAGATCGGCGACGTTTCGCCCGACTATTGGGACCAGTGCCTGGCCGTCAATCTCAAGCACCAGTTTTTTGCGATCCAGGCGGTGGCGCCGATCATGCGCGCGGCGGGCGGCGGCGCCGTCGTCAATATGGGCTCGGTTTCGTGGATGCGCTCGCGCGACATTTTTATCGGCTACGCGACGTCGAAATCCGCGATCAACGGCATGACGCGCTCGCTCGCGCGCGAGCTTGGGCCCGACGCGATCCGCGTCAATTGCCTCGTCCCCGGCGCCATCGTCACCGAACGCCAGACGGCCTTGTGGCGCAACCCCGAGGAAGATGCGCGCTTCCTCGAACTGCAATCGCTGAAATTCCGTCTGGGCCCCGAGCATTGCGCGCGCCTGGCGCTGTGGCTGGCCGCCGACGATTCCGACGGCTGCACGGGCCAGAATTTCATCGTCGACGGCGGACTTGTTTGAGGAATCCACCCATGGACGAGCCTAAAAAAAAGAAATCTCTGTCGCCGATTCTGGACCAGATCGCCCATGGCGGCTCGTCGGTGGCGCTCAATTTGATCAAGCTCACGGCGTTGGCGGAAGACCGCCATATGTTCAAACAGGAGAATTTGAACCGCACGGTCGTCTTCAAATATCCCAATTTCGAACAGCAGATCGCCGACCAGCCCAAAACGCCGCCCCTGACGGCACCGCCGCCGCCGCCGCCGCCGCAAAAACCCAATCCGTTCGCCAAACCGACGGAACCGGCCCCGCCGCCCCCGCCCGAACGACCGATCGAAACCGCGATTTACGTGCCGTACGACCCGACCGATCTACGCGGCGGCGGCTATGGCATCTATTTGCGCCAGCGCGAGTTCGAGCGGCTGCTGAAAGACCATGTCGGTATCGATTTCGAGACCAAGAACGAAGCATTCGAGCGCGACGTGGCGATCTTGCGCACGATCGACTCGGTGCCCTCGCTCGATCCGTTCTTGCTCAAAAGCGCGCTGCTGAAATTCGCCGACGACATCCACCCGGCCTATTTCGCGATTTCGGAAACTGAGGAAAACGGCATCAAGGGGCTGATCGCCAACAAGGTCAATCCGATCGTGGCGCGCGCGCTCGGCCTCAAGGACGCAGCCGATGTCAACGATCGCTCGCAGCGCTTTTTGCAGGCGCTATGGGACCCGACCATGCCGGAGGCCAAGCTGTTCGTCTCCGCCTTCGGCATATCGGGCGATCAGGCTCAGATGATTTTCGAGGGCTGGAAAGGGGTCACGTTTTACGAGCACACCTTCACGCAAAATTTGCAGCAGGTCGCAAGCGTGCTGCGCTGGCTCAATTCGAACGACGCGACGCCGCTCGATATCCGCGAGTTCAAGCATTTCAAGCCCCAGCAGGACATGTTCCGCCAAGCGGTGGTCAAGAAACTGCGAAACCTGATTTCCAACGTGAACGGCATTTTCGCCGAATATACCGAATGCCACGGCATGTTCCTGCACGGCGGCGATCCCAAGCCGTTCCGAAATTTTTTGGCGGGCGTCTACCGTCGCTACTGGATTTTGGGCTACTGCTCGATGGCCGTCCTGCATACCTGCAACATCTACGAGCGGTTCATGCAGTCGGCGATCCAGAACCGCCTCAAATTCGAGCAGATCGAGGACATGCTGAAGCGCATGTACGCCTCGCTGTCGAGCCAGGCGAACGAATCGATCTAGACATTTTCGCGCACTGCGACGATCTCGATTTCGACCTTGAATTCGGGCCGCGTAAAACCTTGGACCATCATCAAGGTCGAGGCGGGCGGTTGAGCGTGCGCGAACCAGCGGTCGCGCGCCGCCATATAGGGTTGGAAATCCTCGCGCGCGAGCACGAAGCCGCTGACGCGCGCCACGTCCGCGCGCGCCATGCCGGCCGCCGCCAGAATCGCGTCGAGATTGGCGAAGATCAGATCGCACTGCGCGTCGATCCCGGGCGGCACGGTGCCGTCTTTGGCGATCGCCAATTGGCCGGAGACGAACAGCATGCGGCCCGGCAGCGTCGCTTCGGTTGCATGGGCATAGCGCGCGAGCGGGGCGGCAAGTTCGGGCGGATTGATGCGTTTCATGGCGGCACTCTCTGGCGTCGGACAGGCGAAACGACTATATAACGCCCAACGGCATCGTTGGCGAAGAGGTTCGGAATGGCAAAAGCGTGGCGCTGGTGGCTCGACATGACGACCGAAGATTTCCGCGGTCTCGATCCTGCGCGCACGGTGGCATTGCTTCCCGTCGCCGCTGTCGAGCAGCACGGCCCGCATTTGCCCGTCGCGGTCGATGCCACGCTGGCCCGCGGCATCGTCGCCAAAGCGACCGACTATTTCGCCGACGATTTGCAGGTGCTGATCCTGCCCCAGGCCGATATCGGCAAATCGAACGAACATCTGGCCTTTCCGGGCACGCTGTCGTTTTCAGCCGAAACCTTGATCCGCATGTGGACCGAGATCGGCGAATGCGTGCATCGCGCGGGCATCCGCAAATTCGCGCTGTTCAACAGCCACGGCGGCCAGCCGCAGATCATGGACATCGTGGCGCGCGATTTGCGCGTACGCCTCAAAATGGCGGCGCTGGCGGCATCGTGGTGGGCCCACGGCATGCCCGAGGGCCTGTGGCCGTTCGAGGAAATGAAGTTCGGCATCCATGCGGGCGGCGTCGAAACGTCGATGATGATGCATCTGGCGCCCGGCCAAGTGCGCCACGACAAGATCGCCAATTTCCGGCCGGGCCAGCTCGAACTCGCAAAAGACTTCAAGCTGCTGGCCTACACCGGATCCAGCGCGCTCGCTTGGCAGGCGCAAGATTTGCACCCTTCGGGCGCAGTCGGCGATGCCAGCGATTCGGACGCGGCGCGCGGCGCCAAAGTGGTCGACCATGCGGCGCAAAAGTTGGCCGCTCTGATGGCCGAACTCGCGCGCTTCCCGATCGATCGCATCAAAGACTGGGCCTGAAGGAAGAACAATGCCGCGTTTTCGCGACCAGTCACTGATCCCGACCGAGGCTGTGCGGCTAACCGCACTTGGCGAACTGGCCCGCGCGGAGATGAGCCTTGGCGCCTTGTCGGCGGCCGTGCGCGGTTTCGTTTCGCGCCTGATGGGCCCCTCGCTCGACGTACTGGGCCTGTCGATCGAGCAGTTGCGCTACGAAGATCTGGTCGAGGCGCGCGGCAAGCGGGCCGGCCCCGGCCAAAGCCTGTCGGCCGACACCGTTTTGGCGCTGACCGAAAAGGGCCACGACAAACTGCGCGACATGCTGCGCAGCCCTGTGCGCGCGCCGATGACCGATCTCTCGAAGATGGTCGTGGCGCTGAAAATGCGCTTCCTCGACCTGCTGCCGGTCGAAGAGCGCGCCGCCCAGGTCGAACAATTGGTCGAAATGGCCGACATGGAAATTGCGCGTCTTCAGGATTTGGCGTCGCGCGGCAACGAAGGTTTGCTGGGCGAGTGGCTGTCCCACGACATCGGCGAAGCCACGCGCTGGCGCGATTGGTATGCAGCGAAACTCGCCGCTTTGCAGTAATCCGGGATTGCAGTAGCCGGGCCTAAAGAAGCTGCTGGCCGCCGGTGACGAAGATTTCGCTGCCCGTCACATAGCCAAAATCCGCGTCGCACAGCCGGTAGATGACGCCCGCGACCTCCGCCGTCGTACCCATGCGATGCATGGGAATGCGCGTGATCAGCGGTTCGTAGTCTGCCGAGATCATGTCGGTCTCGATTTCGCCGGGGGCGACCGCGTTGACGCGCACGCCCAGCTGCGCGAACTCGACCGCCATTTCGCGCGTGAGGCCCGAGAGCGCCGCCTTCGACGTCGAATAGGCCGAACCCGCAAACGGATGCGCGCGGTGCCCCGCGATCGAGGTGAGATTGACGATCGCCCCTTTGGCGCGCGCGAGCGAGCCCGCAAAGCCGCGCGCAAGTTCGAGGGGGGCGAAAAAATTGAGTTCGAACACGCCGTGCCAGCCCGCAATGTCGCCGTGCAGCACGCCCAGGCGTTCCTTGTAGGTCGTCTTGGGGCTGATGCCGGCATTGTTGACGAGCGCGTGCAACGGCTCGTCGCCCAAAATCGCGTTGACCGCTTCGACAAAATGCTGGCGTTCGACGGGTTTGGACAGATCGCAGGGAAGATGGTGCGTCCAGTTGGGATCGAAACGGCAATTGGCCGGCACGTCTTCGCGCGAGCACGTGATCAAGCGCCAGCCTTCGGCGGCAAAGCGTTTGACGGTGGCATGGCCGATGCCCTTCGAGGCACCGGTGAGAACGATCGTGCGCAAAGCGGTCATGGCGCGAAGGTTAGCCTGTGCGCCGCCACGTGGCTAGCGCACCGATGCGACCTTGAACGGACGCGCCTGGCCGTCGTGCTCGGTGATCGTCACGTATTCGCCGGGCGCAAACGAATGCCGGTCGAACTTGAAGATCGGTTCGTCGTCGGCGTCGCCAGCCGCATAGGAAAAGGCCCAGCGCCCGCCCTTGTGGACGAGCAATCCGCGCTCGTCCTCGGCGCCGCGCCAGAAACGGCGCACGGTGCAGCCGAGCCGCTCGGCCTGCCATTGGGCCGCATCGAAATGGCCGGCCGCATCCAGCGGGGCCGCGAATTCGTAGCCGCACTGCGGATCGCCGTCGGGGCGCTCCTTGGTGCGCGCAAGTTCGAGGAGGATATGCTTGAGCGTCATGGCGCGTTTATCCTTTGGCTGCAATGCAGGCTGGATTTTCGGGATGCGTGTCGCAGAAATGCTTGACGGTCAGGCGCAGCTGGGCTGCACGCGCGAAATCGCCGCGCTCGGTCGCCGCCTCGAGTTCCTCGAGAATGAGGCGCTTCAAGACGCGCGTGCCGTCGGGCCGATTGACAAGCCAATGGCCGAGTTCGAGCGCCGCCATCTGGGACAGATGCTCGTGGTCGGCAACGGCGCGGATTTCGTCGGCGGTCAGATCCGAAAAAGACAGGCAATCGATCCAGGCGAGCATGGCACCCTCCCGTGGCGTTGCGCGTTTGAAGTCGAGCGTTCAGTGCGCCATCAGTACCGGCAGATCAGCGTTTTGCAGCATGTGGCGCGTGACGCCGCCGAACACGAGCTGGCGCAAGCGGCTGTGCGTATAGGCGCCCATCACGAGCAAGCCGCAACCCTGGCGACGGGCCTCGGCCAGCACGTGGGGCGCCGCCTGGATCGTCGGCACGTCGGCATGCACGATTTCGATCTTGAGGCCGTGTCGCTGCATGTAGGTTTCGAGCGGCTTCTCGTCGTGCTCGGCGACATTTTTGCCCGCGATGATCGCGACGATCTTTGCGGCGCCGTACATGAAGGGCAGCCCCGCCCCAAGGGCGCGCGCGGCTTCGCGGCTGCCGTTCCACGCGAACGCGACGGGCTTGGAGAGATCGGTTGCCCCCACCGGCGGCGCGATCAGAACCGGGCGGCCGGTTTCGAGCAACGCCGTTTCGAACGCGACCGTCGAGGCAATGGCTTCGTCGTCGACCGGGCGCGGCAGCACAATAAGGTCGCAAAACCGGCCGTGGCGCGAAACAGAATCTTCTTCCGAACCGATGGGTTCGACCAGCGCCGACGAAACGCCCGCGACTTTCGACCACGCATCGAAGCTCGCGCGCGCGGCCGCACTGCGTCGGCTCAGATCTTTTTCAGCCGCCACCACGATCTGTTCGACCAAAGCGCCCGAAGCTCCCTCGCCGACAAACGGAATAGCGTCGCGCGGATCGCCTGCGGCATGCAGCGCGTCGACATGGGAGCCGAATTTCTGCGCCACCGCCGCCGCGCATTGGAGCGTCCGCAGATCCGACGGCGTGCCGGCCAAGGGTGCCAAAAGATGCTTGTAGTGCATGGGCTGCCTCCTCATTCGACAGTGTGGCGCTGTGGTCATTGTACGCTCTTCGACTTTACATGCCTACGCCCATTGGCGGCAGGCAGCATTGATCTGGCTCAAGCCAGATATCTGCGTGCGGCCGCCAGCACCGCCGCCGGTTCGCCACCAGCGTCGATTTGCGCCCAATCGCCGACGGGCGCAAAGGCCGATTGGAACTGCATGATAGCCGCGTCGGCATCGGACGCATCGTTGCGGCGCGCGGCCACGCGCAGCCGGCGGATATCCTCGGCGCAATCGAGCCACAATCCACGAAAACAATCGGGTGCCACGGCAGCGGCGGCGGCGCGTTCGGCTGCATCGGCATAGACGGCATCGAGAACGACCGCATGCCCGGCCGCCAGCGCCGTTCGGGCACGTGCATGCAAGCTTGCATAGACGGCGGCACTAGCGGCTTTGTCGTAGGCCGATTGCGGCAGCCGGTCTTCGGGCGCCACGCCCGCAAGCCGCTTGCGCTCCACGTCGCTGCGCAGCACAAGCGCGCCCGGCGCCGCCCCCAGATCGGCGGCAAGGCCCGCCGCCAAAACGCTTTTGCCCGTACCCGACAGACCGCCGATGGCCACAAGCCGCGCGGGCTTGGGCGCCAGCACGCCAAGCGCCAAATCGAAACAGAATTGCGCTTCCGCAGCGGCGCCCGCCATCGCGCGCGTCTTGGCTTTAATGGCCGCGCGCAGGCTCAAAAACAGCGGCAGCAGGGCAAGCCCGGATTCGTCAGGACGGCACTGCAAATAGCGCGACAGCGTCTGCGCCGCAAAATCCCGGCGGCCCACGCGCAGCCAGTCGACCAGCAAAAACGCGAGGTCATAGAGCGTGTCGATACACGCGATGCGATCGTCGAACTCGATCGCATCGAACGGCACGGGCTTGCCGTCGAGCGTAGTGATGTTGCGTAGATGCAGATCGCCATGGCAGCGCCGCACATGGCCGTCGGCCGCGCGGGCGGCGATCAAAGCGGCGCGCGCTTGAATGGCCGCTGCCGTTTTGGCATCCAACTCGGCGCATGCGGGCGCATCGAAAAACCGCGCGAGATCGGCCTGGTTGCCCGCCCGCGTCCAGTCAAGATCGTCGCTGCCGCCATGGGCGGGCGCAGCCTCGGCGGCGGCATGGAAGCGCGCGACCGTATCGGCTAGATCGCGCACGTCGCCAGCGCCGATATCGTCGGCCACAACGCGCGCGTCCCACAAGGCCGCGTCGGGAAAGCGGCGCATGACGACGACCCAATCGACGATGTCGCCGCTCGCCCCACCCAAGACCAGCCGCGCGCCGTTTCGCCGGATCGCCACCGCATCCAGATACAAGCGCGGCGCGGTGCGGCGATTGACCGTGAGTTCCGCCGCGCAGGCATGTTGGCGGCTTGCGAGCGTCGAAAAATCGACGAACGGAAACACGACCGCGCGCTTGAGCTTGTAGGCCAGATCGCCGGCCAGAAAAACGGCGGACAAATGCGTGTCGATGCGAACCACGCCGCCCGGCGGATGGCCGTGCGTCGCAGGATCCGCGAGCAGCGCCAGGACGTCCGCCTGGCCGTCCATCACGCCGCCGACGCGCGGTGCGGTTCGACGATCGTGTCGGGGTCCATGTGCGCGATCACGTCGGCGCCCGGAAACGCGGCGACGATTGCCGCTTCGACCGCATCGGCGGCCGCATGCGCGCGCAGCAACGTCAGGTTTCCGTCCATCTCCAGGTGGATCTGCACGTGGATCGAAGCGCCGTTGGCCCGCGTGCGCAGATCGTGCACGTCCTTGACGTCGGGCTGCGCGCGCGCGATCGCCAGGATGCGCGCGCGCGTTTCGTCGGGCAATTCGCGGTCCATCAGATGGTCGAGCGAACTGCGCCCGATCCCCCAAGCGCCGCGCAAAATGAATGCCCCGATCGCCAGCCCGCAAATCGGATCGAGCAGGGCGACCTTGAACCACATCGACGCCACCAACGAAAGCGCGACGCCGCCATTGAGCAAAAAGTCCGACATGTAGTGCAACCGGTCCGCCCCGACCGCAATGGAGGAGGTACGGCGCACCACGTAGTTCTGGAAACTCACCAGCGCCAAGGTCAGCGCCATCGACAAGGCCATCACGGCCAATCCGATCTCGCCGTTCTCGAGCGCCACCGGCATCCACAACCGATGCAGCGCTTCGGACAGCAGCAGCAAAGCCGAGCCCGCGATGAAAGCCGCCTGCGCAAGACCGGCCAAGGCTTCGGCCTTGCCATGGCCAAAGCGGTGTTCGTCGTCGGCAGGCATCAGCGCGTGGCGCACGGCGATCAAATTCACCAGCGATGCGGCCGCATCCAGCATCGAATCGAGCAGGCTGGAGAGCACCGAAACCGAGTCGGTCGCGATCCACGCGGCAAGCTTGGCGCCGATCAGCACGCACGCGACTGCGACCGACGCGTAGGTCGCCTGGCGCATAAGCCGGGCGCGCGTCGCCGCATCGACATTCATGGGAACAGCCGCACGGTCGCCCACGTGCCGCCGTCGGCGCTGTAGACCACACGCTCGTGCAGACGAAACGCGCGGTCGGCCCAGAATTCGATCGAACGCGGCACGACCCGGAAGCCCGACCAATGCGGCGGCCGCGGCACTTTGCCGAGTCCGAATTTGACGCCGTATTCGGCCACGCGGCGCTCAAGCTCGAAACGACCGGCCAGCGGGCGCGACTGGATCGACGCCCAGGCGCCGATCTGGCTGCCGCGCGCGCGCGTGGCGAAATACTCGTCGGCTTCCGCGTCGCTCACCGGCTCGACCGCGCCTTGGATACGCACTTGGCGGCGCAGGCTTTTCCAATGGAACAGCAGCGCCGCTTGCGGGTGGGCCAGCAGTTCGGTTCCCTTGCGGCTTTCAAGGTTGGTGTAAAACACAAAACCGCGCGAATCGTACCCCTTCATCAGCACCATGCGCAGCGACGGCATGCCGTCGGGGCCGACGCTTGCCACCGACATGGCGTTGGCGTCGTTGGGCTCGCTTGCTTCGGCTTCGGCAAACCATTCGGCAAAGCGCCGATAGGGATCGACGCTCGCATCCAGTTCGGGGGGGCTCGACATTTCATCCATCACTCCTAAATAGTCCGATATCGCGAGCGGGTCCATGGGGCCGGGAATAGCGGCGACGATCTGGCCGTTGAATTGTCGCCGGAGTGTCCGGCAACCGATTTGAAAGGGGCCGAAAGATGCGTGTTCTGAAAGTTTTGGGCGTTGTGGGCATGGCCTTCGCGCTTGCCGCGTGCCAAGACAGCGGCACAAAACAAACCATCGGTACCGTGCTCGGCGGTGTCGGCGGCGCCGTGGTGGGTTCGCAATTTGGCGGCGGACGCGGCCAGTTGGTCGGCACGGCGATCGGTACGCTGGTCGGCGCCTTTTTGGGCAACGAGATCGGCAAATCGCTCGACAAGGCCGACCAAGCGCAAGTCCAGAGCGCGACCCAGCGCGCCGAAACCGCGCCCATCGGCCAAAAAATAACCTGGTCGAACCCGGATTCGGGCAATTCGGGCACCGTGACGCCGACACGCGAGGGCCGCGATACGACCGGCGCGCAGTGCCGCGAGTACCACACCACCGTCAATGTCGGCGGCAAACAGGAAGAAGCCTATGGTACGGCGTGCCGCCAGGCCGACGGAACCTGGAAGTTTGTGAACTAGATCAAATAATTGGCCGTTCTTCCTGCCCAATTTCCAGCGGGCGGGGGAACGGCGTTGATCGCCGGGCCGGTTGGTGTAGGATGCCGCGTCTTTCGCGCCCGCACAAAACGGACTTGGTGATATGAATCAATCGTATGGCCTCATGGCGGACAAACGCGGCCTGATCATGGGCGTTGCTAACGATCGCTCGATCGCATGGGGCATCGCCAAAGCCCTCGCAGCGCAAGGTGCCCAACTCGCGTTCACCTATCAGGGCGAAGCGCTCGAAAAGCGCGTACGCCCGTTGGCAGAACAAGTCGGTTCGACCCGCCTGCTGGAAGCCGACGTCACCAACTCGGCCTCGCTGGACGCGGCGTTTGCAAGTCTTGCAGCCGACTGGGGCACGCTCGATTTTGTCGTGCACGCGATCGCCTATTCCGACAAGGACCAGCTCAAAGGCCATTACGTCGACACGACGCGCGAAAACTTCCTCAATACGATGGATATTTCGTGCTTCTCCTTCACCGACGTGTGCCGCCGCGCGCTGCCGATGATGCCCAATGGCGGCTCGCTGGTGACGCTCACCTATATCGGGGCCGAACGCGTGACGCCGCACTACAACGTCATGGGCGTGGCGAAGGCCGCACTCGAAGCGTCGGTGCGGTATCTTGCGGCCGACCTTGGCCCCAAAAACGTTCGCGTCAACGCGATTTCGGCCGGCCCGATCAAGACGCTGGCGGCGTCCGGGATCGGCGACTTCCGCTACATTTTGAAATGGAACGAGCTCAACGCGCCGATGCGCCGGTCGGTGACGATCGACGAGGTCGGCAATTCCGCGCTCTATTTTCTGTCGGACTTGGGTGCGGGCGTTACCGGCGAAACGCTGCATGTCGACAACGGCTACCATGTGGTCGGCATGATGGCGACCGAGTCGGCGGGCGAAATCGCCGAGCTGCTGTCCGGCTTCAAGAACAAGGGCGGATGAGCGCGAACTCTTTCGGAACGCTCTTCCGCTTCACCACGTGGGGGGAGAGCCACGGACCAGCCATCGGCGTGGTCGTCGACGGCGTGCCGCCGCGCTTGGCGCTGGACGCTGCGTCGATCCAACGCTTTCTGGATCTTCGCAAGCCCGGAACGTCGCGCTTCGTCACGCAGCGCCGCGAGCCCGACCAGGTCGAAATCCTGTCGGGCGTGTTCGACGGCCAGACGACCGGCACGCCCGTGTCGCTGATGATCCGCAACGAAGACCAGCGCTCCAAGGACTATTCGGAAATCGCGGCGACGTTCCGGCCGGGCCACGCCGACTACACGTACTGGACCAAATACGGCATTCGCGACTATCGCGGCGGCGGACGTTCGTCGGCGCGCGAAACGGCAAGCCGCGTGGCGGCGGGCGCTGTCGCACGCAAAATTCTGGGCGACGGCATCGTCATTCGCGGCGCGGTCGTGCAGATCGGCGCGAGCAAGATCGACCGCAGCCGCTTCGATTGGGCCGAAACCGCGAAGAATCCGTTCTGGTGCCCCGATCCCGTTGCGGCCCAGGAATGGGAAACGCTGCTCGATGCCACGCGCAAAGCGGGCTCGTCGATCGGCGCGGTGATCGAGATTGTCGCCGAGGGCGTGCCGCCGGGCTGGGGCGCGCCGCTCTACGGCAAACTCGACAGCGACCTTGCCTCGGCCATGATGGGCATCAACGCCGTGAAGGGCGTGGAAATCGGCGACGGGTTTGCAGCCGCACTTTTGTCGGGCGAGGACAATGCCGACGAAATGCGCGCGGGCAACGACGGACCCAACTTTCTGTCGAACCATGCGGGCGGCATTCTGGGCGGCATTTCAACGGGGCAACCCGTCGTGGTGCGGTTTGCGGTCAAGCCGACAAGCTCGATCCTGTCGGCGCGCCGCACGATCAAAACCGACGGCAGCGACGCCGAAATCGTCACCAAAGGCCGCCACGATCCGTGCGTGGGTTTGCGCGCGGTTCCGGTGGGCGAAGCGATGATGGCGTGCGTGCTGGCCGACCACAAATTGCGCCATCGCGGCCAAGTCGGCCCATGACCGCCGCCGCCGACAAACGCCAGGCAGCCGCCGCTTTGGCCGCTGCGGCGCTCGGCAAAGTCAAACTGCCGCTGCTGGTCGTGCGCCGCTCGCGGCGCCATGCGGGCCTTGGGCTGCTCGCGGGTTCGATCATTTTTGGCTTTGCCGTCGCCGTGGTATGGACCGCATGGCGCGAGGGCGATGCGATGGTCGGCGCTTTGATCCTGCTGGCGGTGGCCGCCTGGTACGGCGTGCAAACGGGCCAGAAATTCCGCGACGACAGCCCCAAACTGATCGTCGAGCGCGCCGGGCTGTCGCTGCCGGGCGTCGCCGATGCGATCATTCCGTGGGCTAGCATCGGCGAGGTACGAATCGCCACGGGTTTTCGCGCGCTCGGCGGCGGGCGCATCGATATCGCGCTCGACCCCGAGATTTTTGTCGGCCTCAAATTGGGCCAGCGCTGGATGGGCGACCCGATCGTCAAGCGCGGCGGCCTGTCGCCCGTGATCTCGATCCTGGCGGCCTCGCTCGACGCCAACGCGCGCACGATCCTCGACGCCGTGCGCCAATTCTGGCCGCCCGAAGAAGCGCGCTAGACCTGCCATGGAACGCCTGCAAGCCGTCTTGGGCGTGTTGGCGCTGCTGGCGGTCGCGGCCGCGCTGTCCGAAAACCGTCGCGCGATCGTCTGGCGTCAGGCCGCGATCGGCCTTGGCGTCAGCGTCGCCGCAGCCTTGCTGTTTTTGAAACTGCCTTTCGCCGCGCAGACGCTGGGCTTGCTGAACGTGCCCGTGCAGGCGGTTGCCGATGCGACGCGCGCGGGCACGTCGTTTGTGTTCGGCTATCTTGGCGGCGGCCCGCTGCCCTTTGCCGAAAATTCGCCGGGCGGCGCGTTTGTGCTGGCCTTGCAAGCGCTGCCGCTCGTCCTCGTTGTCTCCGCGCTCACCAGCCTGCTGTTCCATTGGGGCGTCTTGCAAGCGGTCGTGCGCGCGCTCGCGGCAGTACTCCGACGCACAATGGGCGTGGGCGGTGCGGTCGGCCTGTCGACCGCCGCCAACGTCTTTGTGGGCATGGTCGAAGCACCTTTGTTTATCCGGCCTTATCTTGCCAAACTGACGCGCAGCGAAATGTTCGTGGTGATGGTCGGCGGCATGGCCTCGATCGCGGGCACGGTCATGGTGCTCTACGCGACGATCGTGGGATCGCTGGTGCCCGACGCGTTCGGCCATATTCTGGTGGCCTCGCTTTTGTCGGCGCCGGTCACGATCCTGATCGCGCGGCTGATGGTGCCCGAAACGCAAGCGAGCGAAGCGGCAGCGACATACGTCATCGGCAAGGCCGACACGCAAAGCAACATGGACGCGATCGCCAGAGGCACCGCGGCGGGCCTCGAATTGCTGCTCAATATCGTGGCGATGCTGGTCGTGCTGATCGCGTTGGTGGCCCTTGCCGACGCGGCGCTTGGGTTGCTGCCGGAAATCTTCGGCGCCAAGCTTACGCTCGAGCGCATGCTGGGCTGGGCCATGGCGCCGGTCTGCTGGCTGATGGGCATCCCGTGGGCCGAGGCGCAAACGGCCGGGCGCCTGATGGGCGTCAAAACGGTGCTCAACGAATTTGTCGCCTACGTGCAATTGGCCGCAACGCCCCACGATGCGCTTGGCGAACGCGCGCGCCTGATCCTGGTCTATGCGATGTGCGGCTTCGCCAATTTCGGCTCGCTTGGCATCATGATCGGCGGACTTGCGACGATGGCGCCGGAACGGCGCGCCGAAATCGTCGATCTCGGCTTGAAATCTCTGGTCGCAGGCACGCTCGCCACGTGCTTCATGGGGGCACTTGTGGGCGCGCTCGTCTAGGCGCTTTTGCGTGCGGCGACCAGAAACTCGCGGTTGCCCTCGGGTCCCAAAATAGGGCTCGGTTCGATGCCGAGCACCGAAAAATTTTGCGACGGCAGCCACGCGGCGATGCGCTCGCACACTTCGTCGTGCAAGGCCGCATCGCGCACGACCCCGCCTTTGCCCACGCGCGCCGGCCCCACTTCGAATTGCGGCTTGATCAACGCCACCAGCGCCGCGCCCGGCTTGGCGAGACGCAACGCGGCGGGCAGCACGGTTTCGAGCCCGATGAAGCTCGCATCGCACACGACCATATCGACGGGTTCGGGCACGTGGCTCGAATCGAGATGGCGTGCGTTGGTTTTTTCGAGCACGACCACGCGCGCATCGCCGCGCAGCTTCCACGCCAATTGCCCGTGCCCGACATCGACCGCATAGACCCTGGCGGCGCCCTTGTTCAACAGCACGTCGGTAAAGCCGCCGGTCGAAGCCCCCACGTCGATCGCAACGAGGCCGGACGGATCGATGCCAAAATGCGCGAGCGCATGGGCGAGTTTGACGCCGCCGCGACTGACCCAGGGATGCGGCTGGCCGCGTATTTCGATCGCCATGTCTTCTGGCGTGGGCGTGCCCGGCTTGTCGAGCCGCCGTTCGCCCGAAAAGACTTGGCCCGCCAGAACGATCGCCTGCGCCTTGGCGCGGCTTTCGGCCAAGCCGCGCTCGACAAGCAACTGGTCGAGGCGCTTTTTGCTCACGCGCGCTGGGCGCTGTCCGAAGCCACGCCCAGCGCCGCGAGGGCCGCGTTCGCGATCGCCGCCGCATCAAGGCCCGCTTGCGCATACTGGCGTTCTTGCGTGTCGTGGTCGATCAAACGGTCGGGCAGAGTCAGCGTGCGGATCTTAAGGCCACGATCGAGCGCGCCTGCGTGGGCAAGTGCATGCAAAACGGCCGCACCAAACCCGCCCATCGAACCTTCTTCGACGGTCAGCAGCACTTCGTGTTCGCGCGCGAGCCGCAATATCAGATCGAGATCGAGCGGTTTCAAAAACCGCATATCAGCAATGGTGGTCGCAAGGCCGCGCCCGGCCAGTTGGTCGGCCGCCTTTGCGCATTCGCCAAGCCGCGTACCCAGGCACAAAAGCGCCACCTTGCCGCCCTCGCGCACGATGCGCCCCTTGCCGATCGGCAGGATCTCGGCGCGCGCGGGCACGGCGACGCCAGTCCCCTCGCCGCGCGGGAAACGCACGGCCGTGGGCCCAGCATCGTAGGCAGCGCACGTTGCCACCATATGCGCCAGCTCCGCCTCGTCGGACGGCGCCATCACCACCATGTCGGGCAGGCAGCCGAGATAGGCCAAATCGTAGGCGCCCGCATGCGTGGCGCCGTCGGCCCCCACAAGCCCCGCCCGGTCGAGCGCAAAACGCACCGGCAGTTTTTGCAGCATCACATCGTGCACAAGCTGGTCGTAGCCGCGCTGCAGGAACGTCGAATAGATCGCGACAAACGGTTTCAACCCGTCGCACGCCATGCCGGCCGCAAACGTCACCGCGTGCTGCTCGGCGATGCCCACATCGAAGCAGCGTTTGGGAAAGCGCTTGGCAAACAGATCGAGGCCCGTTCCCGTCGGCATCGCGGCCGTCACGGCAACGATGCGCTCGTCCACAGCGGCTTCGGCGATCAACGCGTCGGCAAAAACCCGAGTGTAGGTGGGTGCGGCTGCCTTGGCGGCTTTGGGCTGGGCTTTGAGCGCGCCCGTATCGCCGACAACAAGGTCGAACTTGTTGACCGCATGGTAGCGGTCGTCCGCTTCGGCCGGGAAAGGATGGCCGCGGCCTTTTTGCGTGACGACATGGATGAGCACCGGGCGCTCGTCGGTGGCATCGCGCACATTGCGCAGCACGGGCAGCAAATGCTCGAGATTGTGGCCGTCGATCGGCCCCACATAATAGAAACCGAGTTGCTCGAACAGCGTGCCCCCGCCTGCCCCGAACCCGCCCGACACGATGCCGCGCGCCAGCTCGTCCGCGCGCTCGACCGCCTGGTAGAGCGGGCGCGGCAAGTGGCTCGCCATTTCGCGCGCGAGACTGCGCAGATTGAGAAACGGTTTCGACGAGATGAGCTTCGAGAGATACGCGCTCATCGCGCCCGTCGGCGGGGCGATCGACATGTCGTTGTCGTTGAGGATCACGATCAGGCGCCGACGCATGGCGCCCGCATTGTTCATCGCCTCGTAGGCCATGCCCGCCGACATCGAGCCGTCGCCGATGACCGCGATCGCGTGGCGGCGCGCGGCGTCTGCGTCGCCCACCAGATCGCGCGCCACCGCCATGCCAAGGGCCGCCGAAATCGAGGTCGAGGAATGCGCGGCGCCGAACGGATCGAATTCGCTTTCGCTGCGCTTGGTGAAACCCGACAGCCCCCCGCCCTGGCGCAGCGTGCGGATGCGGTCGCGGCGGCCGGTCAATATTTTATGGGGATAGGCCTGATGGCCGACATCCCAAATCAGTCGGTCGTTCGGCGTGTCGAACACATGGTGCAGGGCGACGGTGAGCTCGACCACGCCAAGCCCCGCCCCCAGATGCCCGCCGGTATCCGAGACGGCCGCGATGGTTTCGCGGCGCAGCTCGTCCGCGACATGGCGAAGCTCGTCGGCCGACATGCGGCGCAACTCGGCGAGATTGCCCGCACGGTCGAGATAGGGCGTCGCCCCCGAATTGTGGCCAAGCTCGCTCATGCCGCGATCAATTCTGCCGCCGCACGACCCAGTGCGCGAGATCGCGCAGCGCTTGCGCCTTCGCGTCGAACGCGTCGAGATGGCGCACGGCCTGTTCGGCCAGCAGCAGCGCCTGGGCGCGCGCGCGCTCGATGCCGAGGATCGAGACGAACGTCGCCTTGCCGAGCGCCTGGTCCTTGCCCGTGGCCTTGCCGGCCGCATCGGCCGAGCCTTCGACGTCGATCAGATCGTCGGCGATCTGGAACGCCAGCCCCAGATCGTGCGCATAGGCGAGCAGCGCATGGCGCAAGGCGGTCGGCGCTTTGCCCAAAATGGCGCCCGATTGCGCCGCGAAGGCAATCAAAGCGCCGGTCTTCAGGCGCTGCAGGCGCGTGATCGCGCCGATATCGAGATCCTGGCCCTCGGCCGACAGGTCCATCTGCTGGCCGCCGCACATGCCCTCGGCGCCCGAGGCCAAAGCAAGCGCAAGCACCAGCTCCGCACGCACGCCCGCATCGCCATGCGTCAAAGGCTGGGCCAGCACTTCAAACGCGCGCGTCAGCAGCGCGTCGCCTGCCAGGATGGCGGTGGCTTCGTCGAAGGCTTTGTGGACGGTCGGCCGCCCGCGCCGCAGATCGTCGTCGTCCATGGCCGGCAGATCGTCGTGGACCAGCGAATAGCAATGCACGAATTCGATCGCGCACGCGACGCGCAGCGCGCAGCCTTCGTCGACGCCGAAGAGTTGGGCGCTTTCCATGACCAGGAACGGCCGCACGCGCTTGCCCCCGCCCAGGCACGCGTAGCGCATGGCTTCATGCAGATCGGCCTCGAAGCCTTCGCCCTTGGGCAGCAGCGCTTCGAGCGCCAATTCGATGCGCGCGGCGTTGGCGGCGAGCTTCTGTTCGGCGGAATCGGCCATGGGGCCCGCTAGACCGCGTCGAACGGCGCTGCAATCACGCGCCCGGCGGAAATCTGGATGCGTTCGATTCGCTGGCCGGCTTCCGCCAATTTGGCCTCGCAATGGCGCTTCAGTGCCGCACCGCGCTCGTAGGCGGCAACGGACTCGTCGAGCTTGCCCTTGCCCTGTTCGAGCGCGCGCACGATCTCTTCGAGCTCTTTCAGAGCGTCTTCGAACGACATTTTGGCAATGTCGGCAGGGATGGCGGCAGGAGCCGCGGCAGGTGCAGCGTTCATGCGAAGTTTATAGGCGGGGGCGGCCGGAGAGGCAACGGCGTTGGCTGCCCCTCATCCCAACCGGTTGATCCCGTCGAAGGCGGCGGTTTTGTAGCACTCCGCCAGCGTCGGATAGTTGAAGACCGTGCGCACGAAATAATCCACCGTACCGTCGAAGGCCATCACGGCCTGGCCGATATGGATGAGTTCGGACGCGCCCTCGCCGATGATGTGCACGCCCAGCAGCTTGCGCGTATCGACATGGAACAGCAGCTTCAGCAGGCCGATTTTGTCGCCGATGATGGCGCCGCGCGCAATCTCCTGGTAGCGCGCTTTGCCGATCTCGTAAGGGACGCCTTCTTGCGTAAGCTCTTCTTCGGATTTGCCGCAGGTGGAGATTTCGGGGATCGTGTAGATGCCGTAGGGGAACAGTTCGGGCACCGAAATCGCTTTGGCGCCAAACGCGTGGCACGCGGCCAGGCGCCCCTGCTCCATCGAGGTCGAGGCGAGTGCCGGAAACCCGATCACGTCGCCGGCCGCAAAAATATTGGGGACCGAGGTGCGGTACTGCGCATCCACGCGCACGCGCCCGCGATCGTCGGTTTCAAGACCGGCCGATGCAAGGTCGAGCGTGTCGGTCGCGCCCGTGCGGCCGATCGAATAGAGCGCCTTTTCGGACAGGATCTGCTTGCCCGAGCGCAGCTTCACGCGCACGCGCAGCCCGTGTTCCTCGTCCTCGACCGTGTCGACGCCCTCGACCTCCTCGCCGAGGCGCAAGGTCACGCGGTGCTTGCGCATCTGGTAGACCAGAATATCGGTGATTTCGTGGTCGACGAATTCGAGCAGCCGCTCGCGCTTGTCGACGACCGTCACGCGCACGCCGAGGGTCGCGAACATCGTCGCATATTCGATGCCGATGACGCCCGCCCCGATCACGCAGATCGATTTTGGCAGTTTTTTGAGACCCAGAATGTCGTCGCTGATGATGATGTTCTGGCCGTCGAAGGGAATGGCCTTGGAGCGCGTGGCAACCGTGCCCGTCGCGATCACGACGAAGCGCGCCTTCACCTCGCGCCGCCCGCGCCCGTCGAGCCCGGTGAGCACGACCGTCTCGGGCCCCGCGAACTTCGCGTCCGCCACGATCAGTTCCACGCCGTTGCGCTGCATCTGGTGGCGCACCACGTCGAGCTCGGCCTGGATCACAGCCGACGCGCGGTAGAGCAGATCTTCCATCGTGATGTTCTGCTTCACCTGGTACGAAGCGCCGTAGACATTGCGCTCCCGGTAGCCCGAGAGGTGCATGACCGCTTCGCGCAAGGTCTTGGACGGGATCGTGCCGGTATTGATGCAAGCGCCGCCGACCACGGCCTTGTGTTCGATCACCGCCACGCGCTTGCCGAGCTTGGCGGCTTGGATGGCCGCGCGCTGGCCCGCCGGTCCCGAGCCCATCACCAGAAGATCGTAGTCGTAGTTCGAATCGTTGGCAGCGGTCATCGTGTGTCTCCGGCTTTTCAGCCTTGCAGCAGGGTTTCGGCGAGCAGCAGAATGTCGGTTTCCATCTGGTCTTTGACCGAGCGGTAGAGGTCGCGGATCGAGACGATCGCCACGATGCGCGCGCCCTCCAGCACCGGCAGATGGCGAAAGCCCTTGGCCGCCATGATGTCGAGCGCTTGCTGCACGCTTGTATCGGGGGCGATCGTGATCGGGTCCTTGGTCATCACCTCGGCCAGCGTCGTGGTCGCGGGATCGAGTTCTTTGGCGAGCACCCGCGTCAGCCCGTCGCGCTCGCTGAAGATGCCGACGAGTTTTTCGTCCTCGACCACCATCAGCGCGCCGATGCGCAAATACGCCATCATGCGCGCGGCCTCGACGACCGTGGCGCCGGGCTCGAGCGTCGCGAGGCTCTGTTCGGAAACGGCGTGCGGGACGACGGTGCGGTCGGTTTCGATCATCAGAAAAACAGCTTTTCGAGGTCGACGGACGAATCGGTGCCCAGCACGTCGAAATTCGCGGCAAGCCACTGGTCGGCGCGTTCGCGCCCCAGTTTGCGCAGCGTGCACAGGAAATCCCAGTCGAGATTGTATTTGCTCGACACGCCGAACGCCGCCATCTCTTCCTCTGCCTGGACCATGTGGAAGAACATGCGGCGCAGGCCCGAGCGCCCCGTCAGGCGGTGGCGCTCGAGCAGTTTGGTGACGAACGCGATCGTGCGCATTTCGCGCATCATCGTGGCGTTGAAACTGATCGAGTTCATGCGGTCTGCGATGCCGCGCGCGGTGGTCGGCAGTTCTTCGATGCGGATCGGGTTGATCTCGACCAGCAGAATGTCCGAGGCGCGGCAATTGTAGATCAGCGGAAACATCGCAGGGTTGCCCATGAATCCGCCGTCCCAGTAATGCTCGCCCTCGACCTCGACCGCCTGGAACAAATGCGGCAGGCACGCCGACGCCAGCAGAACTTCGGGCGACAATTCTTGGTTGCGGAAAACCCGAATCTTTCCCGTGCGCACGTTGGTGGTGGAAATGAACAGCTTGATGCCTTCGCTCGCGCGCACTTTTTCGAAATCGATCAGCTTGGTCAAAGCCTCGCGCAGCGGATTGGTGCCTTGCGGATTGAGCTGGTAGGGCGACAGCGTGCGCGTGAGCAGATCGAAGCCCTGGTACAGCGGCGAAAAATCGAGATTGGCGGGATTGCCGAACATGCGGTCGAACAGCGAGGGCTGGAAAATCGAGTAGCGCCCGCCCTCGGCGATCTGCTCCCAAAACTGGCCAAGCAAGGCTCTGGCGCCGGCGGCCCCGCCATCGGCCATGCCGGCCACCACGATGGCCGCATTCATCGCTCCCGCCGAGGTACCCGAAATGCCTTCGATGACCAGCCGGTCGTCTTCGAGCAGGCGGTCGAGCACGCCCCACGTGAATGCGCCGTGCGAGCCCCCGCCCTGCAACGCCAATGTCAGATTTTTACGCCCGTCGGACATCCAAACCCCTTCTTGCGCGCTACTCTAGCAGAGTTCGCGCCAAGGGCTAGATAAGTCTCTGAAATGTAAAGATTCCGGTTTGCACTCACGCCGCCATCAGGGCCTGGACGTGAGCGGCGGCGGACGCGCCGAGCGCGTCGAGGTCGTAGCCGCCCTCCAAGGTCGAGACCACGCGGCCCTTGGCGTGGCGGTTGGCGACATCCATCAACGCGCGCGTGACCCAGGCAAAATCGCTCTCGTGCAAGCGCAGGCTGGCGAGCGGGTCCTGCTCGTGCGCATCGAACCCGGCCGAAATCATGACAAGTTCGGGCGCAAACGCGTCGAGGGCGGGCAGGATGCGGCTCTCGAACGCTTTTTTGAACGCCGCGCCGTCGGCCCCGCCGGGCAGCGGCGCGTTGACGATGTTGCCAAAACGCCCGGTTTCGTCGCGCGCGCCCGTGCCTGGATAGAGCGGCCATTCATGGCTGGACGCGTAAAACAGGTCGGCGTCGTTTTCGAACATGTGCTGCGTGCCGTTGCCGTGGTGCACGTCGAAATCGATCACGGCGATGCGCCGCAACCCGTGCTTGGCGCGGGCATGCAGCGCCCCCACGGCCACATTGTTGAAGATGCAGAACCCCATCGCTTGGGCGGCTTCGGCATGGTGGCCGGGCGGCCGCACGGCGGCAAAGACGTTGCGCGCTTGGCCTTCGCACACGGCATCGACGCCCGCGATGACGGCCCCTGCCGCGCGCAAGGCGGCATCCTCGGAACCGGGCGAGACGATCGTATCGCCGTCGATCTGGTGGCGCCCCATCGGCGGAATGGCGCCCAGCACCGCTTCGACGAATGCGCGCGGATGCACAAGACACAGCGCATCGTCCGACGCGCGCGGCGCCGAAACGCGCTCGAGCCCCTTGAACGCGTCGTCCTCAAGGGCTGCGAGCACGGCTTGCAGGCGGCGCGGATTTTCGGGGTGGTACGCGCCCGGATCGTGGTCCAGACATGCCAGATGCGTGATGAGCTGTGTGGCCATAGTCCCCTCCCGTAATTTCGCCAATCATGGCGCAACGCGAGGCGCTTGCCAATCAACCCATCGTGTCGCTCGGGGCAAGCAAGTAGCAGCACCCCACTTCGAAGAAAGCATGCGTTCTTCTGTGGCTTCCTTTCTCGGTTATCTTGCGGATCCGCGATGCTTTGAATTGGCTACCGCTGCCGTTCGCTCCGATGTCGAGCAGCAGATTTTTACTGCGGTTTTCCTGCAAGAACTCCGAAAACTTCGCCCGCCGCCGATCGATCAACCGCTCGACCTTTGTAGTGCCGTCTTCCCGCCACTTTCCGACCAGATAATGACTCACGATGCAGGCCGACAAGCTGCCGCCGTGGCGCGGCCCCGCTTCTGCAAGCAGCCCACGCATGCGGACGAGATCCCGTTCGATCCCTTCCCAACCACCGCCGCGCTTCACTTCGATTGCAACCTTAGGATTATCGGCGATCCAATAGACGACATCGACGCGTCGGTTCTTCGCAAAGCCTTTGTATGGTTTGCCTCGTTTGGCATTTTCTGGCAGGGCTACATCGCGAAGATAGCCGAATTTCTCTTCAAGCGTCACACCAGCCTTGTCGCTATTGGCGCGGCCGCGCTCGAAGAACGCCCGCGCGACGTGCGCGACGACAAGACCTTCGACCGGATTATCGCTGACCCAATCCTCGCTCCATTTGCGGTATTCGGCATTTGCCTTTGTGAGGCCGTCCAGCGTTGTCGAAACCATCTTGCCGCGCGTCATCATGCTCGTACCTCGCTTGTATGGGATTTCCGGACAGAACCGTACGAAAAATAGCCTTTTCAGTAAATAAATTTATTTTCTTTCGGCGTCCATCAGCGCGCGCATTTTGTGGATCGCGGCGTCGAGGCCGTCGAAGATCGCGGCCCCGACCAGGAAATGGCCGATATTGAGTTCGACCAGTTCGGGGATTGCGGCGACCGGGCCGACATTGTCGAAACTGAGCCCGTGGCCCGCATGGCATTCGAGGCCGATTTTGGCCGCATGTGCCGCCGCTTTTTGCAGGCGCTTGAGTTCGAAAGCCACGTCGCCGGGGCTGTGCGCGTGCGCGTAGGCGCCCGTGTGCAGTTCGACAACCGGCGCGCCCGCCGCCACGGCCGCATCGAGCTGGGCTTCGTCCGGGTCGATGAACAGCGACACGCGAATGCCGGCCGCCTTCAGCTTGGCCACATACGGCACGAGGTCGCCAAGATGCCCGCGCGCGTCCAAACCGCCTTCGGTCGTAACTTCGGTGCGCTTTTCGGGCACGAGGCAGCTTGCATGCGGCTTGAGTTCGCACGCGAGCGCCAGCATTTCCGCCGTCGCGGCCATTTCGAAATTCAGCGGCGCTGCAAGTTCGGCGCGCAAGCGGCGCATGTCGGCATCGCGAATATGGCGCCGATCCTCGCGCAGATGCGCCGTGATGCCGTCCGCCCCCGCCGCCACGGCTTGTTTTGCCGCCGCGACCGGATCGGGATAGGCGCCGCCGCGCGCATTGCGCACGGTCGCCACATGGTCGCAATTGAAACCCAATCTTAGCTTGTTCATGGCATTTCCTTTTCTGCGGCCCGGTGTTGGGCAAGTTCGTGCGCCAGGCGCAAGGCCGCGATCAAGCTGCCCGGATGCGCCGATCCCTGCCCCGCAATGTCGAGCGCCGTGCCGTGGTCGGGCGAGGTGCGCACAAACGGCAGGCCCAGCGTGACATTGACGCCGCCATCGACGTCGAGCGTTTTGAGCGGGATCAAGGCCTGGTCGTGATACATGCAAATCGCAACGTCGTAGCCCGCCCGCGCGCGCGCGCCGAACATGGTGTCGGGCGGCAAAGGCCCCACCGCATCGATGCCCGCCGCCTGCAACGAGGCGACCGCCGGGGCGACGATGGCAGCATCCTCGCTGCCCATCGCCCCCGCCTCGCCCGCATGCGGGTTCAGCCCCGCGATCGCCAATCGGGGCTTTGCGATGCCAAAATCGCGCGCGAGGCAGCGCGCCGTCAGCAACGCGGTTTCGACGATCGACGCGCTCGTAAGCTCTGAAATGGCTTGCGTGAGGGCCATGTGGATCGTCACCGGCACCACGCGCAGTTCCGGGCACGCCAGCAGCATGGCGACGGGGACATTGCCCGCTTTGGCGGCAAGATATTCGGTGTGGCCGGGATAGGCGAAACCCGCGGCGTACAGATTGGATTTTTGAATGGGGTTGGTGACGACGGCACTGGCATCGCCGGAGCGTGCGAGTTCGATCGCGCGGTCGATCGACGCGATCGTCGCGGGCGCGTTGGCGGGATCGGGTTTGCCCGCGTGGCTTGCAACCGCCAACGGGACCGCAAGCACGGGCAAGGCGTCGGCAAAAATCGCGTCCGCTTGCGCCGTATCGGCGACGATGCGGATCGGCACGTCGAGCCCCAAAGCCGTCGCGAGCGCGCCAAGCCGGGCCGGATCGTCGAGGGCCACAAAACGCGGCCCCGTCAGGCGCAAGGCAAGCCATGCTTTCAGCGTCAATTCGCCGCCAACGCCCGCAGGCTCGCCCATGGTGAGCGCCAAGGGCGCGCTCACAGCGCGATCTCGGGCTGGCTTGCCGAGCGCGAACCTGCCAGCGGCGCGTTGTCGGCGGCGCGGTAGGTGAAGACGAGCGAGAATTTGACCTCGCTCGTTTGGTTGCGCCCGGCCGCGTGGAACAATCGGCTGTGGAAAAACAGCGCGTCGCCGGCCGCAAGTTCGACAGGCACGCGCGTTGCGATCAGCGCCTGGTTTTCGGGCAGCTCGGGGCGCAGGAACTTGGCCGCGTCGTAGCGTTCGGGCGCGATGTCCAACCGGTGCGACCCCGGAATGACGAGCAGCCCGCCATTCTCGGGACGTTCTTGGCCCAAAGCGAGCCACAGCGACACGAGTTCCGGTCGTTCGAACGACCAATAGCGAATGTCGCGATGCCAGTTGGTCTGGCTGCCGAAATCGGGGTGTTTGGTCATCATACAATTGTGGTGCGTGCGCGACAGCACGGGTGCCGCGCCCAGAAGTGCCGCAAGGCGCGTCGCATTGGGTGCCGATGTCGCCCATTCGCGCATCGCCGGGTCGCGGTCGGCCGCCCCCAACAAGCGGCGCACGGTGCGGCCGCCCGCCGCATCGAGCGAGGCCGGCGCGCCCGGATAGCCGAGGCTTGTTTCAAGCTCGACCGGTGCCACGGTGCGCGCCAAATCGTGCGCGGCAGCCATGCGAATGCGCTGGCACAGCTCAGGCGTCGCCGCCTGGCGAACGATCAAAAAGCCCTCGGCCGCGAAACGGTCGGTTTCGTTTTGCGTAAAATTCACGCTCGCCATCGGATGTTCCGTCTATCTCCTGTCGAACAACGCGGCGCACGCCTGGTCGGCGGGCAGCGGATGGCCATAGAGATAGCCCTGGCCATAGCGGCAGCCCATCGCGCGCAGCATTTCGGCCTGTTCGGCCGATTCGATGCCCTCGGCGATCGCGTCGATTTCCAGCTGCGCGCCCAGCGCCAGCATGGAGCGCAAAATCTCGGCCGTCTTGCGCTCGTTTGCCGCCGCCAGCGTGAAGCTGCGGTCGATTTTGAGCAGATCGATCGGAAACCGGCACAGATACGACAGCCCCGAATAGCCCGTGCCGAAATCGTCGAGGCTGATCGACACGCCCATCGCCTTGACGCGCGCCAACGCCTCGGCCGCATGCGCGTTGGAAATCAGCGTCGTTTCGGTGATTTCGATCTTGAGCCGCTCGGCCGGCAATTCCGCTTCGGCAAGGATCGTCGCCAGCGTGTCGGGCAGGCGCAAATCGGCAAAATGGGCAGCGCCAAAATTGGCCGACAGAAAAATCGGCCGGCGGCCGTCCAGCGCCAAGCGCCGATTGAGCGCCCCCACCATGCGCGCGCCCTCGCGCAGCACCGCCAGATCGAGCGTTTCGAGCAGACCCGCGAGCGTGACCGCGGGCAAAAACGCCTCGGGACCGAGCGTGCCGAATTGCGGATGGTGCCAACGCGCCAGCGCTTCGAACCCGATCGGCACGCCGTCGTCCAGCCGCACGATGGGCTGCAAAAATGCGCCGATCTCGCCCGCCGCCAGCGCGACGCGTACCTCGTGCTCGCGCCGGATGCGCGCGATCGCGGCGGCGGTCGCCTCGGGCAGCAGGGGCGTTGCACCCACATGCCCGCCCGACGTCGCCGAACGCAGCCGGTGGATCAGCGTGCGCAACAGCATCTGGATCAGCGGCGCCGAGTCCGCGAAGGCGCGCAAAATATGTGCGCGCGCGACCGTCACGCAAACCACGTCGTCGAGCGCGCGCGCCCCCGCCGAACGCGGCGAATCGTCGACCAGCGCCATCTCGCCGAAAATCTCGCCCGGCCCCAGCAACGACAGGCGCTCGCGTCCGCCCGGCCCCTCGACATAGATTTCGACCGAGCCCTGCTCGATGATATAGGCGGCATCGGCATCCTGGTTGGGGGCGAACAAAACATGGCCGGCTGGAAACCGGCGAAGATAAATCGGATCGGTCATGCGCCCTTATATTACGTCCCGTTACGCGGATCGTCCTTTCTTTCGATGGCAGGAGTCACTACATAATTTGCCCATTCGTGCCGCGCGCTGCCTTTGGCAGCGCTGGCGCGTGGATTGCTAGCAAGATTTGTCACAAAAATCAGGTACAACGAACACGAAGCCCGTGCGGGCAGATTTCGAGCGGAGCAGGGTTCCAATGCGCATCGTTACCCAGTTGGCAGTCATTGCGATTCTGGCCGGGGTCGGCGCTGGCGGTTGGTACTATTACCAAAACCGGCAGGCCGAAATGGCCCCCGCAAGCACGGCGCGCAATGCCCCGCCCCCGGTCGGCGTTGAGTTCGTCAAACCCAAACTGCAGACGGTGGTCGAGCGCGTCGAGGCGGTGGGCACCGCACGCGCCAACGAATCGGTCGTTGTAGCCGCAAAGCAAACCGGCAACATCGCGCGCATCAATTTCCAAGAAGGCCAAACGGTACGCGCGGGCGCGGTGCTGATCGAACTGGAAAGCCGCGAGCGTGCGGCCGATACCGAAGCGGTGCGCGCCGAAATCGCCCAGGCGCGCGCGGCGGCCGACGAAATCCGCCAGCAGCTCGATCGCACGCGCGCGTTGCGCGCGTCCGGCAACGCCCCCGAAGCGCGCGTCGACCAGCTGGAAAGCCAATTGCGCGCCGCCGAAGGGCGCACGCGCCAGACCGAATCGCGCCTGCGCGCCGCCGATGCGCGCTTCGACGATTTCCGCATCACCGCGCCGTTCGAAGGGCGCGTGGGCATGCGCCAAGTCAGCATGGGCGCGCTGCTGCAAGCCGGCACGGCGATCACCACGCTCGACGACGTGCGCGTGATCAAGGTCGAGTTCTCGGTGCCCGAACAGTATCTGGGCCAGTTGCGCGTCGGGCTTCAGGTTGCCGGATCGAGCCCGGCCTATGCGGGCCGCGAGTTCAAGGGCGACGTGACCGCGATCGACACGCGCATCGACCCCGCCACGCGCGCGATCAAGCTCAACGCCTCGTTCGACAATGCCGACGGCTTGCTGAAACCCGGCATGTTCATGACCATTTCGCTGTCGGTCGCCGCGCGCCCCAATGCCATCGTCGTGCCCGAAGACGCGCTGGTCGCCGAAGGCGTGCGCCAGTTCATCTTCGTAGTCGTCGACGGGCGCGCGCAGCGGCGCGAAATCAAGCTCGGCATGCGCATGCAAGGCAGCGTCGAAATTCTGGAAGGCGTCGGCGCCGAGGATTCCGTGATCGTGCGCGGCTTGCAGCGCATCCGCCCGAACCTGCCCGTCAACGCAAGGCCCTTCGCCCCGCCCGCCACGTCCTGACGCCGCTTCCCGAGCCCTCGAAAGACGAGAAAACGCCGCCATGCTTTTGTCCGACGTCTCGATCAAACGGCCCGTTTTTGCGACTGTGATCAGCTTGCTGATCGTGGTGCTGGGCATTGCGGCTTTCTTGCGCCTGCCGGTGCGCGAATATCCCGCGATCGATCCGCCCATCGTGTCGGTCACCACGGTCTACAAGGGAGCCGCCAACCAGGTCGTCGAAACGCGCGTGACCGAAATCATCGAAGCGGCCGTCGCGGGCATCGAGGGCGTCAAGTCGATCACCTCGCAAAGCCGCGAGGAACGCTCGGGCGTCACGATCGAATTCCGCCTCGGCCGCGATATCGACGCGGCGTCGGCGGACGTGCGCGACCGCGTGGCGCGCGTGCGCGCCCGCCTGCCCGACGGCGTCGACGACCCCATCATCGCCAAGGTGGACGGCGACCAGCGCGCGATCGTGTGGTTCACGCTCTATTCGGAACGCTACAGCCAGCTCGAACTCACCGACTTCGCGCGCCGCAATCTGGTCGACAGGCTGTCGATCGTGCCGGGTGTCGCCCAGGTGAACGTGTCGGGCGAGCGGCGCTTTTCGATGCGCGTCTGGCTCGACCGCCAGGCCTTGGCCGCGCGCGGCCTCACGGTCGACGATGTCGAGACCGCGATTCGGCGCCAGAACGTCGAATTGCCGTCGGGGCGCATCGAATCGTCGGCGCGCGAGCTGACGGTGAAAACCGACTCGCGCCTGTCCAACGTCGAACAGTTCAACAACGTGATCGTCGCGGCGCGCCAGGGCTACCAGATTCGCCTGGGCGAGGTCGCGCGCGTGGAAATCGGCGCCGAAGACGAACGCTCGGGCCTGCGCGCCAACGGCCGCACGGCCGTCGGGCTCGGCATTTTGCGCCAATCGACCGGCAACACGCTGTCGGTCGCAAAAGGCGTCAAAGAAGAAATGGCGCGCCTGCAAGAAAGCTTCCCCGAAGGCATCGGCTTCCTGATCGGCTACGACGAGTCCGTATTCATCGAACGCTCGATCTACGAGGTCTACCATGCCTTCGCCATCGGCATTCTGCTCGTCGTCGGGGTGATTTTTGTCTTCCTGCGCTCGTGGCGGGCGACGATCATTCCCGCGGTCGCCATACCGGTGTCGATCGTGGGATCGTTCATCGTGCTGGGGGCGCTCGGCTTCTCGCTGAACGTGCTGACGCTGCTGGCCTTCGTGCTCGCGATCGGCATCGTCGTGGACGACGCGATCGTCGTGCTGGAAAACATCCATGCGCGCATCGAAAAGGGCGAGCCCGTCCTGCTCGCCTCGGTGCGCGGCGCGCGGCAGATTTCGTTTGCCGTGATCGCGACCACGCTGACGCTGGTCGCGGTGTTCGTGCCGCTGTCGTTCATGGAAGGCAACACGGGCCGGCTGTTCACCGAGTTCGGCATTTCGCTTGCGGCGGCCGTGATGTTCTCGGGCCTCGTCGCGCTGACCTTGTCGCCGATGATGTGCTCCAAACTGCTGGTGGCGCATGCGGGCGAAAGCAAGTTCTATCGGCTCACCGAAAAAGTTTTCGTCGGCATAAACGACGGCTATCGCTGGCTGCTCGAACGCTCGCTGCGCGCGCCGCTGGTGGTGCTCGCGGTCGGCTTCGCGCTGTGCGCGGCGGCCTACGGATTCTGGGCAGCCTTGCCCAAGGAATTCACGCCGACCGAAGATCGCGGCGTGGTCGTGATTCCGGTGACAGCGCCCGAAGGCGCTTCCATCGGCTACACGACCGAGGCCGTGCGCCAGATCGAGCGCATCTTGCAGCCCTATATCGACAACGGCCAGGCGGCCGTGATCATGGGCAACATCGCGCCGGGCTTCCAGCGCCCGGCCCCGGTCAATTCGGGACTGCTGTTCTTGCGCTTGAAGCCGTGGGGCGAGCGCTATCCGGGCTCGGAGTCCGGCGCGCCGAAACCGCCGGGCGAGGAAATCACCCAGCAGCAGATCGTGAAGGAGATTTTCCCGCGCATCGCCAGCCTGCCGGGGGCGCGCGCTTTCGCGCTC
>CAMDLT010000005.1 GCA_945901855.1 Asaia bogorensis | reverse complement strand
ACGCCATGAACGTGGCGCCGCCCGTTTCGGCAAGCACCTTCGTGATCGCCGCCGTCAGCGACGTCTTGCCGTGGTCGACATGGCCGATCGTCCCGATATTGCAGTGCGGCTTGTTCCGCTCGAACTTAGCTTTCGACATGGTGGCTTCCGATCGTCCGTTTTCCTGAAGTTGCGTTTAAGGTCGGGTTCGAATTTCGGTTGGCGCTGCGCTTGGAGCGGGTGGAGGGAATCGAACCCTCATAGCCAGCTTGGAAGGCTGGAGCTCTACCATTGAGCTACACCCGCCGATTGTCGCGCGCCTGCTTCGTCTTCGAACCTCGTCCCCTTCGTGCCTCGTTCCGTCTCGCGCCATCTGCCCCGTACGCGTCGCGACCCCGGGGCCGGGCCAGTGGTGGAGGGGGACGGATTCGAACCTTCGAACTCCGGAGAGGGCAGATTTACAGTCTGCTGCCATTGACCGCTCGGCCACCCCTCCTACCGACTGGACCGCTTTTAGACCGACCGGATGGCTTTGAACCCCCGAAAATCGAAGGTCCCAAGCGTTTCCAGGACTGGCCTTTGGCGGAATGCCGATGACCCCGGGGTTCTTAGCCTCCGAAGGGTCTGCGGCACGGACCCGGGGTTTAAAGAGAAACAGGGGCCGAAGTCAATGCCTAAACCTCACAACAAAACAAGCCGCACCGCCCGACTGCCCTCGGCAAACCCGAAGACCGTCGATGCAGGCGACTTGAACCATCCACTGATTAAGCATATTAAGCTCAGAAATGAGCAAAAGCAAGCCCCCGACAGGCAAATACAATACCGGAGCACCGCGTTTTGGCAAAGGCCCCCGACCGGGCGGTTCGCGCCCAGGCGGCACCAGGCCCAATGACAGCGCCGAGCGCGGGTCAAATTCCAAGCCTGCGACCTTCAAGGGCGGCAAACCGTCGTTCAAAGGCCCGCGCAACGAGCGCGCCGAACGCCCGGAGCGCTCCGAACGGCTCGAACGCGGCCAGCAAAAGCCAAAATTCGGCGACAAACCGAAATTCGGCGAAAAGTCGAAATTCGGGGGCGACAAGTCGCGTGCCGACAAACCGCGCACCAGCAAGTTTGGTGGCGCCAAATTCAGCGGGGCGAAATTCAGCGAGTCGGGCGAAAAACGCGCGCCCAAACCCGAATTCCGCCCCAAGCCCGAGCGTCCGGCCGGTCCGCGCCCGTTTGTACCGGGCCCGATCGACCCCAACCAGCCGCAGCCCGGCGGCAATCGGGCTTGGCTCTATGGCATCCATCCGGTTCTGGCGGCGCTGGCCAATCCGCAGCGCAAGGTGCTGCGCATCGCCCTTGCCGCCGAAATCGACGCCTCGATCGGACCGCGCTTGGCGAGCTTGGCCGAAGAGCACCCGCGCGGCCTGCCCGACGCCGAGATCCTGAGCCGCGACCAGATCGACCGGTTGCTGCCGCGCGCGGCCGTGCATCAAGGTTTGGCGGCACTCGTCGAAGGACTTGAAGATCCCGATCTCGACGATATCGCGCGCGCGACCGAGCACAACGACAATGCGCGCGTGGTCGTGCTCGACCAGGTGACCGACCCGCACAATATCGGCGCCATCGTGCGCAGTTGCGCGGGCTTTGGCGTTGCGGCCGTCGTGCTGCCCGAGCGCCATTCGCCGACCGCAACGGCCGTGCTGGCCAAGGTTGCGGCAGGGGCGCTGGAGCGCGTGCCGTTTGTGCGCGTCGTCAACCTCGCGCGCGCGCTCGACCGCCTGAAGGCGGCGGGCTTCTGGTGCGTCGGTTTGGCGGGCGAGGCGCAGACCAACATCAACGAGGCCGACCTTACCGGCAAAATAGCGCTCGTGGTCGGTGCCGAGGGCGAAGGGCTCCGGCGCCTGACGCGCGAGCGTTGCGATCTGATGGTGCGGATCCCGATCGAAAAGGGGCTTGAGAGCCTCAACGTGTCGAACGCCGCCGCGATCGCGCTTTACGAATTGCAACGCCGCACGCTCGGTTAGAGCATTTTCAAGTCAGGTAGAATCACTTGGCGACTCAGAAATTGCGACAACCAAATACCTAGCGCGGCTGCCTTGAGCCCATGCGAACGGCAATCGCGCTAGCGCCGCAAGCTCGCTTCGAGTGCTGCACGAAAATGGGCGGGCGGCGGCGTCGCGCGTCCGACGATCTTGGCAAGATCGTCCCATTCGCGCAGTTGCAGCGCGTCGAGCGCATGGCGCTTGGCGATAAATCGCTTCATTTCGTCGGCGTCCATCGGCCCGCCTTGCAGGGCCAGCGAGCGCGTCGATGCCATCGACAAGGTCGCCGCATAGGCAGGATCGGCCGTCACGCGATAGCGCTTGGCATCGACATGCAAGGCAACCGGACCGACAACGTCTTCGCCAAAATAGCGCGCGAGATAAGCAGCGCCAACCGCCTCGTGCTTGGAATCGAGGCCGCGTTCGGCAACGTCCTCCCCCAGCCCGTGCAGCAGATGGCCAATATCGTGCAGCAATGCAGCCGCGACCAACGACGGTGCCGCACCCGCTTGCTCGGCCAAGGTTGCCGCTTGCAGCGCGTGCTGGCACTCGCTGACCCCTTCGCCGTAATGGGCGCTGCCCGCAGGACCTTCCAGAACGGTCAAAATGCGCGACGCAATTTCGTCCACGATGCAATCCTCTTCCGCTCGAAATCTTTCGCGTGACACTACACGAAACATTGTGACAGTTTCGCAAGATGCCAGATGAATTTGTCGCTCGCGCAGATCGACGATCCCGAACGCGACGGCTGCATCGCCGTCGCAGGCGTTTTTGCGTCGGCCAGACCTGATTTTCCATTCGGATCCGGTGCAGGCCTCGGGCTCGAACTTGACGCCACGATCGCGCTGGATCCTCGATCTGTCGCTCCATCGCGCCAAGCCCGCGAATAGAAAAAGGAAGCAAGATGTATCCGTATGCAACTTTGGGAACTGTCGGCGCGCTTTTTGTCTATATCGGCGTGACGATGCTGGTCGGCGTCGCGCGCGGCAAATACAAAATCGCCGCGCCCGCGATGACGGGCGATATCGAGTTCGAAAAACGCGCGCGCGTGCAGGCCAACACGCTCGAACAGCTTGCGACATTCCTGCCCGCTTTGTGGCTATGCGCGGTCTGGGTCGGCGACGATTGGGCCGGGCTTGGCGCTGCGGTCTGGATCGTCGGTCGCCTGCTTTATGCGCGAAGCTACTATGCCAACCCGGCCAAGCGCGGGCCCGGATTCCTGATCGCGTATCTCGCCTCGTTCGCCATGCTGGTGGGCGTCGTCGTGCAAACCCTGCTCGACATTTCCTAGCCGACGCGGGCTGGCTTGCCGTCAGCGGCGCGCGCGGCCTGGAATATCCTCGGGACGGGCGCGGATGACGTCGCGCAAGCCCGGCGAGTGGCCGCCGGCCTCGAAATCCTGCGACGACATTCGAAGGCCAACGACCATCGCCAAAACCAAATCCGCGGCCGGGCCGTTTTCGACGAACGGCATCAAGACCCGTTTTTGCAGCACATGCTCGCGCGTCGCGATCGCCACGACGCTGCGATAGGCAACCGGCATGCCGTCGACCATGGCGCGTTCGAACAGGACGGCCCGTTCGGCATAGGGCTCGGGAGGCAGAATGTCCGACAGTAGCCGACCGAAATTGTTGCAGCCGATCCGGGCCGCAACCCACCATCCGGCATGCGTCGATACACCTGCAAATATGGCAGCAATGCCGGGATGCGAATAGGATCGAATGCGCGATAGGCGGGCGTCCCCTCGCGCGCAAGCTCGGCCCAATAGGCAAAGGCTTCCGCAAGCCCCACATGCCCTAAGCGCGTGCCGAACGATATATCCGTCTCCGACGTCAAGACAGCACCACGCCCCGCTGAAGCATGGCGGTTTCGCACACAAACACCTCCAACACGACTTCGGCAGCCAACGGATACGACGGCGATTCGAGCCGATCTCGAAGACAATCTCGGATCGAAACAGCCTTCGATTAGGCGCTTGCGCGCCGCAATTCGGGGGCCGGCAAAAGCTGGCGCACCAGCGCCACGACCTTGGCCTCGTCAAGCGGTTTGGCCAGCGTCGCGTCGGCACCGATTTTCTGCGCGGCCAGCAGCGCCTGATCCGACTCCATGCGGCCGCCGAGGCCTTCAGAGAACGCGACGATCGGCACCGGTGCCCAGTTTGCGCGGGCATGACAGATGCCCTCGACCCCGCCCATTCCGGGCATAAAGATATCGGTAAAGACCAAATCGATTCCAAGCGTGTCCCACCCGCTCAAGGCGGCTTCCCAGGTCGTTTTGACGACTGCGTTGAAGCCGTTCTTTTTGAGGAACGTGCGCATCATTTCCCCGACCGTCTCGCTGTCGTCGACGACCAGCACGGTACGACGCCGGTCGGGCAAGCCGTAGCCTTGGCGCGCAAGTTCGTCCAATCGTCGGGCCAGATCTGCCGGCGCGACGGGGTGGACCAAAAACGCGTGTGCGCCAACCGCGCGCGCACCGGCGAGCATTTCGGTGTCGGTCTTGCCGCGCTGGGCTTTGGCCAGCGCCACGACCGCCAGATGGGGCCAGCGGACCTTGAGCCCGGCCGCCGCTCCAACATCGAGCGCAAGCGAGTCGAGTTCGATGACGGCCATGCGCGGATCGACATTGCCGCAACTGACCAGCGCCGCGTGCGCCGTCGGCGCGCACACGACCGCAAAGCCCGCCGCTGCCAGGGCTTGCAAGGTTTGCGTGCTCTCGGTCTCACGCGCGTCGAGGAGAAGAACGGGACCCTTCATGGCCTACAACCTACAACGGATCTTTCAGCCGATCATCATCGAATATTTTAATTCCCGTGGCGCGCGATAAAGTCGCGCCAGGCCGGCTCGTTTGTCGCCTCGAATTGGAGATGGGCATGGCCGTCCTCCACCTCGCGCACCTCGAAGTCGAGCGCTTTGGCATAGCCATCGAGCGTCAAACGGCCGCGTTTGCCTTGCGCGAATTTTCCGGCATCCGCCAACTTCGCGCCGCCCTCCGACAGATCGAGAACGGCGACGCTCGAACCGTCGGCAAGCTTGCCCGACAATCGCACGGCCCGGCGCGCGAACATGCGTCGATTGGCGTCTTCGGTCGACGTGCGCACGACCCGCACGAGCGTCGATTTGAGCTTTTCGATATTTTGCGTGACTCCCTCGACCGACGCGCGCATTTCGACCGAGCGTCGGCCGACTTCGTCGGCGTCGCTCGAAACGGTCGCGATGCGCGTCGACACTTCCTGCGCGGCCAGCGTGGTTTGGGAAACGTTGCGGGCGATTTCCTGCGTTGCCGCCCCTTGCTCCTCGACGGCCGTCGCAACCGAACTGGCAACCGCGTCGATCTCGGCGATGCTGTCGGCGATCGCAGCGACCGACGCGACCGCTTCGTCGGTCGCCACGCGGATCTCGGCAACCTGACGATCAATATCTTCGGTCGAACGCGAGGTCTGGCTCGCGAGGTTTTTGACCTCCGACGCGACAACGGCAAAACCTTTGCCCGCATCCCCCGCACGCGCCGCTTCGATCGTCGCGTTGAGCGCCAGCAGATTGGTCTGGCTGGCGATCTGGCCGATCAGCTTGGTGACGTCGGAAATGCGCCCGACCGCCGCCGACAAAGCGCCGATTTTGGCGCGCGCGTCGGAACTGGTATCGACCGCATGGCGCGTCGCGACGCTGGCGCGCCCCATCTGCGCCGCAATTTCGCGAATCGAGCTCGTCAGTTCCTCGGCGGCCGAGGCAACCGTCTGGGCATTGCTGAGCGCTTCTTCGGAGGCGGAAGCAACCGACTGCGCGTTTTCGCCCACCATCACCGCGCGTTTCGCCATCCCGTCGGCCATGCCATCGACCGCGCGCGTCGCCGATGCGACGCCTTCGACCGCTGCGGTCGTTTCGCGCTCGACCGTTTCGGCCATGTCGAGCAGCGCCTTGCGCTTGTTGGCCTCGGCTTGGACGCTCGCGGCCTCTTGGGCGGCTTTGAGGCGTTCGTTTTCGACGGCATTGGTCTTGAACACTTCCATGGCGCCCGCCATGCCGCCGATCTCGTCGCTGCGCCCGACGCCCGGCACGACCGTCGCCAAATTGCCGTCGGCCAGTTTGCGCATCGCGGCTGCCATGCCCAGCAGCGGACCGGCGATTTGCACGGCCACCATCCACAGCGCGAGTAGCGCGATCGCCAGCACGGCAAGCCCGACTGCAAAGCCTGCAGTCAGCTTGGCCGTTGCGGCTGCCGTCGCGGCATCGGCGACCGCCTGGGCTTCTTTGGTGGCGGCGGCTTGGGCGCCGATGATCTTTTCGATCGCTGCCGTCGCTTGGGCAAACCAATCGCCCGCCGCCACCGGATAGGGCTCGCTTGCATTGGCCGCTGCCAGCACGCGCGCGCGAAGCTGGCCAAAATTTTCGAAATAAGCCGACTTGGCCTCGCCAATGGCGCGCGCCACGTCGGGCGCCACGCCGCGCGCAAGCGTGTCCAAGCGCGACTGCGACAGCGCGATCTGGCCGCGATTTTCGCCCTGCACCAGCGACTGCGCGACCGTCAGGGGCCGACCGCTGGCGATCGCCCCGGCAATGCCGCCGCGTTCGCGCCCGGCAAATTCGCTCATGATCGCGAGCAGGCCCTTGACCTCGACCAACGTGCGCAGATCGATCGGCACGTCGCCCGTCATTTGGCGCTCGATCTCCGTGCGCGCGTCCATGCTGGCGAGCACGAGGCCGCTGATGGCAGGAAACCAGTCGCGTACCAGCTCGGGCTCGACGGCTGCAACCGCGTCGACGCGCGTGCGAAGCGCAGCCACCCCGCGCTGGCGCTCGACCGCGCGCGCGTGGAACTGGCGCGCGCTGTCGGGCAGGAAGGTTGCTTGCGCCACCAGTCGACCCGCCTCGGCAAATGCCGCGTCGCCTGCTTGGCGACGCTGAAGGATCGTCTGGCGCTGGGCGGGCGTGGCCGCCGTTGGGTTCGCGACAACGGTGTTCGCTGTGCCGCGTTCGACCGCCCAATCGGCGGCTGCGGCAAGATATCGGTCCGCGATCGCGTTGATCGTCACGGCCTGGGCAATCGCATTGCGCACGGCAATTGCTTCGTTCGCCCGCAACACCACGAAAATGAGGGCCATCGCCGACAGCACGAGCGTCAGCGCGTAAAGCTTAAAACGAAGCGTCATTGCTTTTTCCTGTTCGATTGCGGGTTCGCCGCAATTCTACACGCGAATTGGGTCTAAAATTGAAACATAGTTGGCGACGGCGGCGCCGCCCATGTTGAAAACGCCCGCTAGACCTGGGTTTTTTACTTGCATGTCGCCTGCCGTGCCGGTGGCTTGCATCGCGGCCATGATGTGCATCGAAACGCCGGTCGCACCGATCGGATGGCCCTTGGATTTGAGCCCGCCCGACGCGTTGACGGGCAGACGCCCGTCTTTGGCCGTGATGCCTTCGCGCGCGAGGGCGCCGGCCTGGCCGGGCTTGGCCAGCCCCATCGCCTCGTATTGCAGCAATTCCGCGATCGTGAAGCAGTCGTGCGTTTCGACGAGCTTGAGGTCGCCGACGCCGATGCGCGCCTGCGCATAGGCTTGCTGCCACGCCTTGGCGCAGCCTTCGAAGGCGACGATATCGCGCCTGCTCATGGGCAGGTAGTCGTTGACCTGCTGGACGGCACGGAACGCCACCGCCTTCTTGAGCGTCAGCGCCGTGCCAAGATCGGCCAGCACCAGTGCGGCCGCGCCGTCCGATACGAGGCTGCAATCGGTGCGGCGCAACGGCCCCGCGACCAGCGGGTTCTTGTCCGACACGGCATTGCAGAATTCGAACCCCAGATCCTTGCGCAATTGCGCATAGGGGTTGGCGCAACCGTTTTTGTGGTTCTTGGCCGCGATGCGCGCCATTGCGTCCGAAGGATCGCCGTAGCGCTGCGCATAGAGCTGCGCGATATGCCCGAAGACGCCCGCAAAGCTCATGCCCGGCCGGTCTTCTTCCTTCACGTAGCTCGCCTTCATCAGAATGCCGCCGACCACGTCGCCCGGCGTCTCGGTCATTTTTTCGACGCCCGCGACGAGCACGATGCGCGCGCGCTTGGCCGCGATCGACGTCAAGCCCATATGCACGGCGGCCGAGCCCGTAGCGCAGGCATTTTCGACGCGCGTCGCGGGCTTGAAGCGGAACTTGTCGGAGGTCTGGAGCACCAGCGACGCCGGGAAATCCTGTTTGACGAACCCGCCGCCGAAATGTCCGACATAGATCTCGTCCACGTCGTCGGGCCCGAGCCCGGCATCGACGAGGGCACCCAAACACACTTCCGCCAGCAGCGCTTCCAGATCGACCCCTTCGCGCTTGCCGAACTTTCCGTGCGACCAGCCAACGATGCAACCTTCCATCGATTCCTCCCGTTCAAAATCGAACCGAAAACGTCTGCGACTAAGCCGCCGAAATGCGCCAACCCAGATCCTGCCCGCCGAGATAGGCAACGATGTCGCCCGCCGGTCCCGGCACGCGCTCGACGCCCGTCACCGACGCACGCGCCAGCACGATGCGTTCTTCGTTGACCGGCAGATCGTAGAAGGCGGGGCCGTTGAGGCTGGCGAACGCCTCGAAGCGATCGAGCGCGTTTTCCTCGTCGAACACGCGCAAATACGCTTCGAGCGCCGCGGGCGCGTTGAAAATGCCAGCACATCCGCACGCGGCTTCCTTGGTGTGGACCGCATGCGGGGCCGTGTCGGTGCCCAAAAAGAACTTGGCCGAGCCCGACGTTGCGGCCACGCGCAACGCCGTGCGGTGATGGCTGCGCTTGGCGATCGGCAGGCAATAGAGATGCGGGCGAATGCCGCCTTCGAAAATCGCGTTGCGGTCGATCATCAGATGGTGCGGCGTGATGGTCGCGGCGAGCGTCTTTGGGGCGCTCGCGACGAAATCGACGGCTTCTTTGGTGGTGATGTGTTCGAATACGATTTTGAGCGCGGGGAAATCGCGTACAAGCGCCGCAAGCTTGCTGTCGATGAAGGCCGCTTCGCGGTCGAAGATGTCGATATGCTTCGCGGTCTCTTCGCCATGCACGAGCAGCTTCATGCCGATGCGCTGCATGCGATCGAGAACGCGCGAAATCTTCGCGATGTCGCTGACGCCGTGCGCGGAATTGGTCGTGGCGTGCGCCGGATACAGCTTGGCCGCGATCCAAACGCCCTGCACGTAGCCGCGCTCGACCTCGTCCGGGTCGAGCGTGTCGGTCAGATAGCACGTCATCAGCGGCTCGAAGCCCGGCCCCGCCGCTTTGCGGATGCGCTGGGCATAGGCTTTGGCGGCCTCCACAGTGGTAATCGGCGGCACCAGATTGGGCATGACGATCGCGCGCGCGAACTGGCGCGCGGTGAAGGGCGCGACGGTTTCCAGCATGGCGCCGTCGCGAAAATGCACGTGCCAATCGTCGGGCCGGCGGATCACAAGGCGGTCGGTCATGGGCTATACTCCTCGAACTTGGGCGCTGGCGAGCGCTTCGAAAACGTCGCAGTCGGGCGCCAGTCCCAGCATATGGCGCCGGTGCCACAAAACGTAAAAAAGCAGGGTCCACGCGGCAAAGCCGCGCCGCTTGTCGGCGGCCTTCTCGAACAGTTTGACGACCGCCTTGGGTTCGGCGATCTCGCGGATGGCGTGCGTGGCGGCAACCAGCGGGCCAAGCCTTGCCCCCTCGGCCGCGATCCAGCTTTGCACGGGCACGCTGAAGCCTTGTTTGGGCGCAAACGCGAGCGCCTGGGGCAGCACATGATCGAGCCAGCTGCGCACGATCCACTTGCCCCAGCGCCGGTGCAGCTTGAGCGAATCGGGCAGGGCAAAGGCGAAGGCCGCCATTTCCGGATCCAAAAACGGCGTACGGCCTTCGACGGCGTGCGCCATCAAGCAGCGATCGAGTTTGGTGAGCAGATCGTTGGGCAGCCATGCGTCGATATCGACGGCCTGCGCCACCTGCAAGGGCGTGCGGCCGGGCGTGCGCACGCGCGATTCGCTGGCTTGCACGCCGTCGCGCCAGCCCTTGGTATCGGCGCGCAACACGCCAAGCCCGTCGAATGTGCCGCGCCTACGCATCGCACGCCCGCCAAGCCACCAGGGTTTGACGACGCTGCGATAGCGCCCGTAGCCTGCAAACAACTCGTCTCCGCCCTCGCCTGACAAGACCACCTTCAAGCCGTCGGCACGCGCCGCCTGGGCCAGAAACCACGTCGGCACGATCGCGTAGTCGGCCGCCGGATCGTCCATCGCGGCCGCGATCGCGGGCAGATGCGCCCAAAAATGCGCGGCTGTAACAGGAACTTCGGACAGATGCGCATTGCATGCCTGCGCAACGGCGGCGGCGGCGGCGCGCTCGTCGGCAGCTTTCGTATCCGGGAAATACGCGGTGAAGGCGCGCACCGGCCGATCGTTGAGACGCGCCATCATCGCCAGCACGGCCGACGAATCGACCCCGCCCGACAAGAACATGCCGTAAGGCACGTCGGCGCGCTGGTGGATTCGCACGCTATCCTGGAACACGGAGTCGAAACGCGCGCGCGCATCGGGGGCGGAAATCGGCACCGGCGCGCCGACGGGCAGTGCCGATTGGCGGCGGCGCTCGACGATCTGCCCGCGCGCCAGCACAAGCGTTTCGCCCGGCAGCACGCGCTCGATTCCCTCGATAATCGTGGCCTCGCCGGTTTGGAACTGCAGTTCCAGCAGTTCGGCGCGTTTGTCGGCGCGCACCGTGCCGCTGCCGAACCCGGCCGCGCGCAGCGCCTGCGCCTCCGACGCGAACGCCACGCCAAGTTCCGAGCGCGCCACATAAAGCGGCTTGATGCCGAACGGATCGCGCGTCAGCACAAGCTTGCCCGCGCGCGCATCGTGAAGGGCGATCGCGTACATGCCGCGCAGCGCCGCCGCATAGTCGAGCCCGATCCGGCGATAGAGCGCCAACGGCGGCTCGCAGTCCGATTGCGTCTTGAAGGCGAAGTCCTGGAGTTTGTCGCGCAGCTCGACATGGTTGTAGATCTCGCCGTTGGCGACGAGCACGCCGCCGCCGGGCTCGCGCAACGGCTGATCACCCGTCACAAGATCGACGATCGCCAGACGGTTGTGCACAAAAGCAACATCGCCCGCTTGGTAGCTGCCCGTGCCGTCGGGTCCGCGATGCGCGATCGCGGCGCCGAGCTTTTCCAGCAGCCCGTCCGGCAAGGCAGCGCCCGGCCGCAGCATGATGCCCGCGATGCCGCACATGCTAGGCGCACGCCTCCTCGAAAAATTCGCGATAGCGGCGAACCACCGCCGCTTTTGTATAGCTGCTCTGGTACGCGGCAAAACCGCCTTGCGCAAGGTCCAGCGAAAGCGTCGGCATTTCCAGAACGCGGCGCAAGGCCGCCGCCAGTGCATCGGCATCGTCGATCGGCGCCAGCAATCCGGTTTTGCCGTCTTCGATCAACGCGGCCGGCCCTTGGGCTTTGGCCGCGACCACGGCGCGCGCCTGGGCCCATGCCTCGATCACCACATTGCCAAGCGGTTCGTGCCGCGACGGGCAGACGAGCACGTCGCACGCCGCCAGCAGCGCGTTCGTATCGTTGCGCCAACCCAAGAAGCGCACGCGCCCGGCAATGCCGAGCGTTTCCGCCTGGGCGCGCAAAGCCGCCGCAAGCGGTCCCTCGCCCGCGATCCACAGATACGCTTGCGGCACGTTCGCCAGCGCCGCCAGCAGCACGTCGAACGCTTTGTTCGCATGCAGCCGCCCGAGCGCCAAAACAAGCTTGGCGTCGCCGGGCGTATCGAGCGTGGCACGGTCCACCGGCGCCGCGCGGCTCGCATCGACAAAATTGGGCAGATAGGAAACGCGGTCTGCGGGCCAGCCTTGGCGCGCGATCCACGCGCAAATATCTTTTGTATTGCCGATCAGCCGGTCGCAGCGCCGATAGTATTTGAGATCGTAGTAGCCGCCCAAGCGCCCGACATAGACGGGCTTTCGGCGCGTCAAAAATCGCGGCGGCAGTTTTGCGGCCGCACGGCTCATAAAGGCCAGCGCCAGATCGGGCGTCTCGCGATCGATCTTCTGGGCCAAGCGCCACGACGTCGCGACGTCGAAAATGCCGCCAAACGCCATCTGCTCGACCGCAACGCCCCCTGCCGCCAGCCGTGCCGCACGCGCTGCGTCGTGCCGGATGGCGGCGGAAAAAACATGTCCGTCGCCGTTGAGGGCCAGCGCCAACCGCGCAAAAAAGGCCTCGGCCCCGCCTTGTTTGGCGCCCGCCATGAGGCCCAGCACGCGCATCACAGCTCCGCCGTCCGGGCGAAGTCAGCCGCCATATCGGTCCAACCGCGTCCGCGCTGGGTTGCCAGACACGCGCGATGCTGGGCTTGCCACAATGCGTCGTCGACCAGCAGGCGCCGCGCGGCATCGGCAAAATCGGCTTCGGTTTGCACGACAAAACCGGTCGTTCCGTGCACCACGCGCTCGGGCAGCGCCCCGCGCGCCATCACCACGCAAGGAACGCCCATCGCCTGCGCTTCGGCGACCGACAGGCAGAAGGTTTCGGTTGCATCGCCTGGATAGAGATAGACGCGCGCACCCAGCAGCGTTGCCGACATCTGCGCGCGATCGACGAGATCGCCGAGCATAAATTGCGGGCCGCAGGCCGCACGCGCCGCATCGATCGCCGCTTGCATCGCTGCTTGTGTGCGCGGCTTGGCAGGCGCGCCGTAAAGGCCAAGCCCCGTATGGATCTGCAGACGCGCATTCGGCAAGCCCGGCGCTATCGCATCGGTCCAAAGCGGCGCCAGCATCGCAAGTCCGCGCAGCGGATTGGCCGCATACAATGCAAGCGGTGCCGGCGGCGAGCGTTCGGCCGCAGATCGAAACAGATCGTCGAGGCCAAGCGCGATCACATGGCGCTTGCGGGCGGGCAAAACCGGCGATGCCGCCGCCGCTTGCGCTTGGCTTACGAACACCAGCGACGGCCAATGGCGCAGCAGCGGCACCAGATGGCGCGGCTTCAACAGATAGCGCGGGTCATTGTGCAGCCAGAAAAACTTCTGCGCGGCCTCGGGCACATGGGCCAGCAGATGCGGGCTGCGATTGGCAACGTACAGATCGGCCGATTGCGGCAGCCCGTCGCCGACCGGCGCCCACGCCACGTTCTTGTGGACGATGCGCGCGGCTGCGTTGGCAAATGCCGTTACCTCGTGGCCGCTTTGCGCGAGCGCTTCCGCCAACCGAACGAACGCGGTTTCGGCGCCGCCCGCAGGCTTGCCGTCGAGCGATCTGCCGTCGAACGCGACCCCGTCATCGGCAAGGACAATGCGCGCCATCGGCGATCAGCCTTTGGCGTCTGGCGGCGTTTCGTCCTTCGCCTTCAGATGCGAGACAAGCGGAAACAGCCCCGCGAGGGCCGCGATTACGAGCCCGTAGCCGCCTTCGCGATAGCCCTTGCGCGCGACGTAGCATTTCCAGAAACGCGAAAAGAAACGGCGCACATAGCGCTTGGTATCGTCCGTGTCGCCGGTCTCGCGCAGGTCGGCCGCGCGCGCGTCGCTGTAGCGGTCGAGCCGCTTGATCGTCTCGGAAAGATTGCGGTCGACCTCGTGTCGGATCGGATTGGCGAGCGGCTCGCCCGCCTCGCCCATCAGAACAATTTTCGGGTGCACGCGCTCGCGGCCCCAAGTTTTGGTGCCCTTGCGGAACAGGCCCCAATAGCCAGACTTGCCGAACGAAGCGCCCCAGCCGTAGCGCACAAGCCGCTCGCCGATGTAATTGTCGACCGGGATCGAATGGCGCGCAGCGCTGCTGGCCGACACGACGGTGCGGATTTCGGCGGCCAAAGCGGGCGACACAAGCTCGTCGGCATCGACCTCGAGGATCCATTCATTGGCGCAGGCGGCGATGCCCGCATTGCGCCGGTCGCCCTCGCGCGGCCATTCGCCCGCAACGATCTTGGCGCCGGCTGCCGCCGCAATCTTTTCGCTGGCGTCGGTCGTGCGGTCGAGCACCACGACGATCTCGTCGGCGAACGCGATGCCGGCCAAGCATAACGGCAGGCGCTTTTCCTCGTTGCGCGCGACAATCAGGGCGCTCAGCTTCATGCCGCTGCCTGTTGCGCGCGTGCGAGCACGGCGCCAGCGGCGGCGGCGACGCTTTCGACCGATATCGAGCCCAGCAGCGAATGCGCGCCGACAGGCTGGTAGTCGATGCGCGCAAAAAGCTCGTCCTTGCTCTCGGCCGTGCGGACGAACGCGCAATGCGGTCCGAAGGGGCCGAAATTGCGCTCGTCCGACGGTCCGAACAGCCCGAGCGTGGGAATGCCCGCCGCCGCCGCCACATGCATGAGGCCCGAATCGTTGCCGACAAAAAGCGTGGCGCGCGCGATCGCGGCGGCCGCAACGGGCAACGGATGCGTGCCGACAAAATCGATCGCGCGCCCGCCCAAGCCTGCCAGCAAGGGGGCTGCCGCATCGTGCTCGCCAGGGCCGCCGAACACGGCGATTCGCGCCCCCGGCAGAATGCCCGAAGGGGCGGTCAGACGTTCGGCGAGTTCCAAGAATCGCTCGGCCGGCCACATTTTGCCCGACCAATTGGCGGTGGCGCCCAGCGCCAAGATCGGACCGTCGCCAAGCAGGTTGGCAGCCGCGCGCTTTTCGGCCGCGCCCAGCCACAAAGCCGGGGCCGGCGGCGGGCTGAAACCGAGCACGCGCGCGGCGTCTTCCACGCGGTGCAGACGCGCATCGCGCCGGGCGAGCCGCACGCGCTTGGACGCGAACAGAAACCACGCGAGACCAGAGCCGCGCATATCCACGACCATGTCCCAATGTTGCCCCACCGTCTGCAACCAAAGCGACAGCCAGTGCAGCTTGGCCCGCCCCTTGGCGAGCAGGATCGTCCGCACGCGCTGGGGCATCGCTTCGAACAACGGCGCCGCCAGCGGACCGCACGCCACCGTCACTTGCGCTTGCGGATGGCGGCGGCACAATTCGGCCAGCACGCCCGACGCCAGCATGGCATCGCCGATGCGGTTTGCGGTGACGAACAGCAGCTTCATAGAAAGCGTTCTTCCCACTCGGCCGCCGCAATGGCCCAGCTGCGCCCGCGCTGCCATTCGCGGCAATCGGCCGCCATCGTGCGGTGCGGCTCCTCGCCCGCCAGCAAGCGCACGACGCCCGCCGCAAAGGCCTCGACATCGCGGGCAACGAAGCCGGTGCGGCCGTCGATGATACGCATTTGCGCCGCATGACCGGTTGCGAAACTGACGGCAGGCAAACCGCCCGCCTGCGCTTCCAGCAACGCCAGCGCCACGGTTTCGCCGACAACGCCCGGATGCAAGAAGGCGCGCGCGCGGCGGTAGACCGACGCCATCTGCGGATCGGGCTGCGGGCGCTTGACGCACACGCCTTGCGATCCCGCCGCCTGCACTTTTTCGTGAATCGCCAGCAGATCGGCCGACACCAGCCCGCTCAGCGCCGCACGGTCGAGCAGGCTCGAATACACGTGCAGTTCGGCATCCATCGCCTGCGGATGCACATGCTCGGTCCACAGATCGATCAAGTCCGCCAAACCGTTTTGCGGATGGCACACGGTGACCGCGACAGGCGGCGACGCCGCAGGCTCGACGATGTCTTCGACATACGAAGGCGCTGCGGCCGGTGCGATCACATGGGCCGCCATCCCGTGCAGATTCGCATGGTCGCGCTGCGCATCGGTGTGGAACACCAGATGCGGCGACAGACGCTGCCACACGCCCTGCCAGTTTGGCGTGTCGAGCGACGCGGGCGCGCCTTGGACCCACAGCGCGCGCGTTGCGGCATTCTTCACCAGATCGAATTGCGTGGGATCGCCCACGGCAACCAGCAGATCGCACGTTTCCGGGCGCTCGCCTTCCAAACCCGGATAGGCAACGCCGTCGCAGGTCAGCGGGATGCCCGCGCGCGTGACGACCGTGACCGCATGGCCGCGCTGGGCGAGCGAAGCTGCCAGATAGGCGACCGCCTTTTGCGGCCCGTCGAGCGGGCGGCTGGTGGGACTGAAACCGTCATATTCGACCGAGTCGTCGAGAAAGCAGATGCGTTTTGACATGGCCTCGTTATAGGCCGGTCGCGTGCCCCTTGCCAAGCTGGCACAGGTCGCCTAACTGCTGGATGTCGCCTATTGAATCGGGAGAAACCGCATGTCCGCCCGCTTTTTTGTGCCGCTCCCCGCCCGCGCCGCTTTGTGCGTGACCGGCGAAGACCGCAAAACCTTCCTGCAAGGGCTCGTCTCAAGCGATGCCACGAAGATCGCGGCCGACAAGGCGCTACATGCGGGCTTCCTCACCGCGCAGGGGCGCTTCTTGCACGAGTTTTTTATGCTGGCGATCGACGAGGCGGTCATGCTCGAAGGCGAGGCCGAGCGCCTCGGCGATCTGCTGCGACGTCTCAAAATCTACAAGCTGCGCGCCAAGATCGCGCTCGCCCCCGCCCCCGACCATGCGGTCGGCGTCTTTTGGGGCGCCGATGCGGCCGCTTCGTTCGGCCTGCCCGAAACGCCGGGCGCCGCCAAAGAAATCTCCGGCGGCAGCGTCTATGTCGATCCGCGTTTGGCGGCGCTTGGCGTGCGCGCCTTGCTGCCCGCCCAAGCGTTGGCAAAAGTCGCGGCCGAACACGGGTTCGCGCCGGGCGAACTCGGCGACTACGATGCGCTGCGCGTATCGCTGGGAGTGCCGGACGGCAGCCGCGATCTGGCGATCGAAGACGCGCTGTTGCTCGAAAACGGTTTCGACGAACTGGGCGGCGTCGATTTCAAGAAGGGCTGCTATGTGGGCCAGGAAGTGACCGCGCGGATGAAGTATCGCGGTCTGGTCAAAAAGCGCCTGGTGCCCGTGACCATCGCGGGCCCCGTCCCCGCCATCGGCACGAAGATCCTGCAAGACGGCGCGGAAGCGGGCGAGATGCGCTCGACCGCAGGCGCGCAAGGGCTGGCGCTGATCCGCCTCGATGCGCTCGAAAAAACGTCGGCGCTGGTCGCTGGCGACGCCACGCTTGTGCCAGCGAAACCCGCCTGGGCGAATTTCTAGCGCCGACCCTTCGGCTTGCCCTTTGGCTTTGTTTTCGGTTTGGCTTTCGGCTGGATCTTTTTGACGACGGGTTTCTTTTTCGTTACCGGCTTTTTCTTCGGTGCGGGCGCCGCGACGCGCGGCGGCTTGCGCGCGGGCATTTTGCGCGCCGTGCTGCGGCGGGCCGCTGCCAGGCGCACGCGCGCATGCCGATCGAGTGCGGGCGCTGCCTTTTTTGCCGCCGGCTTTTTTGCGATCGGCAGCGTGGCGCCCGCCGCCTGCAACGCGGCTTGCGCGGCGGCAAGGCGCGCGATCGGCACGCGGTAGGGCGAGCACGAGACGTAGTCGAGCCCGGCGCTCTCGCAGAAATGGATCGAGGCCGGATCGCCGCCATGCTCGCCGCAAATGCCGAGTTTCAAATCGGGACGCGTCGCGCGGCCGCGCGTGCAGCCCATTTTCACGAGTTCGCCCACGCCCTCTTGGTCGAGTGTTACGAACGGATCGCGCAGCAGTATCTTCTGCTGCTCGTAGGCGCCAAGGAAACTGGCGGCATCGTCGCGCGACAGACCGAACGTCGTCTGCGTAAGATCGTTTGTGCCGAACGAGAAGAACTCCGCCGTCTCGGCGATTTCGCCCGCGCGCAGGGCCGCGCGCGGCAATTCGATCATCGTGCCCAGCGAATACTCGACGCGTGCCCCCGTTTCGGCGCGCACTTCGTCGGCAACCTTGGCGATATGGTCGCGCATCACGTCGAGCTCGCGGCGCACGCCGACCAGCGGGATCATGATTTCGGGCTCGACCGTTTCGCCCATTTCCTTGGCGACCAGAATGGCCGCTTCGAAAATCGCGCGCGCCTGCATCTGGTAGATCTCGGGATACGTTACCGCCAGACGGCAGCCGCGATGGCCGAGCATCGGGTTGCTTTCGGTCAGCTTCTCGGCGCGCGCCTTGATTTCGGCGACGGTCTTGCCCGTCACGCGCGCAAGTTCGACAAAGTCGGCCTCGTGGTGCGGCAAGAATTCGTGCAGCGGCGGGTCGAGCAGCCGGATCGTGACGGGCAAACCCGCCATGATGCGGAACAGCTCGACGAAGTCCGCGCGCTGGAACGGCATGATCTTCGCCAAGGCCGACGCGCGCGCAGGCGCGTCGTCCGCGACGATCATCTCGCGCACGGCCAGAATGCGCGAGGGTTCGAAGAACATATGCTCGGTGCGGCAAAGGCCGATGCCTTCCGCGCCGAAGCGGCGCGCGGTGCGCGCATCGAGCGGCGTTTCGGCGTTGGTGCGGATCTTCATGCGCCGATAGCCGTCGGCCCACTCCATGATCTTGGCAAAATGGCCCGACAATTCGGGTTGCACGGTCGGCACTTCGCCCAAAAACACTTCGCCCGTGCCGCCGTCGATGGTCAGAAACTCGCCCGCCGCGATCGTGCGGCCGCGAATCGCCATGCTCTTGGCGGCGTAGTCGACGCGAATGTCGCCCGCCCCCGCGACGCACGCCCGGCCCATGCCGCGCGCAACGACCGCCGCGTGGCTCGTCATGCCGCCGCGCGTGGTCAGGATGCCGCGTGCGGCGTGCATGCCGTGAATGTCTTCAGGGCTCGTTTCGATGCGCACCAGAATGACCGACTTGCCGGCCGCCGCCAGCGTCTCGGCTTCGTCGGCCGAGAAACACACGATGCCCGACGCGGCGCCGGGCGATGCCGGCAGCGCGCGCGCGAGCAGCGTGCGCGGCGCCTTGGGATCGAGCGTAGGATGCAGCAATTGGTCGAGGCTGGCGGGATCGATGCGGCCCACCGCCGTCTTGCGATCGATCAGCCCTTCGTCGGCCATTTCGACCGCGATACGCAAGGCGGCAGCGGCGGTGCGCTTGCCGTTGCGCGTCTGCAGCATGTAGAGCACGCCCTTCTCGACCGTGAATTCGATGTCCTGAATTTCGCGGTAGTGCTTCTCCAGGCGCGCGCGGATCGCGACGAGCTGGGCGTAGGTCTCGGGCATCGCTTCTTCCATCGAGGGAAGTTTGGCGCCCTGCTTAAGACGGCCCGCGATGGTGAGTTGCTGGGGCGTGCGAATGCCGGCAACCACGTCTTCGCCCTGCGCGTTGATCAGGAACTCGCCGTAGAAAGCGTTTTCGCCCGTCGACGGATCGCGCGTAAAGGCCACGCCCGTGGCGCAATCCTGGCCCATATTGCCGAACACCATCGCCTGCACGTTGACGGCCGTACCCCATTCTTCGGGGATCTGGTGCAAGCGGCGATAGGTGATCGCGCGCTGGTTCATCCAGCTGACAAACACGGCCCCGACCGCACCCCAAAGCTGCTCTTGGGGATCTTGCGGGAACGGCCGGCCCAGTTCGCGCGCGACCATCGTTTTGTAGTCGGCGACCAATTCTTTCCAGTCGGAGGCGCGCATGTCGGTATCGAGCGCGTAACCGCGATCGGACTTGGCGCGCTCGAGCAGTTCTTCGAAATGATGGTGGTCGACCTCGAGCACCACGTCGCCGTACATCTGGATGAAGCGCCGATAGCTGTCGTAGGCGAAGCGCGCGTCGCCGCTTTCCTTGGCCAGACCCTCGACCGTCGCGTCGTTGAGCCCGAGATTGAGCACCGTATCCATCATGCCGGGCATCGAGGCGCGCGCGCCCGAGCGCACCGAGACAAGCAGCGGCTTTTTGGCGTCGCCGAATTTGCGGCCGACGATTTTCTCGACGCTGCCAAGCGCTGCCGCGACCTGCGCCTTCAACTCGGCCGGATAGCTGCGCTTGTTGGCGTAGAAATGCGTGCACACCTCGGTCGTGACCGTAAAGCCGGGCGGCACCGGCAGGCCCAGATTGCTCATCTCGGCAAGGTTGGCGCCCTTGCCGCCGAGCAAATCGCGCATCGCCGATTTGCCTTCCGCCTTGCCGTTGCCGAACGAATAAACCCACTTGGCCATGGTCCGGTTCCTTTACCCTTCGATCTTGCCGAAATCCGCCACGCGCATCGTGGTACGGCGAATTTGCGAGAGCAGCTTCAAACGATTGGCGCGCTGCGTTTTGTCGTCCGCGTTGACCGTCACTTTGTCGAAAAACGCGTCGAGGGGGCCGCGCAACGACGCCAAAGCGCCCATGGCCCCCGAATAGTTTTCCCCGACGACGCAGGTCTGCACGCTTGTTTCCACGTCGGACAAACGCGCGAACAAAGCGCTTTCTTCCGGCAGCGCAAACGCCGCCGGATCGACCGCGCCATCGAACGCGTCGCCGTCCTTTTTGGACTCGATGCCGACGATGTTGGACGCGCGGCGCGCAGCCGCCAGCAGATTGGCGCCGTCGTCGCTCGCAAGGAACGCGCCCAGCGCCTCGACGCGGGCGAGCAGCCGCACGAGGTCGTCCTCGCCGCCGAGCGCGAACACCGCATCGATCAAATCGTGTCGTACGCCTTCTTCCTTGAGCGACACTTTGAGCCGGTCGGCGAAGAAGCCCAGCATATCGGTCGAGAGTTTTTCAGGCGCGCGGAACGCCTCCAGCGCTGCGGCGAAAATCGGCCGCAATTCCAACCGAAACCCGTTCTCGCGGACCAATCGAATGACGCCGAGCGCCGCACGACGCAGCGCAAACGGATCTTTCGAGCCCGTCGGCTTTTCGTCGATGCTCCAGAAGCCCGCAAGCGTGTCGATCTTTTCGGCCAATGCGACTGCGACCGACACGGGCTCGGCCGGGCACATATCGCCGGGGCCGAGCGGCTGGTAATGCGCGCGGATGGCGTTGGCCACAATTTCGCTTTCGCCGTCGTGGCGCGCGTAGTAGCGGCCCATGACGCCCTGCAATTCGGGGAATTCCCCGACCATGCCGGACGACAGATCGGCCTTGGCCAGCCGGGCCGCGCGCGCGGCGGCGGCAATGTCGGCGCCGATCTTGCCTGCGATAAAGACCGACAGCGCTTCGAGCCGCTCGACCTTTTGCAGCATCGTACCAAGCTTGGCGTGGAACACGCGCGACGCAAGAGCAGGCACGCGCGCTTCGAGTTTTGTCTTCCGGTCCTGGTCCCAGAAAAACTTGGCGTCCGACAGGCGCGCACGCAGCACGCGCTCGTTGCCCGCGACGATCAAGGCCCCGCCGTCTTCGGCAACCATGTTCGCCACAACGACAAAATGGCGCGCGAGCGAACCGTCGGCATTGAGCGTCGCAAAATATTTCTGGTGCGCGCGCATCGACGTCACCAGCACTTCCGCTGGCACATCCATGAATTTTTCGTCGATCGCACCGGTCAGTACGACGGGCCATTCGACAAGTCCCGTCACCTCGTCGAGTAGGCCTGGATCGTCGCGCAGCTTCACGCCGAGCTTGGCGCACGCGGTTTGCGCATCGGCCAAAATCTTGGCGCGGCGTGCGGCCGCATCGAGAATCACAAAAGCTTTTTCCAACTTCGCCCGATAGTCGGCAAAGCCCGATACGGCGAACGCGGCGGGCGCCATGAAGCGATGGCCGACGGTCATCGCCCCAGCTATGATTTTGGCACCATTCGAGTCGATTTCGAAGTCAATCGGATGTCCATCAAATAGCAGAATTATCGAACTTAATGGCCGCACCCAACGAAATGGAATCGCCGCTTGCATTTGGCCTTCGCCGCGAGAAGACGGAATTGGGATGCCTACACTGGTCTCAAGTTGATACTCGATTTTTGCACCGCTGCCCCACCGCATAGATTTCGGCCAGGGAATAGTCTGGAGTACGGGACCAATTATTCTTCGAATAGCGTTCGAAACAGGTTCACCCTTCTTGTCGACGACCGCGAACCAGAATTCGGCTTTTCCGACCATCCGCTTTTCGCAACCGTCGAGTGAGGCAAGGCCAGCACCCTTCAAAAAGCCCGCGATGGCTTGATCGGGCGAGCCGACGCGCGGGCCCTTTTTTTCTTCTTTGAGATCGGGCGTGCGCAGCGGCAGGCCATCCACGACCAGCGCCAAACGGCGCGGAGTCACAAACGCTTCGGCTTTCGAAAATTCGAGCCCGGCTTTGCCGAGGCCTTCGCAGACGAGGCGTTTCAGATCCTCGGCCGCACGGCCTTGCATGCGCGCCGGGATTTCTTCGGACAGGATTTCGAGCAGCAGTTCAGCCATTGGCCGCACCTTCGCCCGCAAGCCATGCTTCGCAGCAGGCTTTGGCCAAATTGCGCACGCGGCCGATATAGGCCTGGCGCTCGGTCACCGAGATCACGCCGCGCGCATCGAGCAGGTTGAAGCGGTGCGAGGCCTTGATGCATTGGTCGTAAGCCGGCAGTGCAAGCTTCGCTTCCAGCAGCGCCTTGCACTCGGCTTCGGCATCCTGAAAATGTTTGAACAATTGGTCGACGTTCGCGTGCTCGAAATTGTGCGCCGAATACTCGCGCTCGGCGCGCAGGAACACTTCGCCGTATTTGACGCCCTCGCTGTTGAAGGCGAGGTCGTAGACGTTCTCGACGCCCTGGATATACATGGCCAAGCGTTCGAGGCCGTAGGTGAACTCGACCGCGACCGGATTGCATTCGATACCGCCGACCTGCTGGAAATAGGTGTACTGCGTCACTTCCATGCCGTCGCACCACACTTCCCAACCGAGCCCCCAGGCGCCCAGCGTCGGGCTTTCCCAATCGTCCTCGACAAAGCGAATATCGTGCTGGCGCCAATCGAGACCGATTTCCTTGAGGCTGCCCAGATACAGCTCCTGGCTGTCGGCGGGCGACGGCTTCAGGATCACCTGGTACTGATAGTAATGCTGCAAACGATTGGGGTTTTCGCCATAGCGTCCGTCGGACGGGCGCCTGGAAGGCTGCACATAGGCGGCCTTCCATGGCTTGGGGCCCAGAGCGCGCAAGGTGGTGGCCGGGTGGAACGTGCCCGCCCCCATTTCCATGTCGTAGGGCTGCAAAATCAAACAGCCCTGCGCCGACCAGTAGCGGTGCAGCGTCAAAATTAGATCTTGGAAACTCAAACCCGCCATCGGCCTCTGCCAAATCCTTGTCGTTTGCGCCGGGCGCGAATCCCCGCCGGTTGCGGCGCAACATAGCTACCCGTCCCCCTTGCGGCAATGACGTAATAACGCTTGAAACCGCCTACATCGAGCGGTGCGGACGCGGGCAGCCGCGAATGCTGCAATAGGGCGTTTTGGCCGGGACCCACAGCGAGCAGCCCACGCACCATTCGACGTCGTAGCCTTCGAGATTTTTCGGCTTTTCGGGCGGGGCTCGCGGCTCGTCGTCGGCGAGGCGTACCTGGACGTACAGATAGGCCACCACGATCGCTGCGACGATCAGCGCATAGGGGTATTCCTGAACGAATTCCAGCATTTCCATGCGCTTGTCATATCAGACGGACGTCGTGGCGCAAACCGAGCCCTGCTCGGCGCCGACCGCGAAGGCCCATCGCGAACTCAATACGCCAAAGAATTGGCTTGATTCGACCAATACACGGCATATTTTATGGCGATGGACCATATTGACCGCAAAATAATAGCGCATCTTCAGAAAAATGCTCGCGATTCGTATGCCACGATCGCGGCGGCGGTGGGGCTGTCCGTGTCGGCGATCAACGAACGGCTCAAAAAGCTCGAAGCGAACAGCATCGTCACAGGCTGGACGATTACGGCGGATGCCGAAAAACTCGGGCGGCCGACATTGGCGTTTGTGTCGGTGGCTCTCGACGGGCCCAAACACGATGCGGGGTTTGTCGCCGCGATCGCGGCCCTGCCCGACGTGCTCGAATGCCATCACGTCACGGGCGCATGGTCGTATCTGCTCAAGATCCGCGTCGCGACCAACGCTGCGCTCGAGCGGGTGATCGTCGATCGCATCAAGCGCATTGCAGGCGTATCGCGCACCGAGACGGTGATCGCGCTTTCCTCGGCCAAGGACACCCACAACGTGGCTTGCCTGCCGTGAGCGCGTTCGATGCCGCATTCTTCGTCAAGGGGCTGGTCCTGGGCGTGTCGATCGCGGCGCCGATCGGGCCGATCGGCGTTCTGTGCATTCGGCGCACGCTCGGCTACGGCTTCTTTGCGGGCGTGGCGGGCGGACTTGGCACCGCGCTTGCCGATGGCGTCTATGCGGCGCTCGCCGCGTTCGGCTTTGCAGCGGTGCTGGGCGATCTGCTTGGCGGCAATTTGTGGTTTCGCCTTTGCGGCGCCGCGTTCTTGCTGTGGCTTGGCTGGAAGAGTTGGAACGCCGCACCCGCCACGCGCGCGGCGGCGATCGATGCGCGCACGCTCGCGGGCACCTTCGCCGCGACGTTTTTGCTCACTCTTGCCAATCCCGCGACTGTCATCACCTTCGTGGCGCTTTTCTTGGGGCTCGGTCTTGCCGATGCTGGCGATTCGATCGCAGCGGGCATCTGGCTGGTGGCGGGCGTGGTGCTGGGCTCGCTTGGCTGGTGGATCGTTTTATCGGCGATCGTTGCGGCCATGCGCGACCGGCTGAGCGAACGCGCCCTCGCCAACGTCAACCGAGCCGCCGCCGGCCTCATGGTCGGCTTCGCGCTGTGGATTGTTTTGGGCCTCGTCTAGCGCGAATAGTCGAGCGCTTCGCGGTCGTGCGCGAGCGCCTTGCCGGGTCGATTGCCGGTGGGCGCACCCGCCTGCCACACGCAATCCCCGTTTACATAGACGCGCGCAATGCCCGTTGCCGGGCGCTTGGGCGCGGCGAAGCTCGCTTGATCGAGCACCGACGCCGGATCGAACACGGCGACATCCGCAAACGCGCCCTGGCGCAGCACGCCGCGATCCTTGAGGCCGAAGCGGCGGGCGGGCAAGCTCGTCATCTTGCGCACGGCCTCTTCGAGCGAAAAAAGCTTGAGCTCGCGCGCGTAGTGGCCGAGCACGCGCGGAAACGTGCCCCACAACCGGGGGTGGGGGTGCGCGTCGTGCGGCAGGCCGTCGGAGCCGACCATCGCCTCGGGCCACGCCAGCACGCGGCGCACGTCGTCCTCGGCCATCAGGAAAAAGATTCCGCCTGCAGGCTGCAGCGCCGCGCACATCGCCTCGATGCCAAGACCGCGTTCGGCGGCAAGTTCGGCCAGATCCCGGCCTTGCGCCGCGGGGATCGGCTTCGACCAGCTGATCAGCACTTTGGCCGAATTGCGCACGCGGTCGTCGGTGAGGACCGTCGAGGACGCCACATACGGATAGACGTCGAGCGCGATGCGCTGGGTCTTGCGCGCAGCGTCAATGCGCGCCAAAGTTGCTGCAACCTTGCCATGGGCGGACTTGCCCGCCGCCTTGTGGTGCGACAGCACGACCGGCAGATCGGCCGCAATGCCGATCGCCAAGGCTTCGTCGACCGCATCTTCGAGATAGTCGGCTTCGTTGCGAAGATGCGTGGCGTAGAGCCCGCCCGCAGCGCTCGCGATGCGCGCAAGCTCGACCAGTTCGCGCGTCGGCGCCATGCGCGCGGGGGCGTAGAACAGGCCGGACGACAGGCCGACGGCGCCGTCCTGCATCGCGCCGTCGAGCAACCTCGCCATTGCCAAAACTTCGCCAGCGTCAGCCGGGCGATCGAAACGGTCCATCGTGCCGAGCCGCAACGCCGAATGGCCCGCAAGCCCGATCGAATTGACGGCGGCCGGCGCGTCGGCAAGCGCTTTTCGCCAGTCGCCGAAACGCTTGAACCGGTAAGCCGCGCGTCCGCCCAGCAGATCGAACGGCGGCGGCGGTTCGCGGTCGAGATCGACCGGCGCCAGCGACGTGCCGCAATTGCCGACGACCACGCTGGTAACGCCCTGGCTCGTCTTCATCGGCAGATCGGGAAAATCGAGCAGGGCCGCGTCGTCGTGGGTGTGCGCATCGACGAAACCCGGCGCGACCGCAAGCCCCGTGCAGTCGATGCGCGATCCAGCCGACGCCTGCGCAAGATCGCCAAGGGCCGCAATGCGCTCGCCCGCAATGGCAAGGTCGCCCCGCACCGGCGCTGCCCCCGTGCCGTCGACCAGCATTCCGCCGAACAGGATCGTGTCGTAAACCATGGTTCCATTCTATCGGCGCGGCACTTGCAAAACCAAGGGAAAGCTTGTTCCATTTGGGATGCAAGCAACCCGCACGCGGAGTCCGATGCACGTGGAAATCAAAGCGCCCTACCTGCTGTTCCTGGGCGAAGCGCCCGACGCGCTCGCCGCCAAAACATCGATCGGCGTTGCCCAATGGCGGATCGAGAACTGTCTTGGCCAGCAGCGCTTGCCGGGCTGCAAGGCCGATGCGGGCGTGCCCGACATGGCGCCCGCAGAAGCCGCCAAGAAGGGCGCCAAGACCATGATCGTGGGCGTCGTCAATCGCGGCGGCACGATCTCGCCCGCCTGGACCAAGGTGCTGCTCGAAGCGCTTGCCGCCGGGCTCGATCTTGCCAGCGGCCTGCACAACCGGCTGTCGGACGTGCCCGAGATCGCCGCGGCAGCCAAGAAGCACCGCCGCCAACTGTTCGACGTTCGCCACCCGACCCGCGACTTCCCGATCGCGACCGGCGCCAAGCGGTCCGGCAAGCGCGTGCTGACCGTCGGCACCGACTGCTCGATCGGCAAAATGTACACATCGCTCGCTCTCGAAAAGGAAATGCGGGCGCAAGGCATGAAGGCGACGTTCCGCGCCACCGGCCAGACCGGCATTCTGATCGCAGGCGCGGGCTGGTCGATCGACGCCATCGTCTCGGACTTCGTGGCGGGGGCGGTCGAAACCCTGTCCCCCGCGGGCCCCGCCGACCGTTGGGACGTCATCGAAGGCCAAGGTTCGCTGTTCCATCCAAGCTACGCGGGCGTGACCTTGGCGCTGATCCACGGCGCCCAGCCCGACGCGCTTGTCATGTGCCACGAGCCTGGACGGGCCCATATGCGCGGCCTGCCGCACTACAAGCTACCCAAGATCGAAGATTGCATCGCCCTCAACGTGGCGCATGCCAGGCTCACCAACCCCAAAGCCAAATGCGTCGGCGTCAGCCTCAATACGTCCAAGCTGGCGCCAAGGGCTGCCGAGCGCGCCTTGAAGGCGTTGGCCGACCGGTTGGGCCTGCCCGTGTGCGACCCCAGCCGCACGGGCGTCGCCGCCCTCGCCAAGCGTCTGGCGAAAATCTGATGGCCCGAAAACTGGAAGTTGCGCGCGAGGTATGGCCGATCCGCGGCACCTTCCGCATCTCGCGCGGCAGCCGCACGCAGGCGGAAGTGCTGGTGGTGCGCATCCGCGAACGCGGCTTCGTCGGCGTCGGCGAATGCGTGCCCTACCAGCGCTACGGCGAAACGATCGAGATTTCGCAGTCCGCGATCTACGCCATGCGCGCGCTGGTCGAGGGCGGCGGCAGCCGCAACCAACTGTCGAAGGCGCTGGCGCCGGGGGCCGCGCGCAACGCGATCGACTGCGCGCTGTGGGACCTCGAAGCCAAGATGGCCGGCATGCGGGTGTGGCAATTGGCGGGCCTGTCGGCGCCCGAACCGGTCGTGACGGCGTTTACGCTGTCGGTCGATACGCCCGCCAACATGGCCACCGCCGCCAAGGCCGCAGCCAAACGCCCGCTGCTCAAGATCAAGCTCACGGGCGAAGGCGATCTCGATCGCGTGGCGGCCGTGCGGGCCGCCGCACCCAAGTCCCGGCTGATCGTCGATGCCAACGAAGCCTGGGACATCGACGCCTACCGGCGCTACGCGCCCGCGCTTGCCAAGCTCGGCGTCGATCTGATCGAGCAACCGCTGCATGCCGATCGCGACGGCGAGCTTGCGGGCGCGCCGCACCCGGTCCCCGTTTGCGCCGACGAAGCCTGCCTTGCGGCGCCCGCGTTCAGCCGGCTCAAGGGCAAGTACCAAGCGATCAACATCAAGCTCGACAAGACCGGGGGGCTTACCGAGGCGCTGCGCCTGCGCGCCGCCGCCCGCAAGGCCGGCTTCAAAGTCATGGTCGGCTGCATGGTCGGCACGTCGCTGTCGATGGCGCCCGCCCATCTGTTGGCCCAGGGCGCCGACTGGGCCGATATCGACGGCCCCTTGCTGCTCAAACGCGACCGCGAACCGGGACTGGTCTACAAGGGCAGCATCGTGATGCCACCTTGCGCCGATCTATGGGGTTGACTCGATTGGCTCGATATTGTATAAAATTTTAGACTTCACCTTGGATTGGCCAGAAACGCCGATCCAAAAAATTGCGGAGAACCGCGATGACCGTTGGCACCCAGGCCGTCTTTGGCCAAAATTTCAGTGCGCTTGGCGGCTCCGCAAGGGCCGATACCGGGGCGCTGCTCGGCACGGCCGCATCGAAGCTGCAACAGGCGCTGGACCGGCTCGATCGCGGCCAGGCCGAGGCGAAAGCCCAGGGCCAGCGTCTGCGCGACGCCAGCAACCAAGCGGCTGCCCAAGCGATCACGCTGCTGGCCAAAATGGGCGCCTCGGTCGAGCGGTTGGGCGAACTCGTGCAGGATCTGACCAACCGGCTCAACGCGGATTTGTCCGCGCAGGGCGATAAAATCCCGAACATTCCCGAGGGCGGCCTTGCCGCCCAACGCTTCAGCCTGTCGGTCGAAATCGAGCGCGTGTCGGTGCAAGCGGACGACAAGGGAAATTTGTCGATCCAGTACGAACGGGTCTCGCTGTCGATCACGACCGAACGCTACGCAAGCAGCCTTGGCGCCTCGGACAAACAGGTTGCCGAGTTCTTCGCCAACAAGGGCAAGACGTCGACGGGCCTGCTGCTGCCCGAAAAGTCCGCGACGGACGCCGCCGACGACGCCAAGGATCTTTACCGGCTGCTGCTGCCCATCGACCCCAAACCCGGCCTGTGGCGGCGCGACGCCTAGGCCGGCCCCCGCCGTTTAGCGCGACCGGCCGAACCGGCCGATCGGCGCCCCGGCCACGTCGACGCGGAACGAGATCAGCGTGCCGGGCTGCGGCGTGCCCGACCGGTCGCTGGCAAGCGAGGTGACGTAGAGCGTCTTGCCGTCCGGCCCGCCGAAACACGGCATCGTCGGCGCTTCGACGGGAAGTTTAATTTTTCGGTCTATACGACCGTCGGGCGCAATGCGGTTGAGACAGCCCGCCGACACGCCCGCACTCCAGTAGAAGCCCTCGGCATCGCACGCCGCCCCGTCGGGCCGCCCGTCGGCTTCTTCCAGCACGCGGATCGTGTGGCCGTTCGCGATGGCCCCGGTCGCCGCATCGTAGTCGTAGCGTTTGACGAAACGCTGGCGGCTGTCGGAATGGAACATCGACGTTCCGCCCGGCCCCCAGGCAAGCCCGTTGGAGACCGTGAGCCCCTCGACCATGCGGGTCGAGCGCCCGTCGCCGTCGATGCGGTAGAGCGCCGCGACCGGTTCCTTGTCGGGCCTGTCGTCCATGCTGCCGACCCAAAACCGCCCGTCGGGCGCCACCTTGCCGTCGTTGAGCCGGTTGGTCGGCCGGTCGGGTTCGGGATGGACGACGAACTCGAACTTGCGCGCGGCGAAGTCGTAGAGATGCACCCCCGAGCGCAAGGCGACGATGGCGCGCCCGTCACCGCACAACCCAAAGCTGCCGATGGCCGCCGGCATGTCGTGCCGTTCGAGCCGTTTTGTCGCAGGATCGAAGCGATAGAGACACGGCGCCGGGATATCGACGAACAGCAGCGTGCCGGTCGATTGATCCCAGCACGGCCCCTCGCCGACCTTGAGCGGCACGTCGATCAGGATTTCGGCGGCGGGCGTTTCGATCTTCATGCAGGCGGACCCCTCTGGCGTTTTCGGATGGCGCGCATTGTGGCGCAAACCGCAAGTTTATGCGCGACATCTGCGCGACATGGATGCGACACAGACGCGACATCTGCGCGACATAGACGCAACATCCATGCAACACGTTGCATATCAACCCGTTGTTTTCAAACAAAACACGGATCGATTTGCACCGAAAATTCGGGGCGTTCCGATTCACTTGTCAAACAGCGCACGCCGCGAACGGCGATGGGCGCAATAAACCCTAAAAATGCGAAATTTTCAAGAACAGAAAATTTACTTATATACGTTAATTAAGCTTAATCCGCGAAATCTCCGCTGCCAGATGACGTGCCGCCATGCGGGGCATTTCGGTATGCGCTGCACGACCGACAAAACCTTGCCCGCACCGATCCCGCAATAATCCTAAACGCGCGGCCAAGTTTAACTGCGTTGTCCCGCCCGCTCTGCCGTCGCATGTAGATGCAGGGCACCGGCATCGGGGTTTCGAGAACATGGCAGCGCGCAAACAAACGCACGAATGGGTCGCGGCAACCGCAAACGATTTGCGCGGCGGCGCGGCCGTGTTTCGGCGTGCCGACGGCAGTTGGACAAGCGACGTAAGCGAAGCCGAACTGGCGGCGGGCGGCGAGGCCGGCAAGGCGCTGCTCGCACGCGCCCAAGGCGACCATGCGGCCAACATTGTCGTCGAGCCCGTGCTGATCGCGCTCGATCCCGTCACGCGCGTGCCGCTTTTGCTGCGCGAGCGCATTCGCGCCACCGGCCCCACGATCTGAGCCACGAGAAAATCCATGTATCGCTACGACGAATTCGACCAAGCTTTTGTAACCGCGCGCGTCGCGGAATTTCGCGACCAGGTCGCGCGGCGCCTGTCGGGCGAACTGACCGAAGACCAATTCAAACCCCTGCGGCTGATGAACGGCGTGTATTTGCAGCTGCACGCCTACATGCTGCGGATCGCCATTCCGTACGGCGTGCTGTCGGGGCGCCAGCTGCGCAAGCTTGCGCAGATAGGGCGCGTCTACGACCGGTCGAGCGGCCATTTCACGACGCGCCAGAATCTGCAGTTCAACTGGGTGCGGCTTGCCGACATTCCCGACATTCTGGCGGAGCTTGCCGAAGTGGGCATGCACGCCATCCAGACGTCGGGCAATTGCATTCGCAACGTCACGGCCGACCATTTTGCGGGCGCTGCCGCCGACGAAACCGTCGATCCGCGCCCCTATGCCGAATGGCTGCGCCAATGGTCCAGCCTGCATCCCGAATTCACGTTTCTGCCGCGAAAATTCAAGCTTGCCGTCATCGGCGCCGCCGCCGACCGTGCGGCAATCCAAGTCCACGATATCGGCCTTGAAGCCAAGCGCGATAGGGACGGCCGGATCGGCTTTGCGGTCTATGTCGGCGGCGGCCAGGGCCGCACGCCCATGATCGCCAAGAAGCTGCGCGATTTTTTGCCCGAGCGCGAATTGCTCGGCTATTGCGCGGCGATCTTGCGGGTCTACAACCTGGAAGGACGGCGCGACAACAAATACAAAGCGCGCATCAAAATCCTGGTCCACGAAAAGGGCGTCGAGAAAATCGTCGCCGCGATCGAAGCCGAATATGCCGCGCGCCCGCAAAGTTCGGCCGAATTGGGCGCGGACGAACTTGCGCGCATCGCGGCCTATTTTGCCGCACCCGCGTTCGACGATTTGCCTGCGGTTTCGGGCGCGCTGGAAACCGCATCGGCGACAAATCCGGCGCTGCGGCGCTTTGTTGCGCGCAACGTGTCGGCGCACAAACAGCCGGGTTACGCCATCGTCACCGTGTCGCTCAAACCCATCGGCGGCGTGCCGGGCGACGCGACGAGCGACCAGATGGATGCGGTCGCCGCGATCGCCGAACGCTGGAGCCTGGACGAGCTGCGCGTCAGCCACGCGCAGAATCTGGTGTTGCCGCATGTGCGCCTTGACGATCTTCCGGCCGTGCATGCGGCCCTCGAAAAAGCGGGGCTCGGCACGCCCAACGACGGGCTCGTCACCGACATCATCGCGTGCCCCGGTCTCGATTATTGCGCGCTTGCCAATGCGCGCTCGATCCCGGTGGCGCAGCAAATCTCGACGCGCTTTGCCGATCTGGATCGGCAGAACAGCATCGGCGAATTGAAGCTCAAGATCTCGGGCTGCATCAACGCGTGCGGCCACCATCATGTCGGCCATATCGGCATTTTGGGCGTCGATCGGCAGGGCGAAGAATTCTACCAGATCACGCTGGGCGGCGCCGAAGGGGCGGATTGCAGCATCGGCGAGATAATCGGGCCCGGCTTTGCGGCCGACAAAATCGTCGATGCGGTCGAAAATTTGGTCGAGACGTATTTGCGCCTGCTCAGCGCCGACAGCGAACGTTTCCTCGATACCTATCGGCGCGTCGGCATGGCGCCCTTCCAAGAGGCTTTGTACCAGCATGCTTGAAACCAAGCTGTATCGCGACGGCGCGTTCGTGGCGGATGCGGCCGTCTATGTCGCGGACGACGCGCCCCTGCCCGCCAACGCGCTTGCCGTCGTTTCCAAACGGCGCTATCTGGCCGAGCGCGGCGACCACCGCCCGCGCGGGCTGCTGCTGGAGACGGCCGATACGCTTGCCGGGCTCGAAAACGATCTGGACGGGTTAGATCTGATCGTGCTGCGTTTCGCGCGCTACGCGGACGGGCGGCCCTATTCGCTCGCCGGGCGTTTGCGCCAGCGCTACGGCTATCGCGGCGAACTGCGCGCGGCCGGCGACGTGCTGCACGACCAGATCGTGCTGATGCAGCGCCAGGGTTTCAATTCGTTTGCGGTTTCGCATCCCGGCACGATTCGCGCACTCGCGGAAAAGCGCATCGTGAAGGTGCCGACGCGCGCGGACTATCCAAGCGGCGTCGCCGCAGCGGCCGAGTAGCGCCTAAAAATCAGCCTGCCGCACACCAGGCTTGCGGCCACAGCGCGTCGTCGGCGACTTGCGCCAACGTCTCGCCGTCGGCCGAATACGCGAGCACAAGCACCTCGCCCAGCGTTTCGCCGATCGGTTTGGCGCGCGAAAGCGACGCCGCATCCAGGCGCACGGCAAGGCCCGGTTCGCTTGCGATGCGCACATTGCCCGCAAGTTCGAGCCCGCCGCGCCAGCCCAAAAACAGCACGACATGACGCGCACCCGCTTGGGTCGGCAGCGCTTTTGTGCCGTCCCAACGTTGCAGGTACGTCGCCTGCGCAAGGCCAAGGTCGCTGCCCGCCAGATTGGCCCGCAACCGCGGATGGGCAGCCAGGCTTGCGATGCCGACCACAAGCCGGTGCGCCTCGCCAAAGCTGGCAACGCCCGTGCGGGCAGCCACGATCGCGGCTTCGGCGGCGATCCAGCCCACTTCGTCGGCCGCAAACAAGCCCGGATAGGCCAGCGTTTCGGCAGGGTCGGCAAGCAGTTCGGCAGATTGATCGAGCGGCATGACGGTCGTTCCTTGCTTTGTTGCAGCACGATCACGCTAATCGCCTGCGCGGATGTTTGCGATGCAAGAGAATTTGGCTCGACGTTCAATTTTCCTCAGTTCCCGCGATCGGCGCTGCAGCCGATAGTGGGGCGTCGCCAAGGAGAAAATCGATGCTGCCCATTGTGCTCGATGCTGCACGTCTCAAAATTGCACTGGTCGGAACGGGTCCGCGCGCCGCGCGCCGCCTGGAATTGCTCGCCCAAGGCGGGGCAATCGACGTTTCGTGCTTTGCCGAAGCGCCGGACGATTTTGCAGGGTTCGATCTCGTCTATTTCACCGACACGAATGCGGCGGCGGCAACGGCGCGCGCGCAAGGCGCCCTCGTCAATGTCGAGGACGTTGCCGCGCAATGCGATTTCCACACGCCCGCCATCGTGCGGCGCGGCGCGCTGACCTTGACGGTTTCAACCCAAGGTCGTGCCGCGGGTCTGTCGGCCGTGCTGGCGCGATATCTGGAAAAGCTTTTTGCGCCGGCTTGGGCCTTGCGCCTTGCGATCATCGAAGCCAAGCGGCGCACATGGCGCGCCCAAGGGCTCGGCCATCGCGACATTGCGGCCAAGATCGACGCCGCGATCGTTCAGGCCGACTGGCTGCCCGCCTTGACGCGGCCCGATTTGACGCGGCCCGCCTTGACGCCGCCAGCTTCGGCGCGCAACCAGTCGCAAAACAGCGACACTTTGCGCAAGACGAGCTTGGCCGTCGGGCAGACGATGTAATAGGCAAAATCGACCGTCACCGCATCGCCAAACGGCTTCACCAGGCGGCCCTCGGCAAGATCGGTGGCGGCCAGCAGCGATTTGCCCAGCGCCACGCCGCGCCCCAGCACGGCCGCTTCCACGACCAGGCTCGATTGGTTGAAACGCGAACCGCGCGTGCCGTCCACGCCGGAAACGCCCGCCGCCTTCAGCCACATCGGCCAAGTCGGGCAGGACGGATCGTCGTCCGGGCTGTCGTCGTGCAGCAGCGTCGCATGCGCAAGGTCGCCCGGCAGGGCCAGCGCCAGCTTGGGGCTGCAGACCGGGAACACGGTTTCGGCAAGCACGCGTTCGACATGCAAGCCTGGATACCGGCCCGCCCCATAGCGAATGGCAAGGTCCACGCCGTCGCGCTGGAAATCGGTCAGCGTCATCGACGCCGCGACGCGCACGTCGATGTCGGGATGGGCGGCTTCGAACCTGTCGAGGCGCGGCAGCAGCCATTTGGCGGCAAACGACGGCGCCACGCTGACGGTCAGGACGCCGGTATCGCCCAGATTGTCGACCGCTTCGAGGGCGGCTTCGAAGCGCTCGAACCCGTCGCGAATGCCGGGCAGGATCGCCTGGCCCGCGTCGCTCAGCAGCAACGTGCCCTTGGTGCGCTCGAACAGGCTCAGCCCCAGATGCTCTTCGATGGTCTTGAGCTGGTGGCTCACGGCGGCGGGCGTGACGGCAAGTTCGTCCGCCGCCTTCGTCACGCTCATGTGGCGGGCGGTGACTTCGAAGGCGCGCAAGGCGTTGAGGGGCGGCAGACGGCGGCGCATGGCTCAAGTCTAGCGAAACATCGCGCCCGGCGCATGCCGAGATTTTTGGCGTGGAGCCCTGCAAATCTCCTCAGTCGAACACCATGTGGCCGGACAGCGACGACAGCGTCGCGGTGCTGACGCCAAGGATGGTGACCGAACTTCCGGTTTCAAGGCTGATCAGCACGCCGCCCTCCACGTCCGTCGCCACATCCGCGATCTGGCCGTAGCTGCTGTAGTCGTCAAAAGCGCTGAAATCGATCTTGTCGCCGCTCGCGTAGTCGGAGATCGTATCGGCGCCAAGCGACGCGACGAACGTGTCCGTGCCAGCCCCGCCCGTGAGAAGATCGGTGCCGTTGCCGCCGTTGAGATAGTCGCGGCCCGCCCCGCCGACGAGCTGGTCCGCACCGCCGTTGCCGAACAGCGCCACGTCGAGCGTGCCCGAAACGACGATCATGTCGGCGCCGCCGTTGCCGACGACGGTTTCGATGTTCGAAACCGTGATCGTGTTGGTGCCGGCCGCGAGGTTCAATCGGTCGCTGCTGCCCGCAAGATCGATGGTCCCGGACGTCACCACGGTGCCGAGCGTAACCGTATCGTCGCCGCTGTTGCCGATGATGTTCTCGACGCCCGTCAGCGTCACCGAATTTCCGCCCGCACTCAGCACCACGCGGTCGATGCCGCCGCCAAGGCTGATGTTCTGGCCGTTGTTGTAGGTCGTGGTCAGCGTCACGTCGTCGGCAAAATCGCCGCCCACGACAGTTTCGATGTTGGCCACCGTCACGGTGTTGGCGAAATTGCCGAGAATCAGGCGGTCGTTGCCGCCGAGCAGATCGATGGTGCCGCCCGCCGCCGCTTCGCCCAGCGTGACGGTATCCGCGCCGCTGTTGGCAAGCAAAGTTTCGACGTTGTAGATCGTGACCGTATTGACGCCGGTGCCGAGCGTTACCGAATCGTAGCCGGCGCCAAGGTCGATCACGCTGCGCAGCGTCGATCCGCCCAGCACGATGGTGTCGCCGCCGTTGCCGCCGACGATCGTTTCGGCGTTCATCGCGGTCAGCTTGTTGCCGCCCGCTGCCAGCGTCAGCGTGTCGTCGCCGCCGCCAAGGTCGAAAACCTCGCCATTGGCGTAGGCGTTTCCGAGCGTGACGTTGTCGCTGGAATTGCCGCCGACCAGGGTCTCGACGTTCATGACCGTGACCGCGTTGGCAAAATCGCCCAGCGTCAGCCGGTCCGCGCCGACAGCAAGATCGATCGTGCCGGCCGTGACGGCGGTGCCGAGCGTGATGGAGTCCGCGTTCGAACCGCCGATCACCGCTTCAACGTTCAGCACGACGAGCGTGTTCGCGGTCGTGCCCAGCACCAGACGGTCGTTGCCAAGCCCCAGATCGATCGTTCCCGTCGATATGGCCGCGCCCAAAAAGACCGTGTCGGCGCCGGTCCCGCCCGTCAGCGTTTCGATGTTGACGAGCGTGATCGTATTGCCGCCGTCGGCGAGCTTGAGCTTGTCGCCGCCCAGCCCCAGATCGAACGTCTCGCCTGCGACATAGCTCGTGCCCAGCGTCACGTTGTCGGCGCCCGTGCCGCCAACAACGGTCTCGACATTGACGAGCGTAATCGTGTTGGCGAAGTTGCCCAGCACCAGATGGTCGTAGGCGGCGCCAAAATCGTAGACGCCCGCGGTGACCGCCGCGCCCAGCACGACCGTGTCGGCGCCGAGGGAACCCGTCAGCGTCTCGACGCCGCCAAGCGTGAGCGAATTGTTGCCCGCCGCCAGCGTCAGCGCGTCTTGCCCGCCCGCCAGATTGACGATGCCAGCGGTCATCACCGAGCCCAGCACGACCGTATCGTTGCCGTTGCCGCCCGCCAGCGCTTCGATGTTCGTCACCGTCACGCGGTTGCCGGCGTCGGCAAGCGTGAGCATGTCGCTGCCGTTGCCAAGGTTGAACGTCTCGCCGTTGGTATAGGACGTCCCCAGCGTGACCTGGTCGGCGCCCGTGCCGCCGACAAGCGTCTCGACGTTGAAGACCGTCAGCGTGTTGGCGAAGTTGCCGAGCACCAGGCGGTCCGCCCCCCCTGCCAGATCGACCGTGCCGTCGGTGACGGCCGTCCCCAGCGTGAGCGTGTCGGCAAGCGAGCCGCCGGTGACGATCTCGATATTGACGGCCGTGAGCGTGTTGGCGGCGTTGGCGAGCGTCAGCTTGTTGCGGCCCGCCCCCAGATCGAACGCATCGCTCGCGGTGTAGGCGGCGGTCAGCGTCACGTCGTCGTTGCCAGCCCCGCCGATCACGGTCTCGACATTGACGACGGTAAGCGTGTTTCCGAAACTGCCAAGGGTCAGGCGATCGTTGCCGCCCGCAAGATCGATCGTGCCGGACGTGACGGCCGAGGCCAGCACGATCGTGTCGGCGCCCGAGCCCGCGACGATCGTCTCGGCATTGGCGACAGTGATGCGGTTGTTGCCCGAGACCAGCACGAGGCGGTCGTTGCCGTAGCCAAGATCGACGAAGCCCATGGTCATCGCGGCGGCGAGCACGACCGTGTCGTTGCCGATGCCGCCGGTAATCGTTTCGACGTTGGCGACCGTGATGCTGTTGCCGCCGTCGGCCAGCGCCAGACGGTCGTTGCCGCCCGCAAGATTGAAGGTCTCGCCGTTCGCGTAGGCGGTGCCGAGCGTGATGTCGTCGGCGGCGGTGCCGCCCGCCAGCGCTTCGACGTTCGTGACCGTCAGCGTGTTGGCGAAGTTGCCGAGCGCGAGCCGGTCGCTGCCGTCGCCAAGATCGACCGAGCCCGACGTCATGGCGGTGCCCAAGAAGACGGTATCGGCGCTGGCGCCGCCCACGATCGTCTCGATGTTCGACGCGGTGATCGAGTTGGCGGCATCGGCGAGGGTCAGCTTGTCGTTGTTGGCGCCGAGATCGACGGTCTGGCCGGCGTTGAAACCGACGGTCAAGGTCACGTCGTCTTCGCCCGCGCCGCCGACCACGGTTTCGACGTTCGCAAGCGTGACCGTGTTGGTGTAGTTGCCAAGGAACAGCCGGTCGTTGCCCGCACCCAGATCGATGCGCCCCGACGTGACGGCGGATGCCAGCGTGATCGTGTCGGCGCCCGAACTGGCGATCAGCGTTTCGACATTGGCAACGGTCAGTCGGTTGTTGCCGTTGGCAAGCACCAGACGGTCGGTGCCCTCGCCAAGATCGACAAAGCCGTTGGTCACGGCGACCGCGAGCGTGATCGTATCGAAGCCGGCGCCGCCGATCAGCGTTTCGACATTGTTGATCGTGATGCGGTTGTCGCCGTCGGCCAACGCCAGACGGTCGTTGCCGCCCGCAAGGTTGAACGTCTCGCCCGCAAAATAGGCCGTGCCGAGCGTAACGTCGTCGTTGCCGGACCCGCCGACCAGCGTTTCGACGTTGGTGACCGTCAGCGTATTGCTGAAATTGCCGAGGACCAGGCGGTCGTTGCCGTCGCCGAAATCGATCGAGCCGTTGGCGATCGCGGCGCCCAGCGTGATCGTGTCGGCAGCCGTTCCGCCCATCGCGGATTCGACGTTGACCAGCGTCACGCTGTTGGCAGTGTCGGCGAACTTGAGCGTGTCGAGCCCGCCGCCCAAATCGAATGTCTGGCCGGCCGCATAGGCGCCAAGCAGCGTCACGTTGTCCTCGGCGCTTCCGCCGACGACGGTTTCGACATTGGCAAGCGTGACCGTGTTGGCGGAATTGCCGAGCGTCAGGCGGTCGTTGCCCGCACCCAGATCGATCGTGCCGCCATCGACCGCCGAGCCCAACGTGATCGAGTCGGCGCCCGAAGCGGCGATGATCGTTTCGACGTTCGTGACCGTCAGGCGGTTGCCGCCGGCCGCCAGCACCAGCGTATCGCTGCCGTCGCCCAAATCGACGAGCCCGCTGGTGGTCGAAGCGCCCAGGAAAACCGTGTCGTAGCCGGCATCGCCGACGATGGTTTCGATATTGAGCGCGGTAATGCGATTGCCGCCGTCGAAAAGCCGCAGGCGGTCGTTGCCGCTGCCAAGATTGATCGTCTCGCCCGCGTTGTAGGCGGTCCCCAGCGATACGGTGTCGCTGCCCGAACCGCCGACCAGCGCCTCGGCGTTGGTGATCGTGACCGTGTTGGTAAAGTTGCCGAGGATAACGCGGTCGTTGCCGTCGCCAAGGTCGATCGACCCGTTGACGATGGCGGTCGCGAACGAAACCGTGTCGTTGGCCGTGCCGCCGACGACCGATTCGACGTTGGCGAGCGTCGACGAATTGGCGAAGTCGGCGAAGGTCAGGCGGTCGTTGCCAGCCCCCAGATCGACCGTCTGGGTGGCGGCGTAAGCGGCGGTAAACGTCACGTCGTCGGCGCCCGCGCCGCCGACAACCGTTTCGACGTTCGCGAGCGTGACCGTGTTCGCGAACGCGCCCAAGATAAGCCGGTCGTTGCCGCCCGCAAGGTCGATCGTGCCGTCGGTAAAGGCCGACCCCAGCGTGATGGTGTCGTTGCCCGAAGCGGCAGTAATCGTCTCGACATTGCTGACCGTCAGGCGGTTGTTGCCGACCGCCAGCACAAGCTGGTCGGCGCTGCCGCGCAAATCGATATTGCCGCTGGTCATGGCAGCGGACAGATACAACTTGTCGTAGCCCGCGTTGCCGACGACGGTTTCGATATTGGCAACCGTGATGGTATTGTCGCCGTCGGACATGACCAATCGGTCGCCGCCCGAGCCGAAATCGAATCGTTCGCCGTCGTCATAGGCGGTGCCGAGCGTCACATTGTCGGTGCCCGATCCGCCGACGATCGTTTCGGCGTTGGTGACCGTGAGCGAGTTGGTGAAGTTGCCGAGAACCAGACGGTCGGCGCCCGCACCAAGGTCGATCGAGCCGCTGGCGATGGCCGCCCCGACGGTTACCGTATCGGCGCCCGACCCGCCGACGACCGATTCCACATTGACGACCGTGATCGTGTTGCCGCCGTCGGCCAGCCGCAGCCAGTCGCTGCCTGCGTTGAGGTCGAATCTTTGGCCGGCCGTGTAGGTCGAAGCGAGCGTCACATCGTCGCTAGACGCGCCGCCGACCAACGTTTCGACGTTCACGATCGTGACCGTGTTGGCATAGTTGCCCAGCACCAGGCGATCGTTGCCCGCCGCCAGATCGACGACCAGATCGGTCACGGCCGAACCCAGCGTGATCGTATCGGCACCGGTCCCGGCGATCAGCGTTTCGACGTTCGAGACCGTCAGGCGGTTGTTGGCGTCGGCGAGCACAAGCTTGTCGCTGCCGGCGCGAAGATCGACGACGCCGTTCGGCAGTTGCGCTGCCAGCGTGACGGTATCGTTGCCCGCACCCCCAATCACGGTTTCGACGTTGGCAACGCCCAGATTGTTGTCGCCGTCCGACAGCACGAGGCGGTCGGATCCGGCGCCCAGGTTGAAAATCTCGCCCGCCGTATAGGCCGTGCCCAGCGTGATGTTGTCGGCCACCGACCCGCCGACGAGCGTTTCGACGTTCACGACCGTCAAGGTGTTGGCGAAGTTTCCGAGCACAAGACGGTCCGCACCGTCGCCCAGGTCGTATTCGCCGACCGAGATCGCGCTCGCAAGCACGACCGTATCGGCCGCCGTGCCGCCGGTCAGCGATTCGACGTTCGAGACCTTCAGCGTATTGTCGGTATTGGCAAGGATCAGGCGGTCGTTGCCGGCGCCAAGATCGAGCATCTGGCTCAAGGTGGCGGCCTGGGTCAGCGTCACATTGTCGGCCCCCGAGCCGCCAATGACGGCCTCGACATTGCCAAGCGTGACGGTATTGACCGCGTTACTCAAAATCAGACGATCGTTACCTGCGCCCAAATCGACCGTGGCGTCGGTAAGGCCGGTCGCATAGGTGATCGTGTCGTTGCCCGCGCCGCCGATCAGCGTTTCCGCGTTCCACAAGGTAAAGCGGTTGCCGCCATCGGCCAGCGTCAAATGGTCGCTGCCGGCGCGCAGATCGACGAACCCGCTCGTTTGCGACGTGGCCAGCACGACCGTATCGTTGCCGATGCCGCCGAGCAGCGTTTCGACGTTGGCAAGTGTCAGACTGTTGTCGGAATCGTCGAGTTGCAGGCGATCGAACCCGGCGCCCAGATCGACCGAGCCGCCCGACATGCCCGTGCCGAGGACGACCGTATCCGCGCCCGTTCCGCCGCGAATGGATTCGACATTGAGGATCGTCAGCCGGTTGCCCGCATTCGACAGCAAGACCGCGTCCGTACCCTCGCCAAGATCCACGGTCCCGCCGGTGATCGCGCCGCTGAAGACGACCGTGTCGTCGGCGGAGCTGCCGATCATCGTCGTCAGCGTCGAGTAGGTGTAGGTGCCTCCCGTCGAGGGCAGGATCGTCGTTGTCATGGGAAATTTCCTTGTTGGCGGGCAGTCGGTACACCTGCCTAGCAAGGGTTAAGCCATAATTTTTATCAATAAAAACAATGGTATAAACGTCGTTTGGATCTGCCCTTTTTGCCGGTCGGCAATTATTTCCTGGTCGCAAGTGTCTTAGTTTTTACCACTTTAACCATGTCGCATTTTGCAATGACTGCTGGAGCAAGAAGTGGTCTGCGCTTCTCGCGCGCAGACAGTGTGCAAAATCGCCGCTTCGGGTAAGGTTTGCGCCTGCCATGCGAGTCTTGTTCGTCCATCAGAATTTTCCGGGCCAGTTCCGCCATCTTGCCCCCGCCCTGCAACGGCGCGGGCACGCGGTGCATGCGACCGTGATGCGCCCCGAACCGATGACCGAGTTCGATGGCGTGCCGGTGCATCGCTACCGCCCGCAGCGCGGTTCGACCGCAGGCATCCATCCCTGGGTGTCGGATTTCGAAACCAAAACCATTCGCGCCGAAGCCGCGTTCCACCATGCGCGGACTTTGAAGGCGCAAGGCATTTCGCCCGACCTGATCGTGGCCCATCCGGGCTGGGGGGAGAGCCTGTTCCTCAAAGACGTGTGGCCCCAGGCGAAGCTCGGGATTTACTGCGAGTTCTACTATCGCGCGGTCGGCATCGACACCGATTTCGACCCCGAATTCGTTGCGGACGATCCCGCCCACGCCTGCCGCCTGCGCATGAAAAATCTCAACAACGACATGCATTTTGCGATCGCCGATTCGGGCCTGTCGCCCACGCACTGGCAGGCCTCGACATTTCCCGACGAATTTCGCCAGCGCATCGCCGTGGCGCATGACGGCATCGATACCGACAAGCTGCAACGCGACCCGGCGGCGTCGCTGGAACTGACGACGCGCGCGGGCAAGCTTGTGCTCACGCGCGCCGACGAGATCGTCACGTACGTGGCGCGCGATCTCGAACCCTATCGCGGCTGGCACGTGTTTGCGCGCAGCCTGGGCAAGTTGCTGGCATTGCGTCCCAACGCGCGCGTGCTGGTCGTGGGCGGCGACGGCATCAGCTATGGCGCGCCCCGCGCCGACGGGCGCAGCTGGAAGGACGCGATCATCGACGAGGTGCGCCCGTCGATTGCGGATGCCGACTGGGCGCGCGTGCATTTCTTGGGGCGCGTTTCGTACGACAATTTCGTGCGCGTGCTGTCGCTGTCGAAGGCGCATGTGTATCTCACCTACCCGTTCGTGCTGAGTTGGAGCCTGCTGGAAGCGATGAGCATGGGTTGCGCCATCGTGGCCAGCGACACGGCCCCGCTGCGCGAAGCGATCCGGCACGGCGATACGGGCCTGCTGGTCGATTTTTTCGACGGCAAAAAACTTGCCGAAACGGTCGCCGACGTGCTGGCCCGTCCCGATTTGCAAGCAGCGCTTGGCACTGCGGCCCGTGCGCACGCGATCGCGAATTACGATCTCAACCGCATTTGCCTGCCCCGGCAGATCGCCTGGGCCGAAGGCCTCGTTTAAACCATTGCGGCCAGCAAGGCCGCTTCGATCTTGTCGGGCGTTTGCATCAGCGTGGCTTCCAGATTGGGCGCAAACGGCACGGGCACGCGCGGCGCGCCCAGGCGCTTGAGCGCGCGCATCTTGCCCGGCCCCACCTGTTCCAGCGTGTGGGCGACGATCTCCGCGCCGAAGCCCGCCGCCAGCGGCGCTTCTTGCACCACCACCAAACGGCCCGTGCGCGCGGCGCTTTCGCACACCGCCTGCTGGTCCCACGGCCACAGGCTGCGCAGGTCCAAAAGATCGACGCCGATGCCCTTGGCACGCACGCGGTTGGCGGCTTCCAGCGCCGGCGCCACCGTTTGCGACCACGCGACCAGCGTGATGTCGTTGCCCGACAAAAGCTTGCGCGCGACGCCGACCGGCACGGCCGGCAGTTCGGGATCCACCTCTTCTTTGGTCCACCACAGGCTTTTGGGTTCGAACAGCATGACCGGATCGTCGCCGCGCAACGCGGTCTTGAGCAGGCCCGCCATGTCGGCGGCACTGGCCGGGACCAGCACCACGACGCCGGGCAAATTGACAAACCAGCTTTCGACGATTTGGCTGTGCTGGGCGGCGGAGGCTTTGAGCATGCCGTGCGGCATGCGCACCACCACGCGCGCGCGCGCCTGCCCGCCGAACATGTAGCGCGCCTTGGCGATCTGGTTGACGATTTCGTCCATCGCGGGCATCGCGAAGTCGGCGATGCGCATTTCGATCACCGGGCGCGTGCCCACCAACGCCGCGCCGAGCCCCGCGCCCATGATGGTCGATTCCGAGATCGGCGTGTTGACGATGCGCTGGGCGCCGAACGCGTCGTGCAGCCCTTTGTACTGGCCGAAGATGCCGCCCATGCGCACGTCTTCGCCGAGCACCCAGATGCTGGGATCGCGGCGCATTTCCTGCGCCAAGGCCGCGCACGCGGCTTCCGCAAAGCTCAAACTTGCCATTGCGGCGCTCCCCAATCTTGCACGTCGTCGAAGGCCGTATGCGGCTCGGGCCACGGGGCGGCGCGCGCCGCATCGCGCGCGGCCGTCATCTCGGCAAGGATGCCAGCGTCGATAGCATCCAACGCTTCGCGCGCCATGCCCATCGCCAGCAGCTCCGCGCCCAGCCGCGCGACGGGATCGCGCGCGCGCCCGGCGGCAAGCTCATCGGGGCTGCGATAGGCGCCGGGATCGGTCGAGGTGTGCCCCTCCCATCGGTAGGTGCGCGCGTGCAAAAAGCGCGGCGTGCGGTCGACGCGCATCGCGTCGATCATCTCGCCCGCTGCCGCATGGACGGCTTGGGCGTCGCTGCCGTCGACCGCGCGCGCGGCCACGCCGCAAGCTTCGGCGCGTGCGGCCGGGCCCGGCCCCGCCGTCGTTTCGCGCGTGTGGGTGAAGGCCGAAAACGTGTTGTCCTCGCACACGAACAGCACCGGAAGCTTGTAAAGCGCCGCCCAGTTGAGCCCTTCGAGGAAGGGTCCGCGATTGATCGCCCCGTCGCCAAAAAAGCACGCGACGATGCCGCTTTGGCCCAGCAGCCGCAGCCCTTGGGCAGCACCCACCGCGATCGGAATGCCGCCCGCGACGATGCCGTTGGCGCCCAGCATGCCGGCGGCAAAATCGGCGATATGCATCGAGCCGCCTTTGCCGCCGCACGAACCCGTCGCGCGGCCGTAAAGTTCGGCCATCATCGGGCCGACGGCCGATCCCTTGGCGAGCGCATGGCCGTGGCCGCGATGGGTGGAGGTCAGCCGGTCGGCCGCGCTCAAATGCGCGCACACGCCCGCAGGCACGGCTTCCTGCCCGATCGAAGGATGCAGATAGCCCGGCAATTCGCCCGCTTTGTGCGCGGCCAGCGCCAGCTCCTCGAACACGCGGATGCGCTGCATTTGCGCGTACAAATTTTCGAGCGCCGCGCGGTTATGTCCCGTTCCCACCATTGTCAGTACCCCAACGTACGCGGCAGCCACAAAACAATGTCCGGGATCGCCACGCATGCGGCGAGCGCGACGAACATCGCGACGATCATCCAAAACACCCATGGAATCGTCGATTCCATCGATACCTGCGCGATGCGGCACGACACCATGAGATTGACCGCCAAAGGCGGCGTGAACTGGCCGATGGCGATTTTCATGGTCAAGATCACGCCGAACCACACGAGGTCCCAGCCGTAACTGTTCGCGATCGGGATCAGCACCGGCAGCAGGATCAAAAAGGTCGACACGCCGTCGAGGAACATGCCGATCACGATCAGCACGACCATCAGCAGCGCGATCGTGCCGTATTCGCCGATGCCAAGCCCGACGATCCAGCCCGCGATCGGCTGTACGATGCCAAGCGTCGAGGTCGACCACGCAAACACCGACGCCAGCGCCACCACGCACAAGATCACGGCGGAAATCTCGCCGGCCTCGACCAGCATTTCGTAAAGGTCCCGCAGCTTAAGCGTGCCATAGATGAAAAAGCCGATGGCGAGGCCGTAGAACACCGCGATGACGGCGGCTTCGGTCGGCGTGAAGGCGCCGATGCGCATGCCGCCCAGGATAACAACCGGCGCCATCAGGCCCCAGAACGCGTCCTTGAAGCTTTGCCAAACCCCCGGGCGGTCGTCGTCCTTGGCCTTGCCGCCAAAATCGTTGATCCACGACAAGATCAAGATCGGCACGATGATCGCCAAGCCCGCAAGGATGCCCGGAAACATGCCGGCAGCAAAAATCGCAGGCACCGACACGCCGGGGACCATCACCGCGTAAACGATGAACGCGATCGACGGCGGGATCAGAATATCGGTCGCCGCCGCCGCCCCCACGGTTGCGGCAATGAACGGGCGCGGATAGCCGTCTTTGACCATGCTGCGCGTCACGACGTGGCCCACCGCCGCCGACGTCGCGGGGCCCGAGCCCGAAATGCCGCCGATCACCATCGCGACCAGCACGGCAACGGTCGCAAGCGCGCCGCGCCCGGCCCCGACGAGGGCCGTCGCAAAACGCACCAAACGAAGCGCCACGCCCGTGCGGTCGAAGACCGACCCCACCAGCACGAACATCGGAATCGCGATCAGCGGGTATTTGGCGATGCCGGTATAGACCTGCGTCGGCACCGCCATCATGCTTTGGCCCGCAAACGCGATGGCGGCCGTGCCCGCAAGGCCCAGCGCCACCGCGATGGGCGTGCCGAGGATCAGCATCGTCAAAAACATCAAAAACAGCGCGCTGCCGATCATGTTTTTTCGCCGCGCAGGATGCGGATCAGACGTCCGACCGCGCGCCCCACGACCAGGAGCGAAAGCAGCGGCAGCAAGCCCGTATAGAGCCATTGCGGATTGCCAAGGCCCGGCGTCATCGATTCGAACCGGTATTCGTCCCACGTCAGATAGGCGCCGTAATAGCCAATCAGCGCGAAGCACAAGATGGCCAGCAGCATCGCCGCGATTTCGGCCGGGCGGCGCGCCTTGGGCCACAGATCGTCGACGAACCATCCGATGCGGATATGGCGGCCGCCCGCGATCGCATAGGCCGTGCCGACCATCGCCACCACGACCATCAGCAGCACCGAATACTCCTCGGTGAAAGCCAGCGACACGTTGCTCAAATAGCGCGTGAGGACGTTTGCGCCCGTGATCAGCGCCATCGCGGCCATTGCAACCGCCAGCAGCACTTCTTCGAATTTCAGCGTGAGGCGCGTTTTGGGCTGGTCAGGCTGCCGCGTTGGATCGAAATCGGCCGACAAAAAATTCCCCTCCAAACAAAACGGCATCCGGCCCGTTGCGGCCGGATGCCGTCCCGCTTTCAATCAGGCGATCGCGCGCGCGATGGCCGCTTCGGCGCGCCGCACCAGATCGGTGCCGACGAGCTGGGCGTATTTGTCGTAGACCGGTTTGGTCGCGACGCCGAACGCGCGCTTTTCGTCGAGCGACAGTTCGAGGACCGACACGCCGCGCTTGGCAAGCTCGTCCATCGCCGCGCGGTCGGACGCGCCGCCCACGCCGATGCCCGCACGCGCGTTCTGAAGATTGGTCTTGGCCGCTTCTTCGGCGCACGCGCGCACCAGATCCTGGTCGGGCTTGGCGAAGCTGTCCCACACGCCTTTGTTGATGTGATAGACGGCGGCGTCGGCGACATAGTTCCACACGGTCAGATGTTTTTGCGCGAGCGTGTCCATCTTGACCGCAAGGAACACGTTGATCGGATTTTCCTGCCCGTCGACGGCGCCCGTCGACAAAGCGGGCTGCAGATCGGCAAAGCTCATTTGCAGCGGATTGGCGCCGAGCTGGGTGAAAATCTCGGCATAGATCTGCCCGGCGGCGTAGCGGATTTTGAGGCCGCGCAGGTCGGCAGGCGTGCGGATCGGACGCTTGGAGTTCGACAATTCGCGGAAGCCGTTTTCGCCCCAGGCCAGCACGACCGAATCGCGCTGGGCGAGCGTGGTGTCGAGGGCCGCGCGCGTTTCGCCCTGGATCAGCGCGTCGAACGCCTTGTGGTTGGGCATCAAGAACGGCAGCGAGAACAGATTCATCTGCGGAATCTGCGGCGAGATGTTGATCGTCGAGGAGACCAGAATGTCGATCACGCCCTGGCGCATGGCGACCAGTTCGCGCGTCTGGTCGCCGCCGACCAATTGCGAGCCCGGATACGCCTTGAAATTGAGGCGCCCGCCCGAGCGTTCGGTGACGAGTTCGGCCCAGCGCAGCGCGCCGTCCGACATTGCCAGCGGCCGATTGCCGACGACCGACAATTTGTATTCGCTTTTATAGGCCTGGGCGCGCGCGATGTGGGGCGCTGCCAGCAAGCCCACGGTTGCTGCCGCACCGGCCAGCGCCTGGCGGCGATTGGGTTGGAATGTCACGGGCGTTTCTCCTCGATTGCGCTTGGGACGGCCGGTAGGGTCCGGCCTTGGTGCCAAGATTAAAGAGCAGAACCCGAATTTTGGCAAGCCTTATCGGCGGCTTACGCGTCGGCCGCGATTTCCCGCCAAGCGGCCTGGTCGGTCGGCAGATCGCCGTTGACCTCGACATGCGCGACGCGCGCAACCGGCCCGAGTTTCTTGGCCGACATCCGCAGATCGAGCACCAGCCCTGCGGCCGTGACGATTTGCAAGCCGCGTTGGCCCAAGACGCTTTGCAGCAAGGCCGGCGCCGCTTCGATTTCGCCAGCGCACGCGACGCCGCCTGCGGGCTTGAAAAATCCCTCGAAATCGTAGGTCGCAGGGCCCAATTTCTCGCCGCCGAGCTGCAGCATGCCGCTGCCCGAGATGCGCCCCAAATACTGCATTGCCTTGCGGCGACCCGATCGTCCGGTATTCTGCATAGGTCGGTTCAGCCCTTTTTCTTGGCCGCGATTGCTGCCCCTGCGGGGCTGCGCGTGCCGTAATCGTTGTTTTTGCCAGAGTTGCCCGCAGCGCTCGCCGCTTTGGCGGCCTTGGGTTTGCGCTGTTCGCGCCCGCTGCGTTTTTGGCCTTTTGCCATGGTCGTCTCCTGTGGGGTCAGATCGGGGCGCGCAGAGATGCGTAAAAGCCGACCGTCACGGCCAGCAGCAAAGGCACGATAACGGGCGCATTCATCGAGCTTTTCATGGTCGTGACTCCTCGCATCAAGGGGGCGGGAGTACACGTCTCTCTCAGCCGTCGCTGCCAAAACCGCAAAATCGACGATAGTGATACCTTACGCTCTATCGGCGGGCGCGTCCATGCGGTTCATTTGCCAGATCGTATAGTTGAGCACGCCCGCAAACGCGACCCAGGCGAGGTACGGCGCCAGCATCCATGCGGCCGTCGCATCGATGGGCGCGTAGAGTGCGATCATTGCGGCGATCGACAGCCACAGCGCGATCAGATTGAAAAACGCAAGATCCGGGCGCCGCAGCCCAAAAAACAGCGCCGACCACGCCGCGTTGAGCACCAGCTGCACCGCATAGACGACGAGGGCGAGACCAAACCCCGCCTCGCGCCACACAAACCACGCCGATGCGGTGATCAGCACGAACAGCACGAGCCACGCGGGCCCGAACAGCCAGTTGGGCGGTCGCCAGCGCGGTTTGGCGATTTGCTCGTACCATTCGCCGGGACGAAAAATGGCGCCCGACGACGCCGTCGCGACGCTCGCCAAGGCAAAGCCGGCGAGCGCCAGGGCGTCGGCGGAGTCCACGCCCGTCTAGGCGCGCAAATCGTGCAGGCGCACATCGCGGCCCAAGGCCGCCAGCACGTTCGCTACGATCTGTTTGGCGTTGAGACCGGCCACATCGTACATCTTTTGCGGCGAGTCGTGGTCGAGGAAAGCATCCGGCAACGTGAGACTGCGGATTTTGAGGCCGCGATCGAGCAACCCTTCGGCCGCCATCGCGTGCAGCACCTGGGCGCCGAAACCGCCGACAGCGCCTTCTTCGACCGTGACCAGCATCTCGTGCTCGCGTGCCAAACGGCGCAGCAGGTCGAAATCGAGGGGCTTGGCAAATCGCGCGTCGGCCACCGTCGTCGACAGACCCCGCGCCGCCAATTCGTCGGCCGCCTTGAGGCATTCGCCAAGGCGCGTGCCGAGCGACAGCAACGCAACCGTCGTGCCCTCGCGCACGATGCGCCCGCGCCCGATCTCAAGCGGCACGCCGCGTTCGGGCATATCGACGCCCACGCCTTCGCCGCGCGGATAGCGCACGGCCGACGGGCGGTCGTCGATGGCGGCGGCCGTCGCCACCATGTGCACGAGTTCGGCTTCGTCCGCCGCCGCCATCACCACGAAGTCGGGCAGCGAGGCGAGGTACCCGATATCGAACGATCCCGCATGCGTGGCGCCGTCCGCCCCCACGAGGCCCGCGCGGTCGATGGCAAAGCGCACCGGCAGGCGCTGCAAGGCCACGTCGTGCACGATCTGGTCGTAGGCGCGCTGCAGGAAGGTCGAATAGATCGCCACCACCGGCTTGTAGCCTTCGGTTGCAAGACCGGCAGCGAACGTCACCGCGTGCTGCTCGGCAATGCCCACGTCGAAACAGCGCGAGGGAAAGCGGCGCTGGAACGCGTCGAGCCCCGTGCCCGTGGGCATCGCTGCCGTGACCGCGACGATCTTGCTGTCGCGCTCGGCCTCGGCCAGCAGCGCGTCGCCGAACACTTTGGTGTAGCTCGGCGCGTTCGTCTTGACCGGCGCCATCGTGCCGGTGAGGACGTCGAACTTGCCGACGCCATGGTATTTGTCGGACGCGGCTTCGGCGGGCGCGTAGCCCTTGCCTTTCTGCGTCACCACATGGATCAGCACCGGCCCCTGGCGCTCGGACGATTTGGCGTTGCGCAGCACGGGCAGCAGATGGTCAAGATTGTGCCCGTCGATGGGGCCAAGATAGTAGAAGCCAAGTTCTTCGAACAGCGTCCCGCCCGTCGCCATGCCGCGCGCGTAGGTGTCCACGCGCCGGGCCGCGACATGCATCGAACGCGGCAATTGCGAGGCGAATTGCTTGCCAAGCTCGCGCAGATGCACGAAACCCGGCGACGACATCAGGCGCGAAAGATACGCGCTCATCGCGCCCACGGGCGGGGCGATCGACATGTCGTTGTCGTTGAGAATGACGATCAGGCGCGACTTCATGGCGCCCGCATTGTTCATCGCCTCGTACGCCATGCCCGCCGACATGGCGCCGTCGCCGATCACGCACACCACGTTGTTGTCGCGCCCGTCGAGGTCGCGCGCGACCGCCATGCCGAGCCCCGCCGAAATCGAGGTCGAGGAATGCGCCGCCCCGAACGGATCGTATTCGCTTTCGCTGCGACGGGTGAAACCCGAGAGCCCCCCGCCCTGGCGCAAGGTGCGGATGCGATCGCGCCGACCGGTCAGAATCTTGTGCGGATAGGCCTGGTGGCCCACATCCCAGATCAGCCGGTCGCTCGGCGTGTCGAACACGCTGTGCAGCGCCACCGTCAGTTCGACGACGCCGAGGCTCGCACCCAGATGGCCCCCGGTGGTGGCGACAGCCGCGATGGTTTCGGCGCGCAGTTCGCCCGCCAAGTCCGCCAACTCGGCGCTCGACAGATCGCGCATGTCCGCAGGTGTGCGGACCTTGTCGAGCAACGGCGTGGTCGATTCGAATTTCCCCATGGCACCCTCCCCCGTTTCTTTTTGCGCGCGATCAGGCCGCACGCTTGAGATGCAACCGCCCCCAGATCGCCGACAGCGACGCGACCAGATGGTCGATGTCGGCATCGCTGTGGAGCGGCGACGGCGTCACGCGCAGACGCTCGGTGCCGCGCGGCACGGTCGGGTAGTTGATCGGCTGCACGTAGATGCCAAAATCGGCCAGCAGCTCGTCGCTGATGCGCTTGCACTGCACGGGGTCGCCGACCATCACGGGCACGATGTGGCTGTTGTTTTCCATCACCGGAATGCCTGCCGCCATCAAGCGCCGACGCACCTTGCCGACGACCGCCTGCTGGCGTTCGCGCTCGGCCGAGCTTTGTTTGAGATGCTGGATGCTGGCCAAAGCGCCCGCCGCAACCGCGGGGGGCAGCGAGGTCGTGAAGATGAAACCGGACGCAAAGCTGCGCACAAAATCGACCAGAGCGGCCGACGCGGCGATATAGCCGCCCAGCACGCCGAACGCCTTGCCAAGCGTGCCTTCGATGACGGTCAGGCGATGGCTGAGCCCTTCGCGGTCGGCAATGCCGCCGCCGCTTGGGCCATAGAGCCCGACCGCATGGACTTCGTCGAGATACGTCATCGCGCCGTAGCGGTCGGCTACGTCGCAAAATTCGGCGATGGGCGCGATGTCGCCGTCCATCGAATAGACGGATTCGAACGCCACCAGCTTCGGGCGAGCGGGATCGAGATCGGCCATCTTGCGCGCAAGATCTTCGGGATCGTTGTGCTTGAAGATGCGCCGCTCCGCCCCGCTGTGGCGAATGCCCTCGATCATCGAGGCGTGGTTTTCGGAGTCCGAGAGGATCATGCAGTCGGGCAGGCGCGAGGCGAGCGTGCTGAGCGAGGCCCAGTTCGACACGTAGCCCGACGTGAACAGCAGCGCCGCTTCCTTGCCGTGCAGGTCGGCCAATTCGCGCTCGAGCAGCACATGGTAGTGGTTGTTGCCCGAAATGTTGCGCGTGCCGCCGGCGCCCGCGCCGCAGCGGTCGAGCGCTTCGTGCATGGCGCCGATCACGGCCGGATGCTGGCCCATGCCCAGATAGTCGTTCGAGCACCACACGGTGATCGGCATGTTGGCGCGTTCGGCGAAATGCGTGGCGCGCGGAAAATCGCCCTGGTGGCGCTCAAGATCGGTAAAGACGCGATAGCGGCCTTCCTTGCGCAAACCGTCGAGCTGCTGGCCGAAGAATTTTTCGTAGTTCATGGCGCCCCCCGTTTCATGGACACATCCCCCCCCGATACGGCCAACGCTTCGATCGGCCGCACCCTGCATCTTCCCGCATCGGCCGAGACCGCGTGCGCACGAAGATCGCTTCCCGCCGGTACCAGACCCAATCGCGGTCCGCGCCCGTCGGTCTTGCCGCCTCGCGGTTCGCGCGATCGCAGCCCCCACTCCCACAGATTGTTCACCGGCAGCGGTACCACCAGGAACCAATGTTCGAGAACCCCCAGACTCAAGATCGTCGCGAGCAGCACGGCGCTTGTCGCGCCATCCCCCGCAGCCCCCCCGGATACCGCCCCCCAAGCGAAACCCGCAGCGCCAGTCGCAAGCGTAACCGAAAACGGGAACAAAAGGTTCATCGGTTTTTTGGCAAAATAGCTCGCGAGATATCCCAAATGCGGCGGCAAAAATTCGGCGCTCAAATTCGGCACGCCCAAAAACAGGTTGAGTTTCGTGCTGAGCCGCATCGTCCACAAAATCAAGAACGTCCAGGTGCCGGTCTGGTTGGCGCTGCCCCACGTCGCCGCAACAATGCCGATGCCGGAGACCGCAAGCGCCAGTTCATGGTGCAAAATCGTCTCGGTCGCATAGCGCAGGCGCACAAAACCCCGCGCATGGGGCGGGCACGGCGTGCGCCGCGAGCCCGTGACGAAGCCCATCAAAAAACCCATCTCCTGCCAGCCCCACACGGCGAGCGCGCAGGCAAAGGCAAGATAGGCGCCAGCCGAACTTGTGTCGTCGGCGCTGGCCGCCAGACCGTAAAACGCGGCAACCAGCACGGCCGTCATGGCCGCCATGCTGTAGGGATACGTGCGGCGCGGCAGCCCGTCGAGATAGAGAATCGCCCCCGTGCTGGCCCACCAGGCCAGCAGAACGAACAGAACGGGGGCGACAATCTCGAACATCGTCCGGTCCTACCAGACCGCCTGCATGCGCACTTGCGGCAGCTTGTCGTGGTGCACGACCGGCACCAGATAAAGTTTGGCAAATGCGAACGCAGCACCGGCCGCACAGCCCGCGCGCTTGATCGCGCCGACAATGCCGCCCTGCGCCTTGGCCGCTTCGCTGGCAATTTGCAGTTCGCGCAAACGCTCGAGCCCGGCGCGGAAGGCCGGATTGTCGGTATCGAGCGTGAAGGGAAACACCTGCTTCGTGCATTCGGACGTGATGCTGAAGACCTTGTAGTCGTATTCGGTCGGGTCCATGCCGAACGCGTTGTAAAGCTCGGGGCGCGTATGGTCGCGCACATACATGGTCGCGTAGACCGCCAGCAGGAAGAAGCGGATCCACAGTTTGTTGCGACCGCGCAGCAGGGCCGGCGTGGCGCTCATCATCAGCGCGAACGCCTCGCCGTGGCGGTACTCGTCGTTGCACCACTGCTCGAACCATTTGAAGATCGGATGGAACCGCTTGTCGGGATTGCGCTCCAGATGGCGGTGGATCGTGATGTAGCGCGCATAGCCGATTTTTTCGGACAGATACGTCGCGTACAAAATGAATTTCGGCGCGAAGTATTTGTACTTCTTGGCGCGCTTCAGGAACCCCAGATCGACGCCCAGGCCGAAATCCTTGAGCGACTGGTTGATGAAGTTCGCATGGCGCGCTTCGTCGCGCGCCATGTAGCCGAACACGTCGCGCATGTCGGGGTTCTGGGCGCGGCGCTTGAGTTCGGTGTAGAGCACGCAGCCCGAAAATTCCGACGTGCAGGAGCTGATCAAAAACTCGACGAATTCTTCTTTGAGCGCCGGCGGCAGATCCGCCACTTCGGCGCCGAAACCTTCGTCGCGGTCGAAATGGTCGCCGTTTTTGTCGGCCTTGAATTCCGCCATCAGCGCGTCCCACTCGGCGCGGATCGGGTCCATATCCAGCTTGTCGAGGGCGGCATAGTCGGTGCGGTAGAAATTGGGCGTCAGCATGGTGCTGACCTTGGCCCGCTCGGTGGACTCGTTGGTTTGAATATCGGTTGCGATCGCGGCGGTCATGGGATCCCCCTCCCCTTGGATATTCTAACGAAGTGCGGCGGACATCGCGGCGGCATTCGCGACGAAGGCATTGCCCACCGCCGAGTCCGGCAGCAGGCGCGCAAAGACTCCCAGATTGGTCGGCCCAAAGGCGCGAAGATCGACGGTGCGCCCCGTTTCCGGGTCGCTCAGCAGCAACCGGCCGTCGGTTTCGAGGGCAATGCGAAACGGCATTTCGGGCCCCAGATCGCGCCGTTTGCGTTCGCGCACCAAGCCGCGCACGGTCGAGCGCAGAAAGCCGTTGGTCGCGGGTTCGAACTCCGCGATCACCGCACCGCCTTGGGCCTCGGTCACGCGCACGCCGCCATCGTCGCGGTCGTGGAAAAACAAGTCGCGTGCGGCAGCGCTGGTCGTCGCGGGCAACGGCGCTTCAAGCTTGCCGATACCCGTCGCGCTCGACAGCGCCACGAACAGCAAGGTTGCGGCCAGCAGGCCCGCAAGCCCGGCGATCGGCACTTTGGCGGAAACGCCGCTCATGCAGCACTCCCGCTGAGTTCGCCTGCTTGCGAGGCGCCTTGTTTGGCAAGGGCGGTCGCGCGCACGGGCTGGCCGCTTGCCGCCGCCACCGCGCGCGCAAGCTTTTGGGCCACCGCTTCAACGTCGGCAAGCCCGCGCAGCGACGGTTCCACGCGCGCAAACCGCCACGGCCGCGCGTGCGGCCACATCACCAAATAGGCCAGACGCTCGCCCGGCACCAAGCGAAGGGCGATATCGCCCGAGCCGTCGTCGTTGAGCTTGACGGCGGCCTGCTCGATCTTCGCGAACGGAATGTTGAACGTGATCGGCAGCGCCACGCCGATGCGCATGACCAAGCGGCGCTGGGTCACGGTATAGACGGTCGTGCGCGCAACGCCCCAGGCGAACAGCGTGACGAGCGCGAGGCCCGCAGCCGAGAGCGCGCCAAGCATGCCGACCGACACGAGCGTTTCGACAAGGCCCATCCCGTCGGAGACCGCCGAAACGAGGCCCCACATGACAAGGGCCGCGAAATAGACGGCAAGCTTGCGGACATGGAACACGCGCCGCGCGGCCGTGCGAAAATCGGGCGCGCCCTGCCACAGGATCGACTCGCCCGGCGGCAGCATCTGCGGCAGTCCGCGCACGGGTTCGAACGCAAAATCGTCGTGCGCTTCGCTGCCGCGAACGTGCCCGGCACGAACGTGCCCGGCGCCAACGTGCCCGGCGCTCATATCAGGGGCTCCGAGCGCGAGGGCAGCGCGTAGAGATGGCCGCCCGCATAGTAGGCGCTGATGCGGTCTTCTTCGCGCAGGGTGACTTGGTCGAGGCTTGCCGTGAGTGGCACTTGCGCGAACTGGTCGCCGCGGATCGAGGCGACCGTCACGCGGGCGCGCTTGGCATCGACGCGCGCCATCATCATTGGCAGCAACACCTTCTTGCCCGTGGCCTTCACCGCAACTTCAAGATAGCGCAGCATCATTTCGCCGCGATCGATCCACAGTTCCGAGACCGTACCCGCCACGACGTTGTCGACGCCGACCACGGCCATGCCGCGCGGATCGGGATCTTCGGTCGCGACGCTGTAGCCGGGCGCAAGGCGCATCGGCACCAGCGTGGGCTCGTTTTCGTAGGTCATCTCGGGATGGTCGGCGCGCATCGCGTAGGCGGCCGGGCCCACCGCATCGACCATCGGATCGCCGGTCGGCTCGAGCGGCGAACCCGGATAGTTCTGCACGTGCTCGGCCTTGACGGTTTCCCGCGGTTCGATCCGGGGCACTTGGACCGTGCTGCCGTCGCGCATGAGGTAGGTTTTGGGCGCGGGCACGGCCGGGAAGCCCTGCACGACCACGCCCGACGGGCGCTCGCTTTCCAGCGGATAGCCTTCGCGTTTGTTCTCGCGATGCAGATAGTAGATCAGCCCTGCGAAAAACGCCCAGAACATGTAGAGCGCGATCTGCGCGATGTCGAAATTCTGTGCGACGATTCCCATTTCCATGGTCTGCCTCCCGCCCTTTGTTTTCCCTCAGCCCGGCATCTCGGCCAGACCGAATTTACGCGACCCCGCGCGCGACCGGCGATCGGCCCGCACAAGCGGCCCGATCGCGACCAATGTCGCGAACAGCAATGCAATCTCAAGATGATAGACGACGCTGTAGCCGATCGACGCATCGGTGAGCGCGTCGCCCAAAGCGCCCTGCTGGGCAAGCGTGCCGACCGCATCGCTGATCAGCCCGCCAAGGGCGACTGCGGCCCCGGCAGCCGTTGCCTGCACGGCACCCCAAGCGCCGAGGGCCAGACCCGTGCGACCCTGTGTTTTGATCGACATGACGGCCGTCAAGGTGCTGACCGAGAACAGCCCGCCGCCAAACCCGATCGCCAGCACGCCGATGCGAAACATCGCGGGCGCCGCAAGCGGGGCCGAAAAAACCACCAGCGCAAACGCAACGATGCCGACCAACGCGCCGTAGGCCGCAAGCCGATGCGGGTCGGCGCCGCGCTCCAGCGCCGTCGCTGCAAGCCCAAACGCGCCAAGCGAGCCCAACGCCAGCAGCGCCGTCAGTTCGGTCGTCGCGGCGACGCTCATTTTCAGCACATGGCCGCCATAAGGTTCGAGCAAAATGTCCTGCATGGCAAAGGCCGCCGTGCCAAGCCCGACGGCGACGAGCAGGCGATGCGTGCGCCCGGCACCGGCAAGGGCGCGCCATTCGTCGGCAAAACGCGGCTGGGCAACGCGACGGGACGTGGCGCCGGGGTTGCGCACTTCTTGTTTCCACAGTGCCACGACGTTCAGCACAACCGTGACGACGGCAGCACCCTGGATCACCTGCACGAGGCGTAGCGCGCTGAACTCGGCCAGCAACTGTCCAAAAACGAGGCCGCTGGCGATCGAGCCCACCAGCAACGTTACGTACATGAGCGCCACCACGCGCGGGCGCGAGGTTTCGCTCGCCAAGTCGGTGGCGAGCGCCAAGCCGGCCGTTTGGGCCGTCAGCATGCCCGCACCCACGAGCAGGAAAGCGAGCGAAGCGCCCAGCTGCCCGACCCACACCGGCGCTTCGCCGTCGCCCGACAGCACCAACAAAGCAAACGGCATGATCGCCAAGCCGCCGAACTGCAGCATGGTGCCCATCCAGATATACGGCACGCGCCGCCAGCCGATGGCCGAGCGATGCGTATCGGAGCGGAACCCAACGAGCGCGCGCAGCGGCGCAAACAGCAGCGGCAGCGCGACCATGACGGCCACGAGGCTTGCGGGCACGGCGAGTTCGACGATCATCACGCGATTGAGCGTGCCGTTGAGCAGCACAAAGGCCATGCCGCCCGTCAGCTGGAACAGCGACAGACGCAGCAAGCGCCCGAGCGGCAGATCGGCAGTCGCCGCGTCCGCAAACGGCAGGAAGCGCACAACGCGCGGCCCCATCCCCGTCAGCAGTTTGCGCGTTTGCAGCGACAGCCAGCTCATCGGCGCTTCAGCTCCATCGATTGCGAGGTGTAGAAGCCGCTGGCCACGCGCTCGGTGGCGGTTTCGCGCCAATCGGCCAGCCGCGCGTGCTGTGCGATCATGCGGCGCAGAGTGGTTTCGCGAATCGGTTCGATCGCGGGCGCGCGATCGCCGCGCGGAAACAGCCGACCGACGGCCCAAAACGCCGCCAGTACCGGCGTGCTTGGCGCGAAGGTGAATTGGATCGAACCGCCGGTGCGCGCCGCAATGTCGCCCAGCACGCGCGCCACGTCCTTGGCCGCATAGTGGATCAGCGAGTCCATCGCCACCACATGGTCGAATTTGCCAAGCGACGCGTCCGACATGTCGCCGACGCGAAACTCGATGGTGCCATGCCCCAGATCGCGCGGCGCGCGTTCGTTGGCAAGCGCAACCAGCGTGGACGACAGATCGATCGCGAGCACTTGCGCGCCGCGCCGCGCCGCTTCGACTGCAAACGCGCCCGTCCCGCAACCGGCATCGAGCACGCGCAGGCCGCGCATGTCGTTCGGCAGGCGGCCCAGCAGCGTGTTGCGCATCCGATCGCGCCCCGCGCGCACGGTCGCGCGAATGCGCCCGACCGGCGCCGTGGAGGTCAGCTTTGCCCAAGCATCGGCTGCCGTGCGGTCGAAATAGGTTTCGATCTGGTTGCGGCGGTTGGCGTAGGAAGCGCTAGCCATCAGTCGTACCCCAGCAAGTCGAAGATTTCGCGATCCTTGAGACAGTCGGGCGCCAATTCGTCGGTCCCGCTCCACAAGGTTTCGGCAAGGCGGATATACTCGGCGCGCACGGCCAGAAGTTCCGGCGACTCTTCCATTTCGAACAGCGTCGCTTTCTTGAGGCGGCTTCTGCGGATCACGTCGAGATCCGGGAAGTGGGCGAGCGTCTTGAGCCCCACCGCCTTGTTGAATTTGTCGATCTGGTCGGTCGCAGCGCTGCGGTTGGCGATAACGCCGCCCAAACGCACGGGATAGTTTTTGGCCTTGGCCGAGATCGCCGCGACGATGCGGTTCATCGCGAAGATCGAGTCGAAATCGTTGGCCGCAACGATAAGCCCCCGATCGGCGTGCTGCAGCGGCGAGGCGAACCCGCCGCAAACGACATCGCCCAGCACGTCGAAGACGACCACGTCGGTGTCGTCCAGCAGATGGTGCTCTTTCAGAAGCTTGACGGTCTGGCCGACGACGTAGCCGCCGCAGCCGGTCCCGGCCGGCGGGCCGCCCGCTTCGACGCACTTGACGCCGTTGTAGCCTTCGAACACGAAGTCGTCGACGCGCAGTTCCTCGGTGTGGAAGTCGGCCGCTTCGAGCACGTCGATCACCGTGGGGATCAGGCGCTTGGTCAGCGTGAAGGTCGAATCGTGCTTGGGATCGCAGCCGATCTGCAGCACGCGTTTGCCGAGCTTGGAAAACGCGACCGACAGATTCGACGACGTCGTGCTTTTGCCGATGCCGCCTTTGCCGTAGACGGCGAAAACCTTCGCCCCTTCGATTTTGAGTGTCGGATCGAGGGCGACCTGCAGGCTCCCCTCGCCGTCGGCGCGGCCGAAGCGTTTTGGCGCGATCACGTTCATGCGGCAACTCCTTCTTTGACGCCTTCGAGGCGGTCTTCGAGTTCGGCACCGGCCTGGCGCAACGCTTCGAGCGTGGCGGCATCCGGCGTCCAATAGCGGCGTTCGTGGGCTTCGATCAGGCGCGTGGCGACTTTGGCCGACGCGGTGGGGTTGAGCGTTGCAAGGCGCTCGCGCATGTCGGGATCCAGCACGAACGTTTCGGTCAGTTGCTTGTAGACCCAGGGCTGCACTTCGCCCGTCGTCGCCGACCAGCCCATCGTATTGGTGACGTGCTCTTCGATCTGGCGCACGCCTTCGTAGCCGTGCTTGAGCATGCCTTCGTACCATTTGGGGTTCAGCGTGCGCGTGCGCGTTTCGAGCGCCACCTGCTCGGACAGCGAGCGCACGGTGCCTTCGCCGCGCGTCTGGTCGCCGATATAGACGGGGGCTGCCGTGCCGCCCTTGGCGCGGCGCACGGCGCGGCTGATGCCGCCGAGCGTGTCGAAATAATGGTCGACCGTGGTGACGCCCAATTCGACCGAGTCGAGATTCTGGTAGGCGAGATCGACATCGGCCAGCACGCTTTGCAGCAACGCCGCCTGCGCCACCGGCTTGCCGGAGCGCCCGTAGGCGAAGCTCTTGCGCTTGGAATAGGTTTCGGCGAGCTCGTCCTCGTTCTCCCAGGCGCCGTTTTCGACCAGGTGGTTGACGTTCGAGCCGTAGGTGCCGTCGGCATTGCCGAACACGCGCAAAGCTGCCGTTTCCAGATCGCACCCGTGCGTCTGCATGTAGGCGAGCGCGTGCTTGCGCACGAAATTGTCGGCGGGCGCTTCGTCGGCCGAGGCGGCCAGAAACGCTGCTTCCGCCAGAAGCTTGGTCTGGAGCGGCAGCAGATCGCGGAAAATGCCCGAGAGCGTGATGACCGTATCGATGCGCGCGCGCTTGAGGTCGGCAAGCGGCACGAGTTCGGCGCCCGCAAGACGCCCGTAGCTGTCGAAGCGCGGGCGCGCGCCCATCAGCGCCAAAGCCTGCGCGATCGGGCCGCCTTCGCTTTTGAGATTGTCCGTCCCCCACAGCACCATCGCGATGGTTTCCGGCAAAGCGGCACCGCCTGCCATGTGGCGATCGAGCAGGCGCTGGGCTTGGGCCGCACCGTCTTGCACGGCAAACGCGCTCGGGATGCGGAACGGATCGAAGCCATGGATGTTGCGCCCGGTAGGCAGGATCGCCGGATTGCGCAGCAAATCGCCGCCGGGTGCGGGCGACGTAAAGCGCCCGTCGAGCGCGCGCAGCAGCGCAGGCGTTTCGAAATCTTCGCACAGCATGCGGTCGGTCCGCTGGAGTTCGCGCATCATCGCGAAGGCTTTTTCGTCGGGAGCGCTGCCGCCGCGCGCCCAGGCCGCTTCGACCGACTCGCCGCGCAGCAGCGCTTCGAGCGACGCGCGCGCGGGCTGCATGGCAAAACCCGCATCGGCCACCGCTGCCAGCGTATCGAGCCGTTCTTCGGCCGACGGCATGGCGCCCACCACATGCAGCCCGTGCGGAATGAGCGTATATTCGAGTTCGAGCACGCGCGCGCCGAGCGTTTCGATTTCGCGCGCCGCGTCGGCCCAGGCGGGCTCGGCTGCGGCCAGATCGACGAGTGCCGCCTGCGCTTGGATCAGGGCGGCAAGTTCGCCGCGCTCGTGCGCTTCGTCGGGGGCGAGACCGCGCCAACGCTCGACCGAGATTTTCAGCTCGCCCAGCCCCTTGTAGAGCCCCGCGTGCGCGACCGGCGGCGTCAAGTAGCTCACCAGCGTTGCGGCCGAACGGCGCTTGGCGATCGCCCCTTCCGAGGGATTGTTGGCGGCATAGAGATAGATGTTGGGCAAGGCGCCGATCAGCCGGTCGGGCCAGCACGCGCCCGACATGCCCGACTGCTTGCCCGGCATGAATTCGAGCGCGCCGTGCGTGCCGAAATGCAGCACCGCGTCGGCGCCGAAATCTTCGCGCAGCCAGCGGTAGAAGGCCGAAAAAGCGTGCGTCGGCGCAAAGCTGCTTTCGAACAGCAGGCGCATCGGATCGCCTTCGTAGCCGAAAGCCGGCTGGATGCCGACGAACACGTTGCCAAGCTGCGCGCCCAGCACGAAGATCGACGTCCCGTCGCTTTGCTGGCGGCCGGGCGCCGGGCCCCACTGCGCCTCGATCTCGCCAAGCCAAGTTTCGCGGCGCACATGCTCTTCGGCCGTCACGCGCACATGCACGTTGGCGTCGGCCCCGAACTGGGCGGCATTGCCTTCGACCACAAGCTTGCGCAGCGCCTCGCCGTCGGCGGGCACGTCGATCGTGTAGCCTTCGCGCTGCATGGCGGCCAGCACGCGCTGGGCCGAATCGAACACCGACAGATACGCCGCCGTGCCCGCATTGCCGGCGTTGGGCGGGAAATTGAACAGCACGAGCGCGACCTTGCGCGCCGCGCGATCCTGGCGGCGCAGAGCCACGAGTTTGGCGACGCGCGCGGCCAGCATTTCCGCGCGCTCGGCGCACGCATGCATGTCGCGCCCGACGCCCGAATTTTCAAAGGTGCAGCTTTTGTGGCAACCCTGGCACGGCACACCAGCGCCGTCCGAGCGGCCGCCGAACACGATCGGCCCCGACGCGCCGTCGAGTTCCGGAATCGCGACCATGATGGTGCTTTCGACCGGCATCAGCCCGCGCGGCGAAGCGCCCCATTGTTCGAGCGTCTGGAATTCGACCGGGTGCGCCGCGATATAGGGCACGTCCAGCTTGGCGAGCACCTCGGCCGCTGCTTTGGCGTCGTTGTAGGCGGGTCCGCCGACCAGCGAAAATCCGGTCAAGGAAACGACCGCATCGACCGTCACGCGGCCGTTTTCGACGAAATATTTTTCGATGGCCGGGCGTTGGTCGAGGCCGCTGGCGAACACCGGCACCACGCGCAAGCCCTTGGCTTCGAGGGCGGCGATCGTGCCGTCGTAGTGCGCGGCATTTTCGGCCAAAAGATACGAGCGCAAGATCAGCACGCCGACCGTGCCGTTGATCGCGCCCTTGGGATAGGGCAGCAGATCTTTGCGCTCGCCCAGCCGACCCTTCATGCGCGGATGGTAGACGCCAAGATCGGGATAATCGACGGGCGCATCGGCCTTGACGCTGTTGCGCAGATTCCGGCGAGCCCCGTCGGCATAGCGCCCGACCAGCAGGCGCACAAGATTGGCAAGGTTGGCTTCCGAACCCGCGAGCCAGTATTGCAGCGTCAGGAAATAGGCGCGCACGTCCTGCGCCGTGCCGGGCACGAAGCGCAGCAGCTTGGGCAACCGGCGCAGCATGGCCATCTGGCCCTTGCCGCTCGACTCGCCCGGCTTCGACTTGCCGCGCAGACGCTTGAGCCACGCGATGGCGCCCAGCGCCTCGCTGCTCATGTTGAACTTGCCGATGCGGGTGAGCTTGACCACCTCGCCCGCCGACAGGCACGCGACAAACGCGTCGCAATTTTCGCGCCGCGCCTGCAAAGCCGGCATCACCAGACGGATATGGTCCTCAAGGAACAGCATCGCCGCAACGCAGATGTCGGCGCGCGCGATGTCGGCAAGGCATTGGGCGAGCTTGTCGTCGTCCGAGGCGAACTCGTCGGCCGCGTGCACCGTCAGCACCAGACCCGGCAATTCGCGGCGCAACAACGTTTCAGCCCGCGCGGCGGAACCCGCAAGGTTGCTGTCCATCGTAACGATGGTCACGCGGATGGGCGTGGGGTCAGCGGCCGAAATGCGCTTTTGCATCGTACAGTGTCTCCACAGTGATGACGGCAACGCCGCGTTCGAGCGAAAAACGCTCGGTGTTGCGGCGCGCCTTGCCGCGCACGAAAAACGGGATCTTCTTCAGCTCTTTTTCCGCATCGGCCGCCCAGACGGGCGCGCCCGCAGGCGAGGCAACCACGCTCGCCGCCGCGGGGGCGGCAGCGGGCTGCTCGGCGGCGACCGGCGCAGGTTGCCCGGCCGCGTGCGATTTGCCGGCCCCCAGATGCGAAGAGCCCGCCTGGTCGTGGAATTCGAAATCGCCGCGGAACATCGTCAGCAGATGTTCTTCAAGGCCCATCATCAGCGGATGGACCCAGGTGTCGAACAGCACGTTCGCGCCCTCGAAACCCATCTGCGGCGAATAGCGCGCGGGAAAATCCTGCACATGCACGGGCGCCGAAATGACCGCGCACGGAACGCCTTGGCGCTTGGCGATGTGGCGCTCCATCTGCGTGCCCAGAACCAGTTCGGGCTGCAGTTCGGCGACCTTGGCCTCGACTTCCAGATAGTCGTCGGTGATCAAGGCTTCGATGCCGTAGAGCTTGGCGGCTTCGCGCACTTCGCGCGCGAACTCGCGGCTGTAGGTGCCAAGCCCCACGACCGTAAAGCCAAGTTCGCGTGCGGCAATGCGCGCGGCCGCGATCGCGTGCGTGGCATCGCCGAACACGAACACGCGCTTGGCGGTCAGATAGTTCGAGTCGACCGATTTGGCGTACCAAGGTGCGCGCGACGGCGCATCCGCGAGCAAGGCGGTTGCGTCGATGCCTGCGACCGCGGCGACTTCGGCGACAAAATCGCGCGTGGCCCCCATGCCGATCGGCACCGTGCGCACGACGGGCTGGTCGAACGTTTTCGACAGCCACGCCGCCGCTTGGTTGGCGATTTCGGGATAGAGCACGACGCTGAAATCGGCCTCGCCCAACCGCGCGATATCGGCGGCCGTAGCGCCCATCGGCGCCACCACGTCGACATCGATGCCAAGCTGGCCCAGCAGTTTTTCGATTTCCGCGACATCGTCGCGGTGGCGGAAACCCAGCGCCGTCGGCCCCAGCAAATTGCACCGCGGGCGCTCGCCTTGCGCGCGCGGGGGGCGCTTGGCGCCTGGGGCCGGGGCGTTGGGCGAAGCCAGCGCACGCACCAAGCGATAGAAGGTTTCGCTGGCCCCCCAATTTTCTTTTTTCTGATAGGACGGCAGTTCGAGCGGCACGACCGGGATCGGCAGCGCGAGCGCTTTGGCAAGCCCGGCCGGATCGTCCTGGATCAGCTCGGCCGTGCACGACGCGCCGACCAGCATCGCGGCCGGCTTGAAGCGTTCGAACGCCTCGCGCACCGCGACCTTGAACAGATCGGCCGTATCGCCGCCAAGATCGCGCGCCTGGAAGGTCGTGTAGGTGACCGGCGGGCGCTTGGCGCGCCGCTCGATCATCGTGAACAGCAGATCGGCATAGGTGTCGCCCTGCGGCGCGTGCAGCACGTAATGGACGTTTTCGAGCGCCGTCGCGACGCGCATCGCGCCGACATGCGGGGGGCCCTCGTATGTCCATACGGTCAGCTGCATGGCGCTAATCCACCAGCCGGGCGCGCCGATCGAGCGGACGCGCAAAAAGTTCGGCAAGGTCTGCCGCCTGCTCGTAGCCTTGGATCGGCGTGAACAGCAGTTCGATCGACCATTTGGTCGTCAGCCCCTCGGCTTCGAGCGGATTGGCGAGCCCCAACCCGCAGACCGAGATATCCGGCTTGGCGGCGCGGCAACGATCGAGCTGGTTGTCGACATGCTGGCCTTCGCTGAAGAAGGTGTCGCCCGGCAGCAGGGCCAGATCGGCGGCCAAATGCTGGCGGTGCAAATACGGGGTTCCGACCTCGACCAGACGCATGCCCATTTCGCGCGCAAGAAACCGCGCAAGCGGCACTTCAAGCTGCGAGTCGGGGAAGAAAAACACGGATTTTTCGGCCAGCTTCTCGCGGTAGCGCGCCAAGGCCGTTACGGCACGCGAACGGTGCGCTGCCGTCACCGCGCCGAAATGCTCGGGATCCACGCCCCATGCATCGGCCGCCGCCCGCAACCAGGCGGTGGTGCCTTCGGCGCCGAGCGGAAACGCGGCCGGCAGCCACTTGGCGCCGCGATCGTCGAGGGCGCGCGCGGTATCGCCCAAAAAGGGCTGGGCCAGCAGATAGCGCGTATTGGGGCCGACCTGCGGCAGATCGAGGGCGCTGCGCGGCGGCAAGAAGCGCACAGGACCGATATTCAAACGCTCGAAGATGCGCTTGAACTGGTCTTCGACCACGTCGGCCAAAGCGCCCACGACCAGCAATTCGCGCGGCGCGTCGCTGGGCGCCGCGGGCAGCGTCGGCACCAGCGACGCCAGGCACGCATCTTCGCCTTGCGTGAAGGTGGTTTCGATTCCGCTGCCGGAATAGTTGAGCACGCGCACGCGCGGCGAAAAGCTTTGCGACAGGCGCTGGGCCGCGCGCGACAGATCGAGCTTGATGACTTCCGACGGGCACGAGCCGACCAGGAACAGCATCTTGATGTCGGGGCGGCGCTCGATCAGGCGCGCCACCACGCGGTCAAGCTCGACATTGGCATCGGCAAGGCCCGCCAAATCGCGCTCGTCGATGATGGCGGTCGCAAAGCGCGGCTCGGCGAAAATCATCACGCCCGCCGCCGACTGGATCAGATGCGCGCACGTCCGCGAACCGACGACCAGAAAAAACGCGTCCTGAATTTTGCGATGCAGCCAGATGATGCCGGTAAGGCCGCAGAAAACCTCGCGCTGGCCGCGCTCGCGCAAGATGCGCGGTGCGGCATTGCCCCCCGCATCCGTCTCGGGCGCGTCGAGGGGTGCGGCCATTAGAACGAACCCACCGGCCCGCCGGCGGACGCTCGCCACGCGTTTTCGCCGCGCCTTGCCGCACGCAACTTCAAAACGAACTGCGTGGCGTTGACGACGTAGGCAGCGTAGGCCGCAAGCGCCAACCACATCAGCGCGTCCGCGTTCCAATAGCCGCCAGCAAGCCCGGCCAGATAGGCGGTGTGCAGCCCTAGCACCAGCATGCTGAACACGTCTTCCCAATAGAAGGCGGGCGCAAACAAATAGCGCCCGAACACGACTTTTTCCCAGATCGCACCCGTTACCATGATCGTGTAGAGCAGCAGCGTTTTGAGCACGACCGATGCCGTTGCCAGCGCGTAATCCTCGCCAGTCGCAAGGAACCGCACGACCAAGACGGCGCTTACGGCAAAAACCAAAAATTGAATCGGCGCCAGGATGCCCTGCACCAGCGTCCACACGCTGGCATCGCGCCTGGCGCGCTGCTCGGGCGTGTAGAGCGGACGCTCGCTGCGCCCCGCATGGCCGCGTCGGCAGTGCAATTCGTCGCGTCCCGACGACATCGACCATGGGCTTAAATCGACAGCCGCCAAAACCCGATCGACGAGCGACATCTCGTCGGTGGCATATGCGTGGACTGTCGAGCTATTCCGGGCGCGATCCATTCCCATGGCGTTTTGCCTCTTTATGGGGCCATCGTTCGAAAGAAAGACTAGGGCTGCAAAATCAGTCTGTCAACGTAAGTTTACGTTTGATTTGGTTGACACTCGATAAAAACTTTGACATCGTTCCCAAGTATTAACGTCGGCGGTTGGACTGTAAAAACGGTGTTTAGTCGTTGCAATCAAACGGGAATATCGGAGATTGGCGAGAAGCTGGCAGATCCGCCATGGGAGAAAACGGCGCCAATCCGCGTCCATCGGATCGCCAGCAAGGGTAGAGATAGCGTCAAAACATCGGGGTGACCTTCCGATCGTGCCAGATTTTGGACAATTTCGACTGTAACTCTGCTTTAACGCTCACAACTTTGCTTCCTTCGCGTCCGAGTCTCGGGCGCTACCGCCAAAGGACCTCCCTGCGCGTGACCGGATTTATCAAGCCCAAGGAAGCGCTCGGTTCTCTTTCGATCGAAAGTGCCGCCAATATCGTTGCGGCGAGCACGGATATCACCCTGTCGCTCGATTCCGACGGCACGGTGCGCGACGCGGTCTTTCAAGGCGACAGCCTGGCCGCGCAGTTGGGTTCGCCCGAAAAATGGATCGGCAAACGCTGGGTCGATCTGGTGACGATCGAAAGCAAGCCCAAGATCGCGGCTATTTTGCGCGACTGCGACAGCGCGTCCGTGCCGCGCTGGCGCCAGGTCAACCATCCGACCGGCGATACCAGCGTGCCCGTGCTCTACCGCGCGACGCGCGCCTCCAAAAGCGAGCGCATCGTCGCGTTCGGTCGCGATTTGCGCGATATGTCGGCGTTGCAACAGCGCCTGATGGATGCCCAGCAATCGCTCGAGCGCGACTATTCGCGTCTGCGCAGCGCCGAGACGCGCTATCGGCTGCTGTTCCAGCACGCCGCCGACGGCGTGGCCATCGTCGACGGCACGACCCAAAAAATCATCGAAGCCAATCCGGCCGCCGAACAGATCTTTGTCGGCACCGTCAAACGCTTGGTCGGGCGAAATTTCACCGAGATTTTCGAGTCCGCAAACGCCAAACTGCTCGCCGACATGCTGGCGGGCGTGCGCGCGTCCGGGCGCAGCGACGAGACGGTCTTGCATCTGGACGGCGGACGCACGGTGCGCATCGGCATCGCGGTCTTCCGACAGGAAGGGGCCACGCTGCTGCTCGTTCGGCTGACGGCGGCTGGCGGAGCGCCGAACGTATTGGGGGTAAAGTCGGCGGCAGCGGGCGGCGAAGAAGCGGCCCTTGCGCGGCTGGCCGACCAGTCGCCCGATGCGTTCGTGTCGTGCGACTCGACCGGGCGCGTGCTCAGCGCCAACGCGGCTTTTTTGGAGATGGCGCAGCTCACCTCGCCCGACCAAGCCTATGCCGGCACGCTCGACCAATGGGTCGGGCGCGACGGCATCGACTTCAACGTGCTGATGGCCAATCTGCGCCAGCGCGCCAATGTACGGCTGTTCGCGACCAGTCTGCGCGGCGAATTGGGCGCGCAGACGGACGTCGAAATTTCGGCCGCCTCTGCCGTCGCGGGCGGCAAGCCGATCTTCAGTTTTGCCATCCGCAGCGTTGCGGGCCGCGTGCGCAGCGATCCCAAACGCAGCCGCGAACTGCCGCATTCGGTCGAACAGCTGACCGAGCTTGTCGGGCGCGTGTCCCTTAAAGAACTCGTGCGCGAAACCACCGACATGATCGAGCGGCTGTGCATCGAGGCGGCGCTCGAACTCACGCGCGACAACCGCGCGTCGGCCGCCGAGATGCTCGGCCTCAGCCGACAAAGTCTATATGTAAAGTTGCGACGTTATGGACTTGGCGACGGGGCGAGCGACTCGGATTCGCCGCCATAGACTCCGGCGCATCGGTCCATTTAAGCATGTATTTTTTAAAACGGGCGGTCGATGCGCGCATCGCTTCGGGCGTTTTGCGGTACCAGAAGGCGCACATACGCGCCGCAGAATCGGTTCGGCATCCTGTGTGCGCCTGCGAACAGGATACCCCCGATATCCACCAAAAGACCCGTAAATAAGGGGTTTTTGAGATTTCTGAGAGGCGCGTGGGTGGCGCTCTGTGGATCGAATCGTTCGCCGTTTCAACGCATGCCGCGCATAGCGGCGGGTTCTGCGCGCGCGATGCGCCCGCAACGTTGCACTGCACCCACAAAATCGTGCGCGACGAAGATTCGCGGTATTTTCGTCGCGAACCTGTAAAGACGCCTTGACAACAATCGATGCCAAGACCAGGGTTCATTCATTGCGGCGGTGTCGTCGGGGGACGTATCCCATCGACCGCATGTACAGGGGGGGGGATGCTTTGGGACAGAATCTGTCGCGAGCGCTCGTTGGGCAACAGGGGCTGGAGGGGTTGAACCTTCAGGAAAGTCCGACGACGACAACCACGCGCACCGCGACGCAGATGCTGCGCCGGACGCGCTCAAAGCGAACCCGCTTCCAGCAAGACACGCGCTACGACGACGCGCCGGGCGACCGGGCGCGCGACAGCCAGCTGCAGGACAGCCAAGCGCATAGCCAAAAAGTTGCCGACGATCTGCGTTCGGTCGCCGATACCATCGAAAACGACATCGTTCCGCGCCTGCTGTTGGCGCGTGGCGCCGGTCGTCGCGTGGCGACCAAATCGATGTTCGCCCGTCCCGGCGCGATCGTGCTTGGCGTCATCGACGAAGCCGTCGTCGCCGCCTTTGCGCAAACGCTGCTCGCCGCCGATCCGCAAGCGCCCGCTGGCTACATCGAATGCCTGCTGGCAGGCCATACGTCGCTCGAAGCGATCTATCTCGAACTGCTCGCCCCGGCCGCGCGCTTTTTGGGCGAAGCCTGGAACGACGACCGCGCAAGCTTTGCCGATGTCATGCTGGGTCTTGCCAAGCTGCAGGGTTTGCTGCGCGAATTTGGGCCGCGCTATCGCGCCCCCACCGTTCGCGACGCGCACCATCGTATTTTGCTGGCGGCGACGCCGGGCGAAACGCACGTCTTCGGCATCACGATGGTCGAAGAGTTTTTCCGCCGCGCCGGCTGGGATGTCACGTGCATGACGGCAGTTTCGACAAACGATCTTGGCCGGCTCGTTCGCCAGGAGAGTTTTTCGGTCGTCGGCCTGTCGGCGAGCTGCGATGCGCTGCTCGAACCGCTGGCAGGCTGCATCCACCGCATTCGCCGCGATACGCGCAACCGCGCGCTCGGCATCATGGTCGGCGGACGCGTGTTCGTCGACCGGCCCGATTACGTCTCGCTGGTGGGCGCCGATACGGTTGCCGCCGACGGCCGCCAAGCCGTGCGCCAGGCACGCAACATGCTGACGATGCTCGCGGACCGCGCCTACCGCGCCTGAGGCCCCGGCAATGAACGGGGCAGGCACGTATCTGGGCTGGATTGCGATCGTGCGCCTGGGTTTGGTGCAGACGGCACTTGGCGCCGTCGTCGTCATGACCACATCCACGCTGAACCGCATCATGGTGGTCGAACTTGCGTTGCCCGCTTTGCTGCCGGGCGCGCTTGTCGGCTTCCATTATGCGATCCAGATGCTGCGCCCGCGGCTGGGCTACGGATCGGACACCGGCGCGCGGCGCACGCCATGGATCGTTGGCGGAATTTTTGTCCTCGCGGTCGGCGGGATTTTGGCTGCAGTCGCGACGGCGACGATGGTCGAAAGCCTCTTGCTCGGCTTGGCGCTCGGGTTCGTCGCCTTTGGCATGATCGGCTTGGGCGTGGGGGCTGCGGGCACCTCGCTGCTCGCGTTGCTCGCCAAACGCGTCGAACCGTCAAGGCGCGCCGCCGCCGCCACGATCGTTTGGATGATGATGATCGCAGGCTTTGCGATAACGGCCGGGACGGCCGCGCGTTTCCTCGATCCCTACACGCCCGAGCGTCTGGTGGCGGTGACGGCCTGCGTATCGCTGGCAGCTTTCCTGATGGCGCTTCTGGCGGTGCGGGGCATCGAAGGGCAAAAGCGCGACGCGCCCGCCTTGCAGCCGTCGCGCAAAACCGACTTCAGACAGGCGCTGGGCGAAATCTGGGCCGAGCCGCAAGCGCGGCGCTTCACAATTTTTGTGTTTGTTTCGATGCTCGCCTACAGCGCGCAGGACCTGATCCTCGAACCGTTTGCGGGCACCGTCTTCGGCTACACGCCCGGCCAATCGACGGGCCTTGCCGGGCTGCAGCATGGCGGCGTGTTCGCGGGCATGCTGGTGGTGGCGTTGCTGGGCAGCGGCAAACGGCGCATCGGCAGCTTGCGCGCCTGGACGATCGGCGGCTGCATCGCGTCGTTTGGGGCGCTTGGCGCGCTTGCGGTCGGCGGGCTCGTCGGAACGGGCTTCCCGTTGCAGATCTGCGTCTTCGTGCTGGGCGTTGCCAACGGCGCGTTTGCGGTCGCGGCGATCGGCTCGATGATGGAACTGGCCGGCCAAGGCCGCAGCGGGCGCGAGGGCACCCGCATGGGGCTGTGGGGCGCCGCGCAAGCCATCGCGTTCGGCATCGGCGGCTTTGCGGGCGCGCTCGCCAGCGACATTGCGCGCAGCCTGCTCGCCGATAGCGCGCACGCCTACGCCACCGTGTTCGCGGCCGAAGCGCTGCTGTTTTTGCTCTCGGCCCGACTCGCCGCAAAGATCGTTTCCGTCCCCGCATCCAGCTCAACCGAACCCCGCCTTGCCTTTGCCGCAAGCCCCGAAAGAGGATGACGCGCATGACCCAGTTCGAAGAGTTCGACGTCGCCGTGGTGGGCGGCGGCCCGGCCGGCGCCACGGCCGCCACCGACCTCGCGCGGCGCGGCTACAACGTGCTGCTGCTCGACCGGGCGGGGCGCATCAAGCCATGCGGCGGCGCCATTCCGCCGCGCGCAATCAAGGATTTCGACATTCCCGACTCGATGCTGGTCGCGCGCATCACCTGCGCGCGGATGGTCGCCCCGTCCGACAAGCATGTCGACATTCCGATCGAAGGCGGCTTCGTGGGCATGGTCGACCGCGAACATTTCGACGAATGGCTGCGCATGCGCGCGACCATGGCGGGCGCCAAGCGGCGCAACGGCACGTTCGAGACGATCGAGCGCGATGCCGACGGCACGGCGCTGGTCGTCTATCGGCCGCAAGCCCCCGACGCCGACGGCACCAGCGTGCGCGTACGCGCGCGCATGGTGATCGGCGCGGACGGCGCCAATTCGGGCGTGGCACGCGCGGCCGTGCCGGGCGCCGACAAAATGCGCTACGTGTTTGCCTATCACGAGATCGTCAAGGCGCCGCAAAATTCGGCCGTCGATTTCGATGCCAAACGCTGCGACGTGATCTATCGCGGCGAAACTTCGCCCGATTTCTATGCCTGGATTTTCCCGCACGGCGAGACGGCCAGCATCGGCACGGGCAGCATGCAAAAAGGCTTCTCGCTGCGCGGCGCGGTCGCCACGCTGCGACGCCGGACCGGATTCGACGGCATGGAAACGATCCGGCGCGAGGGCGCGCCCATCCCGCTCAAACCCTTGAAACGCTGGGACAACGGGCGCGACGTGCTGCTGGCGGGGGATGCGGCCGGCGTGGTGGCGCCCGCCTCCGGCGAAGGCATCTACTACGCGATGCTCGGCGGGCGGCTGGCGGGAGAGGCGGTCATGGAAGCGCTCGCCACGGGCAAGGCCGGCGCGCTCAAGCTCGCGCGCAAGCGCTTCATGAAAGACCACGGGACGGTCTTTTTCATCCTGGGCATTCTGCAGCGCTTCTGGTATTCGAGCGAGAAGCGCCGCGAAAGCTTCGTCAGCATTTGCCGCGACAAGGATGTGCAGAAATTGACCTTCGACTCCTACATGAACAAAGAACTCGTGCGCCGCGATCCGATGGCGCATGTGCGCATTTTCTTCAAGGATCTGGCGCATCTGTTCGGTCTCGCGCGACCGTGACCTTTGCCGCTGGCAGCCGCTGGAAACCGTTTGCCGTCGGCGGCCTGTGCGCGATCGCGATCGCGTCGCTGGGCGGCGCGCTGACCGACCTCTCGCCCTGGTACGAAAATCTCGTCAAACCGTCCTGGCAGCCTCCCGACTGGGCATTCGGCCCGGCTTGGACGATCATCTTCGCGCTGTGCGCCTATTCGTTCGGGCTTGCGTGGCAGGCAGCCCGCAGGCTCAAAACGCGTCTGACCATCGCGTGGTTCTTCGCTTTCAACATGTTTTTGAACGTGACCTGGAGCTGGCTGTTTTTCACGCTGCAGCGGCCCGACTATGCGCTGGTCGAAGTCGTGCTGCTGTGGCTGTCGGTGCTGGCGCTGATCGTCGCGCTGCGGCCGATTTCCAGACGCGCGAGCCTTGCCCTCGTCCCCTACCTTGTCTGGGTCGGGTTCGCGGGCGCGGTCAACCTTGCCGTCGTGCGGCTCAACGCGCCGTTCGGCGCCGGCTGAAATGCGCGAAAGTTTGGCCGCCCTGTTTGCCGACGGGCGTATCGTCGACGCGATCCTGCTGCTCGTGATTCTGCAATATGCGGCGCTCTGCGCCTATCGCTGGCGCACCGGGCGCGGGCTTGGGCCCGTCGATTTGTTTTTCAACCTGGGAGCGGGCGCAGCTTTGCTGCTCGCGTTGCAGGCGGGCCTTCGCGACGCCGAGTGGATGTGGATCGCGGGCTTCTTGCTGCTCGGCCTTGGCGCGCATTTGGCAGATCTGTATCGGCGCTGGCCGCGACGCTGAAGGCCCTGCGTCGCGCCCGGCGAATTGTCGCGGCACATCGTACAAAAAGAAAAAGCCGACGGCGCGCCTTGTTGGGGGCAACGCCGTCGGCCAGTTGGGGTCGGCGGAAACGTCCGGTTCTCCGCCGTACCTTGACGCCAAGCGCGTGCTACTTGCCCGTCTTAAGGGCCAAGTAGTCCGCCACCATTTGCGCGCCGTAGAGCGGTTTGTTGACGCCCTGGTGGCAAGTTGTGCAGTCGATCTTTGCAACGTCCCCCATCGGCCCTTTGCGGTTGGCGGGGAAAGCGCCGACGAGCGGATCCATGTAGTCGTTGTTCAGATCGCGTACCATGCGGATGCCGTGCCACGCGGTGACGCGCTGCGGCGTGCTGATGCTCCAATCCGCGAAATTCTGCGTGTTGTGGCAGAAGGTGCAGTTGACGCCCAAACCCTGCGACATGTGCATCATCAGGCCATAAACGCCCTCGGTCGCCTGGATCGATGCGTTTTTGCCGGTCTTGAGCGCCTTGTCGCCCCCGACACGGATCGGCGTCGCCTTGCTGAGATAGGTGTCGAACAGATTGTGCGGCAGCGAGCTGTCGCCCACCGACGGCAACGGCAGATTTTGGCCGCCGCGGAAACCCGCATAGGCGGGCTCGGGCGCGGGGCGTTCTTTGAACCACACATTCGCAGGCACAGGCTGGCCGCGATGGCAGGTGTAGCAGGTGACGCCCGTCTCGGCGACGTGCGGCTTCCAGCCTTGGTTGATCTTGAGCGTCATCTCGATCATGCGGCGCGCGACGACTTTGGTGTAGAGCGCGTCGCTTGCAAGGCTCTCGCCCTCGGCATGGCAATAGCTGCAACCTTGCTCGGGCGCCACCCATTCGGTAATCGCGGTCATGATGCGCAGGAACTCGGCCGAGTCCACGTCGCCCAGCACCTTGACGTTCTCGTAGGCGGCCGACGATTTTTCGCCGGCAAGATCGGCCGCGGGCTGCACTTCCGGCACGATGTTGGCCTGCTGCAGCGCCGCGCGGTGCTGCGGCGTTGCCATCTGCGCCATGCCCGTGCCGCGCCAGCCATTTTGCTGGGACCAAACCGGCGGCACGGTGAATGTCGAATAGATCACGGCGATGGCAGCCACCCCCAACAGGGCACCCGCAAGAGGAAGTTCGATTTTCATCGCGTTGCTCCTGCCGATGCTGCGGGAGAAAGGGTTGCGGGATCGACGATCGTGCCGAACACGGCCGGGTAGCCTGGCGCGAAATCGTGTCTGACCGCCCACAAGTACCAATTGTCGACGACCGTGCCGGTCAGCAGAATGCCAATACCGCCGGTGAGCGGGCACAGCACGGCAAACCACCAGGCCCAGCGATGGATCGATTCCATCGTCGCGTTGAACCCCATCGTCCAACGCCAGAACAACGCCGCGCGCTCGGACGCCGTGCCGCGATCGACAATCTGTTCGATTTCGCGATCGCCGCCGAAGCGGCCGACGGCCAGAATGGTCGCCCCGTGCATCGCGAACAGCAATGTCGAGCCGTAGAGGAACACGATCGAAAGCGCGTGGAACGGGTTGTAGAACAGATTGCCGTAGCGCAGCGAGAACGCTGCCGTCCAATCGAGATGCGGGAAGATGCCGAACGGCACCGCTTCGCCCCAATTGCCCATCAGCAGCGGCCGGATAAATCCGAGCACCAGAAAGAGCCAGATCGCGGCGGCAAAGGCCCACGGCACGTGCGTGCCCATGCCAAGCGCGCGCGCGCGCCGATACATGCGCCCCCACCACAGCAGCAGCGATACCGTCAAGAAGAAGCCCGCCATCAGCCACCACCCGCCCTCATTCAGCGGGGGAATGCGCAGACCGTATTTGGGATCGGGCGGCTCCAGGCCCAGCCAGAAGAGCTGGCGCACGAACTGCACCGGATCCCAATTGACCGAGGCCAGCATGTTGAGGCCGATGATCTCGAACGCGATCAACCCGCACAGCAGCGACGCCGACCCCATGAACCCAAGATAAATGGGACCGATCTGCGCGTTGCCGATCTTGCCGAGCCAGTACATGTAGAAGGGCTCGCCTTCGCGCCGCCAGTAGGTGCGGTCGCGAATCTCGGCGCCGTACTGGACGGGTCCGCGGATCTGAACTTGGGTGAAAATATTTTGATATTCGGGCATATCCGTTCCCTCCCCCGCCTAGCGCCAAATCGGCAGATTGAGCCACCAGCCCCACCATTCGGGCCAGCCGCGCGTCCAGAAAGGACCGCTGATCACGATGCACACGGCGCTCCAGAATCCTGCGCTCAGCGCCAAGAACAGTCCGACGCGATGGATGCCGAGCGTGCCGACCGAATAGCCGATCGCGTCGCGAAAGAACGTGTCTTCGTGCTCGGGCGACTTGACGGCTTCGCCCTTGGGCGGATTGGTTGCCGACAGCACCAGCGCGCCGTGCAGCGACAGCGCCAGCACGGTCGTGAAGAAGAACGTGACGGCCAGCATGTGCGCGGGATTGTAGTGGAAATGCAAATACTGGTAGCCGGTGTTCGACACCCAGTCGAGATGGCTGAAAATGCCGTAGGGAAAACCGTAGCCCCAAGCGCCCATCAGGATCGGCCGGATTACGACCAAGCTGACATAGGCAAAGATCGCGACGCTGAAAGCGAAGGGCACATGGTAGCCCATGCCAAGCTTGCGGCAGATCTCGACCTCGCGCATTGCCCACGAGCCGAACGAGCCGATCGCGCACACGGTGATGAGCTGCCATAGCCCGCCTTCCTTGAGCGGCGCAAAGCGCAGGCCGTAGCTGATGTCGGGCGGCTCGATGCTGATGAGCCAGGGGTTCCATGTCGGCCCCAGCGCGGCTCCCCAAAAAATCATTGCCGTGCCGAGCACGGTGAAGAAGGCGCCGGTAACGCCGAAGAACCCGACATAAAATGGCCCGACCCAAAAATCGAAGAGATCGCCCCCGATCAAGGTTCCCCCGCGAACGCGGTACTTTCTTTCAAAACTGAGCATTGCCATTGTCGAGTCCTCCGGTCGTCACGTCGTTCTTCGGTCGCTTGCAGCGACCGCCCGCCTGCGGGCGGAACGAAGACCATGGTCTTCGCCCCGTCCGCAGCCGCGCGCAGCTTTTCGCTACGCGAGGCTCGGCGGCAGCATCGTTTGTTCGACTGTCGCGGCGGCCGACTTGCGCGGGCCTTCGATCCAGTTGAACCGGTCGGTGCTGAGGACGATGAAGTGAATCACGATTGCCAGCGTGAAGAGAAACACCGCTTGCGCGATGAGCGCTCTGCGCGGATCGAACAGACGCCAAATACGCCACATTGCTGCCTCCTCCTATGCCACGAAGGGCACGATTGCGGTTGCCGTATCGATGCCTTGCTGCAGCATCGCGTAACCCTTGGGTCCGGGGAACCAAGGACGCCACGACCACGCGAGCACGTGCGCGATGACGGCGATTACCGTGAAAACAACAAAGCCCTGGATGAAGTAGTTGTGGAACTCCTGGGCTTCTTCGTCCGACAACCCTGTCAGGTTGCCGCTGTCTTTGTGTCCTGCCATAGAGATTATCTCCCTGTGGTGGCCTTTCGGCCGTTACCGCGCAAGACCCGCGCGGCTGGGAACGCGTGGCACAACCGGCCGCGACGTGTCGGGAGCCGCGACCGGCATGCGCCGGAAACGACTGAAGGATAGAGCGCGGTCACGCCGGACTCCTGGCGGCAACCGAACCCATGGCGCTGCGCACGCGCGCGGCGGTGACGCACTCTTCGCCCGCGTAGCGCGCGTCGCGCTCGGCGCGGTCGCGCAGGCGCTTGGCAGCAGAGATGCGCACGAGGAACGGTTCGTTTTCGATGTAGCGGTCGAGTTCGTCCTGTGCGGCGGCGTCCCATGCCATCACGTCGAGCGCGCCGAGCCTTGCGGGCGTCGCATCGACCTTGTCCATCTCGGTGCCGAGCGGCAGGATGTGGAACAGCGCGTCGAACAGCGCGTTACAGTATTCCTGGATGACGTAGGTCGCACCCGCATAGCCCATGAACGGCGTGCCCGTCGCGCGCCGGATGATGGCGCCCGGAAACGAGGCGGGGATATACATCGAACGCCCGCCAAGCTCGGCCGAATACATGCGTTCATTGTAGGAACCGAACAGCACCAGCGGCGTCTTGGTTTTCATCGCTTCGCGCACGGCGGCGTTGTCGGGTTTGGTGCCGGCCGTGCGCGAAAACGCGAAGGTACAGGGAATGCCCATCTCGTCTTCGAGGAAGCGGCGCATGCCGCGAACGTAGGTTTCCGTCGCCACGATCGCAAAAGACGCGGTGCCGAAAAAATCCTGCGTCACGCTGCGCCACAGGTCCCAGATGGGCTTGATCGTGGTGTGCTTCTCGCGCTCGATGAAGGGCTCGGGGTCGATGCCGACAAGTTCGCCCAATTTCTGCAGGAACTTGGTCGTCGCAAAGATGCCGATCGGCGCCTGCAGATAGGGCCGCTCGAGCGCTTCGCACAGTTTGCGCCCGAACTCGCGATACATGCACACATTCACGTCGGCATCGGGCAACTTGGCGATATCGTCGACATGCGCGCCCAGCGGGAAGACCATGTTGATTTCGCAGCCGATGCCCTCGACCAAGCGGCGGATCTCGGCAAGATCCGAGGGCATGTTGAACGTGCCGTAGATCGGCCCGATGATATTGACGCGCGGCTTGACGCCGGGAGCGCGCGGTTTGCGCGGGCGGATCTTCGTGCGTTTGGCGCCGAATTCGGTCCACATCCAGTACATGGCGCGGTCGGCCGTCTGCCACTGGTCTTCGTCGATCGTGCGCGGAATGAATCGCATCAGGCCCGAGCCTTCGGGCGTGACGCCGCCGCCGATCATTTCGGCGATCGAGCCCGTCACGACGACGGCTGGCATATCGGGATCTTGCGTCGCATTGGCGCGGCTAAGCGCGCCCTCGGTGCCGTCCATCGACAGCGATTCTTCCGAAAGGCCCGTCACCACAACGGGCAATTCGTGCGGCGGCAGCGCGTCGGTATAGTGCAGCACGGCCGTGACCGGCAGATTTTCGCAGCCCACCGGCCCGTCGATCACGACGCGCAAGCCGCGCACCGCGCAAAACGCGTAGACCGCACCCCAGTATCCGCCTGCCCGATCGTGGTCGAGAACCAGCATTGTCTAGACCTCCGCCGTCGGCGCGTCGATTTTGCTGTGCGCCAAACGCGCCTTGCGGAAGCGCTCTTTGACGCCCGGCGGATCCTTGGGCACGTCCTTGAAGCCGTAGCCCGCCGTTTCGCCCGCGCCGACATTTTCAAAAAAGCCGACCATGCGTTGGAAGCGTTCGCGACCTTTGGTTTGACCCGCCACGATCGCGGCAAGGGCGCCTGCGCCGGCGGGTCCAAACAGCGGCCGGGCCGATACCATGTTGGTAAAATAGAGGGCCGGAATGCCGAGTTCTTTGGCCTTCTGCACGAGCGGCGTCGTGCCCACGGCAAGATCGGGCTTCACTTCCATCATGGCCGCGACGTCTTGCTCGAGCGATGCGCGGTATTGCACGTGCACGCCGCGCGCTTCGAGCCATACGCGGTCGGCATCGCTCCATTCGGTGCGCGGGCACGCCGTGCCCACATACGGGACTTCCGCACCCGCTTCGACCAGCAAGCGCGCCACCAGCAGCTCCGACCCTTCGTAGCCGGACAGCGTGATGCGCGCCTTGATCGGGTTCGCGGCGAGCAAACCGCGCAATGGCCCCAATGCCTTGTTTTTAGCGTCGGCGATTTTGTCCGAACCGACATTGGCCGCCTTGCCGATCGCGTCAAGCCAAGCGTCGGTGCCGTCGATGCCGATCGGCCCCGAGCCCACGATCGGCCGCCCGGCCGCTTTGAATTCGCGGATCGTGGCCGTGTAGAAGGGATGGATCGCCGCCGCGACCTTGCAGTCGAGCGCGCCATAGAGATCGCGCCATTCGCGCGACGGCACGCTGGGGGCAAGCGACAGGCCCATCGGTGCCAGCATCGCGCCGATGCCGATTGGATCCACCGGGAACAATTCGCCGATCAAGGCCACCGTCTGCTGGTCGGCCTTGTGGTTGCGTGGCCGCTGCACGGGGCCTTCTTCGGCCTCGAGGCGCGCATATTTGAGCATGGCGCCGGACAGCACGTCTTTGGCTTCCGCGTGCGTCGGCACGCCGAAGCCCGGCACGTCGATGCCAATGATGCGTACGCCCTCGATCTGTTTGGGAAGAAGATCGAGCGGCACGCCCGAAGCTGTCGGCACGCAAAGATTGATGATCACGACCGCGTCGTAATCCTCGGGCTTGGCGATTTTGAAGACTGCTTCGCGGATGTCCTCGAAAAGCTGGCCGCGCACCAGCGACTCGGAATTGAACGGCACATAGCCGACCGTGCGCCGGGCGCCGTAAAAATGCGCGGTGAAGGTAAGTCCGTAGACGCAGCATGCCGAGCCCGACAGGATCGTCGCCGTGCGCTTCATGCGCAGGCCGACGCGCAGCGACCCGAAAGCCGGGCACATCGATTGCGGCTGGTCGTGCGGCCCTTTGGGATAGTCGGCGATCAGCCGGTCGAGCGTTTCGCTTTTGCCCGCCGCACGCGCCGCTGCAAGCATCGTTTCCCGCCCGCCATGGCATGCGGATCCGGCAGCGGCAGTTTCGGGCGGGAGTGCGGCCTCGGCCATCTCTACGCGCCCTCGTAAACGACTTCGAGCGACGGTTTTTCGAGCGCTGCCACGTCGGCGCACATGTCTTCCATGGTCGCGGGCTCCAGCACCACGCCGCGCCCCACCGCATCGCCCTTGAACAGATTCAGCAGATTTTCATGGCTGAGCGGCGTCGGGCGAATCGGCGGCGCTTCGGCAACTTGGGTTGCCAGCTGCTCGAACATCGGCGCCCAGCGTCCGCCGGGTCGGCCGATGATTTCGTAGTTGGCGCTCTTGCGCCGGATGTCGTCATCGGCCGGGATCGCCGACAGCACGGGAATGCCGACTTTTTCGGCGAAGGCTTGCGCTTCGCCCGTCCCGTCATCCTTGTTGATGACCATGCCCGCAACGCCGACATTGCCGCCCATCTTGCGGAAATAATCGACCGCCGAGCACACGTTGTTGGCGACGTACAACGACTGCAGATCGTTCGAGCCGACGACAATCACCTTCTGGCACATGTCGCGCGCGATCGGCAGACCGAAGCCGCCGCACACAACGTCGCCCAAAAAGTCGAGCAGCACGTAGTCGAAGCCCCATTGGTGGAAGCCGAGTTTTTCAAGCAATTCGAAGCCGTGGATGATGCCACGCCCGCCGCAGCCGCGACCCACTTCCGGTCCGCCCAATTCCATCGCGTAGACGCCGTCGCGTTTGAAGCACACGTCGCCGATCTTGACCTGGTCGCCCGCAAGCTTCTTTTTCGACGAGGTTTCGATGATCGTCGGGCAACTGCGCCCGCCAAACAGCAGCGATGTCGTGTCGCTTTTGGGGTCGCACCCGATCAGCAGCACGCGCTTGCCCTGCTGCGCCATCATGTAGGAGAGGTTGGCGAGCGTGAAGCTTTTGCCAATGCCGCCTTTGCCGTAGATCGCGATGATCTGCGTTGCTTTGGTGGCGGGCGTGACAGGCACGGCGCCGGGCTCGATCGCGGCTTCGGCGCGCAGCTGTTGGCCCAATGCGTCCGTCGGCGATGCGTTGCTCATGCTACGTTTCTCCAATCCAAAACCATTTTGAGGCAGTCCGCGTCGGCAAACGCAGTTCGATAGGCATCGCTGGCGGTGTCGGCAGCCTGGCGATGGGTGACGAGACCGTCGAGCGACAGACGTCCGCTCTCGATCAGTTTTTGGACGCCGGCAAGATCGCCTGCCTTGAATTCGGCGGAGATCCGCAGCCGCGCCTCGCGCATAAAGGCAGGCGCAAACGAAAACTGGATCGGCGCGGCGTAGAAGCCCGCCAGCACGATTTCGCCGCCCGGCGCCAAGCGCTGGATCAGCTGGTCGAGCAGGCTTGCATCGCCGCTGACGTCGCAAATGCATTTGTAGTCGCGCCGCGCATCGTTTGCCGGATCGACGACGGCATAGCCGGTCGCACCGGTCGCGCGCTGCGGGTTGGTCTCCCAAACGGTCGGGGCGGGTGACCCTGTCGCCACTGCGATGCGCGCGATCAGACGGCCAAGCACGCCGTGCCCAACGATCAGATCGGGGCGCACCAGCGGCGCGTCGTGACCGTTGGGCGCGAAGATGCGGTAGGCCGTCGCCGCCAAAGCCAGCAGCACGCCCTGCTCGCCCCAGCTTTCGTCGAACGGCAGCGCTTTGTCGCCGGCCACGACAAGCGTCTTGGCAGCACCGCCAAACAAGCCGCGCACGTCCTTGAATCCACGCGAGCCGGGCACAAACACGCGCGTGCCCACTTTGTGTGTTGCCGAAGCGCCCACCGCCGCAATACGCCCGACCGACTCGTAGCCCGGAACCAGCGGATAGCCCATGCCCGGAAACATCGGCATGCGGCCCGTCCAGAGCAGCTTTTCGGTGCCCGTGCTGATGCCGCTCCACTCGATATCGACGACCACGTCCGTTGCGCCAGGCGCAACGAGATCGACGCGGCTCAATTCGAGCGTCTCCGGCTTTTGCAGCACGACGGCCAGCGTATCCATGCGTTCAACCCCCCAGACTGCCCTTTTGGCAGCCCTCTTTGGTCGCTTGATGTAATACTAAACTGACAGTCGAGGTTGTCAATATCGATTTACAGTTTTTAAGCGGCACTTGCCACCAAGACGCTGGTCTGGAGCGGCATGGAGGTCGGCCGTTGGGTGATCTTTGCAAAGCCTGCATCGACCAGGAATGTCGATAATTCAGCCACTGAGCGCGCCCGGCCCTGACCCATGGCGAGCAGATAAAAACCGAAATACGCCGCCCCCACGGTCGGTGCACCGGCCGCATCGGCCATCGGTTCGCCGATCAGAATTGTGCCACCGACCGGTAGGGCTGCACGTACGGCGCGCAAAATGTCCCGGACCGAGTCGTCGTCATGGTCGTGCAGCACGCGCACGAGCGACACGATATCGGCGCCCGTCGGCAACGCATCGCGGCAAAAATCGCCGCCATGCGCCGTCGCGCGCGCCGCCAAACCGGACTGCGCAAAGCGATGGCGAGCGCGTTCGGCGACTTGCGGCAGGTCGAACAGCATCAAGCGCATATGCGGCGCACGGTCGGCAACGAAGCCCAAAAACGTGCCCTCGCCGCCCCCGACATCGAGCAGACAGCGATGCGCGTCGAGCGGGTACGCGTCAAGAATCTCGTTTGCGACCAAAGGCTGCGAGGCCGACATAAGCGTCGAATAGGCCGCAACATCGCCGGCGGTGAGGCCGCTTGGATCTTGCGCGCGCGAATAGGGCCAATAGCCCTGCAGGGCCGTCGCGTCGCGCTCGCCGCGCAGCAGCGCTACCGGGTCGGCCAAGTCGCGATAGACGAGCGCATGATGTTCCACCATCGCGGCGATGCCCGGATTGGCGCGCAATGCGGCTCCGTGCGATCCAAGCCCGTAGCGCCCGCCCGACCGGCGCGAGGCGAGCCCCAGCGACGCCGCCGCCTCCAGCAGTCGCGTGGCGGCATCCGGCGCGAGGCGCAAGCGTGCCGCAAGTGCTTCGGCCGTCTGCGGGCCTTCGGCCAGCACATCGAAAAGGTCGAGCCGCACGCAAGCGAGCAGCACTTGGGAATAGACAAAGCCCGCGCAAAGATCGAACAGGCCGCGCGCGCGCGCGCGCGCCAAAGGCCGCGTAAGCGGGAAGGATGCCGCCCAACGTTGGAAACGCGGGTTGCCAAGCAGACGCTCGTACAAACCGTAGAGCCGGTCGATCAGCGTTGCTTGCATCGGCGCCATTGGGGGTCCGCCCAAGCGGTGCGTGTCGACCATCAGGCGGCGTGTGCGGGCAATTCCTTGGGCAGCAGACGCTGGGTCTGCAACGCGATCTGGGCGCGCAGCTGCACGGCCCCCGGACAGTCGGGCACCGAGCCGATCGCTTCGGCGACCAGTTCGTCGAAATGGTCGATCGCCCCGCGCAAGCCCAATTGATGCACGGCGTTCGGGCGGCCCAGCAGCGCGTCTTGGCCGACAGGTTTGCCGATCGCTTCGCTTTTGGCGCACGCGTCCAGCACGTCGTCGGCGATCTGGAACGATTCGCCCAACCGCTCGCCCAACACGCGCCACGCTTCGCCCTCGGCCCCTGCGGCCGTCGCACCGGCCACGGTCGCAGCGGCAAACAGCGAGCCCGTCTTGGCTTGCTGGTAGGCAGCAAGCGCAACTTCGGGTTCGCTTTCCCAGGCTTGACCGGCGACGATCCCGTTGGGCGCACCCACCGCGCGCGCGACCGTCAGCAGAACGGGTGCCAGCAAATGCGGCACGCCGACCGCACCGTGCGCGACGGTTTCGAACGCCAAAACGATCAGCCCGTCGCCCGCCAAAACGGCCAAGGGCTCGCTATAGGCGCGATGGACGGTCGGTTTGCCGCGCCTGGTTTCGGCATCGTCGAAACACGGCAGATCGTCGTGGACGAGCGACGCGCAATGCAGCAATTCAATGGCTGCAGCGGCTGCATCGGAGAGATCCGGATGGCGATCGCCGCACGCGAGCGCCACGGCCAAACAAAGCTTGGGGCGAATCCGCGCGCCGCCGGGGAAAACCGCGTGGTCGAGAGCCGCCCGCAATCGCGGCGGCGCGCCCGGACCCGCCGTCCGCGCCAAGGCACCCGCCAACGCACGCTCGATTCGGCTCGCGGTATCCATGGGTGGGTCCCTTCTCAATATTTGTTGTAAGTTTATATTGTCGGAATGAATTGTCATGTATGATTGACACATGAGTCAATGGGTTTCTCCATAACGGATGCCGGCATGACGCAAAAGAGGGTCGTGGTGATTGGGGCGGGCATCGCCGGGCTGGTCGCGGCGCTCGAGTTGGCGGCGCGCGGGATCGGCGTCGACATCCTCGAGCGGGCGGCCCAGCCGGGCGGCAAAATGCGCCATATCGCGATCGGCGATGCGCGCATCGACGGCGGCCCGACCGTGTTCACGATGCGCTGGGTGTTCGATGCGATCTTTGCAGCCGCTGGCGCCAAACTCGAAGACCATCTGACGCTCGCACCGCTGGAAATCCTCGCGCGCCACGCATGGAGCGAGCGCGAGCGGCTCGACCTGTTTGCCGACACGGCGCGCGCCCAGGACGCGATCGGCGATTTTGCCGGGGCTGCCGAAGCGCGCGGCTACCGCGATTTTTGCGCGCGCGCCAAGCGCGTCTACGGCGCGCTCAAGGAACCGTTCATCAATGCCGCGCGCCCGTCGCCCATGGGGCTCGTGCGCGGCACGGGCCTGGCCGGCATGGGCGATCTATTGGCCGTCTCGCCGTTCGCGACATTGTGGTCGGCGCTGGGCGAGCATTTTCGCGATCCGCGGCTGCGCCAGCTTTTCGGGCGCTATGCGACGTATGTCGGTTCCTCGCCGTTTCGTTGCCCCGCGACTTTGATGCTGATTGCGCACGTGGAGCAGGACGGCGTGTGGAGCGTCGAAGGCGGCATGCACCGCGTGGCGCGCGCCATCGGCGAACTTGCGATCGCCAAGGGGGCGACGATCCGCTACGGCGCGCATGTGGCCCAGATCCGCACGTCGCACGGGCGCGCTTGCGGCGTGACGCTCGACGACGGCACGCAGATCGACGCCGACGCGGTGATCTCGAACGCCGACGTCGCCGCCTTGTCGACCGGCAAGTTCGGGGCGGGCGTGCGCCGGGCCGCGTTGGGGGCGGCCCCTGCCCAGCGCTCGCTGTCGGCCGTAACGTGGGCAACCGTCGCGCGCTGCCGGGGCTTTCCGTTGATCCGGCACAACGTGTTTTTTGCGCGCGACTATCCAGCCGAGTTCGACGCGATTTTTCGGCGCGGCGAAATCCCGGCCGACGCCACCGTCTATATCTGCGCGCAAGACCGCGACGAGCGCGCCCAAACGCTCGATCAGGAACGGCTCTTGTGTCTTGTCAACGCGCCCGCCAAGGGCGATACGCACATGTTCGAAGAAGCGGAGATCGCCAAATGCCAAACCGCCATGCTGGGTCTGCTCGAGCGGTGCGGGCTGACGCTGGAGTTGAGCGCCCCCTCGACAGTGGTCACGAGCCCCAACGGTTTCGCGAAGCTGTTTCCGGCGACGGGCGGCGCGCTCTACGGCCAGGCCTCGCACGGCTGGATGGCGTCGTTCCAACGGCCGTCGGCGCCAAGCAAGGTTCCGGGGCTGCATCTGGCGGGGGGCAGCGTGCATCCGGGGGCGGGCGTGCCGATGGCGGCCTTGTCGGGGCGGCGGGCGGCGGCGAGCGTGCGCGCCCAGTTCGATTCGACGTCGTCGTCCCGCAGGACGGCTATGCGTGGTGGTACGCCGACGGGCTGAACGCCGACGGACGGCACGGTATCACGCTGATTGCATTTATCGGCTCCGTTTTCTCGCCCTACTACGCGCATGCGCGCCGCAAGGGCCGCGGCGATCCCGAAAACTTCTGCGCGCTCAACGTGGCGCTGTACGGGGACAGCGGCCAGCGCTGGGCGCTGACCGAGCGCGGTCGCGACGGGCTCGCGCGCGACGAAACGCATTTGCGCATCGGCCCCAGCCAGGTCGAATGGACCGGCACGCAACTCGTTTTCCATATCGACGAGGTCGGCATGCCGATCCCCAGGCGCGTGCGCGGTACGGTGCGCGTGACGCCCGAATGCGCGCCGGCCATCCCCTTCGTGCTCGATGCTGCGGGCGGCCATCGCTGGTTTCCGTTCAGTCCGCGCGCGCGAATCGACGTGGAGATGCGCGATCCCGATTTAAAATGGTCGGGGGCGGGCTATCTCGACGGCAATTCGGGCGACGTGCCGCTCGAAAGCTCGTTCGTCGAATGGGATTGGTCGCGCGCCGACCTCGATCGCGGGGCGGGCGTGCTGTACGACGCCAAACGCCGCGACGGCACGTCTTTGTCGATTGCCGCACGCTTTGCCGAAGACGGCAGCACGGCTGCCTTCGAACCGCCGCCGCGCGCCGCCCTTGCTACGACGGGCTGGCGCGTCAAACGCGCGACACGAACGAGCGCAGGCTCGGCCGCGCGCGTGCTGAAAACGCTCGAAGATACGCCCTTCTATGCGCGCTCGGTCGTGTCGGCCGAGTGGCTCGGCCAGCGCGTGACCGCCATGCACGAGAGCCTGTCGCTCGACCGGTTCGACAAGCGCTGGGTGCAGATGCTGCTGCCCTTTCGCATGCCGCGCGTGCGCCGCTAGATTTCGGATTTTGCCTTGGCCGCCTCGCGTTTGCGCTTTTCGCGCCGCAGGTCGGCCAATTGATGCGCGCCAATGGCCAGCGCCACGGCGCCGACCACGATCAATTCGATGAGACCGGCATAGTTGGCAGGCTCGTCCATCGCCCGTTCACGAGCCGCTTGTGCGCGCCTGGTCGCGCGCATCCATGCGCTCGAACAATTCGATGATCCGCACGGTGCGCGCCTGCAAATTCCACCAGGCAACGCGCGCACCCTCGGCTTGCACTGGCAACGCATCCACCGCACCGACCAGGTAGCGGATGGCGCGCAACGGCGCGCTCGGCGCAGGGGTCGGCAACGCGATCGCGGTTCCGGCAATGACCGCCAACTTGCGCATCGTCGAGACGACCGCACGGCCCGAAACCGAATCGTGCCCGCGCCGCGCGACCTCGCGCCCGATCTCGGCATAGAGCCTGGCGGCGGCACGGATCGCCGGTCGGCAGCCCGACGGCAAAAATCGGATGCCCGCTTCGCCGCGCAGGTAAAGCGCATCCGCCGCATCGAGCAGGCGGCGCACGACCGCGCCCACGCGCGCATCGAAAACCGGCGCCGCCAGCCACGCGTCGGGATCGAGACCCGCTTCGCGCATCCAGTCTTGCGGCAAATACAGTCGGCCCATGCGCGCATCCTCGCCCACATCGCGCGCGATGTTGGTAAGCTGCATGGCGACGCCAAGCTCGCACGCATGCGCCAGCGCCTCGGCGCTGCGCACGCCCATCACCAGCGCCATCATGGCGCCGACAGCACCTGCCACGCGCGCCGCATAGTCGTAAAGCGCTTCGAGCGAGTCGTAGCGTCGCCCCGCCGCATCCCACGCAAAACCTTCGAGCAGGGCCGCAGGCAGTTCGTAGGGAATGGCAAAGTGCGCGGCCGTCGCCGCAAACGCGCGATCGGCCGGGTGCGGCAAGGGATCGCCCGCATAGGCGCGCGCCAACCGACGATGCAGATCGTCCAACGCTGCATCGTGGTCGCGCGCAAGGTCAATCGCGTCGTCTGCCAGGCGGCAAAACGCGTAGAGCGCGGAGGCCGGGCCGCGTACCTCGTGCGGCAAGATCAGCGAAGCCGCAAAAAACGTGTGCGAGCCGCCGCGCAAGGCCGCCCGGCACGCGGCCAGATCGGCTTCGAATTTGGCGCTACGCTTAGACGAACTGGCTTGCATGGGGAACCACCGCATCCAAAACGCGCGCCGACGCAAGCACGCCTGGAACGCCCGCACCGGGATGGGTGCCAGCGCCGACCAAGAAAAGATTTTCGACGTCCTCGCTGCGATTGTGCGGCCGGAACCACGCGCTTTGCGTCAGGATCGGTTCCATGCCGAAGGCCGCGCCGCGGAACGACAGATAGCGCGTCTCGAAATCGAGCGGCGTCAGCATGCGCTGGGACACCAGATTGGCCTCCAGATCGGGCAGTTGTGTCTTCGAAAGATAGTCGCTGATACGTTTGCGGTAAGGTTCGGCAGCCTTGGTCCAATCGACACCCGACTCGAGATGCGGAACCGGCGAGAGCACGTAGAACGCATCGCATCCTGGCGGTGCCAAAGTTGGATCGGTCGCGGTCGGACGGTGCAAATAGAGGCTGAAATCGTCGGCCAGATGCTTGCGGTCGAAAATATCGCCGAGCAGTTCGCGATAGCGCGGTCCCATCAAGATCGTGTGGTGCTGGACGTTTTCGTAGCGTTTCTTGGTGCCGAAATACCAGACAAACAGCCCCATCGAATAGCGCATGCCTTCGACCTTTTTGTCGGTCCAGCGGCGGCGATGTTCGGGGGCGATCAGCGTGCGGTAAGTCCACGCGGAATCCGCGTTCGAGACGACGATATCGGCTGCGATCTTCTCGCCGCTTTCGAGCGTGACGCCCACAGCACGGCCCTTGGCGACGTCGATGCGCTTGACGGGCGCGTCGAGACGCAGCGCATTGCCCTGGCCCTCGATCAAGCCGACCATCCCCTTGACGACCGCGCCCATCCCGCCCATCGCAAAATGCACGCCCCATTTGCGTTCGAGAAACGCGATCAGGCAGAAGATGGCGCTCGCGGCAAACGGATTGCCGCCGACCAGCAGCGGATGGAAGCTCAGCAGCGTGCGCAATTGTTCGTTCTGGATGTGCTTGGAGACGAGACTGTAAACGCTGCGGTAGCTTTCGAGCCGCAGCAACTGCGGCGCAATCTTCACCATGTCAAAGAACGAACCGAAGGGCTGGTCGACAAGTTGCTCGAATCCGACTTTGAAAATGTCCTCGCTCGCTTTGACGAAGCGCTCGAATCCCGCGACGTCGCCGGGCTCGAACTTTGCGACTTCCTCGCGCATGCGCTGCGGATCGCCCGAGTAGTCGAACGCTTTGCCGTCTTCGAAACAGATGCGGTAGAATGGGTCGATCGCGCGCAATTCGATGTCGTCCGACATTTTGCGCCCGCACAGCGTCCATAATTCTTCGAGCATGTGCGGAGCCGTGATAATCGTCGGACCGCAATCGAACGTGAAACCGTCCTGGCGGAAGACCGCGGCGCGCCCGCCAGCCTGTTCGAGCTTTTCGATCACCGTGACGCGATAGCCGCGCGCCCCCAGTCGGATCGCGGCGGCAAGCCCGCCAAAACCGCTGCCGATCACGATCGCGTGCGGACGCGGATCGGGATCGACGACCCCGACAGTCGGATTGCGAATAGTAGCGACGGTCAAGTACCTTTCCCCCCTAGGCGCTGGACGTCCAATAACCGTGAGTGTAAACCGAACCTGTCACTTTTCGAAAGACAATCGTTCAACCGAGACTGACAATTATTTATGAGCGAGCGACCGCACTGGGATCGCGAAGGCCAAGATTGGCCCAATCGCGCCGCCAGCCGCTTTGAAAAAGCAGGCGGATTGCGCTGGCATGTGCAGATTCAAGGCTCCGGTCCGGTCGCGCTGCTGGTGCACGGAACGGGTGCGGCGACCCATTCTTGGCGCGGCGTGCTGCCGCTTTTGGCGCAGCATTTTACCGTCGTCGCCCCCGATTTGCCGGGGCACGGTTTTACCGAATTGCCGCCTGCGGGAGTGCTGTCGCTGCCCGGCATGGCCAAAGCGCTTGCCGCGTTGCTGGATTCGCTCGCGCTCGAACCCGCGCTATGTATCGGCCATTCGGCAGGGGCGGCGATCGGGGCGCGCTTGTGTCTCGACGGGCGGATAGCGCCAGCAGGTCTTGTCGCGCTCAACGGCGCGTTGCTGCCGTTGCGCGGGTTCGCGGGGCGCTATTTTTCGCCCGCCGCCAAACTGCTTGCAGCCCTGCCGATGGTGCCCTCGCTCGTTGCGTGGCGCGCCAAGGATCGCGCGGCGATCGAGCGGCTGATGGCGGAGACCGGATCGCGTCTCGATCCCGTCGGCATCGAGCTTTACCGTCGCCTGATGGCCAGTGCGCGCCATGTCGAAGGCACGATCGGCATGATGGCCAACTGGAATTTGGATGCGTTCGTGCGCGACTTGCCCAAGCTTCGCACGGCGCTGGCGCTTGTGGTCGGCGCCAACGACCGCACGATCCCGCCGCACGACGCCCAGCGCGTCAAACTTTTGCTGCCCCACGCGACAATCGAAACGCAAGCGGGGCTCGGCCATCTTGCGCACGAAGAGGATCCTGCCACGAATGCGGCGGCGATCTTGCGCTACGCCAACGCGTGGGGTGTCTAGGCGAACGAGCTGCGGACAAGCCGGTTGAGCGTGGCCGCATTGGCCTGCGGCAACGCGAGATAGACCGCCCCCATGTCGTCGCCCAGCGACTTTGCAAGCGGCGTGGGACGCGGGCCCGTATCGACCAGCAACACGCGCAGGCCCGCCGCACGGATGCGCCGCGCGGCATCGCGCGCATCCGCTTCGGCCTGAACACGCCCGCCCAGCCCCCCACGCGTGACATTGGCGCGCCCGTCGGTCAGCAAAACGAGCGTGGGCGTTCCGCCTTGGCGGCGCGTGGCTTCGGCCAAGGCAAGCGCCGCATCCAGCCCCGTTGCCAGGGGCGTGCCCCCACCGCCCGGCAATCCCGCCAGCGCGCGCTTGGCACGCACCAGCGAGCGCGTGGGCGGCAGCACGATTTCCGCCTTGCCGCCGCGAAACGCCAGCACCGACACGCGGTCGCGCCGCACATAGCAATCGGCCAGCAGCAATTCGACGGCACCTTTGGTTTCGGCCAAGCGATGCAAAGCGGCCGAGCCCGACGCGTCGATGGCAAAGATCGTCGTCGTTTCTTGGCGCTGTTTGAACCGCGTGACGCGGAAATCGTCGGCGACGACGCGAATGCGCGGACCTTGCGGGCGCGCTTTCGCGCGAATGGTTTGCCAGGGTGCGGCCGCACGCAACGTCGCGACCAGATTGAGGCGGGCATTGCGCGTGCCGGGCAGCCCTCTAAAAACCCCGGCCGGCCGGCCGCGTTTGCCCGATTTCTGCAAAGCGCCGGACTTGCCGCTCGATACGCTGCGCCCGCCCAAAGCTGCGGCCACTTTCAATTGGGCCAGCAACCCTGCCGGGATCGAGGCGGCGACTGCTTCGAGCACCGCGTCTTCGAGCGGCTGGTCTTCGGCAAGCTGCTCGGATTCGCCCGGCGCGTCCTCGCGCGGGTCGGGCGGCGGCGGCGCTTCGGCCGTATCGGGTTCGTCCGGGGCCGGAAGCCGCGTGGCGCGATGCGCCAACACCAAGCGCCCGGCCAATGCAATATCGTCGAGCTCGATCTTGGCACGGCCGAACAAAGCGGCGGACGCGCGCGCCGCGCGCAAGGCCATCAGTTCGGCCCGCGCCGAACCGATGCCCAACGCCAACGCCGTCGCGCAGATCGCCTCGATCGCGTCGTCGCCGACCGCAATCGACCCGACTGCGGCGCGCGCCGCTGCGATATCCGCGTTCGATGGCAATGCTCCGGCGATTTCGGCGCGCCGCACGCCGCCAAGTTCGACCCGGAACGCCAGCCGCTCGCACAAGGCCGCAGGCGCGGCTTCGTCGTCGTCGATGGCTTCGTCGAGCGCGATCGCCGCCACGCGCGCAGGGCTGACAATCGAAACCCCGTCGCGGGCGACAGCGACCTCGCCGCGATCGAGCACGCCGACGATGCGTGCCGCCGCCTCGGCCCCCAGGCGTTCCGCCATCGCCAGCAATACGACGCCGCCGTCGGCTTCGGCCAGCAAGCCGCGCTCGGCCACCGGTCGTCCGGCCTTGAGCGTTGCAGGCAGATCGAGCCCGCCAAGCAAACGGTCGTCGCCGATCTGCAACGGCACGCGGCGCATCGGCGCATCGCCCGGCAGCAAGGCGCGCACAATCTCGAGCCACGCGTCGCGCGCAAAGCCCGCGGGCGCGCGCACATGCACCCCGCCAAGCCCGCCCGGATCGACCGCCAGCAACTGGGCCGCCAGCACGGCGCGATCCCACTGCGAAAGCGGCGTTTCGCTCACGCGCCGAACAATTCGCCAAGCGCGCGTTCGACGCGCACGCCCGAGCCCGTATCGTCGAGCGGATTGCGCCGCAGACGATGGCGCAACGCCGAGGGAGCCAGCCGTCGGATATGCGTGTCGGCAAGGCCCGCATCGCCGTCGAGCGCTGCCAGAGCGCGCGCTGCGCGCACCAGCGTGATTTCGCCGCGCAAGCCGTCGGTGCCGAGCTTCATGCAAAGTTCGGCGACCCGCGTCAGTGCCGCGTCGCTTGCTTCGACGTCGCCAAGGCGCTTGCGCGCGGCGACGATGCGCGCGCGCAATTTGGCGTCGGCAGCTTTCCATTTTTCAACGAAGCCCGCCCGGTCGCGCTCGAACTGATCGCGCCGTTTGACGACCTCGACGCGCAGCGCAAGATCGGTCGGCGTGCGCACGTCGATCGACAGGCCGAAGCGGTCGAGCAGCTGCGGGCGCAGTTCCCCTTCCTCGGGGTTGCCGCTGCCCACGAGCGAGAACCGCGCCGGATGGCGCACGCTGAGCCCCTCGCGCTCGACCACATTTTCACCCGATGCCGCGACGTCGATCAGCAAATCGACCAAATGGTCCTCGAGCAGATTGACCTCGTCGATATAGAGAAACCCGCGATTGGCGCGCGCCAGCAAGCCCGGCTCGAACGCTTTTTCGCCGCGCGTCAATGCGCGCTCCAGATCGAGCGCGCCGACCACGCGGTCTTCGGTGGCGCCAAGCGGCAGATCGACGACCGGGACCGGGATCGCATGGGCGCGCGGCGTGCCCGACTTGAGCGTCGCGCAGTGCGGGCAGCCCGACAGATCGCCGTCGGGATCGCACGAATAGGGACAGCCGTCGACCGCGCGCATTTTTGGCAACAATGCCGCAAGCGCGCGCACGGCCGTCGACTTGCCGGTGCCGCGATCGCCGAATACCAGCAATCCCCCGATCCCCGGATCGATCGCCGCGATCGTCAAAGCAAGCTTGAGCTCGTCTTGCCCGACGATCGCCGAAAATGGAAACGCCAACGCCATGTCCCCTCCCCTGAACTTCCCCGTGCCCACCTTAGCCGCCGCGCGCGCACGGTCAATGGCCTACACCGCTCTTGCCCGATTGGGAATCGAACGCATAGGCTCGTTGCCATGAACCGAGAGGCAACCAACCAAAGCGATTCGCTGTATCGGCCGCCGGCACCGACGCCGATGTCGCCGATCGCCTCGCTGCTGCGCACGATCGCCAGCGGCCAGCAGGATCTGCTGAGCCTGCTGCCGGCCGACGCTTATCGCAAGCCGATCACGCCGCTCGGCTTCTCGCGCCGCTCCATTTTGCTGGTCAACGATCCGTCCGCATCGGGCGAGGTGTTTGCCGATGCCGACGGCATTTTTCCCAAAAACGATCTGATGGTCGGCGCGCTTGAGCCGCTGGTCGGCAATTCGATGTTCGTCTCAAGCGGCGAGATCTGGCGCCGCCAGCGCCGCATGATCGATCCGGCGTTTTCGCACATGCGCATCAACCGGGCGTTCGACGTGATGGTGGCCGCCGTCGACGACTACGAAGCGCATCTCGACGCGCTGGCGACCGAGGGGGGCCGCCTGTCGCTCGACGCCGCGATGAGCCACCTCACCGCCGATATCGTGTGCCGGACGATTTTTTCCAAATCGCTGGCCTCGCACACCGCGCGCGAGGTGTTCGACAATTTTTTGATTTTCGAGCGCAGCGTCGCAAACGTCGAAATCCGGCGGCTGATTTTCGGCCGGCCGTTCGAACAGGTCGAACAGCCGGCCGCCGTGCTCGCGGCTTGCGCGCAGATCCGCAAGCATATCGGCGACCTGATCGATCCGCGCCTGGGCGCGGGCGCGCCGCAGATCGACGATATCGCGGGCGCCGTGATTGCGGCGCAAGACCCGGTCACGGGCCTCAAATTCACGCGCGAGGAATTGATCGACCAGATCGGCGTGTTTTTCCTCGCCGGGCACGAGACGACCGCAAGCGCGTTGACCTGGGTCTTTTTCATCCTGTCGATGCGCCCGGAAATCGCCGACCGCATGCGTGCGGAAATCGAGCGCACGGTCGGCGACGGGCCGGTCGAATTCGAACACGCCAAGCGGCTGGTGTTCGTGCGCAACGTGTTTCGCGAGACGCTGCGGCTCTATCCGCCGATCACCTTCATCCCGCGCGTGGCGACCGCCGACACGACGATCGGCGGACATCGCATTAAGCGCGGCGCCATGGTGATGCTGGCGCCGTGGGCGACGCACCGCAACGCGATCTATTGGCCCAATGCCGACCGTTTCGACCCCGACCGGTTTACGCCCGAAAATGAAGCGCAGCTCGTGCCCGGCACCTACATGCCGTTCGGGCTCGGCCAGCGCATTTGCGTGGGCGCCGCGTTCGCGACGTTCGAAAGCTGTCTTATTCTGGCGCGCCTCGTGCGGCGCTACGATTTCGAGGCGCTGGAACCGAGCAAGGTGCGGCCGGTGGCGCGCCTCACCACGCGCCCGGCCAAAGAAATCATGGTGCGAGTGCGGCGGCGTTGACGCGCAGGCGCTTGGCTTTGCGGTCGATCTGGAACTGGTGGTAGACGATCATCGCAATGCCCGTAACCAGCGGGATCGCCCACAAAGTTGGGCTAAAGGCGTTATGCGGCATAAGGCGCACGGCGCCAAACGCCAAGAACGCCGTGTAGACGGAGATGCCCGCACCGACCAGCGCCTTGACGTGCTCTTTGAGATAGTCGCTGCGGCTGGGGTTGGCTTTGAAAGCGAAATAGAGGTTGGTTGCACCCGATGCGATGCCGACCAGCGAAATGCCCATCATCAGAACCTGGTCGATGCGCCAGCCTTGATAGGCGCAATTGAGGGCCGCAACGATCACGACCAACTGGAGCGCCACGTTGGGCCATTCGCGATTGGCCGCGTGGTTCGCTTTGTTGCGCAGCACGAGCAGCCCGTGCCAGCACAAGCTGACCGTCAGGATCGCCAGATAGAGCATCATCCACCCGAACAGCCCACGCACCAGTTCGGCATCGTCGAGCTTGGGATGCGTGCCGAGCGGATCGAGAAGCGAACAAATGCTCATGCCCACGGCCATCGCGGCCGTAACGAGCAGGCAGTTGTAAAAAATCCGTCCCCAACGCCGATGATTGGCCGCCCCCTTGCGACCCACAACCGGCACCCAGAACGTGACGAGGCCTGTTGCACCCGTCGCGACATGCACGACCAAAAAGCACATGAAGACGATATCGATCACCGGACGCTTCCCCCTGCGATCAAGTGTACCAGCGCCGCGGCGGTTTGCGAATAGCCGAGACGCATGACGCTTGCGCGGTATCGTTTTATGCGACCGCCGCGTTTGCAGCACGGGTCTTGCATCGATGCGAGCGGATCAAGCGCGCATACGTCGAACTTTTGGGCGGGTTGGCGGGCAATACCGTGCGCGCCCAGGAAGACGATCGCGACAAACATGCGCAACACGAGCTAGGACAAACATCGATGCCAAAAATTGCAATCGTCGGAGCGGGCGTTGCAGGCGCGATCCTCGCGCATTTGCTGCAAGACCGTCCCGGCCTTGAAATTGTGACCTACGAGCGCGTGGGGCCGGACGACCATAGCGAAGCGGGAACGGGGCTCAATGTCGGACCCAACGCGCTCAAGGCGCTCGCATTGGCAAGCCCGTCGCTGGAACGCGCGGTGCGCGCCGCAAGCTTCGCGTGGCGGCGCTGGACCGTGGCGCTGACCGACGGATCGCCGCTGATGGATCTGGACCTTGCCGACGTCGCCGACAATACGGGCATTCGCATTCGCTGGTCGGATCTCTATCGCGTGCTGCGCGCGGCGGCAAAAGACAGCATCCGGTACGGCGAGATCGTAGCCCATGCCGAAGTGGGGCCGTCCAAGGTGGCTCTGACAATCGCGAAAACCGCCGATCCCCACACCCAAACGTACGACACGGCCGATCTTTTGGTAGTTGCCGAAGGCCGCTACTCGGCCTTGCGCGACGCGCTGTTCGGCGCCGCGAAGCAGCGCTTTGTCGGTGCGGCGTTGTTCCGCACCTTGTGCGCGGCGCCCGAAGACCTGCCCTGCCCGATCGACGATTACGGCCAATGGTTCAGCGGTCCCAACCGGCTGCTCGCGTTTCGCGTGCCGGGCGGTGCTGTCTATTGCGCGGGCTCGTGCCCGCTGCCGCCGGGCGCGCCGCTGCACGACGAGATGAAAACGGCCGCGTATCTGCGCAAGCTCTACGCGCCGCGCGAGGGGGCGCTATCGTCGGCTGCGGCATTTCTCGTCGACAACATGGCGCGCAACGTCGAACGCTTGCATTGGGCGCGGCTGCAAGAGGGCCCGATGGTGTTCGAGCATCCCTCGGGCCGCGTGCTGGCCTTGGGCGATGCGGCGCATCCCATGGTGCCGACGCTCGGCCAAGGCGCCACGCAGGCCGTGGAGGACGCATGCGTCACGGGGCTCGCGATCCTGCAAGCGCTCGAAGCCGGGCAGCCGCTTGCATCGGTTCCGGCCGAGGTTGGAAGATTGCGCCGCGACCGCGTGCGCTTTTGCATGAATCTGTCGCGCCAGGCCAGCGACACGATGCTGGCCGGCGGCGAGCCGATTGCCGGCGCGCGCTGGAAGACGGAGCCGGATTTCCGCGCCAAACTGGCGCAGCTTTATCGCGACGTGCGCTTGCCGGGTATCGCCGCGCCCGCCAAGGGCGCGCGCCCTCGCGACGTCAACGCGCTTCGGTAGCGGGCACGTCCGGTTCGCTTTTCGGGACCGCCTTGCGGCGGCGTTCGGGCAGGGGCTTGTCGTCGGCAAACAGGATACGATTCGCGGCCCCTTCCAGATCCTCGTATTGGGCGCTGCGCAGCGACCACAAAAACGCCGCCAGACCCGCACCTGCAAGCAGCAGCGACACCGGAATCAAGATCAGCAAAGCTTCCATCAGCGCGCTCCTTTTTGCCGGGCCAAGCGCAGCGCGTTCAGCACGACGACGATCGACGAGCTGGACATCAGGGCGGCCGCGATCGGCGGCGTGACCATCCCAAGCATCGCCAGCGGGACGGCAACCGCATTGTAGAAAATCGAAAACGCGATATTTTGGCCGACTAGGCGGCGCGCCGCGCGCGCGGTATCAAGCAATTCGACGACCGGAGCAAGCTTGTCGCCCTGGAACACGGCGTCGGCGGCGATCTGGGCGATGTCTGCGCCGCTGGCCGGCGACAAGGAGGCGTGGGCGGCCGCAAGTGCAGGCGCGTCGTTGAGACCGTCGCCGACCATCAGCACGCGCCGTCCGCTGGCGGTGTAGGCAGCAAGACGCGCAGCCTTTTGCGTGGGATCGACGCCCGCATGCCATTCGTCGATTCCCAGGCTCTCGGCAACGCCCGCCACCGTCTCCGCCCGGTCGCCTGACAGCAGTGCCAACTTGTAGCCGCGCTTGTGCAGCGCCGCGATCGCAACGGCGGCATCCGCGCGCACGCTGTCGTCGAAGGCAAAACGCTGGGTGCGGCCATCGCCGGTGCGCAGCCACATTTCCGGACCGTCGGCAGGGCCTGCGTTTGCATCCACGCCGCAAAACGCGCGGCTGCCGAGCCGCAAATCGCCGCACGCAAGCCCAAGCCCGGCATGTTCGATCACGTCCGGCAAAACGGGCTGGTCGGGACACGCCCGGCACAAAGCGCGCGCCAAAGGATGGCGCGAGGCCGCAGCAAGCGAGGCCGCCAAGCGCAGATCCCCATCGGCCCGCGAAGAATCGGCGCGCAACGTCGGGCGGCCTTGCGTCAAGGTGCCGGTCTTGTCGAACACGACCATGTCGATCTGGGCCAAGCGTTCGAGCGCGGTCGCGTTCTTGAGCAGCACGCGGCTGGCAAGCAGACGCCCGGAGGCGACCGTCTGCACGGCAGGCACCGCAAGCCCCAGCGCGCACGGGCAGGTAACGATGAGCGTCGCGACCGCATAGAGCAGCGCGACCTGCCAATCGGCACCCAGCCAGAAATGCCAGCCAAGGAACGTCGCGAGTGCGGTCACATGCACGACCGGGGCGTAGGCGCGCGTCACGCGCTCGGCGATCGCCACGAACCGGCCGCGGCTGCGCTCGGCCGCTTCGACGAGGCGCACGATTTCGGCGAGCAGCGTGCCTTCGCCGGTCGCATCGGTGCGGATCTTCAGCGCCGAACCGAGATTGACCATGCCCGCATAGACCTTGGCGCCGGGCGCCACGTCTTGCGGGATCGCTTCGCCGGTCACAAGGGCGGCATCGACCAACGAGCGCCCTTCGGCCACCGTTCCGTCGATGCCAACGCGTTCGCCCGACGCGACGAACACGACGTCGCCCGCGCGCACGCTGTCGGCCGCGACCGCGCGCAGCGCGCCGTCCGCGCCCAGAAGCGTCACGGGGCGTTGGCCAAGCGCAAGCAGGTGCGCCGCCGACGCGCGCACCTTGCCGCGCGCGCGCTGGTCGAGATAGCGGCCTGCGAGCAGGAAAAACAGCAGCGTCAACGCGGCGTCGAAATAGGCGTAAGGACCGCTGCGCAGCGTTTCCGATACGCTCATCGCCGCCGTCATCGTAACGCCCACGGCGATCGGCACGTCCATATTGAGCCGCCCGCCGCGCAACGCTTGCCACGCCGAGCGATAGAAGGGCAGCCCCGCATAGAAGATGCAAGGCAAGCCGATGAGGGCCGAAACCCAATGCAGCAGATCTTTTGTCGCAGGCCCCATATCAACGCCAGCCCATACCGCGACCGACAGCATCATGACGTTGCCCGCCGCAAACCCCGCGACGCCCAGCGCCTTCAGCAGGCGCATTTCTTCCGCATCCTGCGCCGTGCCCAAGCACGCAGGGTCGTACGGCACGAGCCGGAATCCGAGCTTCGCGACGAGGGCGACAAGCGCGGTCGCGCGCGCGGCATCGCCGCGCCATTTGAGCGCAAATCGGCCGGTCGAAAGATTGACGCGCGCATCGGCGACATCCGGCTCGCGCGCATAGACGCTTTCGATCAGCCACACGCAGGCTGCGCACGAGAGCCCGTCGACCATCAAATGCAGCACCGCAACGCCGTCGTCGCCGATCGTGGTGCGGGCGGCAAAGTCGAAATCGGGGGCGGCCTCGGGGCGCAGCGTCTTGGCCGTGCCGGCCTGAACGCGCCGCGCATAGAATGCGTCGAGCCCGAGCCCCTTGACGACGCTGTAAGCCGCCTCGCAGCCTGCACAGCAAAAACGTGCGCGGCTGTCCACGACCGGCGTGCCGCAATGGCGACAAAGAGCTCCGGCATCGAGCGGCAGGCTTCCATCGAGCGGTGCCATGGCCTCGTCCCTCAGTTCGCCAAAAAACGAATTGCGTTGTGCCAGCGATCGGCGCCGCGCACGGCGGCGATGCGCACTTCCCACTGCCCCGGTGCGCCAAGCACGATCTGCGCTCGGTAGATCCCAGGCGCCTCGGCGCGCAGGTCGAGCGGTCGGTCCGCAATTTGCCCCAATGGACGCGCGAGCGTCGCCGACAACGTCGCATCGGTCAGCGGCGCGCCGGACGCATCGCTGAGCGCGACGACGATGCTGTCGCCGACGTGGCGTACCGAAAGCTGCCAGCCGAGGCCGCTTTCTTTTTCTTCCGCCTGCAAAACTTGATTGAACTTCCGTCCGCGTTCGGACGGATTTTCGAACGCGAGACCCGGCCAGCTCGCCAGCGCAAAATAGACGAGCACGATATTTGCGGTCAGCACGACCGCAAACATCATGGGAAAGACAAGCCAAAGATAGCGGTTGCGGAACGCGATCGCGGCGGCGCTGTCGGCGGTCATGGACGTCTCCTTGATCTCTCGTCGTGGGGGGCAACAAAAACGGCGCTGCGCTCGGCCCGGTCGGGAGCGCCGAACTGGCGCAGCACGAATTCGATCGGCGTGGATTCGCGCGCGGCGGCGAACCCTGCGGGAAGCGTTACGAACACGCGTGCACTGGCGACGGCATCGGGTTTTGCCGACAGCGCGACACGGTCGGCAGCGCGCTCGTCGCCCACGCTCGAAATGCGGGCGCCGGCAAGCCCCTCGACGGCCAGCGTATAGTCGCGCGGCTCGTGCGCTTTGTTGAGCACGTGGATCGTGTAGGCGTTGCGAATTCCGCCGTCGACCAGGCGCACGAAATTGGGATTGCGATCGCGCTGCACGCTTGGAAAGACGAGCCGAAGATACTGATTGCGGAACCCGATCGCGGCGGCGCTATCGGCGGTCATGGACGGCTCCTTGATCTTTCGTCGTGGGGGGCGACGAAAACGGCGCTGCGCTCGGCCCGGTCGGGACCGCCGGACTGGCGCAGCACGAATTCGATGGACGTGGATTCGCGCGCGGCGGCGAACCCTGCGGGAAGCGTTACGAACACGCGTGCACTGGCGACGGCATCGGGTTTTGCCGACAGCGCGACACGGTCGGCAGCGCGCTCGTCGCCCACGGCCGAAATGCGGGCGCCCGCAAGCCCCTCGACCGACAGCGTATAGTCGCGCGGCTCGTGCGTTTTGTTGAGTACATGGATCGTGTAGGCATTGCGAACGCCGCCGTCGACCAGGCGCACGAAATTGGGATTGCGATCGCGCTGCACGCCAAGCTCGACCGTGCTGCGCATCAGCAAGGCCGTTAGCATAATTCCGCCGACGGCGGCCAACACGCTCGCATAAAGGATCGTGCGCGGCCGCACGAATTTATGCACTGCCGGTTTCCCCGCCGCGCGCATACGCTGGTTGTCGAGCGTATCGAAACGGATCAAACCGCGCGGACGACCGACCTTGTCCATCACCGCGTCGCACGCGTCGATGCACAGGCCGCAGCCGATACATTCAAGCTGCTGGCCGTCGCGAATGTCGATGCCGGTCGGACAGGTTGCGACGCACGCGTTGCAGTCGACGCAGTCGCCGCGACCGAGCCACGGATCGATGCCTGCGGCTGTCTTCGCGAGTTTGCCGCGCGGCTCGCCGCGCCAATCTTCGTACGTGACCACATAGGATTGGTCGTCGAGCATGGCGCCCTGGATTCGCGGCCACGGGCACATATAGGTACAGACCTGCTCGCGCGCGTGGCCCGCCAGGGTGTAGGTCGTGGCGGCAAAAAGGCCGATGAAGAAATAGTCGTTCAACGACGCGCGGCCGGTGAAAATCTCGCCCACCAGCGTGGGCGCGTCGCCAAAATAAAGAATCCAAGCCCCGCCCGTGGCAAACGCGATCAGCAACCACGCGACATGCTTGGCCGTGCGTTTGGCGAATTTGCCGGCCGAAGCGGGTGCCTGGTCCAAGCGCATGCGCGCGTTGCGATCCCCCTCGATCCAGCGTTCGACCAGCATGAACAGGTCGGTCCACACGGTTTGCGGGCAGGCATAGCCGCACCATACGCGCCCGAACAACGACGTCGCCAGAAACAGGCCGATCGCAGCCAACACCAGCAATCCGGTCAGGAAATAAACTTCCTGCGGCCAGATCTCGAGAAAGAAGAAATAGGCTTTGCGGCCCGGCAGATCGATCAGGATGGCCTGATCGGGCGCATACGCGCCGCGATCCCAGCGCAGCCAAGGCGCCAGATAGTAGACCGCAAGGCACAAACCCAGAATCGCCCATTTGATCGTGCGATAGCGACCCTGGACGTCTTTGGGGTGGACCTTGATGCGGCTTGTATAGAGCGGCGCCGCCGCCTTGAGCGTCTTGGTCGAAACCGCGTCGTGGATATTCAGATCGTCGGGCACGTCATTCGCCGCCGCCCAGCGCATGGACATATACCGTCAGCATCTTGATGCGCGCCGCATCCAGACGCTCGCTCCAAGCGGGCATGGCGCCCTGGCGCGAATAGCGGATCGTTTCGACGAGCGTCGCTTTGTCGCCGCCATAGAGCCAAATGTTCGCCGCAAGGTTCGGCGCGCCCATTTCGGGATTGCCGACGCCGCCCTCCTGATGGCAGGCAACGCAGTTTTCGGCGAAGACCGCCTCGCCGCGTTTGGCGGCCGCGGCATCGCGCGCGCGCTTGGACAGCGACAGCACGTATTCCGCCACATCGTCGATCTGGGCCCGCGTGAGAATTTCGTCGGTGCCGAAGCGCGGCATCTGCGAGATGCGCGATTCCGGATTCGCATTGCGAATGCCGTGCTGGATCGTCGTGTGGATGTCGTCGAGCTTGCCGCCCCAGATCCAATTGTCGTCGACGAGGTTGGGAAAGCCCTTGCTGCCGGCACCGCCCGATCCATGGCACGGCGCGCAGTTTTCCGCGAAGACCGAACGCCCGCCGGCCATCGCGAAATTGCGCAGATCGGTCGACTTCGAAATGTCTTCGAGCGAGGCGGCGGCGATGCGGTTCACAAACGGCGCTTGCGCCGCGTTGGCCTGCACGAGCTGTTCGGCAATTTCGCCGCGCATCGTCCAGCCCAGAATGCCGGGCGTGTGGCCCGAGAGGCTCGGCCACGCCGGATACAGCACGAAATAGCCGAGCGCCCACACGATCGTCGCGTAGAACGTGTAGAGCCACCATTTAGGCAGCGGCGTATTGAGCTCCTTGATGCCGTCCCACTCGTGGCCGGTCGTATCGGTGCCCGTGACGGCGTCTTTTTCGATTTTTGTCGGCATGGCGGGGCTTCCCCTAGAGTCGGTCGTTGCGCAGCGGGATGCGCGCCTGGTCGTCCATGCGCGCTTTGTGCGAGGGCCAAAAAACCCACGCCAGCATTCCCACGAAGAAAACGAAGAACCAGACCGTCGCGATCGTTCCCAGCAACGGCATCAGTTGGCTAGCATCCATGGCGCTCTCCTGCGGCGTGCGGCTACTGGCGCAGCTGTTCGGGTTTGACGTTGCGGAAATCGACGAGCGTGCCAAGCATCTGCAGGTACGCGATGATCGCGTCGAGTTCCGTGATCTTTTCGGGTTCGCCCGCGAAGGCCGAAACCACGGCCTTGGGATAGCGCTTCATCAGCCCAGCCGTGTCGGCGTCGGGATTCTTCTGCGCTTCGAGATCGGCCTTGGCGTTGGCCACCATTTCGTCCGAATAGGGCACGCCGATCAGCTTCAGCGTCTTGAGATGCGCCTGGATGTCGGCATAGTCGAGCGGACGCGTCGCCATGAATGCGTAGCCCGGCATGATCGATTCGGGCACCACGGCGCGCGGATTGATCATGTGCGCGGCGTGCCACGCATCCGAGTATTTGCCCCCCACGCGCGCGAGATCGGGACCGTTGCGCTTCGAGCCCCATTGGAACGGATGGTCGAACATCGATTCGGCGGCAAGGCTGTAATGGCCGTAGCGCTCGATCTCGTCGCGGAACGGGCGGACCTGCTGGCTGTGGCAGTTGTAGCAGCCCTCGCGCACATAGATGTTGCGCCCGGCAAGTTCGAGCGGTGCGTAGGGGCGAAGCCCCTCGACCCGTTCGATCGTCTGCTCGATGGTAAACAGCGGCACAATCTGCACCAGTCCGCCGATCGCCACCGTAACGAGGGTTGCGACGGCCAGCAGAACGACGTTTTTTTCGAAAATTGCGTGACTAAAAGCCATGTTCGTATCCTCGGCTCAGGCTGCGACGGCGGCCGCGCGCGCGGGTGCGGCGGACGTGACGGTTTTCCAAAGATTGACGGCCATGATCACGGCGCCCGCAAGATAGAGCAGTCCGCCCAGCAACCGGATCACATAGAACGGGTGCATCGCTGCGACCGATTCGACGAACGAATACTGCAAGAAGCCGTATTCGTCGTACGCACGCCACATCAGGCCCTGCATGATGCCCGACACCCACATTGCCGTGATGTAGAGCACGATGCCGAGCGTCGCGATCCAGAAGTGCCACGTCGCCATACGCTGCGAATAGAGGCCCGCCTTGTTCCAAAGCTGCGGCACCAGCCAATAGAGCATGCCAAAGCTGATGAACCCGACCCATCCCATGGCGCCCGAATGCACGTGGCCGACGGTCCAGTCGGTGTAGTGCGACAGCGCGTTCACCGCCTTGATCGACATCATCGGGCCTTCGAAGGTCGACATGCCGTAGAAGGCGACGGCCGTAATGGAAAAGCGCAAGGACGTGTCGGTGCGCAGCTTGTCCCAAGCGCCCGACAGCGTCATCAGACCGTTGATCATGCCGCCCCAGGACGGCATCCACAGCATGATCGAAAACGTCATGCCGAGCGTCTGCGCCCAGTCCGGCAGCGAGGTGTAGTGCAGATGGTGCGGACCTGCCCAGATATAGAGGAAGATCAGCGACCAGAAATGCACGATCGACAGCCGGTAGGAATAGACCGGGCGGTTGGCGGCCTTCGGGATGAAATAGTACATCATGCCGAGGAACGCTGCGGTCAAGAAGAAGCCGACGGCATTGTGGCCGTACCACCATTGGATCATCGCATCCTGCACGCCGCCCGGCACCGTGTAGCTCTTGGCGCCCAGAAACGACACCGGCACCTGCAGGTTGTTGCCGATATGCAGCATGGCGACGGTGATGATGAACGCAAGAATAAACCAGTTCGCGACATAGATGTGCGGCTCGCGTCGCTTGATGAGCGTGCCCGCGAATACGACCAGATAGAGCACCCACACAAGCGTTAGCCACAAATCGACATACCATTCGGGCTCGGCGTACTCCTTGCCCGAGGTAATGCCGAGCACGTAGCCCGACGCCGCCAGAACGATGAAAATCTGATAGCCCCAGAACACGCACCAAGCCCCCGCCGCCCCCAAGAACAAAGGAGCGCGGCAGGTACGCTGGGCGATGTAGAAGGAAGCGGCGATCATCGCATTGCCGCCGAAGGCGAAGATCACCGCCGAGGTGTGGACGGGGCGCAGGCGCCCGAAGCTCGTCCACTCAAGCCCCAAATTCATCGCCGGAAAGGCGAGCTGGGACGCAATCACGTTGCCCATCAGGAATCCGACGATTCCCCAGAACACGGTCGCAATCATGCCCGCGCGCACGACATCGTCGTGATATTTGGACATTGCCACCTCATTGGTCTCGGCAGCGCTTGCGTGGTCGAGGGTGGCGGTTGCGGATGACATGGTTCACTCCTATGCGGACGGCACGACTGACCCGCAAAATGCCGATTCGCCCGGCCAACCGCATTGATCCATGTCAATGCGCGGCCCCTCGATTTCGACGAATTTTGCTGCCAATCGAGGGAGGTTCGCATGATCGGAGAACGCGCAGCACCGGGCGAGTCGATTGCGGTCTTTCGGGGGGCCAGTCCGCTCGTTCGACGTGTCGGGCTCGACCAGCCTTGGGTGTGGATCGGCCGCGGCTGGAAAGATCTGATGGCGGCGCCGCGCGTCGGTTTCGGCTATGGCGCTACATTCGTCGTCGCGGGATTTGCGATCGCGCTGGCGCTCTATGCGAGCGGCTCTATCTATCTTTTGGTCCCGCTTGCCGCCGGATTCATGCTGTTGGCACCCTTGTTTGCCGTCGGTCTCTACGAAACGAGCCGGCGCCTGGAAGCGGGGGAACCGGCGGATCTGACAGCCGCCATGCTGGCCTTTCGCGCCAATCCCGAGCACATCGCCTATATGGGACTCGTGCTGATGCTGCTGAATCTGTTCTGGACGCGCATGGCCACCCTGATATTTGCGATCTTCTTCGGCGTGCCGCGCACGAATCTGCAGGATCTGGCGGATCTCACGCTGTTTTCAGCGCAGTCGCTGCCGTTCTTGATCGTCGGCACCCTCGTCGGGTTCGTGCTGGCAGCGGCAACGTTCGCGATCTCGGCCGTATCGATCCCGATGCTGCTCGATCGGCCGCAAACGCCGGTTTGGATCGCGATCGCGACGTCCTTCGTGGTGGTACGCGAAAATCTCAAGCCGATGACGCTGTGGGCCGTGCTGATCTGCGGTTTCAGCGTGCTCGGCATGGTGCCGTTTTTCCTCGGGCTCGCGGTAACGATGCCGCTGGTCGGCTATGCCAGCTGGCATTGCTACAAGGATATGGTCACCTACCCCGACGCCTGAACGACGGCGCGCCACGCCAGCCACAGCAAGACCGCCGCATTGAACAGCAGCAAGCCCGGCACGATGCGCCCAACGGCAGCTTTGGCACGCCGCGCCGCCATGGCGCCCGCAAAACCGACGAGCAGCAGGGCAGGCACCGTGCCAAGCGCAAAACTCGCCAGCGCCAACGCGCCCGCTGCGGCCGAGCCCGTCCCGGCTGCAGCCGCAAGCGCGCCGTACAGAAATCCGCACGGCAAGAACCCCAGACCGACGCCCAAAACATAGCCGCGCAAGCCGGACGAATCTTCAAGATACGGACGCAGTCGCGACGCAAACCACGCACCGCCGCCAAGCCCCGACGGCAAACGCCCGAACGCCTGCAAACAAAACAGCAAGGCCGCAAGCGCCAGTGCCGTCGCCAGGACAAAGCGGGCGCCGGGCAAATCGCCGATCGCGCCGCCCGCGCCGCCCAGAACGGCGCCCAAGGCCGCATAACTTGTCGCGCGCCCCAGATGGTAAGGCAGCAACGCGGCGCCCGCGAGACGTCGCAAAGGCGCTGCATCGAGATGTTGAACTGCTTGCGCCATCACGAACGGCCCGCACATGGCGGCACAATGCACAAACCCGCCTGCCAATCCCGCAAGCAGCAATGCAAATGCGACGCCCCAACGGTCGGCGTCGGCAACCAGAGCAAGATGCGTCGAGTGTTCGAGCATGGCCGAGTTTGCAAGGTTGCTCGGCGACGATCAAGCGCCCAGCGCCGTCGCAGCCGACAAGCCTTGAACCGTGCGCGCATCGATGGCCGCACGGCGTTCACGTCGATTCAAACTAGACTCGCCGGGTCTGAAGAACCGACGCGTCGCGATCGAACCGACGGGCGGCGGTTATGCGAGATTCCCGCCCGAGGCCAGAACCGAGAGCATCGTCTTGAGGCGGAGTTTGAGTTTTTCGTCCTTCAAGCTTGCGACCTGGCGCGCGAGCTTGAGCGTGTCGGAATCGATCGTCTGGTCGCGCGCAAGAAGTCCGCGGCGCTCGGCTTCGATCGCGGAGAGCTGCGCCTTCGTCAGTTTGTGGGTCGCAAGGCCGGCGAAAAAATAATCGACCGGAACGCCCAGGACGGCCGCAAACTGCCAGAGCCTGGAGGCCGATACGCGGTTCGCCCCGTTTTCATATTTTTGAATCTGCTGGAACGTGATCCCGGAAGCGTTCGCAAGGTCGGTCTGCGACATGCCGAGCTCGACGCGTCGCGTACGAACAGCCGCGCCGACATGGTGATCGACGGGCGTGGTGGAACGGGCTTTTGTCGGTTTGCGGGCCATTTGTTCGCTTTCTAAAATACGATTGTAAGTCCCTTTTTAGATTGCATTGCGTCGAAAATCAAGACCTGGAATGCCACTGTAGCGATCTGAAGACGAAAATGCGGCGCTTTCGGCACATATCGCTCGACCGAACCGCAAATTTTGCGGCGACCGTGCGAGCTGAAGTTTTTACAACTTCGGGGTTGACGGCTTGGCGAGCAAAATCGGGCAGCCCCGCAAAGCCGCAATCCGCACCAAGGCAAGCGGGCGCGGCCGCGAACGTGTCCCCACGACAAAAAAACCCCGCCGTTTCCGGCGGGGTTTGATCGTCTCGTCGATCCTCGGGACGAGCCCGAGGGTCGCGAACATTCTTCGGTTGAGCGTCAGTTCTTTGCTTTGTCGACCATCTTGTTCTTGGCGATCCACGGCATCATGGCGCGCAGCTTCTCGCCGACCTTTTCGATGTCGTGGGCGGCGTGCTTGCGGCGCATCGCCTTGAAGCTCGCCTGGCCGGCGGCATTTTCGAGCACCCAGTCGCGCGCGAAGCGGCCCGATTGGATGTCGTCGAGAATGCGCTTCATTTCCTTCTTGGTCTCGTCCGTCACGATGCGCGAGCCGCGCGTATAGTCGCCGTACTCGGCCGTGTTCGAAATCGAGTAGCGCATCGTCGCCAAGCCGCCTTCGTAGATCAGGTCCACGATCAGCTTCACTTCGTGCAAGCATTCGAAATACGCCATCTCGGGCGCGTAACCCGCTTCCGTGAGGGTTTCGTAGCCCGCCACGATCAGCGCGCACAGACCGCCGCACAGCACGGCCTGCTCGCCGAACAGGTCGGTTTCGCATTCTTCTTTGAAGGTCGTCTCGATCGTGCCTGCACGCCCGCCGCCGATGGCCGAGGCGTAGGAGAGCGCGATTTCGAGCGCGTTGCCCGAAGCGTTCTGATGCACGGCCACAAGGCACGGCACGCCGCCGCCCTTTTGGTATTCCGAGCGCACCGTGTGGCCGGGGCCCTTGGGCGCGATCATGAACACGTCGAGGTCGGGGCGCGGTTCGATCAGGCTGAAATGGATGTTGAGGCCGTGGGCAAACGCGATGGCCGCGCCCTTTTTCATGTTGGCCTTGAGATCGTCGTTCCACAGCTTCGCCTGCAGCTCGTCGGGCGTCACCACCATCATGACGTCGGCCCATTTGGCGGCGTCGGCAGGCGTCATGACCTTGAAGCCGGCCCCTTCGGCCTTGGCGGCCGACGGCGAGCCCGCGCGAAGCGCGATGACCACGTCCTTGACGCCGCTGTCGCGCATGTTCAGCGCGTGCGCATGGCCCTGGCTGCCGTAGCCGACGACGGCAACTTTTTTGCCCTTGATCAGGTTCACATCCGCATCGCGGTCGTAATAAACGCGCATCGGTCTCTCTCCTTGGTGTTTTTTTGTTCGCGTACGAGGTTCTACATATGCAGTTCGCCGCGTGCAATCGCAACGATGCCCGTGCGGCTCACTTCCGCAAGCCCCAGCGGCACCATCAGATTGACGAACGCGTCGATCTTGTCGCCCGAACCGGTGATCTCGAACACGAACGAACCGATCGTGCTGTCGATCGCCTTGGCACGGAAAATATCGGCAATGCGCAGCGCCTCGACGCGCTCGTTGCCTTTCGAGATGACTTTCACGAGCGCCAGCTCGCGCGCCACGTGGGCGCCTTCTTGCGTGAGGTCGGAGACCTTGTGGACGGGCACCAGGCGGTCGAGCTGCGCCTTGATCTGCTCGATCACCATGGGCGTGCCGGTGGTGACGACCGTGATGCGGCTGCGGTGTTTGTCGGCGTCGGTTTCGGCGACCGTCAGGCTCTCGATATTGTAGCCGCGGCCCGAAAACAGACCGATAACGCGCGCAAGCACGCCGGGTTCGTTGTCGACGATCACGGCAATGGTATGGCGCTCGATGGCGGCAGGGTTGTGGGGCATGGGTTTGGGCTCGATGTCGGAGGAAGTCTTTGCGTTGGAAACAGTGCCGGTCGCTAGACCAACACCATGCCTTCTTCCGAGACCGGGCCCGTCCCGCCTTTGCCGCCGCCGGTTCCGGGCGATTTGTCGCTGGGACCGAGGATCATTTCGTTGTGCGCAGCGCCCGACGGGATCATCGGGAAGCAGTTTTCTTTCTGGTCGACGCACATGTCCACCACAACCGGGCGTTTAACCGCGATCATTTCTTTGATAACGTCGTCGACCTCGGAAACTTTCGTGGCGCGCAGGCCGACGCACCCGAAGGCCTCGGCGAGTTTGACGAAATCGGGCAGCGCGTCCATGTAGCTCTCCGAATAGCGCGAGCCGTGCAGCAATTCCTGCCACTGGCGCACCATGCCCATGTACTGGTTGTTCAAGATGAACGTCTTCACCGGCAGGCGGTACTGCACGATGGTGCTGAGTTCCTGGATGTTCATCAGGATCGAGGCCTCGCCCGCCACGTCGATGCACAGCGCATCGGGATGCGCGATCTGCACGCCCATGGCGGCGGGAAGGCCGTAGCCCATCGTCCCCAACCCGCCCGACGTCATCCAGCGATTGGGTTTTTGGAACTTCATGAATTGTGCGGCCCACATCTGGTGCTGGCCCACTTCCGTGCTGATGAACACGTCGTCGCGGTGCGCTGTTAGCGCCTGCAGGCGTTCAAGCGCGTATTGCGGCTTCACCGTCTCGGGCGTGTGGATGTAGGCGAGGCAATCGCGCTTGCGCCATTGTTCGATCTGCGTCCACCAGTCGGCGAGCGCTTTTTTGTGCGGCTGGGCCCCGGCGGCCACGCGGCGTTTCCATTCTGCGATCATCGCCGCGACGATCTTGCCCGCATCGCCCACGACCGGGATATCGACGCGCACGTTTTTGTTGATCGACGAGGGATCGATATCGGCGTGGATTTTTTTGGAATTGGGCGCGAACGCGTTGAGGCGTCCCGTGACGCGGTCGTCGAATCGCGCGCCCAAATTCACCATCACGTCGCAGCCGTGCATCGTGAGGTTCGCTTCGTACGTGCCGTGCATGCCGAGCATGCCCAGGAACAACGGATCGGCCGCCGGCATGGCGCCAAGGCCCATCAGCGTGCTTGTCACCGGAAAACCGGTCAGGTGGGCGAGCTCGATCAGCGCCTGCGATGCCTGCGGGCCGGAATTGATGATACCGCCGCCGGTGTAAAGGATCGGGCGGCGCGCGCCCAGCATGAGGTCGACCGCCTGCGCGATCGCCTTGGGATCGGGTTCGGTGCGCGGCGCATAGGTCGGGTGTGGTTTTTCGGGCGCCGGCACGTAGGGCGTTTTCGCCATCAGCACGTCTTTGGGCAGGTCGATGACGACCGGCCCCGGACGGCCGCTGCGCGCCACGTGGAAGGCTTCATGCACGATCTTCGACAGGTTCTTGACGTCTTTGACCAGATAATTGTGCTTCGTCGCGGGCCGCGTGATGCCGGTCGTATCGGCCTCTTGGAACGCGTCGTTGCCGATCAGATGCGTGGGCACTTGGCCCGTGAGGCACACGAGCGGGATCGAGTCCATCAACGCGTCCACAAGGCCCGTGACGGCATTGGTCGCACCGGGGCCGGACGTGACCAGCACAACGCCGACCTTGCCGGTCGAGCGCGCATAGCCTTCGGCCGCGTGCACCGCCCCCGCCTCGGCGCGCACCAGAATATGGCGCAGCGCGTTTTGCTGGAAAAGCGCATCGTAGATCGGCAGCACCGCGCCGCCCGGATAGCCGAAAATAACGTCAACACCCTGCTCGGCCAGCGCCTTGAGGACGATCTCCGCGCCCGAAACGGGCACGGTGTCCTGGGGAAGCGTGGAAGCGGATGCCGTCGACATTGTCGGGTTTCCTTTCAAAAAATGCCGTTCAAGGGCGCGGACCATAGAAGCCGTCCGGCAGAGCGTCAACCGATTTGTTTAATAAACGTGCGAATCTCTGGCATCAAACTTTCCGAATATTGCGCCGTCAGGAAGGTCGCATGCTTCATTTGGCCGCGAAACCAGGTTGCCTGACGCTTGGCAAAACGCTGCGTGGCGGCCGCCATAAGATTGATTCCATGATCTAAATCGTAATCGCCGCGCAAAAATCCTGCAATTTCGCGGACCCCCAAGGCACGCATGGCGGGCAGATCGTCCGTCAAGCCGAGCGCCAGCAAGTTGCGCACTTCGGTAACCGCCCCGGCTTCGATCATGCGCAAGGCCCGTGCGGCAACGGTCTGGCGCTGCACATCGCGCGGCGGCAGCAGCACCAAACTTGGCCAAACATCGCGCGACGGCGGATCTTCGGCCTGAAAATCGGCCAGCGTGCGCCCGGTCGCCTCGAGCACCTCCCAAGCGCGCAGCATGCGCTGGCGGTCGGTCGATCCAAGCCTCGCGCCCGCTGCGGGGTCGCGCTTTTTGAGGGCGGCAAAAAACGCCGGGGCGCCGATCATGTCCATGCGGCGCCGCGCGGCGATGCGGATTTCGGGCGGGATTTCCGGCACGTGGCTCAGCCCCTCGACGAGGGATTTGAGGTACATGCCCGTTCCGCCGCACACGATCGCAAGTTTGCCCGCTTTGTTGGCGGCCTCGATTTCGGCCAGCGCCGCTGTCCGCCAGCGCCCGACCGTGCCGTGCGAAGCGGCCGACCAAACGCCATAAAGTTTGTGCGGCACAACGGCTTCGTCGGCGCGCGAGGGGCGCGCCGTCAGCACGTCGAGCTCGCGATAAAGCTGCATCGAATCCGCGTTGATCACGACGCCGTCGAACGCTTGCGCCATCGCGATCGCGGCCGCCGACTTGCCCGACGCGGTCGGTCCGCCGACGATCACGGCGTTTGGCTTTTCGCCCGGCTTGCCTTCCGACTTGCGCTTCACCATGATCCCGCCGCCATGAACCCTGCCCCAGTCCTTGTCCTTACCGCCGATCCCGCTCAGCCCGCAATCGACGTGCACAAGATCGAAAGTGCCGTTGGCGTGCAGCAACCGACTCGCGTGCTTGCCCCTGGCATTGCGGTCGAGCTTTACCCCAAGCCGGACGATCCTGCACGCATTCTGGAACGTGCGCGCGCATCGATCGGCCAAGCGCCCGTCGATGCCAATCTGGTGCCGGCAGCGGGTCGCAAGAAACGCCTGCTGGTTGCCGACATGGAATCGACGCTGATCGAGAACGAAATGCTCGACGATATGGCCGAGCTTTTGGGCATCGGCGCGCATGTCGCCGAGATCACCAGGCGCGCGATGAACGGCGAACTCGATTTCCGCGCAGCGCTTGCCACGCGCGTCGCCCTGCTCGAAGGCAAACCCGTCGATCTGCTCGACCGCGCCGCGCGCGGCATTCGCATCGTGCCGGGGGCCCAAACGCTTGCCGCCACGATGCGCGCGAACGGGGCTCGTACGGCCATTGTGTCGGGCGGTTTTACGTTTTTCACGGCCCTTGTGCGCGAGCGGCTCGGTTTCGAGCAGGATTTTGCCAACCGGCTCGACATCGCCAACGCAAAGCTCGCGGGCACGGTTGCCGAACCGATCCTGGGCCGCGAGGCCAAACTCGCGACGCTGGAAAAACTCGCAGGCGAGATCGGCGCTCCCCTCGAATCGACGATCACGGTCGGCGACGGCGCCAACGACCTTGCCATGTTGGGCGCCGCCGGTTTCGGCGTCGCATTCCGCGCAAAACCGGCGGTCGCGGCGCAGGCCCGCCTCAATATCCGGCATGGCGATCTGACGGCGCTTTTGTATCTGCAAGGCTATACGCGCACCGAATTTGTCGGCTGAGTCGCGCGCGGGTCCACAGCCACGCGAGTGGCGCTGCAAGGGAGTTCTCGATGACCAAACGGCTCATTGTCGGCATTTCGGGGGCGTCGGGGGCGATCTACGGCGTACGCATGCTCGAAGCGCTGCGCGACGCGAAGATCGAATCCCATCTCGTCATGACCAAAACGGCGGCCATGACGCTCGCCTACGAAACGGACTACACCGCCAAACACGTCGCAAGCCTCGCCAGCGTCGTGCATTCGGCTGAAGATCTGGGCGCTGCGATCTCGTCGGGTTCGTTCAAGACGCTCGGCATGGTCGTGGCGCCCTGCTCGATGCGCTCGGTCTCGGAGATTGCCTACGGCAACACGACCGGGCTGCTCACGCGCGCGGCCGACGTGCAGCTCAAAGAAAGGCGCCGCGTGGTGCTGCTCGCGCGCGAGGCCCCGCTGCATGTCGGGCATTTGCGCGCATTGACGCAAGCCGCCGAAATCGGGGCCGTCATCCTGCCGCCAGTCCCGGCTTTTTATGCACGCCCCAAAACGATCGAGGATTTGGTGGCCCATACGGTCGGCCGCGCCCTCGATCTGTTCGACATCGAAAGCGGGCTCGTCAAACGCTGGGGCGAGACGCCCAGCGTTTGAACGCGTACCCGCGCGTCAACCGCGCGGTTCGACGGGCAAGCCGACAAAACGCTGTTCGCCCGCGCGCTCGACCATGATCAGCACCGAGCGGCGGCCCTGGCCGCGCTGCTCGCGCACTTTCTCCTGCACTTGCGCGGGTTGCGCCACTTCGGTCTGCGCCACTTCCACGATCACGTCGCCCGGACGAATGCCGCGTTCCTGCGCGACCGACCCTTCGACCACGGCCGTCACCACCACGCCGCGCTGGCGTTCGGGCAGCGTAAAGCGCTGGCGCAGCTCGCTCGAAACGGGGGCGAGCGTCATGCCCAATACGTCGAGCTCGTTGCGCGGCGCTGCGGGCGCTTGGCCCTGCTGCGGGGGCCGATTGCCGCCCGGCCCCGCTTGGGCCGCCTGCTCGTCCTCAAGCTCGCCCAAACGCACGTCGAGCGTGACGGGCGCGCGATTGCGCCAAACTTCCACTTTGACGGCTTTGTCGACGGGCGTTTCGGCGACCAGACGCGGCAGGCGACGCATATCCGTCACGTCCTTGCCGTCGAACTTCAAAATCACGTCGCCCGCACGGATGTTCGAGCGCGCCGCAGGGCCGTTGTCGGGCACCCGCGCCACAAGCGCGCCGCGCGCCCGATCAAGGCCGACGCCCTCGGCGATTTCGTCGGTGACGCTCTGGATGTTGACGCCAAGCCAGCCGCGCCGCACGCGTCCGTCCTTGCGCAGCTGCGCCACGACATTGCTGGCGATGGCCGACGGAATCGAAAAGCCGATCCCGACCGAACCGCCGGTCGGCGAATAGATCGCCGTATTGATGCCGATCACGTCGCCTTGAAGATTGAACAAAGGCCCGCCCGAATTGCCGCGATTGATCGAGGCGTCGGTTTGCAGAAAATCGTCGTAAGGGCCAGCATTGATGTCGCGCTGGCGCGCTGAGATGATCCCCTGTGTGACGCTGCCGCCCAGTCCGAAGGGATTGCCGATGGCAACGACCCAATCGCCCACGCGTGCGCGATCGCTGTCGCCGAATTTGACGGCCGCCAGCGGCGTGCGGCTTTCGACCTTCAGCAAAGCAAGGTCGGTGCGCGCATCCTTGCCGATCAGCTTGGCGACCAGGCTTTGGTTGTCGTGGAACACGACGCGGATTTCCTCGGCCCCGTCGATGACGTGGTTGTTGGTCACAACGTAGCCCGCCGGATCGATCACGAAGCCCGAACCGAGCGACTGTCCGCGACGCTGCTGCTGCGGCTGGTCGGGGCCGCGCCCCTGACGGTCGAAGAATTCCTTGAAAAAATCTTCGAACGGCGAGCCCGGCGGAAATTGCGGCTGGGCTTCGGGGCGGCGCTGCTGGGGGTTGCCGGGAACCGGGGGCCGCGGACCCGCGCCGGGCGGTCCCGCTTGGGCGGCTTGCGACGTGACAACCTGGATGTTCACGACCGACGGCAAAAGGCGTTCGGCCAAATCGGCAAACGTGTTGGGGGCGAGCGTGTTGGCGCGCGCGGGGCTTTGGGCCTGTGCGGGCGCTTGGGCCTGCACGGTGCCGGGTTGGGCCAAAGCGAACAGCAGGGCTACGGATGCAAGCGCTCGGACAATCACGTTGGGAACTCCTTGGAGATCCAGAAAAAAGGAAAGCGGCGTTTCGGCCGTCGGGCAACTTAGTCCAAGTATGCCCCAAGGAAGCCGAGGCGGTCGATACGGATATAAATAGGTTCAAAAATGGCAAAAACACGGCGGTACGCCGAAAATTCCGTTTCACGGCGTTACCGGCGCCAAACAGCCCGCATGTCCGCGATGGCCGCCGCTGCGCGCAGGGCTATCGCCGGTATTTCTCGATGGCTTCGAGGACCCATTTAGGTTTTTTGACGTCGCCCCAAAAATGATCGGGCACGTCTTCGGGGGGAAGATAGGCAAACGTCCAATCACGACCTGCCATGGAATTGACGCCCAGCATGTGTTTCGGACTTCGCCGATACCAGTCAAGGACGCCTTCGGATACATAGTAGTTCTTTGGGAAAATTCTTTCGGGCACCTTGCCAATTCCGGCCTGGTAGTCTGCGAACGACTTCCAAAACACGATGACCATCCGACGGCCGCGTTTGCGCGCAAGATTTAGAATCTTGGACTGGCACGTCACCTCGTTTTCGAACTGGCGGCGGTAGGAACTTTGAATGGAGCGCCCGGGCCAGGCGGGCAAATTTGCATCCTCGGCGCCTTCCCATCCGACAAAATTTTCGCGTGGCCCCGCCGTTGGCGGCCCCATCCAAATGCGTGGGGACCAATACTGATCGAGATCCCATTCGGGCTTGCCATATTGGTTCGGCCCTCGAATCAGTTTCGGCTCCCAAGCCGGATCGGGAAACAGCATTTGGATGACGCGACCGGGACGCGACTGGTCCAATCGCTCGATGCGCATCAATTTCGGCTCGATTTCGCCCGACCGCTCGGAACGCAGAAACTTTTCGTAGAAGAAGACGTTTGGATATGCGGCGCGCACCGATAGCTCGAACTGCCGCCAATCCTCCAGGCACCACGCGAACCTAACCTCGTGCCCCAAATTCGGCGGGACGATCGGGTCGGGGCCTTCCCACATGAGTTCTTTCAAGTCCATAACGCGGCCTCAATTCTACGGACGCTTCGAATCGAGAATGAGTTTTTCCAATGCGCCGACGACTTTGTCGCACGCCGCCCGCGCCTTCTTTGCGTATTCCTCAGGGTCGTCGCCCTCTTTGAATTTTGGAATCGTTTGCACGAGCTCGGGGTCCAGCTTTTCGGCGGCACGCTTTATCGCATCGTAGGCGCGCTGCTCGCGGCCCGTCAAAGTGCCGTCGGCACGGGTAGAGACAGTATTGATATGGCCCGACGGGAACTCACCCTCCAGCTCTTTGTTCACGCCCATCGAATAGTCAGGACGCCGATTGCGGTCCAGGGTCTCGACCATCTTCTCGGTCATGTAGCTCTTCCCTGCGCCACCCTTCGAAGCGCCGCCGGTGTGGTCGATGATGTCGGCGATTCGCGAATTTGCAATGGCCTCGTCGCACGCCTTCGCCACGATGTTGTTGCCGGTCACAGTCGCTTCCGTGCCGCGATTGTCGGTGCGGCCGTCATCGTACTGAATGCTTTCGACGATTACACCCGCGACAACGCCGCCGATCTCCTTGCGCGCATCGTCTGGGATGACCGGGATGTTTTCAAGCGTCGTGCGGTCATCGTCGGTGAGTTCGGAGAACCCCGGCAATTGCTCGGTCGGCGGCGCAGGCGTGCGGATAGTTAGAGCAAATTCCGAGCTGAAGGAATCGCAGGGGATTCCCAACTGCCGCGAATTGTGATTCAAGCTTTGTACTGGAGTGGAGGCCAGTACGGATGGCGCGATCACTTTCTCAGGATTTGCGGTCTCGTGTTGTGGCGGCGGTTGCGGGCGGGCTTTCGCGCCGAGCGGCCGCCGAGCGGTTCGGCATATCGATTGCGAGCGC